>JBJKPR010000021.1:0-3170 GCA_046706185.1 Candidatus Sysuiplasmataceae archaeon
GGAACAACATCCGTGACGAGATTCAACCATAGAATCTGAATGGCGATCAGAGGGAGAGGAAGACCTGCAAATGTTGCAACAAGCATGATGAACAGCTCGCTGAAATTGCACGAAAAGAGATAACTGACAAATTTCCTGATGTTTGAGAAGGCAATCCTTCCCTCCTCCACAGCCGAGACGATGGATGAGAAGTTGTCATCCACCAGAATGACATCTGACGACTCCCTGGCGACGTCTGTTCCCCCCTTCCCCATGGCAATTCCTATGTCTGCGGCATCCAGGGCCGGTGCATCGTTGATACCGTCCCCGGTCATGGCAACAATCTCCCCTCCCGCTTTCAGCGCTTTCACAATATCCAGTTTCTGCTCGGGAGAGACCCTTGCAAAGACGTCGGTATTCCTTGCAGTCTCAATGAATTCTTCCTTCCCCATTGCCGAAAGGGCTGCACCCTCGGTGACAACTGTCTCTGCAGCATTTCTTCCAATACCAAGATCGTGCGCGACCTTCCTGGCAGTCGCCTGCTGGTCACCCGTGATCATTACGACTCTGATATCTGCGTCCCTGCACCTCTCAACGGAATCCTTTGCCTCGGGTCTTGCCGGATCCTGCATGCCCACGAGAGAGAGAAAGGTCAGTCCGGAGTACGGCTCCTCCTCCACCGACTCTATGAGCTTGAATGCAGTAGCAAGCACTCTGAATCCCTTCCCGGCCATCTCCAGATTCTCTGCCAGCAGCCTTTCCCGTTTCAGTTTGTCCAGCTCGGCAGTGCTGCCCGAAAGAACTGTATTGACCGATGCACCGATAACAGACTCGGGGGATCCCTTCACAAAGCAGACGTACTTCGCGCTGCCGCCGGCCATAGGCATGTATTCTCTCACCTTCTCAGAAGGGTGGACGGTAGCCATTAGCCGGGTCGTTGTCTGGAATGGAGTCTCTTTCAGCCTGGGGAAATCGGATGCGGTCAGGTCTGGGAGTAGCCCGCCCTTTAGGCCGAGGGTGATGAGCGCGATTTCGGTTGGATCTCCTGTCCATCTCCACTTTCCCTCGCTGAAGTTCAGCGATGCGTCGTTGCAGAGCATCCCTACAGCGAGAGAGAGCTTCAGTCCGCTGTTATCCTGAGCAGCCAGTGTGGTGGAGGAGTCATGCATGAGAGTGCCCGAAGGCTCGTAGCCGTAACCGCTTGTAGAAAAACTGATTCCACCTACAGTCATCTCCCTTACAGTCATCTGGTTTACGGTCATGGTGCCCGTCTTGTCCGAACATATGATCTCCGCATTGCCGAGGGCCTCCACCGCCGAGAGCCTCCGAATAATGGCGTTTCTCGACGACATCCTTCTGACGCCTATTGCCAGGGAAATGGTGATGACCGCGGGCATCCCCTCCGGGACTGCTGCGACAGCAATGGCAATTCCCGTTTCCACCATCGGGAAAACAGGCTCTCCGCGGAAAATTCCTGCGGCGGTAACTGTAACAGCAATTATCCCAACCAGGACAAGCACGTAACGCATCAGGTTGTTGATGCGTGACTGCAGAGGGGTGGTCTCCTTCCTGCCCTCTGAGAGCAACCGGGATATCTTTGCCATTTCGGTGTTGCTGCCAGTGGAAGTGACCACCGCCTTTCCCCTGCCCCTGACAACGAGCGTGCCCGTATAGACCATGTTTGACCTGTCTGCAACCACCGCGTTGGCGTCAAGAACTGTGCCTGGCTCCTTTTCCACGGGGAGGGACTCGCCTGTAAGCGCAGACTCGTCCACGCTGAGATCTGCTGTCTCAGTGATGCGAGAATCGGCAAGTACCCGAAATCCAGCCTCGAGCAGCAGGATATCCCCGGGAACAATGTCGACCGTCGGTATGTTGGAGATCTGGCCGTCACGAACAACCCTGCAGGAAGTGATAAAGAGCCTCTTCAGCGCCTGAGACGCTTTTTCAGCTCTGTACTCGATTACAAAGCCAAGTGCAGTATTGGCTGCAATCACGGCTATGATCGCAACAGCGTCCAGCACTTCTCCTGTTGCGAATGCGAACACAGCGGCGACAGCGAGCAGTGCTATCATTATGTTCTTTACCTGGCTGAAGAGTATTACAAATGGAGATACCGGCTTCCTCTCCGGCAGCCTGTTTTCGCCATAGGTGGAGAGACGGGCAGCTGCTTCCCTGGAAGTCAGCCCTACAAGGCCATCGCTTCGAAGGACTTCCAAAACGTCTTCCCTGGACAGGGAATGCCAGTTTTCACTTTCTGCAGGCAACAATATCTACCCTCCCTCGCGGTTGTCTGGCCTCCAGAAGGACACACAAAGTGATTCTGCGCGAAACATCTTCAATTCTTTCTCCTTCTGGGCAGCAGGAGAGATGGAGAGTGTTTGATCAGCCCCTTCCATCCTTCGCTCCTGTATATATCGAGGGATGCTGACCAGTCTGCCCTCAGCATCATGATGGTAATGAGTATGGTCAGCACAACAGCCACAACGATGACAACTATGGAATCGCCACCCAGAAATTCCGAGGCAAGGCCGAAGTAGGTCCTGCTCAGATATGCCACAAGCGTCGCAAGCACGATCTTGCCGGCCGTGTTTGCGAGCAGGAACCTCCAGAAGGGGAAACGCATGAGTCCTGCGGGAACTATGTATATGTCATCGGGCAGCGGCGTCGCTGCGAATATGAATATTATTATGTCGCCGTACTTCTTCGTGAGTTCCTTGATTATTTCCATATTCTTCTTGCTCTTCTCACCCGTGAGGAAGTAGCCGCCACGACCAAGAAAGTAAGAAGTAACCTTACCAAGAGAGCCACCTACCCCTGCCACTATACCAATCAGAAGAGGATCCAGGACAGGGCTGAGAAACACCGCTGCCGCGAGATAAGGCAACGGGATGAAAGGTATGAGGCTGCCAACGAGTGAATAGAGGAAGATGCCCAGGTAGCCGTACTGTTTTGCAAGCTCGTAGAGTGTATTTGACAGGGCACCCAGGCCGTTCAGATCCAGGGCGATCGTTACACCGTCCTTTCTCTTTCGTTTGACCGGGACGGATCCAGCGGCGTAGGAACGAGTCCGGAGGCGGCTGAACAAACAATGCCGGACACTGGGGGATACTGTTTAGAGGGATGCATCATGAAAGCAGCGGTTCCACCGGAGACCGTGTCAACCGAATATTCCGACATCATTGCGCCAA
>JBJKPR010000022.1:0-17731 GCA_046706185.1 Candidatus Sysuiplasmataceae archaeon
CTCAACAGTGAAATCGCTCTTGTTGACGAGGAGATAAGGCGCCTCCAGCTGGAGCACGACAGGCTGAAGGACAAGACTGAGCGCGATGCAGTGGAACTCGCCAGGCTGGAAGACACGAAGAACAACACCGAGTTCGAATTCAAGGACACTGTCTGGCAGCTCAAGGAGCTCGGCTCCGGGGAGAAGGAAAAGGGAGCGGAGCTCAAGAAGTGCCAGGATGATTTCATAAGGCTCAAGAAGAAGGAGGAGGATGTTTCACTCCGTATCGACGAGCTCGAAAAAGGAATCAAGGCTCTCACCAGGGAATATGAAAGGCTGAAGGCCCAGAACGATGCACGTTCGGACATGCAGGGCGGCTACATGCGCGGCATCAGGGCTTTACTCGAAACAAGGGACAGAAACGAGATCAAAGGGATTTTCGGCACGGTTGCCGACCTGTGCAGGATAGAAAAGGATTTTGAAGAGGCCGTTTACACTGCGGCCGGTTCGAGGATGAACGCAATTGTGGTCGAGGACGACGGGGTCGCTGCGAACTGCATCAATTTCCTCAAGAAGAGCGGCCTTGGCAGGCTGACATTCCTGCCGCTGAGCAAAATGATGGATGGAAGACCAAGAGGGAAGGCGATAATGTCCTCCAGCCAGACGCTCGGCTTCGCAATAGACCATATTGAATTCGACGAGAAGTTCAGGCCCGCGATGTGGTATGTCCTTGGAGACACGCTTGTTGTGCGGAACCTGGATGATATGCGCAGGCTGATGGGCGGTATCAGGCTCGTGACCCTAGACGGCGATATTGCGGAGGCAAGCGGCGCAATGATCGGCGGCTCCACTGACAGGGGTGCGAGAAGACATGTCTCTGACACGGGCAAGCTCGACGAGGCAGGGGAGAGGCTCAGGGCGATGACTGTGGAGTCGGAGCAGAAAGGCAACGAGCTTGCAAACACCAGGTCTGAGCTCAGGGCGCTTGAAGAGAAGATCCGTCATCTTAAGGCAAACGCTGGAGACAGCTCCAGGACCCTTTCGGACCTGACTGTCAGAAGGGATAATCTTGAGAAGCAACTCAACGAGCACGTATTCCAGCTGTCGAAGTTCAGGGAGTCGCTCTCCTCAAGCGAGAAGCTTCTGAAGGAAGTGGAAGACGGTCTTGAAGCCGAGAACAGGAAAGGTGAAGTTCTGCGGGCGGATCGCGACTCGAAGTCAAAGGAGCTGCTTTCAGACAAGCCCAAGGAAGTGAGCAACAAGATAAACTCGTTGAGGTCGGAGATAGCGTCGCTCAGGGACAGCATTCAGGAGAAGACAATCAAGGTCAACGGTGACAGGGTCCAGATGCGCTTCCTAGAGAAGGCGAACAGCGAGCTGGAAGCAGAGATGGCGCAGCTCGAGCAGAAGATTTCGGCTCTCAGGGAGAAGTCGAAGGAGTGCGACAGGAATGCGTCCCGTCTCCAGGTCGAGATCAACGCGCTTGAGAAGATGGAAGAGCAGGTGAACAGTGCGCAGGCGGCGCTGCGGCGTGAGCGTGATGAAATTGTCAAGACCATTCTCAACGAGAGAGGGCTCATAACGAAGGGGCGGGAAAGGACAGACACGCTCCGTGACCTGATCGTTACACAGAAGGGAAACACACTGACCGTCGAGGAGAAGAAGAGGGAACTTCTTTCGGAGATGGAAGTCCTCAGGAACGGCGGCGCCGTGAGGCTGGAGGTGGATATATCCATGGAAAAGCTGAGGGAGGAGATAACAAGCGCTGAAAGGACACTCTCTTCGATCGGCGGCGTCAACATGCTTGCAATTGATGACTATGAGCAGACTAAGTCCAGGTGTGAAAACCTTCAGAGGGAGATAAGCGAGTTCGAGGAAAAGAAGAAGTCCCTTGTGAAGCTCGTGGATGAAGTAAACAAGAAGAAGAGGGTGGGACTGATGCGTGTCTTCGACTCGATCAACACCAATTTCAGGCAGGTATACGCGCGCCTGTCCGGCGGCTCGGAAGGTGAGCTCGTGCTTGAGAACAAGGACGACCCTCTCCAGGGAGGGATGGTCATAAGGGTCAGGCAGAAGGAGAGGAAGACACTGCGCATCGAGGCGCTGAGCGGTGGAGAGAAGAGCCTTGCAGCGCTTGCATTCATTTTTGCAGTACAGCAGTTCGACCCCTCACCTGCGTATTTCCTCGACGAGGTAGACATGTTCCTGGACGGGATAAATTCCGAGTCTGTCGCAAAGATGGTGAAGAGCCTGTCCGCAACAGCCCAGTTCCTTCAGGTGTCGCTCAGGAAGGTCACACTCAACAGCGCAGACAGGCTGATAGGCGTGACGAAGCAACTTTCCGGCATCTCGGAGGTATTCCTGAGGGATCTTCCAGATGTTGATATGGGCCAGTCAGCTGAACTGCAGGGGGTAGAGGGATGAACGAGCAGCACACAGCAATAATGAATGAGCTGCTCTTCCAGAAATCGCTGCTCAGCGAGGATGCGAAGAAGTACGCAGAGATTGACAGATATCTCGAGATTGCGCAGTCCATGCCGGAGGCGGACCATCACTCGATGAAAGACCCGGTGGAAAAGAGCATTGCAATAGTGTTCGAGCTGATCATCAACAACCAGATGGATCCAGGCGCAATAGAGATACTCAACTTCTCAAGGCTTTACATGGAAAGGATCAAGAAAGAGCCCTGCGTGAACTTCATAGTTGCCGGAAGGCTCATCTTCATGGCGTGGAATGTGCTGCGGCTTGAGAGCGAGACGATGCTGAGCCGGCTCATGGCGTCAAGGGAAGAGGCGAAGGATGTCGACCCGAGCTTCTTCTACATATTCGACGACGATCCTGAGTACTACGTCAGTGATTTTGAGCTGGAGCCTGCAGTGAGGTCCAATTTCACCAGGGAGGTGAATATAATGGACCTTCTTGATGCCTTCAGCCAGGCGCAGACGGAAATAGCCGAACATCTCAGGAGGGCGTCGCTCCCTGTTGCAAGGCAGGAAAAGAAATTCGAGGACAATGCACACAAGGAAGATCCAGAAAGGGAGATAAACGCTGTGTTCGAGAAGCTCCTTTCATACGGGCCCGGCCCTGTACCGTTCTCAGATATGGCCCAGGGGAGGGATGACGTTGTCACCGTCTTCCTTTCGATGCTCTTCCTGGCAAGGCTTGGAAGAATAAGAATATGGCAGGAGGAACCGCCTGTCGGAGAGATTTACATGGAGCCAGTATCACAGCAGCCGCTGCTTACCGTGGAACTCACCGATTCCACTGTCCAGGAGCCGGACATCTAGGGTGTTTTTCTTGGCTGACAACCTTCTTGTTGTGGAAGCAATGCTCTTTTCAGCCGGGAGACCTCTGCATCCTTCTGATATTGCAAGCGTTTCGGGGCTCGGGATACAGGACGTCAGGAAGGCGCTCAAGAAACTTCACCGCTCCTATTCAAACAGGTCGACATCGCTTGAGATAGTCAGGACGGGGGACAAGTACTCGATGCAGGTGAAGAAGGACTATCTTCATCCAGCGAGGCAGTTAGCCCCGACCGAAATGCCAAAGGACCTGCTCAGGACAATATCTGTCATTGCGTTCAATCAGCCCATCCTGCAGAGCAACCTCGCGAGACGAAGAGGACCAAAGGTCTACGAGGAGGTGGGGCGGCTCAGAGACATGGGACTTGTGAGCGTCAAGCCGCACGGACATACTGTCGAGCTCACGACGAGCAACAGATTTGCAGAATTCTTCGGCATCGAGGCAAAGAGCAGCTCAGAAGTGAGAGGCTACTTTGAGAAGCTGACTTCAAGGAAGCAGGAATGATTCAAGCGACAACCGGGGCCAAATGCACCGGCGCCATGCACACATCTCCGAAGGCGCCCGAGCCGGAATTTGAATCCGGGTCTGAAGATCCGCAATCTTCTAGGATGTCCAAGCTACCCCACTCGGGCAGGCAAAAGATTGCGTTTCTCTTTTTATGTTTATCCTTGCCCACGGGGGCATGACAACCTCCGCCCTCCCATTTCCGCTCCAAAACTACTTATTCATGGCGGCATAACACCGCAGGAGCGGAGATGAACGACAACATGACGGCTGGCGGTTCCAGGAACGGCGGCGTCCTTTTGTCCGTACTCTCCTCCAGGTTCACATATTCCATAAACTGGTACACCACAGCAACTCCCGCGCTCTCACTGATTGCACTCCATTACGGTGTGTCAAAGGCTTTCTCGGGACTGATAGTGTCCATGTTCTTCCTGTCTGTAGGCATATTCCAGCTTCCAGCCGGCGCTCTTTCTTCAAAATACGGTTCCAAACGGGTGGCGCTTGACGGGCTGCTCATACTCTCTGTTTCAAGCATAGCCACTCCATTTGCACCCAACTTTCCTGTGCTGCTCCTTTTCAGGTTTTGCGCAGGCATCGGTGCCGCCCTGTTCTTCTCGCCAGCTATAGGGATCCTCTCCTCCTTCTACACGAAGGAGAGGAGGACCGGTGTAATGGGTCTGTACAACGCTGCCTTCTCCCTTGGTGCCGGCATAGCCCTGCTGCTCTGGCCGGCAATCGTCAGTAGCGCTGGATGGCAGACAGGGGTGATACTCGGAGGTGCTCTGTCGCTGGCTGCCTACATATGCAGCCACTTCACGATAGACATGGGAAAGGCGGTGGAAAGTGCGAGCGTCGGCGTCACACTCTCCGAAATCGCCCAGGTGTTCAGGAACAGGCAGGTGTGGCTGATATCGCTTGGCCTCGTCGGCGTCTGGGGGGCGTACAACGCAATACCCCAGTTCATGTATAACTACTCGATACAGTACCTGGGCCTCAACCAGTCATCCTTCCTGCCCGGGGCCCTTGCCTCTATCATTCTCTTCGGCGGGCTGATAGGCGGCGTAATAAGCGGTCCGCTTCACAGGAACATAGCAAACGCACGTGCACTCCTGCTGATCATAGTCGGGCTGTTCGCACTCTCACTTCCCCTCTTCATGATCAGGTCGACGCTGACCGCATTTGCGGGGAGCGTGGCGCTCGGCGTTCTGTTCACTGCCGGTGTGACGCTTACATACGCGCTTCCAGCTCACATGTCCGCCATCGGCCTGAAGAACATACCGCTTGCAATCAGCCTTGTCAACAGCATACAGATACTGGGCGGTTTCTGGGTGGCGACTCTCTTCGGCTTCGTACAGTTTCACTTCGGGTACGAATGGGCCTTCCCTGCAATGATGGTTGTTTCACTTGCGTTCTTGCCTTTCTACATATATATGCCCAAACCGTGAAAAATGGAGCATGGCGGCCAGGGCAATATCAGATTTTCGGGTGCTTCCTGAAAGTTGTAACGTACCCGGCAATCTTGTTGCGCATCATTACCGACTTGACATCAGTTATTTTTCCAACGATCTGCTTGTTATGCTCGTAATCTTCCGAGAAGAGCGTTGGGTACTTGTTGACAAGTTCCACCGCTACCCTCTTGATGTACGTCGGTCTTATGTTGCCCATTGTTATCTTCCTACAGGTGGAAGTTCGTGAGATACGTTACCTTATTTAAATATGTCGAACTGATGATAAACATGCCAGTGCATGTCAGACGGGAGCTGGCATTACTTCTCCCTCCATCTTGTGAAGTATGAGGCAACGAGCACGAAGACCGCAGTGGAAATCACAAGTCCGAGTATGTTCGTATATATCGCGGATGGAGGGTTGTCGAGGAGGCCAAGAACGTTGTCACCGAGCTGGGATGCGTATGTCGTTGGCGCCAGGTATGCAAGCCACCTTATGTTCTGCGGTATTGCAGTTATCGGATAGAAGATGGGCGGTATGATGGAGATTGTGTTGAATATGAGGCTTGCGATGGGCCATATCTCCCTGAACTCCTTGAAGAAGGAGGACACCATGAAACCGAGGCTCGTTGCCATTATCCATGTCAGCAGGACCACAAGCACCATGAACAGCAGCTGCACGGGGGAGACTGGAAGGACAGAGATCAGTATTACAAAAAGGACCACAAGCGGTGGAAGCGTGAATGCGAACTCGGAGCTGGCCAGGCCAGCTACGTAAGTGAAGGACCTGATCGGCGATGCCACATAAAGCTCCTGTATGTGGTGTTCTATCCTGTAATAGGCAGCGTCGTTGAGCATTGCATTCCCGGTGAAGACAGTGGTGAAGATGATTGCGCCGACAACCCCGAAAGGCAGCTCGGATCTCGGGCTCACCAGGTATAGAAAGTAGATGAATGTGAACGGCGCGAGGGAGATGGATATGAGCATCATGGTCTGCCTCTTGAGAGCAAGCAGTCCGTTGATGTAAAGGAACCTCCCAATGGCGCGCAGCTGGTATCTAGCGTTCATCCTCACCACCCCCGCCTGCAAGAAGTATGAATGCCTCTTCCAGCGTGACAGGTCCGACTGAGATTTCGAGCCCTTCTCTGCTCGCCGTTTCCGCGAGAGACATGACCCCCTTCCTGTCCGACAGCACAAGCAGCCTGGTGCCGTCCTCCACGACTGTCCCGTACCCTTCAAGCAGCGATCTTGGCGCATTCTTCCCCAGTATTGCCCTGTAATCCGCTCCTACCCGTGCCTTCATCCCCTCCACGTCGCCCTTGTAAAGTATTTCGCCGTTGTTGATTACAGCAAGCTCCTCAGAGAGCCTCTCTGCCTCGTCCAGATAGTGCGTGGTGAGGAAAATCGTCGAGCCCCTTGACCTTATCTTCTCGATCACATTCCAGACCTGCCTCCTGGCCATAGGGTCCATTCCAATCGTTGGCTCATCCAGAAAGAGTATGGGCGCGGTGCTTGCGAGCACCATGGCAACCATCGTTCTCTGCTTCAGGCCGCCGGAGAGCTGGAGGGCAGGCGTGTCTGCGAACTCACCGAGGCCCATGTCGTCTATGATCCACTCTGTCCTGCTCTTTGCCTCCTCCCTGGACACATCACGGAACCGGAGATAGTGGTAAACATGTTCCCTGGGTGTAAGGTGCCAGTAGGGTCTGATGCCCTGCGGTACCACAGCTATCATCTTTCTTGCATCGTTTGGATGGTTCACAACGTCATGTCCGAGGACGCTGATGTCCCCGCTTGTGGGAACAAGCAATGTCGATGCGATCTTGACGAACGTTGTCTTCCCGGCGCCGTTCCTCCCGAGGAATGAGAAAAGTCTGCCTGTTGTGACTGTGAGGTCTACTCCGTTGAGTGCCACAGTGCTCTTCTTTCTGCTCCTGTAGATTTTGACCAGCTTGTAAGCTTCAACCGCTTCCATAAAAAGGCAACTCCATTCCTGGAAAACCCTTCCTACCTGTATGTGTACGAAAAGGAAACCTGGCTGTTTCCCTGGTTAGGTCTCAAAGGCGAATCAGGCATTTCCCCCTGGTTCATGCCGCGCAGATCCTTCAGTCGTATTACCTTCGGCGAGAGGTCTGTCAGCAGCGCAGATATGCCGCTTATGTGGCCGTCTCCAACTACTGCCACAATGCTTCTCCTGGCTTTCGCAAGTTGTCTCACAGCATCTGCCATATGCTTGTTCCTCTCATCTATCAGGACATGTTTGAGCGATGGAAACCGCCTCCCGAACTCCTCAAGATACCTGGCATCGTCTTCCTGGAAAAGCTCCAGTTCATTCTCTATTTTCTTCCTCCCTGCGAACCTTGCCGCGAAGGAGCTGAAGAGGAGATATATTTTCTCCCTCAGCGTCATGCTTCTGAATGCCCTGTTGAAGAACTCTGAGGCCTTCATGTCAATGCAGAACGTCTCCGTGCCCAGGAGATTTGCAGCGTCGTGCGCCGCAAGCATCTCGCTCCCCACCGTGGTGCCGTACTTGTCAGCAATCTTGGACTGAAAATCACTCAACGATCTGTAGACAGCTGAAGCATCCTGCGACCTGTGCTTTGTAAGGAGTGCAGTTAGCCTGTCGTCGTCGAGCTCAAGGCAGACAGCATCCGGCCTCTCCTCGAAGATGACTTTCTTGACGGCATCACCTATCTTGAACACATGCCCAACACCAATGAGTGTTACCGCCATTTCAGCTCCCTCATAATTTCAGAGTCATCGATTGCCTATTAATTCTCTTTCCACGAGAATGTTAACATTGCCAGTATGAAGAAAGCAATCGAGATGGTGAATGCAATTGCCATGTCAACAATCGCGGCGGTGTAGTTGGTGTAGACCATAACAGCGTTCAGTCCATCAATCACGTAGTAGAGTGGCAGGAAGTGGGCAACGCCCTGGAGCCAGGCCGGCATTATGCTTATCGGGAAGAATGTACCTGAAAGGAACATCATTGGGAAGGTAATTATGTTGCCAATGACAGATGCACCCTCCTCTGTCTTTGCCACCGACCCGGCAAAAGTCCCAAGCGATACAAACATGAATACACCTATCAGAATGAGCGGAACCAGGAATACATCGAGAGAGACGCGCGCATCAAAAGCCAGGAAGCCAAAACCTATCATGAGCGCTGCCGACAGGGCAGAGACAATGATGTACCATGTGAATTTCGAGAGGAGCCATTCCCCCCTGGTGAGTGGAGTTAGTGAAAGCTGCCTGAATATCTTGTCCTTCTTGTAGTTGCTCACAATGAACGTCACTGAAAACATCGGCGTTGTGAGTATCGTGAAACCGATCAGTCCCGGTATGAGAAAATCGACATACCCCTGAGCGACCACCGAATTGGCGTAACTGCGCACGTAGATGACATCATGCGCATTGCTGAGGTTCAGGTTGATCTGCTGCACCACTATGCCGATTGCCTGGCCCGCAATCTGCGAGGAGGAGACGGTTGGATTGTTGTAGTAGGGGAGAGAGACTGCCGTCCCAGAGCCAACGTCCGTCCCGAACGTAGCTGGTATCACGAGAGCAGCGGTGATCGAATGCTGGGAGATGTATTCTGTAATGTTCACGTTGGTGGGTATGAACCTGATAGTCACCAGATGAGTGCTGTTCAGGCCTGCCATCAGCTGCTGTGCTGCCGGGGAGGTACCGTCCATGTTCTGCACATAGAGAGGCACGGCGCCGCCGCCGTTTCCGGAGAATATGGCTCCGAAGATCGCTATCAGCACAATGGGGAATACAAACGTGAAGAAGAGGCCCTCTCTGCTCCTTGCAAAACTTCTGCCGTATACCGAAAGGTCTGCGAAAATGTTCTTGAGCCTCATGCCGAATCCTCCATCGTTCCGACCATCTTCAGGAAAACATCCTCCAATGTTTCCTCCCTGAGCTGGAGGGTCGTGAGCTCTATGCCTGATTCCCTCACGATGTCAAGAACCACCGCGATATCTGAATTGTTTGAAATGCCAACCGATATATTGTCTCCATCCACGGTGCACCTGAGCCCTGTGGCTGTTCTGATCTTTCGTGCAGCCTCCTCGTTTCCGCTGACATACAGTGCCTTGCCGCTGCCGTGCGTCCCGATTATCTCCTGCGGTGTACCGTAGGCGACCATCCTGCCATGGTCCACTATTCCTACCCTGTCTGAAAGGACTTCTGCCTCCTCAAGGTAGTGCGTGGTGAGAAGTATTGTCCTGCCCTCCGACTTCAGCTTCCGTATTACATCCCACATGTTTCTCCTCGCATGCGGGTCAAGCCCTGTTGTGGGTTCATCAAGGAAGAGCAGTTCCGGGTCGTTGACAAGTGCCAGGCATAGCCCAAGTTTCTGTTTCTGTCCCCCGGAGAGGTTCATGAAATACGTCTTCTCCATCCTCTTCAGGTCAACGAGGTCTAGAAGCTCATCGCTCCTGTCAGGCACCCTGAAAAGCGTTGCAAAATACCTGATTGCCTCGACAGGTGTTATCCTCGGAATGAAATTGAAGTCCTGGGGTATTATGCCGACCCTCCTCCTCATTCTCCTCGAATCCCTCCACGGGTCGAGGCCCACTATCTCGATGCTGCCGCTGTCGGGCCTGCGCAGCCCCTCGAGCATTTCGATGGTTGTGGTTTTTCCTGCACCGTTGGGTCCCAGAAGGCTGAACACTTCCCCTTTTCTGACTTCCAGGTCAAGCCCGTCCACTGCCTTGATTTCGCCGTAATGCTTTCTGAGCCCTGACGTCCTGATAACAACTTCGTCCATCTCCTGGTCGAACCTCCGCAAGTTGACTGAAAGCCGGATTCAGCTTGTCTTACAAAACCCCAGTATTTTACCCTGAGCCCATGGCGGACAGCATCGCAAGGAGCAGAAGTCTGTCCCTCGTATGATGCGCCTACTTTGCAGCGTTGTCCAGCCTCCTCATGTCATCGTTCGACAGTCTCCAGTCCACTGATCCCAGGTTTTCAAGCAAATGGGCCGTGACTGTCGACTTCGGTATCGGTATCGCTCCCCTGGTGATAATCCAGTTCAGGGCAACCTGTGCTGGTGTCCTTCCTGTTCTGCCTGCCACTTCCAGCACACTTTCACCTATCCTGCCGGACAGCACCCTTTTCCTTGAAAGTGGCTCATACGCAAGAATCCCGATATTCTCCTTCCTGCAGTAGTCCATGAGCTCATATTCAGGCGTCCTGTCCAGGAGGCTGTAGGAGACCTGGTTGGTTACAACATCCTCTCTGGAAAGGCAACTCCTTGCATCCTCAAGCAGCTGCACATCGAAGTTACTGACGCCAATGTAATCGATCTTGCCCTGCTCCGCGAGTTTCTCCATCGCACTCATAGTCTCCCTGAGCGGTATGCTGTCGCTCGGCCAGTGCACCTGGTAGAGGTCAATCTTCTTCACTCCGAGCCTCTTCAGGCTGCCGTTGGCAGACCTGATAACATCGTCATATCTGAGGTTGGACTGGGAAACCTTCGTTGCGATGAAAACGTCCTTTCCCTCGACTGCCCTTCCGACAATCGACTCAGCGTTCCCTGATCCGTACATTTCAGCTGTGTCTATGAGGCCGTACCCCATGTCGACGGCATCCCTCACTATTCTCACGCTGGACTCATCATCAGAGTGGTCCGGAGTGAAACCACCCCCTATGCGCCATGTGCCGAGCCCTATTTCAGGCAGCTTAAGTTTTCTGCCGCTCCCGAATTCGAATACCACTGCTCCCTCCCCTTTTACTAATGGGAGTATACCTATATTTCCTGTCCGCTTCCAGCTGGCCATGATGTTCAGGGGAAACAGCTTAAGTCACCCGCCGCAATCATTGTTCCGCTGCAGCAAGGGGTGTAACAGATGCCAGTGAGCGGCTACTTCGGTATCCAGGACGCGATAATCATCATACTGTCTGCATCGATGGGCTTCTCCCTTATAAGGCGCAACCCCGACGACCCCACAAGGTGGATACCGGTGAACAATCTCACCTTTGCGAGATGGATCGTCGGAGTGGCAGTCGTGGTCGTGAGCAGTATTACAATAGGGCGCATTGAGTCAGCCCTTGATTATGCCGTTTCATTCGCTGGAGCCATTCTCTTCCTTGCGGGGGCAGTCTTCTTCTACGGTGCGAAGTCGCCCATGTCGTCTATACTGGTCGAGGATGAGAATTACGGTGTCTCACTGAGGCCAAAAGGCTTCTACAGGTTTGTGAGGCATCCGCTCTACTTCGGTCTTTTCCTCTGTGCCGCCGGTTTTCCGCTTTATCTCGTCAGTATCCCCGGGCTTGTTGTCTCGTTTGCTGTCGCACTCCCTGTTCTTCTCTATTCTTCAAAGACACTGGACGCACATTGGACAAGAAGAGCGGGAGAGGGCTATGAGCTATACTGCGCCTCTGTGCGCCAGTTCCTGCCCTCTGTGAAATCCTCCTGGAAGAAGGAGAACGCCGTGAAAAGGATATAACACACGATACATTCATACGGCAAACTGACATGCGCGTCATAGCATCGGCACCAGGCAAGGTAATTCTCTTCGGTGAACATGCGGTAGTGTTCGGTGAACCCGCAATAGCAGCTGCCCTCAGCCTCAGAACAGTAGTGACAGCCGAAACGTCAGAAACGGACATGATCAACGGGCTGCCGCTCAACCAGGATCTGAACCCCTACCCTTTCTTCGCTCTTGAACTGACAGGCACAAGAGGGGTGAAACTCTCGGTCGCATCGGACATACCACCCGGGGCTGGCCTTGGCTCATCAGCTGCGCTCTCGGTTGCAGCAGTCGGATCGCTGAAGAGGGAGTTGTCCGCGGAAGAGGTGGCATCGGCGGCATTCAAAGTGGAGCTCAGTGCCCAGGGCAGGGCAAGCCCTATAGACACATCGACGTCAACGCACGGCCATGCAGTGTACGTGGACAGGAATGCAGGGGATAACCATCTGTGGGCAATTGAGGGGGGCGATGTCCGGTGGCATATACACCACATTGAGGTGCCGCAGCTGAATATTGTCATAGGGTTCACAGGGAAGAGCGCGGCGACCGGACCGCTGGTTGAGAATGTGCGCAGACTGCATTCAAGGTTTGAGGTTGCACGTAGCGCCATTTCGGAGATAGGCGGGATTTCAGCAGAGGCGAGAAGGAAGCTCAGGGCAGGCGATGTTGTAGGCATAGGGGAGCTGATGAACCGGAACCAGAAGCTCCTGTCGGTGATTGGCGTGAGCACCAGGGAGATAGAAAGACTGATAGATGCAGTGCGCCCCTACTCGTATGGTGCCAAGCTGACGGGTGCAGGAGGAGGAGGCAGCGTAATTTCTCTGACTGACCGTCCAGACAGTGTAGCGGATGCTATCAGGAAAAGGGGGTTCATACCGTACATGTGCACAATCGGCGGTGACGGCCTGAGGTTTGAGGATGTCCAGGGTTGATTCAGTCTTCAGGTGTGCCCAGCTGGTCACGGCGGCCGGAAGCGGTCCACTGAAGGGTGATGAGATGGGCGAGATCACTGTCATTGACGGTGCTGGCATTGCCGTCAAGGACGGGTACGTGGCCGGAATAGGCAGGTACGGCAGGGTGTCGTCCAGGTTCAGCGGCAGGATTATTGAACTGGGAGACGTGCTCGTATCCCCAGGGCTTGTGGACTGTCATTCGCATCTTGTGTTCTCCGGAAGCAGGGAAAGCGAGCTGTCGATGAAGCTTGCCGGAAGGAGCTACATGGAGATACTTGATTCAGGAGGGGGCATACTGAGCACTGTCAGGATGACCAGAAAGGCCGGCAGAAGAAAACTTGCGGCAGAAAGCGCTTCAAGGCTCTCATCAATGCTTGCCGGAGGGGTGACATCTTTCGAGATAAAGAGCGGCTACGGGCTGAACCTCAGCGATGAGCTGAAGATGCTTGAAGTGGCGAATGAAATAGGAGGGAGCTGCCTGACTTCGCCAACGTACCTTGGTGCTCATGCCTTTCCCCCCGAGAAGAGCAGGCGCGAATACATCGACGAGATAGTCAGTGTGCACCTGCCGGAGGTCAGGAGACGTTCCCTGTCAGAATGCTGCGACATTTTCATAGAGGAGGGCGCCTACACCCCCGAAGAGGCAAAGAAGATACTCGGTGCCGCGGGCAGGCTTGGGTACAGGCTGACCGCTCATGTGGATGAGTTCAGCGATACAGGCGGAGCATCCGTCGCTTCAGAACTCGGGGCGGCGAGCGTTTCGCACCTGGCATTCACACCGCGCTCGGAATTCTCAGCGCTTGCCACCTCGGACACTACCGGCATAATACTCCCCTCCACTCCGCTGTTTTCCATGAGCAGAAGGTATCCGGATGCAAGGGCAATGATCTCTGAAGGCATGTCCGTGGCCATTGGCACAGACCTCTCACCCAACTCGTGGAATGAGAGCATGCTCCTCTCCTCCACGCTCGCAGTGTACAACTGCGGCCTGAAGCAGGAGGAGGCTATCACTGCAGCCACCCTTAACTCCGCCTTCGCCGCCGGCATAGGAGATGCAGCCGGCTCATTCGAGGAAGGAAAGAGGGCGGACTTTGTTTGCTTTGATGTCGATGATTACAGGAAGCTGTTCTACAGGTATACCACAAACCCTGTGCTGTCCGTCTACGTTCTGGGAAAGGACCGTGTGCCCCGGGGGCGAGGCTAATGGCTGAGCGCTCACATGAGCGCACTGGGAGCTCTCATCATTTTTCCCTTTTCTTCCTTTTCCTCGCTTCCGCCCTCCCGGTGCCGTCGACCAGGACAGACTCCTGAATCTCCTCCTTCAGAGTATTCAGGGCGTAGAATGTGTTGCTCCTTTCGACGCCGTCGATCTTTGTGAGCTGTTCAATTATGCTGCTGAGCTCCTCCTTGCTCCTGCATCTTATCATCACGATGAAGTCCACATCACCGATCACAAAATAGACGGCCCAGACTCCCCTTATGCGCGAGATCGCCTTCCCTATGTTCTCCGAATAGTTGGGGCCGTATCTGCCGCGGACGAGCGAAATCGCGGTGAAGTTGTTGCCTAGCTTCTCAGGATCAAGAAGTGCATGGAACCCTCTGATGACGCCCTTGTCCTGCAGCGCCTTCACCCTGTTGTGCACAGTTGATTTTGAAATGAGCAGCTTTGTGGCTATATTCTGGAAGCTGACACTCCCATCCTCCGCCAGCATCTGCAGTATTCTCCGGTCGGTTTCGTCCAGCTTTACTTCCCTTGAAGCCGCCATGGTTCGCAGTTATGTGCGCTATATTATAAAGCTCCTTTTCGCTGGCCTGGACTCCTGTATTGGCAACTCGCCCGCCTCCGCCTACACTGCCGCCTCGGCGTCAGCGACATGGAGGGATGCATCGAGCGCTTCGATCCCGGCATCAATCTCCTCCTTCGTGATTATCAGCGGCGGCGCAACAATCAGGTGAGTTATCCATGCACTGACGTAGACTCCTTTCTTCATCATCTCCTGAGCCACCCTGCCCGCCATTGTCGTCTTGCCGAGAAGCTTGTCCTCCCGTGTGTTGAAAGGCTCCTTCGTCTCCCTGTTCCTGACAAGCTCGACAGCCCAGAAGAGTCCTGTCCCCCGGACGTCGCCTATGCTTCTGTGCCTCCCCTTGAGCTCATTCAGCCTTTCCCCCAGGTATGCTCCAAGCTGCCGCGACCTCTCGACGAGCCCGTTCTTCTGGTACTCCTCGATTGCGGCCACAGCCGGCGCGAGCGTGAGCGGATGCGCCTCGTATGTGTGGCCATGGGCGAACATGTTGTCCTCGAAGAAGTCAGCGACATCGGTGCTTGTCGCTGTAAGTGAGAGCGGTATGTATGCTCCTGTTATCCCCTTGGCGGTCGTCAGTATGTCAGGAACCACCCCCCATCTGTTCACAGCGAACCATTCACCTGTCCGTCCCCAGCCGGACATGACCTCATCAGCTATGAGGAGAGCTTCGTTTTCTTTGGTGATCTTGGCGATCCTCTGCATGTATCCGTCGGGCGGCACGATCACACCGTTTGTCCCTGTCACAGGCTCAACAATTACTGCCGCCACATTGCCCTCGTGCTTGAAAATGTAGTCCAGGTAGTCGGCGCATGCTATCCCGCATTCGGGGAACTTCAGGCCAAGCGGGCACCTGTAGCAGTAGGGGTCAGGTGCCCTGACAACGCCTGTTGCGTGCCCGGGCATCTCTGCCATGTACCTCCTGTGGTCTCCTGTGAGAGCTATGCTCCCTGCCGTTGAGCCATGGTACGCATCGTACCTTGCTACTATCTTGAATTTCCCCTCCTTCCTGTAGTACATCCTTGCAATCTTGACAGCCGCCTCATTCGCCTCGGTGCCTGAAGTGCCGAAGAAGAATTTCCTCAGCCCGGGCGGCAGTACCTCGAGTAGTTTGGCACTGAGCCTGGTCCTTGCCTCTGTAGTGAATTCAGGCGCAGCATACGGAAGAGTCCTTGCCTGGTCTGCGATCGCCTCAATGACTCGGCTGTTGCCGTGTCCAAGGTTGCTGCACATGAGCTGTGATGAAAAGTCCAGGAAGCTGTTCCCCTCGCTGTCACTGAAATGACATCCCATGGCTCCGACGATCATCCTCGGCATCCATCCCCTCTGTGCCCGCCATGTGCCGTAGTTCAGCTCCTTTGTGATATCCTTTGCTGTTTGTGTTTCCATTTTCATCGCCCGCATGGACGTGTTTATTTCTTCCGTCCATCAGTTCAGCAGGGAGAACACCGCCGGATTGTTATATATTTTTTATCGTCTGCATCTTTATTGTGAACTTTGTCTACATTTCCTTGATATTTCTTGGAATTAATCCCAAAACATGAATGAGTCGCGAAAACACAATTTGCAGCCTGCTTGCGCCGCAGAGAAAGGGGTGCAGCAGCGTCAGATGAGGTCTTCAAATTCCCTGACGAGCTCTGGGTATTTCTTCCTTATCGCCCCGAGTATCTCCTTGGTAGACAGGTTCTCAAGCGGGACGGTCGACATTACCTCGATCAGCTTGTCAAGTGCGACGTCGTCAAGCGATACAAGCTTTTCCTTTGCCATGTAGTCCCTGTAGAGCTTTTCCTCAAGCAGCTCCCGCCACCCTTTCTCGTACCTCTGGAGAAACTCGTCTGAAAAGTCGTTTGCCCTGACCGCCTCGGCTGCAACCTCGCCGCACACCTTGCCTGCTATCACACCGTTGCTTATGCCTCCGCCGGTGAGCGGGTCTATCATCCTGGCAGCATCCCCAACAAGCATTATCCTGTCTGCAGTCACCTTGTCAAGCGGCGCGCTGACCGAAACACCGCCGCTGACCGTCTCCATTATGCTTGCATTCCTGAAACGTTCGTCCTTTTCGATGAAAGCGTCAAGGTAGTCTTTCGCCTCGCTCGGTCCTTTTATCTTTGACAGAAGCAGGCCGATGCCGACATTGGCCACGTCCCTGCTCTTCGGGAAGATCCACACATATCCTCCAGGCGCGACAGATCCTATGTAGAAGTCAGTGAAACGCGGATCAAGGTCCAGGTTTGTCATCCTGTACTGGAGGTTGGAAGTTGTGTCGCGCGTCTTCAGGTTTGTGTTGAAACCGGCCCACCTCGCAACCTGCGACTCGAAGCCGTCTGCTCCGATCACAAGCTTGGCCGAAATGTCCCTCTCCTCGCCCATCCTCCTTATCCTTACGCCTGTGATTTCTCCGCCTTCCCTGAGAAGTGCAACGACTGAGGTCTTTGTCGCTATCTCAGCTCCGTCCCGTGCTGCTTCAGTGGCAAGATACTTGTCGAAGTTGTCCCTCTCGATTACAGCACCCACCTCATCGCCTGCATTCTTCGCATCTATGAGTATGAATTTCCCGGACGGGCCGAAAATCCTTGCACCTGTCACCTGGTTGACGAACCAGCTGCTGTCTGGCTTGATGTCGACGTGCTTGAATATCTCCATCGACACGCCCTCGCCGCATCTTACTGGCGAGCCGATCTCCTGCCTTTTCTCAACGAGAAGAACATCCGCCCCATTACGGGCAGCATACCTTGCCGAGGTGCTTCCGGAAGGCCCTCCCCCGACAACTATTACATCGTAACTGTCTTTAAAGAACACAGGCTCCCCCCTGAACACTGGATTTATCAAGGAATGAGCGGAAACAGGGTCCGCTCAGGCGGTCGCTGCCGGAACTTTCAATCCCCTAGTTCTTATGAGCGTAAGCGCACCTACAGGACATGCCTTCACGCAGAGGCCGCAGTCAGTGCAGTCGTCGTTAAAGTCGAGTATTACCTCGTTTAGGTAGATTGCGTTGGCAGGACAGGCTCCGACACACGCACCGCAGTGCATACACTTGTCATCGTTCAGTTCTATCAAGGCGATACCTCTCCTAATCAAACACTAACTAGTATTAAACGCTATTCAGCTCGTTGTCCTTTTGTGTCTTGCAGCTTTTGTAACTGGTCAGGCTGTTGAAAACAGGTGATATCGGCCGAATATCATTCGCCACCGACGCCATTGGTGGCGGTGTGCTATCCGGGTGATGGCCTGATGAGCCTGGCGCCATCGCTGAACAGATCCAT
>JBJKPR010000023.1:0-13310 GCA_046706185.1 Candidatus Sysuiplasmataceae archaeon
CGCATCAGGACATTTTATAGCCTGTTGACAATACCATCCCTGAGGGTGAGCGTCTGGGGAAAATGGAAAAGAGGCTTGTAAAGATGAGCGGGCTCAAGGCAGGATATGGTTTCTTTTACATGCAGACATACAGGGACAGCTTCCACCTCACAGTGTCAGAGGACGAGCTGATTGTGCAGTTGAAGAAAGATATCTTCCCGAACAGCGAACCTCCCGCTGAAATCAGAGTAACTGTGGAATGGGATAGCACAGGCGAAAAGCTGCAGTAATGTTAATCCGTTGTCCTGCGGAGCCGAAGCATCACATGATATGGTCTTTATCGAAGGCTATTAATCACAATCCGCGCATCCTGCAGGCATGCTCCTGCCGCGCATTGGCATAACGCTCGGAGATCCGGCTGGAATCGGGCCCGAAGTCACGGCTAAGGCGCTTGCCTCCTCCATTTTCCCTCTTGAAAGAATATCGATAATCGGGAGCAGAGAAAACTTTCTCGAGACTGCCGCGAGATTGAATATCGATGAGTCTACATTCGCAGGTTTATCGTTCGTTGATGTCTCCTCCCCGGGAATTACGGCAGGTAAATGGAGCAGAGCATCGGGAAGTGTGGCGGTGCAAAGCATCGAGAAGGCTGCGGAGATGGCTTCAGCCGGCCTGCTGGAGGGGTTGTGCACGGCACCGATCAGCAAGGAAGCAATACTGATGGCGGGTTCAAGATACATTGACCACACTACTATGCTGCAGGGGCTGACGCACTCGGAGAATGTTTCCACCGTGTTTGAAACAGGCAACCTCCGGATTCTTTTCATGACAAAACACGTCCCGCTCCGGCGGGCAATTGACCTCGTCAAGATGAAGAACGTCAAGGAGTCCATCGGTCTTGCAGACCTGGCACTTCGGTGCCTTGGACTCGAAAGGCGGCGAATAGCCGTCGCTTCCCTGAATCCTCATGCGGGTGAGGGAGGGCTGCTCGGAGATGAGGAAGTAATGGAAATAGCGCCAGCTGTGGCGGCGATGAAGGAGACGTATGATGTCGAGGGTCCCCTGCCTGCAGATTCCGTCTTTCACCAGGCCGCATCGGGTATTTACGACATCGTCGTGTCATTGTACCATGATCAGGGACACATAGCTGCAAAAATGCTCGACTTCAACGGAACAGTAAGCATGAATATAGGTCTCCCTTTTCTCAGGACTTCTGTCGATCACGGTACCGCTTTTGACATAGCGGGCAAAGGGGTAGCAAACGATACGAGCATGCGGAAAGCAATAGAGAAATGCATGAATTACGCATCAAACTACAGAGCATTCTGGAAGAATCATGGGAACCCCCGGTAGTATGGCCTGGGCCAACATCCCTCAAGTAGGTCGCCGACCCAGCACGGCCCTGTTGCATAACCTGGCTGCTGCTCATGCATACACTTCGTCTGTTTGATGTGAGGATTTTATCCATGGTGAAGGCCGGGAAAACCGGGCAACTGCAGGTAGACCCATGCTGCCCGTTTGGCGAGCTTGTTCTTCAGGGTCAGACAGATGCGGAGGTTCTTTGTCCTGTGCTCCTGGACTTGTGTGTCCTGATCGCCCATGGGAAAATGGTCTCGTCCTCCTTCGTGAAATGGTTCACCAGCAAAGTGTCAAGCGCGTCTCTTGTTTTCATACGCTCTTCCTGATTCTCCGCGATCCCTTTTCTCAAATCATCAAGCAGCCTCTTTATCTCAACATGTTCCCTGAACACTTCTATCGCTTCCTCTGAACCATCCCTTCCGTATGCCTGAATCAGCACTCTCAGGACAGAAGCTTCTTCGTCAAGCATGTGCTGCATCAGTTCCTCGTCAAGCGATGCCAGTCGCCTGCTGAGTGTGTCTGAGTCGCCTTTCAGGAGCATTTCACTTATCAGAAACATCTCTTTCCTGACATCTTCGTGCTCTTTCTCCAGCAGTGCCACCAGATCCTCCAACGCCATTTCCCTAGGCCTCAAAGTCACCATACTCCGATCCAGCAATTCATCACTGACTACTTGCATCGTCTCCCTAACGTGTTCGGGGTCGGCTGTAAGCATGGGAGCGCGCTCAGACCTTCTTCTTCCAGGGATATACAAAACCGATGGCTGTCACGAATGTGCCCCCGATCCACATCACTTCTCCCGCAATCGTCAGCGGGCCGTAGAGTGACAGAACGGTAGTGTCGACATTCGTTGTCGTATCATATGCAATCGAGGGCGAACTGTCTCCAAATGCGACAATGTTGTATGAACCGCTCAGGTTGGAGTAAAGCCTGCCGGTATCGCCCAGAGAATATGCGAACCCTCCCGACGTCACATTCCCTGTCGCTGAGGGCGCAACTGCATACTGGGCTGCATTCGAGCCGTTTACGGCACCAAGCGACCCTGCCGGCACAAGGTATACCGAGGTGGAATTGTTCGAAATGTAAAGGATCCCCGACGAATTGTCCATGTTTATGTCCCCGGACACAAACTCCCCCGGTGAATACTGGCTGAATGCGGCATTGATTTCGTATTCATGGGAGTTGACAATGTGGGCAACCGACAAAGCAAGCACCATTCCCGCTATGAGTACGACAAGGCCCGCAAATGCTATTCTGCTTCCCAATTGAGTTCAGCCCATGGGATTCAGACGCTTCCTGTCAATAACCTTTTGCCATTCCACCGGAACTCCGCTGCCAAATCTCAGCTCACTGCGATTTCCGATGCGAACAGTTCTTGGGTATAAGAAACAAGGGAAGGAATCAGCTCATGCCCGCCTATCACCTTCTTCACCAGTAAGGCAGACCGTTCATAGTTCCTTCTTCTTTCAGCACCTCCAACCGTCCTGAGTACCGCACCGAGCTCTTCATCAACGAGCCTGTTCACTGACTCGACGTGTGCGACCCTCCCGTCAGATGTTATGGAATTTGACCTCGTCCACTGCCACAGAAGTGATATACAGAGCTCGGCTGATGAGATGTCTTCAATGCGATCATCAGCGTAAGCGCATCCCCTCCCGGAAAGCCATGATGCGAATATCCTGAGAAGAGTGTATATGTTCGACCTAATGCCGCCAACAGTGATCTTCGGCTGGGGAAATGAAAACATCTCGGTCTCCAGCTCGCACTCTTCAGGCACACTTGCTTCGGGCAGATCCTCAAGCCTTTTGCTGCTGTACAATCGCGCAAGCGGCCCAACAAAGGCGGGGTGTGCTATCCTTGAGCCGTCGTACCCTATCAGCAATTCCCGCTCCTTCTCGAACATGAACTCTTCCTGGACGGAGGCGAGACCGCTCTTTGGGACATGCACAATGGCGGACAGGTCGCCCACCGCGGGCAGGCACCGCATATGTGCTGTGCGGACAAGGTATCTTTCGCACGCTTCCGTGAACGATTTTCCCTTTGCGAGCAGTGATCTGTCAGGGAGGATGAAACCATCTGCTATACCGAAAAGTCTTATGAGGCTGGCGAGATAACCACGCCTTCCAAAGCCGACTGCTACCGCCCTTTCCCGGAGCTCCGATATGATTTCATTCAACTCGTATATTGCCCGAACCGACTCTATTTGTACTGTGACCTTGATTGAATTCAGGGGAAGAAAAAGTTCCCTCTCCATGTAATCGAAAACGCTGTTCCATACGCTGGCATCAACTCTGTCCTTGATCCCTGGAATGCACAGGTGCGGATTTTCTCCTCGAGACAACATCGTAGAAGCGTTGCTGTATGCGAAGATGCCAGTATCGAAAATGCCGGCCGAAACAATGCCCCCATCGACCAGCACATGCTTCTCAACCTGGTTCAGTCTTCTCGGTTTCACCGCAAGCGCCGAATGATCCCGGCCATCTGCGTTTCCGCCCGTGTAGTTATGCACGGCACCACAGATGTTCAAGTGTCCCTCTACAATCGAGGTCCATGAAGGAAACTGAAGATCGCCGAGGTCCGCAGTTACAACAGCAGCCCCTGAATTCATGGATTCGGTCATCGCCCGCCCGTTTAGGGCTGCGCAGACTATCTCTGTGCTCCTGTCCTGCATGCTGGATGGTACTTGTGCAGCGCACCAGTCACTCCTCCGTAATTCAGCACTGCTTCTGGAGAAGCCGGGCATACTGACAACGCTGGCACTCTCGGGTTTTACGATTCTTGCATTGGTTCCAGCAGCCGCTGCAAACTCTCTTGCAAGCGACGCGATGAATTCAAGTGCCTCACCGGAGAACACGCCTGATCCGGCACTGCCGGGCTCAGGGATCAGGATAGGTCCGAAAGGCTGAACATAGCTCTGCAGTTCAACACCCGTCCACTCCATTTTCTCGCAATATTAAAAGATATAGAATATATGGAAATGACTGACATATTTTGTAAATTATCCATAATATACATAAAGTTTGTATATTCCCTATCCATTGCAGTTACGGTTCACTTGCATGGAGATTAGGAAACTTCAGGCCACAGCCGGCGGAACATACATAATCACGATCCCCAAGGGGTGGGCTGAGAAGCTGAAGCTCAAGAAGGGAGACCTCGTTTCTGTTGAGCTGGAGGAAAACGACGTTATAGTGAGCCCTGCTGACAACAGGCTTGAACCGCTTCCAAGAGCTCTTGAGATCAGTGAATTCAGGGACAAGAAGATGCTGGATATGTGCGTGAGCGCGTCGTACATGGTGGGGCACGACATCACAGAGGTCATCTCAAAAAGGAAGATCGCCCCGGAGCAGAAAAGATGGATAAGGGATACGGTTGAGGGACTGCTTGGTCTCGAAATTTCCGAGGAGTTTTCCAACCAGGTTGTTCTTCAGAATCTTGTCGACCCAACGAAGTTTGACCTTGCGAAAACACTGGAACGTTTCTCGGCCACCTCCAGGGCTGTATTCGTAGATTCAATCAAGTCGCTTGCCGAAGATGACCTATCTCTTGCACAGGATGCCTATGATCGCGGTCGCGAAAGCACGAAGACATTCCGCCTCCTTTACAGGCTCGCGCTCCAGGCCGCCAACGACAAGAAGCTTCGTGTCCACATGAAACTGCAGAACATTTCCAGCGCAATCGTCTTTCTGCAGTCTGTGAGGGAACTTGGAAGGATAGCTTATTACTCGATGAGGATAGCGCAGCATGTTCAGGAGCTGAAGAAGAAGCCAGACAAGTCGCTTGTTTCAGTGATAAGCGAAATGGCGCGCATCGTTTCAGAGATGCAGGAGCAGGCGACAAAGTCGTTTCTGAGCAGGGACGTCAATGCTGCTTCTGTCGTCATGGACCGTCTTGAGAGGGTGCGAAACCTGAACGAATCAGCTTACCTCCATCTGCTGCGTGAAAGGGACGAGAAGTCGTCCATGGCAATCTCGATGATAGTGAGGGATGTGCGAAACATAGCAAGCTACGCGTCATCCCTGGCGGAGGATGCTGTGCTTGCGTCGTTTGCGTGAGGCGGAATGCCGTTGCAGCCTCGAATCATCTCCTGAGCTTGGGGTCCAGTATGTCTCGAAGACCATCCCCAAAAAGGTTGATGCCTACCACGAATATAATCAGGAATACGCCGGGAACCACAATCGGCCACCATGCGCCCTGAGCAAGCCATTGCTGCCCGAATACAAGCAGTTTCCCGAGCTCTGGCATGTACTCATCCCCCCTGACTATCCCGAGGAAGAAGAGCGTTGCAAAGACAAGCACTATCCTCCCTACTCCCAGTGAAGCCTGAACGAATATGGGGGAGAGGACGTTGGGTATGACATGGACTATCACGTTCCTCCCTCTGCTGGATCCGGCCGAAATGGCAGCTTCCATGTAGCTCTGCGATTTGATGCTCAGGCATTCTCCCCTCGCTAGCCTCGCAAACGACGGCCAGGATACAAGCACAAGTGCGTAGGCCATATCCGCAAACGTGGCACCGAGGAAGAACGTGACTGCGACTGCAAGAGGTATAAGCGGAACTGAAAGGAATATGTCTGTGATCCTCATCATAAGCTCGTCCACCTTTCCGCCGAAGTATCCTGACGCGGCCCCAAAGAGAAGGCCTATGCCTGCGCCTGCAATCACAATCAGAAGGGCATATCCAAGGTCGTACTGCAAGGCTGCTAGCATCGAGGGGAAAATGGGTATTTCTGATGTTGTCGTTCCAAAGTAGTACCACCAGCCCTGATTGAAAACTGGCGGGGTCGGGGGTGCCGAGCTGACGCCCGTTCCGCTGCTCAGGAATGAAAGCATTGTGTGGTCATTGCCAACTCCCAGGTACTGCGGGTAGATGACATCGAGAAGGGCAAGCACCATGTACGCAATCGAGATTATCAGCCCGGCTGTGGCTGCCCCGCTCTTGAGCAGATTGCGCATGAATGCACCGGAGTTCCTGGCGAAAACATGCCTTACGACGGACCTCCTTTTGTCTTTTTCAGCGTTGACGTTCAAGCATTTCACCTGCTCAGTACCTGATCCTCGGGTCTATCACGGCATAGACGATGTCAACAGCAAGGTTGGCTATCACCATAATCAGGCCAAAGACAAGAGTTGTCCCCACTACGCCGTATATCTCGAATGTGGTGGCTGAATTCACAGAAAGCAATCCCATGCCTGGATATGCGAATATGGTTTCGGTCACGACAACACCCCCCAGCAGGTCTGCGATTAGAAGTGCTATCACAGTAACTGCGGGTATCATCGCATTTTTCCTCATATGGGTCTTGATGACCAGTCTCTCCGGAACACCTTTTGCACGTGCCGTTTTCACGTACTCCTTGGAGGCGGCATCGACCATTCCGGATCGTATGAACCTTAGCAGGCCTGCAAGAAGTGCGTATGTCAGTGTGATTATGGGAAGCACCATGTGTATGAACGAGTTGGCAGCCAGGCCAAGGTCGCCGTGAAGGAGTGAATCGAACAGTATCATGTGCGTGGGGGAGGATGAAAGGGAACCTGAAGTGGGACTGAGCAGCCACGAGGGAAGGTGTGCAGGAAGTGCAGAGTTAGAAACAACTCCTCCTAACGGAAGGACGGAAACAGGAAGGTTCAGCACACCCTTGCCAAAGACAATCTGAAGCATGAGCCCAAGCCAGAATGTCGGAATTGCGAAGCCTGTTATTGAAAAAACTCTGCTGGCATGGTCCGCGAACGAGCCAGGTTTCGAACCTATGTATGTGCCAAGCGGGATGGCAATGACAAGCGTGAAAATCATGGAGAATATGACGAGCTGAGCAGTGTTGGGGAAATACTCCGCTATTGCCGTTGATACAGAGCCGGAGTAATACGTTGTGTTCATGTACCCAAGATTTCCGTGGAAAATGTTGTTGAGGTAGTACAGGAATTGAACAGGAGCTGGATTGTTCAGGCCAAGCTGAACATACGCATTCTGCAGCTGAAGCGTAATGGGCACAGTGCTCTGAGGGTTCACGTATTGCGAAGCGAGAATGCTGTTGGGTATGGCCCTCTCCAGCAGAAACATGAGCAGCGTGAGCCCGAAAAGTGTCGGAATCATCGCAATGAGTCTCCTCAAAATAAAGAAGTGGAGCTGCAAGTTACCGGCTTGGTAAAGAGGCAACTTGTAGATAACAATTATTCCCATCTGCCAACTTGTTGCGAAAAATCGTTTCCTGACTAACGGGGTCCCACTTGGTGTATGCGACCGCACTCGTTTCTCATTCCTCAGAAAAGCGAGTTCTTTCCATTTCAGTCCACAGTCAGTGCAGGCTTAGGGCAAGAGTCCAAGAGGATTTCGCGCAATGCTGATGGACAATGTTATACGTTGTTTTACGATTATCACAGAACCTCCGAACAGGATCGTTCCCTCCGTACGAAGATCGGATGGAAAATGCCTGTTTTCAGTCATTCCGGCCGTTTCACTGTCTTCTTTCCGATTCCATTATAACGTTCATCGTGCGATTACCCTCCTATGCTCAACAGGGAGAAACTGTACAGGTCCCTGACCAAGCTTGACATATTCATGGACAGGTCGCTGAAACTCATTCCCAAATCATCCACCCTGTCCGGTTTCCATTACAACAGGGAGATGCTCAGGGCGGCGGCCATGAACACATATCTCGAGACTGTGGGCACCAGGGCGGACTCGATACACATGGCAATAAAGTCTGTGCAACCCTCCGATGTATACTGGGAGCAGCTCAAGAGCGTCCAGGCGTTCTCCGAGAGGGTGCAATTCGGCAGCATGGATGCAATACTCGCATTCGACTACACCGATGAGGACTTCTATGGCAAACCGGAGGATGCCTGGATACACTCATGGACAGGTGAGGATGCTGTGGAGGGGAAGTTCCGCTTCCTCACCTGCTATCTCGTAGGAGCGAATGCACCGCTCCTCTCCATTCCAGTGAGCGTATTCGGCAGCAAGAGCAGGGATGTCTGTTTCATGTTCTCGCTTGTTAGGACGCTCTTCAGGTCAATCAGCCTCTGTCTCTTCGACAGGGGCTTCTACTCGAAGGCGCTGATGAGCGCGCTCGATGAGATACACTGCCCGTATCTCATATTCGTGCCCAAGAACAGCAGGATAAAGAATGAGCTTGGACCTATGAAGGAGGGGGACAGGAGGACAGTGAACTATGAGTTTGAATTCAGCAGCGACAAGACGATTGTCCGCGGAGAGACAACACTTGCGCTGCTTCGCAGCATCGCCGACAGGAGAGGCGTCTTCGACTGGTGCTTCGCGACAAACCAGCAGTCGATAGACCTCGACGGCATAATAGACACATACAGGCAGCGATGGAACATAGAAACAGGGTTCAGGGTACAGGATGAGGCGACAATCAAATCGAAGTCGAAGGAAGTTGCTGTACGCTTCTTCCTCTTCGCGTATGAGCAGGAACTCCAGCTCATATGGTCATTGCTCTACAGGCAGGAGGCGAGTTTCAAGCGATTTCTGATTGAACTCAGCGACATGTGCACCGAGAGGGTCGACAGGGCAGAGGCAAAGACACAAGGCACCAGCCGGCAGCAGAGGGTACAGGCCGGCTGAGTCGCGGACACAGGGCATCCGCGACATGCCAGTGCATAAACATTGCCTATTGCAAAAGCACAGCATCGGCGAATGCCATGGGCGGTCAGACTGGGATCGGAGATACTGTATCAATAATAAGATTTTTAACGGGTGGCCGGTATACCGTGCGGCATTAGGTAGAGTAAAATGTCCTCCAGCGACAGCATTCCAAGCAAAATAAGTGCCCCAAAACCACGCGGCAGCAACATGAAGATTGTTATTGCCGTATTAGTGGTTTTGATATTGGTGATCGCGGGAGCAGCTGTGGTGTTTCTGCACCTCGGGTCGTCTCAGAACAATGCGACTTCGAGCTCCATTGCAGGTCCTGCCACAGTGCTCACTGGTCAACCGTACAACGTAACAATCAACACGACGAGTTTCTCGTCGCTTGATGTTTACTACGGTGACCTGAATTCTGGCATAGTGTCACCATCCAGCGTGTCGAGTTACACTATCCAGCACACGTATAGCATCCCCGGTCTTGCATACGTTTATTTCAGCGAGAAGTACACCGACGGAAAGTACTACAATTCATCGAACCAGCTGCTTCCGCTCACCATAACCCCCGCGGGCGGATACATTGGGTCGAACCAGTCTCTCGGAATCATAAACTTCAACCTCTCAGCATCATCTCCTGCGCTTGTGGCCAACCAGACGATATTCAGCCCAGGCTCAGGATCGCATGTGAATATAAGCTCCGGCTACTACACAGAGCCTGTCAGTTCCGCATACAAGATTGTGTCGCAGGAATTCACAGTCTTTCTCTTGAACAAGGCAGTTTTGACTCACAGCGTGAACGTGAGCTGGGACAAGACGCTCAAGGAATACACGCCCGTTGCATCAACAGTTGCATTTGACCTCAGCCTTGCAAAATCGGGCCTGTATGTTGTTGTTCTCAACACATCGACGGCGACGATAACCAACACCTCAACAGGTGCCTATTCCAACAGCACAATTACCAACACCACCACATTCCTCGATGTTGCAGCCTTCTCCAACGGCGCCCTAGCCACAAGGTCTTCAACGATCACGGGCCAGTTCGTGATTGACGAGCTTGTTGCCGGTGGCTACGCGACTCTCGACCCTGCCATATCATTTGACACTGTCAGCCTTGAACCGATATACAACACGATGCTCCCGATTGTTGGCTTCAACGGCTCCTCAGACAGCAACTTCGTGCCCATGCTTTCGACAAACCTGCCGTCAATCCAGAACGGGGAGATTAACAGCAACTCCTACAGTTACAATGTTACGACCCCCTCAGGCAGCACTTACACGGTTAACGTTCAGCCTTACCAGAACTACACATTCTACATCAACAACAATTCAGTCTGGCAGAATGGCAAACCTGTGACTGCATGGGACGTCATGTACTCCTACGCAAGGGTTCTTCTCTTTGACGCAGGCAGTCCGCTGACTGGTGGCTGGATGTTCGGCCCAGACATTCTACCATCCCCATACACAAAGACGAACACATTCTGGAACATAACACAGAACATATCTGTCAACAACGCCACGAATTCAATAACCTTCCACCTGCAGAAGCCTATGACACCGGTCAGTCTTTACGGACTGCTAGCCTTCTACAGAGTTACCAGCTCTGCATGGCTGGAGCAAAATGGCGCAGGCATTACGTGGTCGCCGGCAGGCTTTGCAAGTTACAAGCAGTACGGCAGCGAGACTGGTTACAACACCTACGTCCAGAACCACATATTCTCTGACGGCCCATACATGCTGAAGTACACTGTCCCTGGAACTGAAATAGTGCTTACGGCAAACCCCGACTTCCACTCGCCAGGTCCCTGGTTCCCCAAGCCATCAATACAGCAGATAGTGATAAGGTACGTTTCACAGGCGTCGACGATATACCTCGATATGAAATCAGGTGCAGCCCAGCAGGGAACAATCCCATCAAGCAGCTGGAGCGAGGCTCAACAGCTCGTAAGCGACAAGCTGGCGACAGTGCTTTCGTACCAGAGCCCCGCCATATTCTTCTGGAAGTTCAATGCGAACGTGAACACCAGTGAAATAGGCACATATTCGCCTGGTGCAAACCTGCCCTCCAACCTGTTCACAAGCGAGAACGTGAGGAAGGCGTTTGCCTACTCGTTCAACTACACATACTTCCTCGACAGTCAGGTCGGCAATGCGATATACAAGACCACATTTGCGGGCAAGTACGCCGGGTTCCTTGAGAACGGCGTTGTGTTCTCACAGAATTACTCTGTGATGCAGAACGTTTCCCAGGTTCCGTACTTCAACCTGGCAATTGCCAAGAACTACTGGAATGCGTTCATGAACACCGAAGCCTCAAACGTGGGCATAACGCTCTCCGGCGGCAAGACGATGTATAACGGCAACCCGCTGAACATACCGATATTCGCACAGGCTTCAGACCCGGTGATGATCGAGGGTGCAACATCCTGGTCCGGCTACCTGCAGCAGGTAATACCGGGAGCAAGTTTCCCTGTCGTGCCCCTGCCCTTCGCCGAAATAATAGGTCTCAGCGCTATCAGGGGCAACAATCCGCTGCCGGTATTCGAGTGGAGCCTTGCACCGGCCTACGCATATCCCACAGACTCGGTTGGCGGCTCTGAGATGCCAACAAACACATCGCACCTTGGAGGCGTGGACATTACTCCGTACTGGTTCAACACAAGCCTCAACTCACTGCACAACTCAACTCAGGCAAACCAGCTGAACCAGCTGCTTCAATGGTACAGCAACGCAACCTCCACCGCCAACACTACTGTGGCAGAAATGTACTTCCACTTGATCAACGAACTGTTCGTCAACATGACGTTCTATGTGTACACTGAGCAGATCTACCAGTATCACATAGTATCCACTGGCGTCAACACCAATGTGTATGTCCCGTACGAACAGAACGGTCTGCTCGGGAACGACATGCTCTTCAACTTCCTGAGCTACAAGTGAAGCGCATAAAGCCATTGCTGCTGCAAACCTCTTAAAAAACAATTTCTCTTTGCCTTTTTTTGTGTTTTGGGAATTTACTGATTTAGAGGATGGCAGAGCCCGGGCCGGCGAACAGTAACCGAACTTGGCCAGGAGTCAGCGATCAGGATTTTCAGGCAAGTCAGGCAGAAGCAGGTACAGCTCAACTTATCTCGATAAGGCTGTCCCTCTTTCCGCCTGTAATGACTTTGCCGGAGGACCTGCCTACAATCACATCGTCTTCTATCCTTACCCCACCAAAACCGCCGATGTAGACACCGGGCTCTATTGTCATCACCATTCCCTCCCTGAGCACGAACTCGGACGTTGGTCCAAATCCCGGATGGTCGTGTATTTCCAGGCCTATTCCGTGTCCCATTCCGTGTATGAACTTTCCCTTGAACCTGGTGGCATCTATTATCTTTCGTCCTGCCAGGTCAACCTTCATTCCCTTGATGCCTGCTTTCACCTCATCTATTGCGGCGACCCTGGCATTGTTGACCGTCTCATACATGTCTTTCTGGCGCTTCGATGCTCTTCCGAAGACAACAGTCCTGGTGACATCCGCAACGTACCTGTTGAAAGTCGCACCGAAGTCCGTCAGCACAAGGTCACCCTTCTTCAATTTCCTGCCGCTCGCAGAGTAATGAGGGAACGCGCTGTTTTCGCCGAATGCGACAGTAGGCTCCGCGTAAGGGAAACCAGACCCGTTAAGCATTAGTTCGTGTATCAGGTGGGACTGAAATTCTGCCTCTGTCATGCCCTCTTCCAGTTTTCCAAGCACGTTATCGTGCGCTGCAATGCTGATCTTGCACGCCTTTTCCAGGTACCTCTGTTCTTCCCTGGTCTTGATTTGCCTGGTTGCTGCTATTTCCTTCGACACGTCCATGTACTTCTTTTCAGGCATCTTCTGGCTTATCGCCTCAAGCGTGTCCGCTGACAGTTTGGAACCGTTGATGCCCACTTCATCACAGCCCCTGAGCTCTTCTTTGATCAAGTCCAGCATGTGCCCCCTGGAGCTGAAAACCTTCACGTTGCATCCGGCCTGGACTGCTGCCTCGCTGTCGAGACCGTTGGAAAAGACTGTTGTTCCTTCTTTTCTTACGACCATGGAGCACGCTTCAAAAACACCGAACTTTATGGCAGAAAAATAAAAAAAGTTAGGATCTGCGAAACCCTTGGTGCCGTTGACGATCAGGACCGGTATGTCCCTTCCGATATTCCGGAAAAAACGCGCTTCATGCATGTGCCGTCATTCAAAATCCTGAATTAAAGTCTTTTCATGTATCATAAAGATCAAATAGTTTTGTATCCGTTTATGGTCGGATGAAGCTGTCTGTTTGGGCGAGACAGGAAGGAATAGCCTATGAAACGGCATGGCGCATGTGGAAGAGCGGTCACATAAAAGGGC
>JBJKPR010000024.1:0-10701 GCA_046706185.1 Candidatus Sysuiplasmataceae archaeon
GGAGAGCCAGGGTGCATAGCCGATGTCAATCCTCACGGCTGATGCGTTGGTGGAGACAAGCATGTTTAGGTCAGCCATCTGCACCTGAAGATTGTCATAGGAGGGGATGCCGTATGACGCGCGAAGGTCTGTGACCCCGAACAGCATGGACCTGTTGTGAGATGGTTTCCAGGCTTTTAGCTCGTAGTTCAGCCAGCTTTGCGTAATTGAGCCGGTTGTCGTCCCTTTAGCTGACTCTCTAAGCACAACCGCATATGTTGCGACCGCTATAATGGCAACAGCCACTACAGCAAACAGGACACGCCTATTCATCTTTCAGTGCGAAAGGCACATGATTGTTTTATTAACGTATTGACAAGAAAATCAGAAGGTGCATGCGCCCTGCCGTGCCAAGAGAGGATCCGGCGCCGCAGTGAATGTATCATAGTTGAAATCAGAAAAAGAGAACCGTTCAGTAATATTCATAGCCACGAAGAAGTTGTTTGAGCGCATGGCAGCAAACATGCAGGGAGATCCGGAGTTCGCCAAGTTTACAGCAATGCCGGAAAAGGTGATGAAGAAAGTTGAGCAGATACTGCAGCCGACCGAGACGATACAGTTCTCGTTAAGAGGCATTGGAGCCACCCACAACCAGGGAGGAAACGTGGGACGCGGTGACCAGGGTTCTCAGGTAGGTCATCCATGGTTTCTTGTAACAAACAGGAGGCTGCTGCTTGCATCGACAGGACTGGTGTCGTTCGAGACAAGGTCGTTCGTTTGGGACCAGCTCAATTCTGTTGAGTTGCAGCAGGGCATAATGGACGACCATGTGATAATCACAGGAATGTCCGCAATGGAAAACTGGACATTCTGGAAGAAAGTAAGGCCACTTACACTCCAGGCAGTCCAGCTTGCCCAGAAAATGATCGAGGGGGCAAGAAACAGACAGCAGGCACCGGCAGCTCCCGCGGCACCAGACCCTGTCGCCGAATTGAAGATGAGGCTTGTGAGGGGCGAGATCACAGAGGAGCAGTACAACAAGACTCTCAGCATCCTGAAGGGCAGCTGAAAGGAGTCAGCGAAGCGGGTGTCCTGCCATTTTCCGTGAAACAAAAACGCCCGTGCCGGCCGTGAGTACGCTTCAGAATTGCGAAACATCCAGGATGTGAGACTTTTCGGCCTTGGCTTTGCTGACCAAACAGATGCAAATGAGGCAACGTGAACAAAGACCTAGATCATTGCGGGAGAAGAGCGGTATCTGCCCTCCAGAATCGACCAGTCCTGAGGGTGCTGACCACACCATCGCGCCTTGCACACAGTTCACAGTTGATGGAAGTCGAAGATTCGCCCGTCATTGTGGAATTTGATGTAATACCTGAAGTCAGACCCACCAGAGGTTGCGGTGCACTTCCTGCCAACGCTGTTGTTCCCGGTTATAACCAGCCTGTCCACTGCATCCCAACCTTTCGCTCCTTTGACTGCCTCAATCATATTCTTGAAAGCGGCGGCACATATGTCACAGCAGAAAACCATCCTCTGCCCGTCCACATCATCCCAGTACTCACCCCACGTCGCATCGCAGAGGGCGCAGCCCCTCCTGTGGTTAATATCCGAAACTCTCACCCCTTTCCAGTCTTGCCATCAGGTAGTCGTCAAGAAGTGCCACCGTCTTGAACACGACAGACTGCACATCATTTCTGAGATCCCTGTTAGTGCAGTATTTCTCAATGAGCTCAAGCGCATCCATCGAATGGCCCGCATCAGCCTGATATCCCTCATGCAGAAACTGCCTGACTTCATTCGGATAGTTGCTGTCCCCGAGAATGGACGGGTCGAAGTATGTAAGCTTCGACCCCATCTTCTTTATCTCCGGGTTGGCCGTGAGTTCGAGCGTATGCATTGCGGCCATAGTCTCAACCCAACTGCACTCATCAGCGATTTTCTGCCACCACCTGATGCAGTTTTCCGTTGCAGGGAGGGGCGCCGTGCCATAGACAACGGACCTGTCCAGGCCTATGCTCTCCCCCATTCTAAGCAGTAGTTCATGATGAGAAGGCCTTTCAGGCGGGACGCCACGGAATTCAGATACTATGTTGTCAATTTCATAGAGCTGAACCTCTTCGATATCTGTCTTTGTGATTATTGCGGCGCATGACTTCACCCACTGGCAAAGGAAATGATGATGCTCCATAACATATCCGCATATCGTCTTACTGTCTGGATGCTGAAGCCTGAGTATGAACGGATGCGGAGGATCGCCGTAAATCCGCTCTATGAGTCTTTTCACTATCCACCCTTTCAGGTCACCGTCTTCCAGGTAGAGCTGTAGCAGCTTCTCCTCGAGTTCGCGTGCAGACAGTCTTGCGTTGCCCGCATACCTGTTCAGCCACATCACATGGGGGCCGTCTGCCCTCTTCCCTTCGTGAGCAAGGTGAGAGCTCAGCTGTTCAATGCCGCCCGCCCCGAGCCTCAGGAGACATACAGGACATTTCACACTCGGAAACGTGCAATTTCAGTATATTGCTTTTTGTTAATCTGAAGGGTGCATGAGTGTCATGGCGTGTCGCCTGCAATGAGCCTGTCGTTCCTGTCTTTTTCAAGGGATTCCGCATCCCTCTCAGCGTACTTCCCGTAACCGCCGCCACCTGCAGTCTTCAGCGTAATGACGTCGCCAGATGAAAGGGAAAGGGTGCACTTTGTGGGCACCCTTGACAGTTCTCCCTTCCTCTCGAGATAAACCTCCGTTCTGCTGCCTTCGCAGCCTCCCTCCAGGCCGGGAGCTCCGAACCTTTCCCTTTCCGCCATTATGGTGAACAGTGTGTCATCCGCTCTGACGGTGTAAGACCTTTCTATACCCGCCCCTCCCCTCCACCTTCCCCTTCCGCCGCTACCTTCCCTGAACTGGTATTTTGTAATCGCAAGCGGATAATAGAGTTCCACCAGTTCGGCCGGCGTATTGAGCGTGTTTGTCATGTTGCACTGTATGCCGTCCGTACCGTCCCCCCTGATGGACGCCCCCATCCCGACTCCGTTTGTCTCGTAGAATGACCATGTATGGCCGTCTGAGAACCCCCCGATCATTATATTGTTCATAGAGCCGCCGCATGATGCAGGGACCCTTTCGGGGACGAGATCGCGGAAAGCCCTCAGAAGCACATCTGCATTCCTCATGCTTGTTTCGGTGTTTCCCGCGGAAACAGGGTGCGGAAAGGTCGGGTTGAGTATTGTGCCTGAGGGGACGTTCACCTGAACGGGCCTGAAACAGCCGTCGTTCATCATTATGTCCGGGTCCGTAATGCTTTTCAGAACATAATAAACAGCTGAAAGAGTAACGCCGTAGACGCCGTTTATGGGTGCCCGGACCTGCCCGGAGGTGCCTGCATAGTCAATGGTGACAGATTCGCCCTTCCTGGCAACCCTTACATGCAGTCTTATCTCACCCATACCGGGCATTTCCATGAAATCATCAGCTTCCCCGGACAACTCCGGGAACCGGCTGATCGCCAGCCTTGTCACCCTCTCTGAATAGTCGAGTGCTGCCTCGCACGCAGATTCGAAGGCATCAAGACCATATTCAGAGAGCATGGATTCGATCCTGTTGCGCCCGAGAATGTTTGCTGCCACCTGGGCCCTTGCATCCCCCTTTCTCTGATTCGGGTCTCTCGAATTGGAAGAGAGCAGTCGCAGCACGCTGCTGTCTATCCTGCGCCTGCTGACAAGCTTGACCGGGTCGATGATGATTCCCTCCTGGAAAAGGTCAGTGGCATCGGCGGATATGCTGCCCGGCACTTTGCCCCCTACGTCGCTGTGATGAGCCTTGTTGGCGGTGTAGGCAATCACCCTCCCCCTGTGGAAAACGGGGCTTATCAGTGTGACGTCGTTGAGGTGTGTTCCGGAAATATAGGGGTTGTTTACAATCACAATGTCCCCATTGAAGAGCTCCACCCCCTCTCTTTCCAGATACTCCAGTGTTTTCTTCAGACCCCATGGAAGCGAGCCGAGATGGACAGGTATGTGCTCTGCCTGGGCAAGTAGTCTTCCGCGACTGTCGAGTATTGCGCATGAGTGATCCATCCTGTCCTTTATGTTTGGCGAGTACGCTGAGTTCCTGAGGGCTATTCCCATTTCCTCACTGCAGAATGCGAGTGAACTCCTGATCAACTCCGAGACAATCTGTTCACGTATCATTTCTTCCTCACCAGAACAAGATTTCCGGAACTGTCTACCTTGGTCTTCCACTGCTTCGGTATCAGAGTGGTGGAGTCGTACTGTTCGATCACTGCAGGTCCACTGATAACGTTGCCGTCTCCGAGCAACTCCCTGCTGTACACGGGAGACAGCAGTTCACCATCGGCATACGCTACATCCCTCTCCTCTGTCCGCGCCTCACTGCCAACAGCTCTGCTCCCGGTCGTTCTACTCCTGCCTCTCTTGCGTGGGAGCGGGACGACGGAGGTCAGGTTGACAGAGACTATGTTAACGGGGTCGGCGGGAGAAGAGTAACCGTATACCTGCCTGTGTCTCCTGTTGAAATCAGACACAAGAGCATCCATATCAACACCATTTGCTGAGGCGCCGTAGTCCTTCCTCATGCGTACAGGCACGGTGAGCTCCCAGCCCTGGTCGGAGTACTGGGCATTCGCTGTCCTTATGAACGCAATGCCCCTCTTCCAGCCCTCGGACGCCGCCTCTTCAGTTGCCTTCTGCTCCAGCCTTTGGAGGATTGCTGCAAGCTCGTCGCCGCTCATTTGTGATGCAGTTCTCATCACAGAAGCCTTGTACTCCCTCTTCAGGTCGGCGGTTATCAGCCCGAGGGCCGAAAAGAGCCCGGGCGTGGGCGGAACAATGATGGACTGCAGGCCTATTGCCTCAGCGAGCTCGACTGCGTGCAGAGGACCGGCACCACCGAATGCGATCAAATCGAACAGCCCCGGATCGTGTCCACGCTCGATGCTGACTATCCGCATGATCTTGGCCATCTGGTTGTTTGCTATTGCGATTATACCCAAGGCTGCCCCGATTGTATCCAGTGAGAGAGGCTTCGCTATCTTGCGACCGATCGAGTCTTCTGCAGACCTTGCATCCACAGGCATGGCGCCGGAAAGGAGGCTTTTCCTGTTGAGGCGGCCCGTGACCAGGTTCGCGTCGGTTATGGTGGGTTCCGTTCCGCCTTTCCCGTAGCAAACGGGCCCTGGAATGGAGCCTGCGCTGACAGGACCGACCCGGAGTGAGCCGCCTGCATCAATCCATGCGACCGAACCCCCGCCCGAGCTTGTCTCGGCCATGTCTATGAACGGAAACCGTACAGGATAGCCGCTTCCCCTGATCGAGCGCCCGCTGTGTGTTCTGCCGGCTGCCTCAAACTCGTAGGAGTACTCCACCCTCCCGTCTCGAATCATGGCCGCCTTTGCTGTCGTTCCGCCCATGTCGAATGTCATCACGTTCCTCTTGCGCAGCTGTCTGCTGACGTGAAACGCTGAGATGACACCGCTGGCAGGGCCTGATTCGATTATAGCCACGGGTCTCTCGGCCGTTCCCCTGATCGTATTTACACCGCCGTCCGACTGCATTATGTAGACTGGCACAGGGCCATAGACCCCCTCAACAAGAGACTGCATGCGGAGAAGGTAACCGGAGACAATGGGATACAGTAGGGTGCTGACAGCGGCAGTGCTTGTCCGCTCGAACTCCTTCGGGAGCGGATCGGTGTCAGAAGAGCATATCACTGGGATGTTGAGCGCACTGCTGATAATCGACGCCGCAGTGTGTTCGTTTTCCGGACAGGCGTAGGAATTGATGAACGCGATGCATACGGCCTCCACCTGTTCCCTCCTGAGTTCTGACGCAACTGCCTCGACATCTTCCCTGCGGACAGGTATTGCGACCCTGCCTGCTGCGTCTGTCCTTTCCCTGACAGTGAAACGCAGGTGCCTGGGAACAAGCGGCTTGGGCCTTTCAACCATGAGATTGTAGAGTTCGGAACGCTTTTGCCTTCCTATCTCAATGACATCCCTGAAACCATCAGTTGTGACAAGCGCGATCTTTGGCCAGCCCGCCTTGGTCAGCAAAGCATTCGTTGCCACTGTGGTGGAATGGAAGAGCGCACCCGGCTCCTTCCCCTCGGCGTTCATGTGTGAAAGACCGGCCATGACGCCTTCTTCAGGCTTCAGTGTGCTTGGCAGCTTGAAAAGACAGAACGATCCGGACTGCTCATCGTAGGCAACCACGTCGGTGAAAGTGCCGCCGATATCGATACCTACAAGGGATGGAGCCACACGATTGATAGTCCGTTTCAATATTAAATTCTTCAGAGCAACATGCAAAATCACTGAAATGCCGTCTGTGGGCCGGACAAGAACAATAGTGCTCAATCCCATGGATTTGCACACAAACAGGGTTGTATGGCGCGTCCTATCTGCATATTCTAGGACGAACGCGAAATCACTATATCGGTAAAGAGGTTGGAGTGAACATGGACAGGAGGGCCGTCCTTCTATTCGGTTTTGAACCCTTTCTCGGCTTCAATGAAAATCCTTCAGAGAAGATTGCAAGGGCGCTTGATGGGAAGACAGTCAAAGGAAGAAAGGTCGTAGGCAGGATACTCCCTGTTGATTACGAGCGGCTCGAGGGAAATGTGATTGCAGAGCTGGACAGACACCGCCCCTCCGTAGTCATAGGCACAGGCCTTGCAGCGGGCAGGTCGCTGCTGAGCGTTGAGAAGATTGCCGTTAACTACAAACGTTCTGATGAGCCCGACAACAACGGAAGGACCGAGACTGGATGTGTTATCGACGCGAACGCACCGGACGGCATATTCTCAAACCTGCAGGCAGAGGAGACGGTGGCTGCGCTCAACAGCCGCAGAATCCCTTCGACAATAAGCCTCTCGGCAGGCGCGTACTTGTGCAACTATGCCATGTTCATCATCGCGAGGGAGGCGGGAAGGAGGAAATTCAAAGGAGGGTTCATACACCTGCCCTGCGACGAGGAGGTGGCCTCCAAGCAGGCATACAGGAGATTTCCCTTCATGACGCTCGCCAGCATGACCAAGGGAGTCAGGACAGCCATAGAGATGGCAGTCGCGGAAGCATAGCCATGCTGCCCCCGCCCAGGTCGGCTGAAAAGCACAGCGCAGGGCAGCTTTCCGCTCAGAGCCTGAGCTTCGAGTCTATTTTCGAAAAAAACGGGTCGTCCCTCCTGAAGGTGTCAGGGTCCGTTCCCCTGAGCAATGCAAGGGAAAGTGCGGTGAGCTGCATCGGTATCAGTGTGATAAATGGCGAAAGCTGCTCATCCACTCCTTTACCACACCGGATGCAGTTGTGACTTTCCGACGGACTGTCTGAAACAGTGATGATCCTTGCATCCACAGAATCAAGGGAGGAGATGAGTTCATGCGTCCTTTCCCCTCTTCCGCCCCATATGACCGGAATGAAAAGGTCCTCTTTCAAAGAAGCTGCCCGCATCGGGCCGTGAATCATCTGTTCCAGCTCGAAACCGTAGGCGTCGATGTAGCTTGTTTCCTGAATCTTCAGGGCACCTTCTCTTGCAACGGTCTTGTTGGGGCCCGTTCCAGATATCCACACCCTTCCGATCGTGCCTAAGTCAGAAAGCTGCCTGTGCAGCACCTGACGTGCCTCTAGCGCCTTCTCCATCTGTGCTGCAACAGCACCCATTGTAGACACGATGTCACTCCGTGCCTCCTGGTCAGGCATCCTTACGGCGACAGAAAGAGCATAAAGGATACCGAGGGCGGTAGTCAGGCTCACAGTGTGTGCCGAAGATTTTTCCTGCTCCACCGTCCTGAAAACAAACTGGGCATCGGTGTCTGCGATGGTGCTGCCGAAGCCTGTGACGGCAGCGCTATTCCATTGTTTCTCCCTGCATATCTTAAGCGAGCTGTTGCTGAAACTCTTGTATCCCCTGTGGCTTATCACTACAACTGCGTCCTCCTTTCTTACCTCAGGAAGGTAATTGACAAACTCGTAGGAGGAAACGGGCACTGCAATGACCTGAGAAGGGCGCTCAATTCCGTTGAAAAAGTAAGCCGCAAGCTCGGCAGCATGAAAGGAAGAGCCTGTTCCAACCAGATAAATGACGGGGCGCGACACTGGCGAAAGGGAGGCTGCGAACGATATGGCACCGTCCATGTTACGCTCCACTGCCTTCATGACCTCCGCTGGCTGCGAGAGAATTGAAGCTGTCATGTGGTAGTCTGCTTCATTCATCAGGGCACATGATGCATGACCGGATATATCTCTTGTCAGAGGGGGTGGAGAGTGTGATGCAGTGCAGCTTTTTTGCGAAAAAGGGGCTGATCGTCGCACTATCTTTAAATCGGAGTCCGCGGTTCTATTTCCGTGGCAAAGATCACCTGCCCCAGCTGCGGTTTCAAGAACAAGAGCAGGGAGAAGATCTGCACCAAGTGCGGATTCTACCTTGCCCAGGACCAGATAGCCCCCGCTTTCAAAACAAGCAGCAGCGCAGTTCCTGCGCCGGCAGAGACCCCCGTGGATATTCAGAGGAAAAGCGAGGGTGGGTCGTCTACAATCCAGGTAAGGGATACGACAGGGGCGGTTGGCAAGGTGATGATGGCTGCATCATACGTACTGCTGTTCGCGCTGCTCGGACTGATATACCTTGTCAATCTCAACCCAATCTTTGTCTTTCCAGTGCTGATAGTGGTATGGGCCGCTGCGCCAGTAATCAGAAGACGGTTCTCCGGCATAAAATACAGCCCGGACGGCTTCACAGTGAAGGGAAAGAACAGCGAGAGGAATTTCACATACGACAGCATAGTCAGCGGTGAGGTCCAGAATGCCGCGCGCGGGCGGAGGTTCCTTCAGCTCTCACTCAAGAACGTTCCAGAGCCAGTGACAATGGAGTTCTTTTCGTTCAACACGTTCAGGTTTCTTGTCATGCAGATGACAAAGCGTGGCATCAGCATCAAGCCCGAGAGACAGGAAACGGCTCAGAAGCCTGCCAGAATGATGTGATTCGCCTGACTGGAATATCCTGGATGGCCCCGTACTGTCGATTCTTTCATGGACGGTCACTTTGCGCGCCTCCCTGCAAGTGTCCGTGACAGCTATCACCTTTACCCATCCCCGAAGAGTCGTTTTCTCGGCTTTGCTCTTTACCGTTGGCCAATGCAGCAGTTTGCTCCATCATCTCGAGGCGCCATGAATGCAGAGGCCTGGGAAGGGCGCAGGCTGCTGACAGCCTAACTCATGTAGAAACATAATGCGGTGAAATATGAAAAAAGGGGAAGAAATTTTGGAAATTGTTTGTGCAGTGGTGTTACTGCTGGCCGCCCTTGTTCTTCCTGCCTCTAAGCACAGGTCCCACAACCAATCCGGCAACGACGCCAACGATGATGCCTATTATGGCACCAATCCCCAAACCAAGCGGACCCGAACCAGATGTCAGTGACCCTCCGGAACTCTGTGAGAAACCAACAGCGAATGTAGAGCTGCCCTGGCTCATTGTAACATTCTGCGACTGTAGTGTGACTGCGTATCCCGAGGGACCTGTCACAGAGATCGAGTATGTGCCCGGAGCGAGAGAAAGTGTAATGGATGGGCCAGTGACTGTGTGTGTTGCGCCGTTGACAGTCACTTTCCATGTCTGGCCGGAGGACAGTCCTGTTTCGACGATTGTAAGATTGTAGGTATTCTGTGTGAAGGCAACGGTAATCGACTCGCCGGCTGAGCTGACTGTTACTGTCCCTGTGCCCGCAGTTGTGTGGTAGCCGGACACATTCCCTATTGTGTATGAGTATGTGCCGTTCGGTTCATTGAATGTTATCGTTGACGTGTTTGCAGCCTTTGTCGCACCGTTCAGCGTCACAGACCAGGATATGCCCGATGCAAGACCGCTCTCGGTGAAGGAAACAGCGTAGGTGTAGGGGGTGAACGATACGGTGACGACCTGACTCCCATTAAGGTACAATGAGCCTGAGCTGGCAGACGCAACGTAGCCGCTCACATGACCCACGGCATAAGCCTCGGTAACATACTCGCCGTTCGTGAGCTGGAACACTACCGAGTTGCCAGAGTTCACCTGCGTGGACTGTCCGAGTGTGACTGACCACGGGGTGCCCGAAGGCAGTCCTGTTTCAACAAAGGTCACCGTGGGGGAAGACCACCTTGATGTCAGCGGCAGGTAATCTATGTTTGACCCGCTTATGACATAAGGCGTCGTGCCGATGCCGTTGACGCCCGTCCCTGTATAGTTGCTCCAGTAGTTGCCCCCGATTGGCAGTGACAAATTCCAGTAGATTGAGAGCCCTCCGCTCACGCTCACGTTGTCATAAATCCCGTTCTGGAAGTTGTTGTGGTAGAAGGCAACTTCCTGCCCTCCGTATGCCGTGACAAGGTAGCTGGAGGCGCCGTTGAGTGTGTTCCCGTATAATGCCACAAGGAAGTCATAGTAGGAATAGATGGAGGTGCCTGAATTAAGTATAGTGTTGCCGTAGAAGTTTACCTCCTGGTTGTAGTAGGAGTATATACCGTAGCTAGCACCTGTTACCGTGTTGTCAAAGACATTCACATAGATACTGTCCTCTATGTCCAGGGAGTAAGTTGTGTTGACAATTGAGTTGCCGAACACTGATGCATCTGATACATAGGAGAAGTAGACCCCTTCTGAGAAGTAGTTGGTCGCATTGCCGCCTGTCATGGTGTTGTCTGAGACCACAATGGGGCCCGCGCTGTCTTCTATGTA
>JBJKPR010000025.1:0-55229 GCA_046706185.1 Candidatus Sysuiplasmataceae archaeon
GTCATACTCTAGTACCGGCAACGACAGCGGTTGTAGTGGATCGTAGTCGGCATACCGTGACCTTTTTTCAATGCATGTAGTCGTCGTGAAATCAAGCTGGCTAAACTCAATTCAATCCTGAAAGTTGGAACCAATTCCAGCGGCAACTCTTTTAAATGAGTCTGCCCAAGGTCGAGAGATTTTGTGAAAGTCTCTCAAGAATAAGTGAGTGAAATGCCAGAGAAAAAGCAACCTGAAAAGACAGTGCCTGAAGCGCAGAGCATCAGTTCTGAGGAATTCGCCAAGAGATTCCCAACGAGCCACAGGACAGGTGGAAGAGGCAGATCCCAGAGAATTCAGCTAGCAACCGATACAGTCGCCAAAATGCTGTCAGAAAAGAAGAAGGGGTACGTAGTCATCCAGGACGACCCATTCTTCGGAAGTGGAATCGCCAGTTCGCTCAGAAAGCAGTTCCCCAAGGCTGAAAACATAGTCCTGCACTGGTTCGACATGAACGACGCTGAAACCAAAGCGACAGTCTCAAATGTCACAAAGCAGACCTCGAGGTATCTTGTTCAGATAGAAATCCTTTAATCAAACCTCTTTTTCATTCTTTTTCTGGTCAACCACAATCGATGAAAAGACGCTCAATCGATATCTTATTCATATGAGAGTCAATGCTCTGAAATCGCTTCTAATGTAATGCTCATTTTTGTACATTGATTCGTATTCATACTAAAAAAGGTATGGACCCAGCGGGATTTGAACCCGCGGCCTCCGCCTTGCGAAGGCGGCGATCTATAGTGGCAGAAGCATCCACTGATCTATGGGCCCATTGTTGGAGTCACTTCGTGAGCGATAACGCCCTCTGATTTTTAACTTGTGTTACAAGCGTGTCGACGATTTCGGATGCGTGGCCGACGTACGTGCTTGGGTCCAGGAGCGTTGCAAGCTCCTCCTTCGTGATCGCCTTGGCTATCTCTCCGTTTGAAAGAAGTGAATCGGCAAATGGAACTCCGTCCTCAGTCGTCTTCATGGCTGCCTTCCTGACCGCCTCGTGAGCATTCTGCCTTCCCATTGCGTCTGTGAGCCTCAGCATGACCCTTTCCGCCATTATCACGTTTTTTGCCCTCTCTATGTTCCTCAACATGTTGTATTTGTGAACTGCCAGGTTCGAGAAGAGATCGTTTGTCTTCGACAGTATGTCGTCAATGAGGACGCAGACATGTGGCAGTATCAGCCTCTCTGCGCTTGAATTGGTCAGGTCGCGTTCATGCCATAATATCATGTTCTCAAACGAGGGTGTAACGAAACCTCTCACAATCCTTGCAAGGCCGCATATGTTCTCTGCCTTTATTGGATTCCGTTTCTGAGCCATGGTTGAACTTCCGACCTGCTTTGACGTGTCAAACCACTCTTCGACCTCATCTATCTCGCTTCTCTGAAGGTTCCTCACCTCTGTCGCCATCTTCTCAAGCGTCGCCGCAATGTTGGAAAGTATGGAAACAAATTCCGCATACCTGTCCCTGCCTACTATCTGCCCGCTCGCCAGTTCCAGTTTTATCTGGAGTCTTTCCATGACATCTTCCTGAAGGTCGAAGAAGGTCTTTCCCATGGAGGCGCCTGTCCCGACAGCGCCTGAAAGCTTCCCGACGGTGATTCGCTTTTCGCTCTCGTCGATGCGTTCAAGCTGCCTGTCCACTTCAGATAGGAAGACTGCAAGTTTCAGTCCGAAGGTTATCGGCAGTGCAGATTGGCCGTGTGTCCTGCCCAGCATAAGCGTGTCTCTCTCCTCCAGCGCGCGTATTGCCAGCGTTGTTTCGAGCTGGACGAGGTCTGCCTTTATGATCTTGATCGCCTTTTTGAGCTGAATGGCTGTGGCTGTGTCAACCACGTCGTTGGATGTCGCGCCGAAGTGAACATAAGCTGCCCCTTTGTCGGACACCTCTGACAGCGCTCTGACCATTGCCATCGTATCGTGCCCAATCTCCGCCTCTATTTCCTTTACCCTCTCAAGTTTGACAGCCCCCGAGCTTACTGCCTTGTCGATGCTTTTTGCCGCATCCTTGGGTATCATGCCGTATCTTGCCTCCGCCTGTGCAAGTGCGCTCTCCACCTCCAGCATCGCCTGCAGCTTCGCCTGCTCGTCGAAGACAGAAAGCATTTCCTTCCTGCCATACCTGAAATCCAGTGGACAAACCGTCAAAAAATCACCTGTCAGCCCGTTCCATGGCCTTCCAATGAGGGTGTATGAGTAATTCGCCGCACTTATTATTTTTGGTCTCACACATTGTACCCGGATGCTGCAGGAACACGAAGTGCATGTGGAAACTATGGCAAATTGCGCCGATCACCCGTCATGAGAATTGGATGGCAAATTATTCTATAAACGAAGCGGGGTAACAGGCCAGAAAGATGTCCAATGGGTTAAAAAGAAGTACGAGTTATACCCACACTGGCTACAGGATGAGACCCAATGCACAACGGTAATGGAAGTCACGGAAGGCTCCCGCCGGAGCTGATCAGGTTCCTCGAAGGTTCAGGAGGACATTCACTAGTCATCAAAGGTGAGGCCGGAACCGGAAAGACAACACTTGCCCTGCAGCTCATTGAGACAATGGCCGGGAGGCAGAACCAGTATTACCTGTCATCGAGGGTATCCGACGAATCACTCTATCGGCAGTTTCCATGGCTCAAAGAAACGTCAGAGAGGATAAGACTGTTGAAGGCAAGCAAGGCATTCCTGCTTCACATGACTTCCGGCAGGCAGATACAGCCGAGCCTGACCGAAACATCTGACCTTTCTCCTGCAATTGAACTTCTGAAAGCATTCAACGAGGATACAGAAAAGCTGACGGTGGACAGGACAGAGCTGCACAGGCTTGAGGGGCAGATCGAGGACGGGACGGTTTCCGGGAGCGAGGACTTCGTACCTACGCGCGTTGGGATCGACGGCAACTCCATCGACCTTGTGCTTGGCAGGCTTCTGCCCGAGCTGGAAGTCGCCTATGACAGAGTAGAGGAGAGCCTGCCTGACAGGAGCCTGATTGTGATAGACAGCATCGACGGATTGAGTGAAAAGTATGACATATCCGCGGAGAGGCTGCTGACCGTCATTCAGAAGGATATAGTGGAGGGCTCGGGTGCGAACGTTGTCTATGTTCTCGAATCCTCTGGCGGAACACACATGGACTACCTTGGAGACGGGGTGGTCTTCATGTCTGCCGCTGAAATGTCTGGTCGGAGGGTAAGGCTGATAAGCCTCGACAAGCTCCGCGGTGTCAAGGTCGACAGGCACAAATACACTTTCACTCTGGTCAACGGAAGACTGGAGACTTTTCCACCGTCACCAAACGTGCTTCCACACAGCAGAAGGTTGTGGCACCCAACGCCTGCCCCGGCTGCCGAGAGCGCCTCGTTCGGGAGCAGACAACTTGACTCCATATTTGGTGGGCTCCAGTACGGAAGCGTGACGCTGCTCGAAGTTGGGCCGAGCGTTCCGTCCATCTACTCCGAGGTCATACAGGACGCGATGGTGGCGAGCTTTGCCCACGCTGGAAACGGCGTTGCATGGATCCCCTCCAGAAAGGCAAGCTACGACATGCTCCACGACAGGATTTCAGGAATGATCGGTGAGGGCAGGTTCGAGAGGAACGTAAGGATATTCGAACACAGCTCGGCGGCTCCGACCGATGTCCCCTATCTGATTTCACTCGAAGGAAACAAACTGCTCACAGACCTGAAATGGGAAACAATCGAATACAACCTGAGCGAGTGCAATCATCCCTTCCTGTCACTCCTCGGGTTCGATATACTCGAATCCATGTACGGTAATGATGAAGACAAGGGGTTCCTGGACGGTCTCGTAGAGCATGTTGGCGCAATCAGAAGGGGAAACCACGTGATGGTTGCCCAGGCTCTCAGCTCAAGCACGACTTATCTGCAGTGGCTGAGCGACATATCGCTGCTTCACATAAAGCTGGAGAATGTCGAAGGTACAGTCATGATGTACGGTCTGAAACCGTATACTCAGTTCTTTGGAATGATGCCCGACCCTGAAGTGGATGACAACATGAGCATCAACCTGATACCTATATCGTGAGGGACAAGCGCCTAACACAATTGCCTGCGTCGTGCTTTCTGTCGCTCGGCATTCATGTCGCAGACTCCCTGCGTCAGGCCAAGGGGGAGCGGTTCAGCGTTTGATAAACTACTCGACTTTTTTAAGTATTATAAATGGTTATATCTGCTCCAATTCGGCCGTCGTAGCCAAGGCGCGACGTGACAAAATGACACCGTTTATCTATTCACAGCTTCTGACAGACGAATATGCTGCCAAGATACTCACGGCAATCATGAAGACACCCAGGTCCGCGCAGCAGCTTTCCGACTCATACGGCATACCGATAGCCGCATGCTATCGAAGGATCAAAATGCTTGAGAGATACGGCCTCATAACCTGCAAGGAAAGGCGCCTCTCCCAGCAGGGAAAGCGAATAAACTACTATCTCTCGATGGTAAAGAATGCGTACATTTTCTTTGAGGATGGCAGGCTAAGGGTCAGGCTCGACCTCATCTCGGGTGTCAGCAGGGAGTTCGAGGACGGGTCAGATGACGGAAAGGACCAGCTCTGATGCGGCATGAGAACCTTATTATATTGTTGACAATTTAGAACAATCGCCAGGCTTGGCCGGGGCGCTCGGCGTGCCCTTTTACACCGAAATCGTCGATAGCGGGGGCGACAGCCTGTGGAGACGTAACCGTAACACAGAAGGCGCAGCCGGGAACAATGAGGCTTCGTCCGACGGGGCGCGAGGCGCCAGGACGACATGTCCGGAGGGACGTGACTCCTGGAATGGTCGCGGGGATCGGACCAGGCCCTGACGGGAGCAGTCTTACCGCGGACTACGTGCGCTCGGCGGGAAGCGGGGCCGAGGACCCGACTGTCAAACCCTCTGTGAAGCGGCCGGCAACGCAGGCGGCCTGGTTCCTCAGAGTGTAAGCTGTTTTGTGTCGAGAGCAAGATGGGAGAGCCTGAACGATGTTGAAAGTGCTGCTACCAGCACAGACCTGAACTCCTGCTCAAAGTCTCCCTCGACAACATAGGCAGGCTCCGATTCTGGTATTCTGTATCCTGATTTGGCAAGTATTCTCCTTGCCTCGGCAACAATCGCCTGTGGTGCATGTTTGAGCTCCGGCGTCTCCGCCATTCTCATCTCGCTCAACTCCCTCCTGAACACGGGCCTGTGGAACAGCCTCTCAAGTGTGTACACAGCGACTGCCGTAGCCCTTCTCTTGTCAAGCATGTTTTCCTCGCATGCACTCGCCACTGCATCGTATATGTTCGTCTCTCTTGCGTTTACAGGCGTGAATATCTTGGACGGTGGAATCGCCTTCTCCCTGATCACGCCCGTATCTGTGAGCGCCTTGAGGTAGCCTGTGAGTATGAGCCTGTGTATGTCTATCCCCCTGGACTTCAGCCTTCTCACCAGACCGCTGATTGAAACCGGGTCGGACCTGATTTCCTCCAGTATGATTTCCTTGAGCTGCTTATCAGGACTGAACAAGTGATCGGATTAGGATACACATTTGATAACAAATACCTTTCTGAGGCTAGACAAGCCTCGGTCCAATTATCTGCCAGAGTATCAGGAAGAGGATCAGGAAGGAGAAGATGTTCGTGATGCCCCTCGCAACTTTCTCCCTTGACTCCTCTGTCCTCTTTCTTGAGGTCCTGTTGAGGAGAAGTTTTATGTTGTCCTTGAAGAGGTAACCTCCATCCAGCGGTATTGCCGGAAGCATGTTGAAGAGCCCTACCCAGAGATTGATCCAGAAGAGCCAGTACATTGAATTTGCCCCGATCCAGAACAGCTGACTCCCTCCGGTGATACCCCCCACATTCAGGTTGGCGGCAAGGCCGTCCGGGACAGGCGAAAGGCCAGCGAACGGTAGAACCAGGAACTGCAGCCCGCTGGAGATGTATCCGTCGGGTGTGGATGCACCGTAGAACGGATCTCTCAGCACCCCTACGACACTGCTGACCGGGACGACGCTGAGCCCCATGTATGAGGAGTAGATTCCCAGAAACCCGATCTGCTTCCCGCCCGTTGACACACCCTCAACAGCCTTCTCGCTGCTCATGGTTATGTTCCTGTATATCGTGCTGCCGTCGTTTGCAACAAAGACAAAGGGGACAGTCTGTCCCGGCACTGTACCGTTGAAAGTTGCCTGGAGGATGTTCTGGTTGTAAATCACAGTGTTGTTCATAGACCTGATGACCCAGCCGGTGGCCACACCCGAAAGCGCGGCGGGAGAACCCTGTACAGTCCCCGCTATCACGATGCCAGCCATGACTTGCCCGGTCTTGTATTTCCCGTCCTGGAGGTAGACTACAGGATATGCGGCACCCGGGTCGAGACCTGTGATCGAATTGAGCTCGGAGCTCGTGGTCACATTTGTCCCGTTTATCGACACCACTTCACTCCAGGGCCTGATCCCGGCGAGTGAGGCGCTGCTGTTACCAGCCACGGATACGACAGACATGCCGTCGTGGACCGGCGTGACACTGCCCATGAATGGACCCAGAAAGAGCAGGACGCAGACTGCGGCAATCACCATGTTGGTCCCCGGTCCGGCTCCAAACACCCTGACCCTTTTCCCCGGCTCTACAGACTCGAGCTGCTGCTGTTCCGGCTCAACAAATGCCCCCACGGGAACAATGAACAGGAGGACACCCATCGACTTGACGTCTATGTCCTGCGCTTCGGACAGTATCCCATGCGCGAATTCGTGCAGGACAACAGCAACAACAATACCCAGGAGACCGTACCACAGCGGAACGAACGGGTTTATTCCAGGGAGGAGGAGATACGTCTGGGGTGACGGCAGGTTCTGCTTTGGTATGTTGAACACAAGTGTCGACTCCCAGAGGAGGAGCACAAGCATCGCAGTCATTCCGACGAGAAAAAGAACCCTCGAGGCCTTGCCGTACGCGACCCAGAAGCGCCTTGCCCTCGCTATGCGCCTGATTGCGCCTCTGCCCCTCTCCGTCCTGAGGAGTATCATTGGTCCCATGAATGAAATGTTCAGCCTCTTCGCAAGGCCTGTTCTCCAGAGCACAATGATGAGCGCGAAATATGCGATGAACACAATGGCAACGATCAGATAGACATCCACTTCACTATCACCCTGTTCTCGTCAGTTGGGAAAAGAATAGCATCCACTTCATATACTCTCCTTTCTGTCCATCGTGACTGCCGGGCCGGCTCATACAAGTGTGAATTCATGCATGAGTTAGTGCAAGGCCGCGACGGGCTGCCCCGTCCACGATCTCCCTTGCGCTTGCCAGCTTCGCAAGCTTGATCCTTCTCTCCACTCCTCTCTCAGCAACGTTTTCGAAGTCAAAGCCTGCCAGCACCACTCCCGATGAACCGAATTCCTCGCACAGTAGGACGCCCCTGTCGCCGTCAGTGAACCCGCCAAAGTTGAATGTGTACTCAGTCGGACCTGCCTGCGTTGTAATCACCACCCTTCCATTCAGTGTTTTGACATACTCCCCCGCCAATGCAAAGTTGTCTCCGTGGAAATGCACCACAATAAGCGCCCCGGCGTCGTTCATTCTCTTCTCCACATCCCTGTCTCCATCCAGGTCTGTGACAATGATGTCAGGTAGAATGCCAAGGCTGTTCAGAGTAACGCATGAACTGTCGGAAGCAACCACCTTCGCACCGTCCAGCTCTCCTCCTTTGGCCAGCCGAATCAGCTCTTCCCTCAGCGACGGTGCATTACCGGTCACCACGCATCTCTTCCCTGACAGCACGCCGAGAGCCGCCAGTGCGTCCTGCCGCTTGAGAACGTTGGAACGGCCCGCGGCAGCCTGCCTTCCGGCAACCATTGCCTCCTCTTCCTTGACCGGGTCGTAGCCAAATGCCCTGACTATTTCGAGGTAACGCTCCTTCCAGGCTTCCCATATCATTTCAGAACCTGTGTGCCTGCCTCTGGACTCTCGCTACGTTCTTCTGATGCATCAATGGCAGTGCTGTCCATTCCGTGCACTCCCACATTGAGGAGCCCGCCGAACATTGCAGTGAGGATGCCTGCAACTATCTCGACTACTATCAGCGCGGTGTTCACCGGAACAAGGTGGTATATCAGCTTGATTGAGTCGACTGCGCCCTGAATTATGAGGCCTATGGCGAGGAACATCAGCCCGGCGGTTATGGAGGACCAGGATATCCTTCTGGACCCTATGTATATGTTGGTGAACCTTCCGACCTCTAGCACAAAGGCAGCAAAAATGCCAATCCAGAGGAAGCTCGAGATGAATATGAGCAGCAGTATCTGGGGGGGAACATTCCTTGCTGCTATGACGGTTGATGATGCGTAAAGCAGGCCCAGTATGACCATAACTGCAGACACAATCGCAAAAGGAAGCATCTGGCTCCCTGACCTGATTGCCCTCCAGACGGACCTGGTGCCCTTCTTGACCGCATCCCCCATGTCGTAGGCGTACCATATCAGGTAAATGCCTATCACGAGGGTGATGAGCCCCGGTGCCATTGCAGAGACATAACCCAGATTGTAGGTTCTGCTCAGGTTCAGTATGTCAGAGAACATGAGGAAGAAGCCGTATACCATGAGTATCGCAGAGATCGGCGCAAGCAGCTTCCTTCTCATCTTCTTGTCCTTGAGCGTCTTGAGGAGAATGTAGTAGACTCCCTCCACCGTCGGAGTCTGTTTTATGAAAACCCTCCTTACGCTGTCTATCTTGATTCGAGACGAGATGACAGGATAGAAGAACTCGTCCTCAGCGCCGTTGCTGACGAGGATCGCCCTGTCGGCCCTGACTATTTCCATCACCTTCTCAAGCTGGTGGGCGAGTATCCTGTCCGATTCAAGCCCAACATTCTGGCTCCCGACGATAGTTGCGACCTGGACATCCATTCCCCTTTTTGAGAGCTCATCATACATCGAAACAGCGGAAAGCACGGTGTTTGCATCAGGATCCTCAGGGTCAGCTAGTGCGAGTGCGGTGCCCGCCTCAAAGTTTGCCTCCCTGCCTATAAATGGCCCGGTGAGGTGCGCCTTTGCTCCCAGGTCGTCATCCCTGTCGACACACAAAATGAGTGTCTTCATCTGAATGATGATTAATGTGCATGCGCGCTATTTAAATGAATTGTCTCAAGGTGGGGTAAGACGTCCTGGTGCATTACCCGAACTATTTCAAAAAAAGTTTTATTCACATGGGTGTATTGGATAAGTGGACAGAAGAAGAAATGTTGTCCGGCGACAAAAGTTACAGAACAATCTCCATAACACTGCTGGCAGACGGTCTGCTGTTTGTGCTGATTCTCTTCCTGTCTGTCATAAGCAGGAGCGAGGCAGTCTTTTCTGAGGCGCTTTATCAGCTGAGCGATCTTGCAAGCGGCGGACTGCTGCTTTACGCCATCTGGAGTTCGCTCAGGCCAGCAGACGAGCTACACCCCTTTGGCTACGGGCTTGAGCGTTTCTTCTGGTCGTTTGTAAGCGGCGTGTTCGTGTTCTCTGTCAACGGTGCAGTTTCTGTGCTCAGCGGCATCTTCGACGCCTTCGACGGCCACGCGGTGAGAAACATCGGGTGGAGCATACTTGTCCTGGCTGTAACAATAATAGCCAGCCTGGGAAGTCTGCTTTACATCCTTTCCAGGAAGAAAAGGCTCTACGACAGCAAGCCGGACGCCCTGCAGAAGTATCACCAGGGTGTCAGGACAGTGATGCTCCAGGACGTCATGAGCATAGTTTCAAGCGTCGTTGCAGTCGGTGCTCTCTGTCTCGTCTACTACACAGGCGCCAATTTCTACGATTCCGCTGCGGCCGTGGTGAACGGTATCCTTCTGCTGATAACAGGCCTTGTGCTTTCGTCGGAGGCGAGGGGCCTTCTCATAGGAAGGGGGCTCAACAGGTCTCAGATGCTCAAGATCACAAGAGACCTGCAGGTTCTGCCGAACGTCAACCGTGTGAGGGATGTCAAGACAATATACCTCGGCCCGGAGAGCCTTCTGATAGTGATCAGGATCAACTTCAGGGATGGCCTGACGACCGACCAGCTGGAGCAGACTATAGACGTCGTTCAGGGTGAGCTGAGCAGGAAGATGCCTGAATTGAAGCACGTTATTGTTGAGCCAGAAAGCTGAGCCCAGATTTCGGTGTCGGGAATGCGCGTAAAAAGAGTTATCTAATACCCAACGGGTCTTGGGCATGTGGACATCGGATACCTTGCTGCTGTCTCCGCGGCCCTCACGGTGTTTTTCATCGCTTCCGTCCAGGATTTGAGGGAGAGGGAGGTGGATGACATACTGTGGATCGCCCTCGGCGCTGTTGCGTTCTTGCTAATGGCAGCGGAATTCCTGGGCGGTGCCTTTCAGCTTCCTTGGACGGCGTTCGTGGTCTTCCTGCTCCCGCTCTTCCTCTTTGCAGACATGTTCGTTGACTGGAACGGATCATTCGGAAAGCTTGGCTCTCTCGTCCGTTATGGTGCGGGCTGCCTGCTGCTGATACTTTCACTGCTCTCTGTCCTGAGTTACATCGGTGAAACATATGTCGACATTTTCCTGTCAATACCGCTCTGGATACTCTTCATATTTCTTCTCTACAAGCTTGACGTCGTGAAGGGCGGGGCAGACGCCAAGGCACTTGTCTCCCTTTCGGTGCTCTTCCCTCTTTATCCGCCCGCAGTCGACGGCGTCGTCCAGCCCCTGTTCTCATCACTCACGCTCCCTTTTTTCCTCAGCGTGCTTCTGATGGGCGCTGTCTTCTCACTTGCCGTTCCGTTGTGGCTGCTGTTTTTCAACATTGCACAGGGGCACGTGAAGGTGCCGCACATGCTTCTCGGCCGCGTGAAGGAGGTCGGGGCGGTGGATCTGAGGAAGGAGTGGCTGCTCGAAATCCCTGACGGGAACGGGAACCATCAGAGGGTCAGGAAGCTCGGAGAGATCGACGAGCCGGGTGCGCTTGAGAGCATCAGGTCTCTCGGCTGGACGTCTGTGTGGACCTCTCCCAAGATACCTTTCATCCTACCTCTCACAGCCGGACTTCTTTTTGTTCTTGTCTTCGGCAACCCTGTTCTCTACATTTAGAGCACTCCTTCCGAAGTTGCAGATGGATGAAATGAAACATGCTGAGCAGAGTGGTTTTGCCCTGCAGACACTCTTGCCGTGCTCCACAAGCAGCGCGTGAAAAACGTTGTACAGGTGCGTTTCACCCGGCAGCCGTTCCTCGACCAGTCTCTTCACCTCGCTGTACGGGGCATCGACGGGCGTCATGCCTATCCTCCCGAGTATCCTTCTTGAATACGCATCCGCAACGAATACGGGCATGTTGCAGGCATAGAGAAGGATTGAGTCGGCTGTTTCAGGGCCTATGCCGTGTAAGCCGAGAAGTTCCTCCCTTGCCTTTCCCACCCCTTCCTGCACCAGTTTGCGAAAGTCTCCTCCATGTTTCTCAATCATGTGCGAGGAGAATGAAATAAGCCTCCTTGCTTTCTGCCTGAAGCTGCCGCTCGACCTGATGACAGACTCCAGGTCCGATGGATTCATGTCAGCCACCGACTGCGGTGTCATCAGCCCCATCCTCTTCATCTCACTTATCGCCCTCTCCACATTCTTCCATGATGTGTTCTGTGTGAGTATGGCCCCAACGCATACCTCGTAAGGTGTCTGGGCCGGCCACCACTCCGGCTCCCCATACCTGGATCGCAGCAGCAGGAAGAGCTTCCTGAGCTCAACTGCGGGCCGCGGCGAAGTCGCTTCCCGCAAACGCGTCGTACCCCCTCTCTTCCAGCAACGTGGCGGATGCCCCCCTTCTGAGATATGCACCGCGGCCCGCAGCCACCTTCCCAACGATCGAAACGGGCGTCTTCAGCCCGGAGGCAATGTGCTCCAGCGCTGCCCTGGACTTCACTGTGAACAGCAGCTCGTATTCACCTCCCCAGTAGAGAAGCGCCTCCCTCCTCAGTGTGTCGTCAATATCTTCTCTCATCAGACGCTTCGAGACGGGCAGCACATTCTCATCAATCTCCAGCCTTACACGACTGGCCCTGCTCAGATACCAGGCAGACATTGCAAGGCCATCTGTTACGTCTATAGCGGCGTATGCAGCACCGCTTCTAGAAAGAGCGATACCCTCGGGGATGCGCGGTACGGGGTTTGTAAGCTTCGATCCGGGTCCGGGCTTCTCTCCTCTCATCCATCCTATGAAATCCGCAGCGGCTCCTCCAAGACTGCCTGTCAGCGCCACGAGATGCCCGGGCGCTGCCGAACTCCTGAGCAGCAGTCTCCCTACTTTCCGTCCTATGACTGTGATGGAGACTGTCAGTTCTTTCGCGCTCTTTGTGTCTCCCCCTATTACCTCCGCGCCGTATCTGGATGCGCAGTCATGGATGCCCTTTGCCACCTGCCTTACGTCATTCATCTTCATCGCCCGGGGTACTCCCAGGGATACGAGCATTGCAACCGGCCTTCCCCCCATGGCCGCTATGTCGCTGAGGTTCACGGCCGCAGCCATCCTGCCCTTCTGAACGCTGCTCATGTACGACGGGAAGTGTGTCCCTTCCGAAAGCATGTCAGTGCTTACGACGATCCTTTCTCTGCCTACCCTGAGGACAGCGCAGTCATCGCCAATCCCCTCGGGCGGTTTGGGTGAGTGGAAGATGCGCTTCATTTCCTCTATCACTCCCCTTTCGGTCAATTCTTCCGATGACACACTGTCATGATGGTCTTAGGCTTATAATACAGTCATCCGGCAGTCGCCCTCTAAAATAGTAGGTCGTACGTAACTGTAACGGTACTCATGTCCGGGGAAGTTCATCTAAGCAAACTCAAGGAAATATCTCTGAACAACGGTGTTCTGATCGAGGCATTCACGGGGGTAGGGATGGTTGCAAGCATAGCTGCAAATTACATAATATCCAACCTCAAGCTCGATCAGGTGGCCGCGATGGATTCGGACGACTTCCCGCCAGTCTCCATGATATACAACGGCAGACCGAAGCTTCCATGCCGTGTTTACTGTTCGCTCGAGCTGAACCTGGCCATTTTCACAAGTGAGGTCCCGCTTCCCATACGGACTCACAGGGCAGTGGCGAACGAGCTTATAAAGTGGGGAACCGAAGCAGGATGCACTTCTTTCGTAGCCATGGATGCAATACCAAGGGAGGGGGATGAGGAGACGGAATCGAGGGGAATGGACGACCTGCCGAACGTGTGGGCAATAGGCACAAGCGACATCTCCAGGAGGAAGATGAAGGAGACGGGCCTTGACACATTGCAGGTGGGTATGATCACCGGCGTGTCTGCCGTGATGCTCAATCTTGGAAGGCTGCAGAACCTGGATGTCATAGGGCTCTACGCGGATGCAAGAACAGACATCCCTGACGCTGCAGCCGCAGCTAGCCTTATTGCAATACTGAACAAGCTGCTGCGGCCGAGGCCGTTCAGCCTCTCCCTCAAGCCCCTGCTTGATGAAGCCAGGGATATTCAGTCTCAGCTCGAAAGGGTGAGAAAGCAGGCGGAGCCTGCCATAAAGGAGCCCTACAACATATACAGCTGAGCAGCCCGCAAATGCTTTTAATCATGCCTGCTGATAAACGTCAAGGGATGAAGGAAGCACTGCTCTACGAAGATGCCGGAGGCGGAAAGGTTCGCTGCACAGCCTGTGCAAGGTACTGCAAGCTCGGAGAAGGGCAGACAGGTCTTTGCGGCGTGAGGCAGAACATCGGTGGAAGGCTCCAGCTGCTCGTATACGGTCGTGTCATAACAGGCCATGTAGACCCGATTGAAAAGAAGCCCCTTGTCCACTACATGCCCGGAACGCGGATTTTCTCCATAGCCACAACGGGCTGCAACTGGCTCTGCCAGTACTGCCAGAATTATGACATAAGCCAGAGACGGAAGGTGGAAGGAGAACTGCTGTCCCCTGAGCAGATCGTGATGCTGGCGAAGAATAACAGGTGCGAGGGGATCGCTTATACCTACAACGAACCAACGATATACATGGAGTTTGCACACGACGTGGGCGTCATCGCGCACAGGAAGGGGATATTCAACACCTTTGTCTCCAACGGCTACGGAACGCCTGATGTCATACCACTGATGAACGACTTCCTTGATGCTATTACAGTCGACTTCAAGGGGAATGCAGAGAGGAATTTCGTCAGGAAGTACATAGGCATACCAGACGCAGAGCCGATATTCGAATATCTGCTCGAGATAAGGGACAGGACGTCTGTCCATGTGGAATTCACCGACCTTATAGTCCCAGGCGTCGGCGACGATCTTGAACATGCAAGGAAGCTCTCCAGGTGGGTCATGGACAACTTCGGTCCAGATGTTCCCATTCATTTCCTTCGTTTCCACCCCGATTACAGGATGATGGATTTCCCAAGCACGCCGGTGAAAACGCTTGAGAAGCATTGCGCAGCTGCAAGGGCGGAGGGCCTCCACTACGTCTACATAGGAAACGTGCCGGGACATCGCCTCGAAAGCACCTACTGCCCCGGATGCGGGAAGGTCGCAGTTGGCAGGTATGGTTTCGACATTACTTCCTGGAACCTCGATGCTGACAACAGGTGTGTTAACTGCGGTTACGGAATACCGATTGCGGGTAAGCTCGGCGAGCACTACCGAGATGGGCGATATGAGCCTGTGATATACTGATCAGAGGAACTTGTGCTCCTTCAGCAGGTCTATGTCCTTCCTCACTGCGTCGGCGCTCGCCTTCAGCGCCGCAGACTCCGAATCCTGGATGCTCAACTCCACTATCTTCTCCACTCCACCTCTGCCGAGCACGACGGGGACACCTGTGTAAATATCCCTGATCCCGTACTCGCCGTCGATGTAGGCTGAGCAGGGGAGTATTTTCTTCTCATCCAGCGCAATCGACTTCACCATCTCGTATATGGAGGAGGCGGGAGCGTAGAATGCACTTCCTGTCTTGAGGTAGTTCACGATCTCGTCACCGCCCATTCTTGTCCTTTTCACTATCTCCTGTATCTTCTCTTCAGGCAGAAGCTGACTGAGTGGAACTCCGCCGACAGAAGAATTGCTTATCACGGGCACCATCGAAGGCCCGTGCCCTCCGAGCACGAAGCCGACCACCTGAGATGGAATTGTACCAAGCTGCATTGCAACAAAAGTCCTGAACCTGGATGTATCGAGCACCCCGGCCATGCCGACCACCCTGTTCTTTGGAAAGCCAGTCTTTCTGAAGACCAGGTATGTCATTATGTCCATCGGGTTGGTGACCACAATGACGATTGATTCCGGCGCGTGCTTTTTTATGTTCTCGCTCACGCTCGTCATGATCGCCGCGTTTTTGTCAAGGAGGTCTGACCTTGTCATTCCAGGTTTTCTTGCAAGTCCCGCAGTAACTACAATTATGTCGGAACCCTTTATTTCTGAAAAGTCGTTTGTCCCCCTTACCTTTGTATTGAACCCCTCCACAGGGGCTGATTCGTACATGTCAAGCGCCCTTCCCTGTGGCAGCCCCTCTACAACATCAACGAAGATGACCTCTCTGGATATATTCCGTTCAGCAATCTTCTGCCCTGCGGTGGCGCCAACATTTCCTGCGCCTATCATTGAAATCTTCTGAACACCAGACATACTTACCACTTGGTTGACTCCAAAATACCTCAAATGGAGCTGTTGGAAAGAACTATTCTTCGGAGAGATAAATAAGTATGTCTCGATCCTGCCTCAAAGGCGTCTGACGTCATGAAAATGTTTTAAGAGCGCCTGATATAACATATCCGGAGCTGTCTTCTGTGGAGAAGTTCGATGCGGTCGTAGTGGGCGCGGGCCCTGCGGGAAGTACCGCAGCCTACGCCATGGCGAAGGCTGGCCTGAAAGTGCTCCTGCTCGAAAGGGGGAAGGTGCCAGGCGGCAAGAACCTTTTCGGAGGCAGGATATACTCTCACGTGCTTCGCAGGCTTTTCAGCGATTTTCCATCGGATGCTCCCGTCGAGCGCTACGTTGTGAGGGAAACAATCGGCCTGATGGATGAGAACGATGCCGCCTCGATCGACTTTACATCTCACAGGGGCGATCCAAGGATGTCATCAAGTTTCATCGCCCGAAGGAGCAGGTTCGACAAGTGGCTGTCGGACAAGGCGGAGGAGGCAGGTGCGCTGCTTGTTCCGGGAACAAGGGTGGATGACATCATACTGAAGGACGGCGCAGTAACAGGAATCATCTCCTCGGGAGACAGGATAGAGGCAGACTGCGTTGTGAATGCGGAGGGCGTGACAGCCACGCTTTCCAGAAAAGCAGGCCTGAGGCGTGACGTGACACCTTCGCAGATGAAGGTGGGTGTCAAGGAGACAATCGAACTCGACAGGAAGACAATAAACGACAGGTTCAACCTGGGTGATGATGAGGGGGCTGCATGCGTGTTCGTCGGCTACCCTTCATCATACCTGACAGCGAGCGGCTCTTTCATCTATACAAACGGCGATAGCGTTTCGATAGGTGTTGTAGTCGACCCTTTAGAGGTCTCCAGGTCGAAGAAGGAGGTGCAGGGGATGATAGAGGATTTCCGCCTTCACCCTTATGTCAGCCGATTGCTCAGGGGAGGGAAAATCATCGAGTACTCGGCACACATGATCCCCAATTCCGTACCACTCAATCCGGATGACCTAGTGCGAAGCGGCTTCATATCGACGGGGGACGCTGCCGGGCTTTTTATCAATCACGGTTTCACCTACAGGGGCGTCGACCTCGCAATGGCCTCTGGAATTGCAGCTGCAAGAACGGTCATAGAGGCTCGCGCTGCCGGGTCATACGGCAGGGAGGCGCTTATGCGCTATCACAGTTATCTGGGCGAGGAGGTCATACCGGAGATTGAAAGGGCCGAAAAGACGGGCGATATGCTTCACAACGAGAGGATGTTCTCCACATATCCCAGGTTGGCGCTTGACTTTCTCGAGGACATGTTCCGCATCGACGGCTTCGGGAGGGAGGCTGTTTCGGGCACACTGAAGAAGAATATGAAAGGCAGGGTTACACTGCTGCGCATGCTGAGGGACATGCTCTCTGCATACAGGAAATTCTGACTCGGTCAGCTTCGCGACTGTCACTTCCAGACCGGGGGGCCAGATATGCCCTGCCACATCGCCAGCGCCCTTCTCGTCTCTGGAACGTCGTGGACCCTGAGTATGTTCGCGCCCTTGGCGCATCCGTACAGCGCGGCGGCAATGCTTCCCTCCAGCCTGTTCTCAGTCTCTCCGGTTATCCTGGCTATGAAGCTCTTCCTTGAGACTCCAAGCAGTATCGGCTTTCCGAGAGTCCTGAGCGCATCGAGTTCACGCAGAAGCTGTATGCTGTGCCCGGCCGTCTTGCCAAAACCTATGCCGGGGTCCACAACTATCCTGTCCGGCCTTATGCCCGCCGCCTCGCCCCTCTCGATCATCTCGTGTAGAAACAGGCAGACTTCGTATGTCACATCGGTGTAGCGCGGTCTGGACTGCATTGTCCTCGGCCTTCCCTTCATGTGCATTATCACCACAGGGCACCCTCTTTCGGCAACAAGGGCCCTCATCTTGGGCGATCTGAGCCCTGTCACATCGTTTATCATCGAAGCACCGGCATCAAGTGCTGCCTCCGCCACCTCCGGCTTCATTGTATCCACCGACAGCGGCACGCCGGTCAGGCCGCACAGCCTGCTCACTACAGGCAACACCCTCCTTGCTTCCTCCTTAGCATCCACAGGTGTTGCACCGGGGCGTGTGGACTCACCCCCTATGTCTATTATATCCGCCCCCTCCGCAGCCATTTCGAGCCCCCTTTCCACCGCTTTCCTGCGGTCGAAGCTTCGTCCGCCGTCGTGGAATGAATCAGGTGTGACGTTCAGTATGGCCATCAGCATCTGCCTGCCTGAGCTTACTTCGGTTCCAGGCAGCTCGAGCCTCACACCCTCCCTTCCTGAGTATCTGCCCGCCGCCCTTTCAAGCTCCCCAACGGACGAGCCTCCGCAATCTGCCTTTTCCATGAGCGATCTGAGCTCATCCATATCTCCTTCCACTCTCAGCACGTGGTCCCCCCGGACTGTGTTCATCTCAGTGTCAAGGCCTGCTCTCGAAGCCTCGGTCAGGAGCTTCCTGGCCACTTCGGCGCTGGTCTTTCCTATCCTAAGCCTGTATTCCCTCCCTCTGAATGCAGGATCTGCTGCCGCGGGGTCGCCATATGGCCTGGACAGAATGAGAAACATCTGTTCCGCCGTAGCGTGTGAGCAGTTTTCTAACTTTCCCCATCAGCCAAGCACGAGTGCGATCGACATCGCAACACTGCCTGCGAACTGCAGCAACAGGTAGTACTTTGTCCTTCTGGATATTTCAACCGCGTTTCCTGCAGCCGCCTGGGTGCTGCGCAGTGCAGAGTATGTGAGAGGCAGTGAAACAGCCGCTGGCAGAAGCGTCAGAATACCAGCCAGAGGGTAAATGGCGAAGATGGAAAGAAATGCAGACAGAAGGAAGACTGAGAGGAGGAAAGTTGCGTGGTCTGTCCTCCACTGGTGAATTCTAACGAACTTCGTCCCGCGTTTCATGCTCCTGTCGGGCAGGTGGTGAACAAACCTCACTGCGGTTATCCAGAATGCTGCAGGCAGCGTTGCAAGCACTGCCATTTCAGACAACCGGCCGGAGAGAAGGAAGTAAAGCGCAAGTCCAGGCAGCGGGCCGAATGCAATGAAGGGCACAGGCTCGCCGATGCCCCTGACACCGAGCATCAGAGGTGGCAGAGCGTATACCACCATCAGAATGAAGCCTGCAAGACCTATGAGCATGATTACCGCGAAGCCTGTAAGGGCTGCAAGATACAGGCCGGCGATGCCTGCGACCGCAAACGCAAGGGCTGCGTAGCGGGCCAGTTTCTCGGCTGCAATGCCGGTGGAGTCGATGAGGTAGGGGCCAGTGGGAACCCAGGTCTCCCGCTGCGTAACAAACACGCCCTCATTCTTGTCAGCCATTTCAGCTACAAGGTTAACGCCAATCTCGAAGACAAAAAGTGCAACTGTCCCCCAGATCCAGAGGTAAGGGCGGAGAAGCAGCCCTGTTCTCAGCGCAAGCGCAAGCGTAAGGAGCACGGGAGCTCCAGAGGCCCAGTATAAGGGCAACCTTATTCCCTTGAGCCACACGGTGAGTCCCATGTATTACCTCGAGGATATGGGGTGAAAAATGCCGCGCTTAATAACTGTTTCACTCACAGGAGATAAGCCACAACCATGAGCACTATGAAAACATACATGCCGACTATGTTGTTCCTCAGCGCCTTCACTAGCACAGGCAAGTCGCCAGCCCCCTTCCTTGCATAAAGATAGGAACTGTATATGAGCGGCGCGGAAATCAGCGTTATTGGCGTGTATTCGCTTGTAATGTGCAGCGCTGCAGACAGAACGACCCATGCGTAAATCACAGTCCCCAGCGCCGCGTAAGCCCTTACTGCATTGTCCCGGCCCAGGGTGGTCGTCACATTCCTCCTACCCGTGGCTGCATCAGCCTCCGCATCCGGAACCTCGTTCATTATGACAAGGTTTGCAATCAGCAGTCCGCAGGGCACAGCGACAAAAACAGACTCGATCGAATAGTACCCTGTCTGGACGAAGTATGCGCCCATGACTATGAGCCCTATTACGCAGAGCATCAGTTCCCCCATTCCCTTCCTCTGCCATAGTGTTGAATAGAATGTGCCCGCGAAGCCGCCAAGGAAGAAAAGCGGCACCAGCTCCCATCCGGAGACGACCGCAAGGTAGACTCCTATGAAGAACGCAACAACAAGTGAGACTGTTGCGACGTAGAATGCATCCTTTGGTTCGAGGCCGCCATCGAATATGATCCTGCCACCGCCGCTGTACGGCGTCTTTGTTGTCAGAAGGTCTGTTCCAAGCTTATGGTCGAAGTACTCGTCGTATGTGTTTGCAGCGATCTGGGAGACAACAGCACCTATGAGTGTAAGGAGGAAGAGCGGGACAGACAGGATGCCCTGCCTGGCTGCTATGAGCACCCCAAGCACGACGTAAAGGAAGCTGATCAGCAGGTGGGGCTCAAAGATGATCCTTCCCAGTATTATCCTTGCTTTTGTCCCGACCATCGTTCTTCCGGATTTTGATGCCAATTAAAAGGCTTTCCATCAACACCGTAACCAGACGGGTGCTACTTCACTCCCCTGACTATGGCCACACCGTGCGTCATCAGGTACCTGAAGTCCGAGCTGCTGTATCCGAGGCTCCTCATCCTGGTTGCCAGTTCGTCCGGCCTGCCAAGGTTCATGTACGCCTCGCTCAGATGCTGCCACGGGTTTGTTTTCCACTCCCTCCTCACCTTCCTGGGCACCACGAGTATTGCGAGCCTGCCGAGGATGTGCTTCATGTAGAAGTTCATAACGCTCTTCCTTATGCCTGAGTCCGGTTCCGCAATGTCAATTATGACCACCTTTCCTCCGGTGCCGAGGACTCTCCTTATGTCTGTCAGTGCAAGCTCCTTGTTGATGAAATTCTTGAAGGAGAAACCGGACATCACCCTGTCGAACGCCCCGTCGACAAAGGGGAGGTGTTCGGCCACACCTATTACAGGAAGGTAGTTGCCATCCCTGAGACCGTCCCGGAGAGATTTTCGGAGCATGACTTCGTTCGGCTCGAGCAGCACGATCTCTCTTCCGTGGAGGTGCCTGGAAAATGAGCCCGGCCCGCTTCCCACCTCCAGAACGGTCATATCGTCCGATGTTTCCATCGCTGCCCTCTTCCTCCACCTGTCCATCATGCCGAACGATATCACCGAGGCAGCGCTGTCATAGAACTCTCCTATCGACTGTATGTCTTTCTCCACGCTTCTCCACGAATCTTCTTCAAGCCTGTGCCCGGCAGTTCCTTCCATTCCACGATTGTTTGCCTGCGATGACATGCGGACCTTTCCCGGTGGGCTTTTCACAAGGTTTCACCTATATAATCAGATCTGAGCACTGCTACGACTGTCATGCAGCCGGGACAGATTTCAAAACGGTTAAATTGTGCATTTCTCATCACAGGAGGAGGGGTATGCATTGAAGGCCTGGATTTTTGACGGTTTCGGCGGCATTGAGAAGCTCAAGCTGGTTGAGATGGATGAGCCGGTCGCCGGTGTCGATGAGGTCGTGGTGGACGTCAGCTATGCCGGTGTCAATCCTGTGGACAGGTCAACGCTCAGCGGCAGGTTTGACTGGATAAAGCCCCCCTTTGTCACTGGCGCAGAATTCGCGGGAGTCGTCTCGTCCGTTGGAGCGGATGCGGGAGATGTCGCTATCGGCACACGAGTCATAGTGAACCCGAAGCTCTTCTGCGGGAGCTGCTACTACTGCCTACGCGGGGAGGAGAGCTCTTGCCTCTCAAACGAGAGGATCAACAGGGCGCCGCACGTCATGGGCGTCTCGAGGGAAGGGGGGTGGAGGGAGAAGGCGAACGTTCCTGCTGGCAACCTGATTCCCGTCCCGGACGAGATACCTCTCGACATTGCATCGACACTTGCAGTCGATGGCGGAACCGCGTGGCGCCTCGTCAGGCGGGCGAGGCCGAAGATGGGCGAATTTGTTCTCGTCGCAGGTTCCACAGGCGGAGTGGGGGCCTTTGCTGTTCAGATTGCGAGGCTCTACGGCTGTGAGGTTGCTGCCGTCGTGGGAAGCAGGGAGCAGGGTGAACGAATGCTCAGGCTTGGAGCGGACCATGTAATCAACAGAAACGAACAGGAGATACCGAAGGCAGTGCGATCCCTCACTGGACAGAGGGGAGCGGACGTTGTTATAGACCCGCTTGGCAGCGCGACGTTCGAGTCAAGCTCCGCCTCACTTGCCCCGCTGGGCAGGTACGCAACATGCGGTACGCTCACCGGCACAAAGGCAGAGCTCAGCCTTCTTCACCTCTATTCCATGCAGGTGGAGTACATCGGCTCGACCACATTCTCAAGGGCTGACCTCACGGATGTCCTGACGGCTGTCGGCAGGAAGAAGGTGGTGCCTCAGGTCGATTCGAAGTTCCCTTTCACAGAGTTGCCGTCTGCGATGCGCAGGCTTGACGACCACGGAAGGTTTGGCAAGGTTATTCTTGAATACTGATGCAGCAGTCAGACGAAGAAGCCCTTCAGTTCATTCCAGGTGGCCTCATCGACGTACTTCTTCTTCGTTCCCTCTGCAAGCGGCACCTCTATGATCGATGTTCCGCGTATCGCGACCATCACACCGAAGCGGCCCGCGTGAGCCGCATCGACAGCCTTCGACCCGAGCCTTGTGCTCATGACCCTGTCATACGCGTTCGGTCTTGAGCCCCTGATTGTGTGTCCAAGCACCGTCGACCTGGTTTCCAGGCCTGTCTTCTCCTCTATGTAACGGGCAAGGTAGCTTGCATTGTTCTCACCTGGTGCCTTTGCAATGAGTTCATGACCGAACTCATCCTTCTGCGCTTTATCCCTGGAGACAAGGCTGACACCCTCAGCGACGACAACAACAGTGCTTTTCTTACCCTTCCTGCGCCTCTCCTCAACGAGCCTGACAACATCGTCAGGAGACGTGCTGTATTCAGGTATCAGGATCATGTTTGCACCTGCTGCCGTTCCGGCGTAAAGCGATATCCAGCCCGCATCCCTGCCCATGACTTCAACCACCATCACCCTGGAGTGCGACCTCCCTGTCGTCCCCAGGCTCTCTATCATTTCCATTGCCCTGTCGACTGCGGTGAAGAAGCCGAAGGAGTAATCTGTTCCGGCCAGGTCATTATCTATCGTCTTCGGGACGCCGATGACCTTCTGCCCCCTGTTCGAAAGTTCACGCGCGACGCCCAGCGTATCGTCTCCGCCGACCGCTATAAGCAGGTCGAGGCCGAGGGCGTTCATGTTCTGTGCAACAATGTCAAGACCGTGCTCCCTCTTCAGCGGGTTGGTCCTTGATGTCTCGAGCGCGGTTCCGCCTTCTCCCACGAGATCTTCAAAATCGGCGTATGTGAGCCCGAGCGCATCCTTCTCCAGCAGGCCCGCCCATCCCCTGCGTATTCCGAGTACTGTGTCGCCGTGTGCTTCGGCAGTCCTCAGAACACCGCGCGTGACGGCGTTGAGCCCTGCGCAGTCGCCTCCGCCGTTCAGTATTCCAATCTTCAAGACAATCACGCTGTCTTGAGCACCTTTTCAGGCGATTTCCTCTCTATGATCAGCTCGTTGAGCAGCCTGGATGTCCTGAAAGGATCGTCGCTCTGCCAGACGTTCCTGCCGACCGCTATGCCCGCAGCCCCCGCGTCCATGGCTCCAGATACATGGCTCAGGAATTCGGCTTCGTCCTTTGTCTTCTTCCCTCCTGCCATGAAGACTGGAACAGTTCCAGCGGATTTTACAACCCAGGAGAAGCTCTCCCTGTCGCCGGTGTACTTCACCTTTGCAGCGTCTGCCCCGAACTCCAGAGCAGAACGTGCGGCATAAGCCACCATGTCTCTGGCAGTATCATCCTTGACATACTCGCCGCGCGGATATACCCACAGTACAACGGCAAGACCTGCAGCGTGCGCTTCCTCCTCAATCCTTCCGAACTCCTGCACCATCTCCCCCTCGAACTGGCTCCCTATGTATATTGTGTAGCCTACAGCCGCCGCTCCGAGCTTGACTGCATAGTCCACCGAACAGAGCTGCCTTGCAACAGGCTCCTTGCCGTAGATGTTTGTCTTGGCGTTGAGCTTTACAAGAAGCGGTACTTCCAGGATCTCATGGTACTTTTCGGCTATCCCCTTCTGGCATGCAAAAGCATCGAAGCCTCCCCTGTTTGCTATGTCAATTACAAACTTGGGGTCAACATTGCGGCCGTCAAAATCCGTCGGTCCGTGTTCTATCCCCTGGTCATATGCAAGTATGATCGACCTTCCATTTCTCATAAACCTGTTCATTCTGCCCATTGTGCTCTTCACCCCGATTTCATGCTGTCATCCTACACTTACCGTTCTCGTTCTTAAATCATTTTCGAACAAAGACTTCAGAAACCAGCCCTGTCTGTCATTCAGTCGGTCTCAAAATATAGCATGTTAAGCCTGGTCTTCTCGCTATATCTCCTTCCGAGGGATCCTGAAGGATAGGGCTGAACAGACATCTCGACTATGTTGTTCACCTCAGCGGATACGATATGCCCTCCAATACCCCTGTGATCCCTTCCTGAGAGCGAGGCGTGAAGGTGAACTGTCAGCTGGCCATCCTGCCCTGCGACCGATCCGGCCATGGATGTGAGCTCGCGCGGCTCTTCAAACACCTCGGTCTCGTACTCCGTCCCGTTCCAGAAACCGATCTCAGCATTCCTGAGCATTCCAATGCCTGACAGGACAAGGGCTGAATCAGTCCCTGCCCTGGAGCATGCATCCCTGACGCCCTCGACGACTTTTTCACCGTCCTCGAGTATCACTGCCACTATTGCGGTCATCGCACTTTTCATGTGAATCACCTGCACCGAAATGGGAGGGCGGATAATCATTCTTATTGGCGAACATGGAGGAAGTGCCTTTGGCCCCCTCCGGGTCGCCCCTGTGTTCAGACGTCTGAATAACCTTTATAAAGCATGCACAAAATGGACCACAGGATGGCACAAGAGGGACTGGGCAGGAAGTTCAAGTTCGCAGGCTCACTTGCAATGCTCGCCGTCGGTCTTGCTTTCTACTGGGGGTACGGCTTTGCGTACGGAGAGTGGAACCTCTTCTCGCCTGGCAATGACGGTGTCTACTCGGTGGTCGTCTTCTTTGTCGGAATAGGCATTGTCGGCTCGCTACTTTTCAGGAAAAAACCTGCCAGGCAGTAGCTACATCGGTCTTGAAACAACTGCAATCTTTTCCGTGTCCCTGGCGCAGACTATGCACCTGCCCTTTGAGCTGCTCTTTTCCTCAGGCATGCCCAGGATGCTCGAGCCTGTTTCGTCATCTATGCTCTTTCCGCAGGCCTCATCACCGCACCACCACACTGTGTTCAGGCCTGGTCCTATGTCCTTCAGGTTCTCCACCCTTCGCTCCTGAGCCTTCTCGCTCATCGTTGCTTTCTGCAGCATGCTGTCCGATATTTCGTCGAGCAGAGCGGCTATTTCATGTTCGAGGGAAGCTGACTCTATTCTGATTTTCTTCCCTGTGTCCCTTCTCACCGCCGTCACGAAGTTCTCCTGCGCTTCTCTCCTGCCTATTTCCACCCTCAGCGGGACGCCCTTGCCCTCCCACTCGTAGTACTTGTTGCCTGGCCTGATATCCCTGCTGTCGAGCCTGACCCTTATGCCGGATGCCTTCAGCCTGTTCGAAGCGTCTCCCGCCGCCTTCTCAACCGATTCTTTCTCACCTTTCAGAAGCACCGGGATGACAACCACCTGGATGGGTGCGACAGGAGGAGGGAAAGCGAGCCCACGATCATCACCGTGTATCGCAATTACCGCCCCGAGCATTCTTTCGCTCAGGCCGAACGTTGTCTGGTGGACAGGTTTCCTCTCACCGTTTTCGTCCTCGAAGTAGATCTCGTATGGAATGGAGAAATTGTTCCTGTACTGGTGTATCGAGGCGATCTGAAGCGTCCTGCCGTCAGGCAGGACAGTGTCTATCCCTTTCGTATAGTACGCTCCAGGGAACTTGTCCCACTCTGGCCTCGTGTGAACCCTGAAAGGAAGGCACAGGCCACGGGCAATGCCCCTCATTATGTCAAGGTCCTCTTCGATCTGCTTCTCCGCATCCTCGAATGTGGCATGGCATGTGTGCCCCTCTATGAAGTGTATCTCCCTGACCCTGATGAAGGCCCTTGTCTGCTTTGTTTCGTACCTGAATGTGTTGACAATCTGGTAAATCCTCAGCGGCAGGTCAGCATGTGACCTGATCCATGTTGAGAAAAGAGGGTACATTGCTGTTTCGCTCGTTGGTCTGAGAAGGAGCTTTATGTCCAGGTCGTTGTCGCCCGCTTTCGTGACCCAGTAGACCTGGGAATCGAACCCCTTTATGTGATCCTTCTCCTTCTGGAACTGGTCTTCGGGTATGAGGAGCGGGAAGTTCACCTCCTCATGTTCCCTGGAATCGAATTCCTCCCTGACGATGGTGTCTATCAGTCGCATCGCCTTCCAGCCGTACGGAGGCCAGACATTCATGCCCTTGACAGGGTATCTTTTGTCTGTGAGGTTGTTCTCCTCAATGACGCTGTTGTACCACTCGCTGAAATTCTCCTCTTTTTTCAACTGAACCACTCGATTCCGGCCAGTTCTATGTAAAAACGGTCCGTTTATAAAAGTAATCTCGGGGGCGCTAGTGCTTCAATTCAAACAGGTGTTCCAGCACAAGGGGCGCAACGGAGACGACAGACGCCTCCGTCTCCACAGTGTCTGTGGAAATTACCTCGTCCGCCAGCTCCTTCAGCTTTGGAAGCGAATTGCCTGTGAACAGGCCGTGAGTGCAGCCTGCGAATATGCGTTTTGCGCCAAGCTCTTTTAGCCTCCTAATTGCAGCGATCATCGATCCGCCGGTTGCAATTATGTCGTCCACTATCAGGACGGCTTTGTCCTTGACGTCCACCTTCTTTGGGTAGAGTTTCACGTTTGTGGAATCAAGCCTTTCCTTCAGGAAATAATCGTATTCGCATCCCAGCTCCTTTGCAGCCAGCTTAGCATACTCCACCGCCCTGAGCCCGCCGTCCGGTGAAATGACGGTATCTATCCTGTGTCTCCTGAAGTGCTTCGCTATCTGGGGCGAGGCAATGAAATTCTTTGTCTTCGTGTTCCTTATGTACTTCGATACGCCCTCAGCGTGGAGGTCAACGGTCATTATTTCCTCAAACCTGTTGTCCAGGACTCCTGCTATTACTTCGGCGCTCACTGACTCCCCCTCCTTGAACAGCTTGTCCTGCCTCTGGTAACCGTAGTAAGGGACAAGAAGCCTGACGGAGTTCGGCTTCCTTCTCACGACTGCATCGTGGAGCAGGAGCGTCTCTATTATGTTCCCGTCGGGAAATGTCGCTGAAACAATCACGACATCTTTCTTCTCCAGCGGAGAAATGACACGGACATAACTCTCACCATCCGGGAAGCGCCTGAGTTCAGATGAGGCAAGCTCCCATCCTGCTTCAGCAGCAAGATGGTCCGACAGCAGCCGGCTACTGGAACCGCTTACTATAATCACGGCCACTGGTACCTTGTGGTGTTTATTATTAATATCGGTCTTTGAGCTTTTTTGAGGAGTGCCCAGTTTGCCGGGGAGGGGGTGTGAGCTGCCTTCATTCCTGCTTCTTGTTCAGCCTGTTTTCGAGCGTATACCAGTCTATTACGCGCTGTATGATCTTCCTTGTGCCGTTCAGGTCATAGTCCATCCTTGACAGCCTGACAATCCTGATGCCTTCGAGACCCCTTTTTCTCAGCTGCATGTCAAGTTCCTTTTCATCAAAGCGCTGGTCATATCCCAGGGCTATTATGTCCGGGCCGACTTCCTCAACTGTCCTGTAAATGTCATCCTCGTGTCCGAGCACGGCCCGGTCCACAGGTTTAAGCGCTGCAACAAGCTCCACCCTCATCTTGCCGGGCGTTATCGGTTCATGTTTCATTTTCCTGACAGTGGCATCCGTTGCGACCACAACGACCAGCTCGTCGCCGAGTTTCCTTGCCTCCTGAAGGTAATGAAGATGCCCCAGGTGCACTATGTCGAATACACCAGAAGCCATCACTCTCACAGGTTTTCTCTCTTTCAGGATCGCCGATCACTTCCGGAATGTGATGAAATAGCGAAGGTGCTAATGTATTTTGTTTTTCCCATGGGCTGACCGCTGCAGTTCAGCCCTGCTGGTCAGCATGGGTAAATATGTGTGCTGATTTAGAGATGGCCGATGATACCGGCTGATATTCTAGACGACGCGGTCCGGAGGGCAGAAATCGACAGGAGCGGCATGTACAGGGACATTGCATCCTTCCCGTTTCAGCTGGAGAAGGGATGGGAACTGTCCATGCACATGGAACTTGGCTCGATCGGCTTCACCCCCTCGTCTTTCGTTATCTCAGGCATGGGCGGCTCGGCAATCGGCGGAGATGTGCTTGGAGATATTCTCAGGCATCTCAACGGTTTCAGGGTGGATGTCAACAGGACATACTCACTGCCCAAGCGCCTTGGCAGGGATGTCCTCCATATAGCCGTCAGTTACTCCGGCAATACGGAGGAGACACTCTCCAGCTTCATGGCTGGAATAAAGAGGGGGATACCCTCAATAGGTATATCATCCGGCGGAAAACTTGAAGGCATGTGCAGAGAGCACTCTCTTCCGTTTCTCAGGCTTGCAGGAGGTGTGCAGCCCCGGGCGGCATTGGGTTACATGCTTTCTGCCCTTCTCGGCATTGCCTCCAGGCTGGGCGTCAATGACTTCGCAGGCAGCATCATGGATGCAGTCCAGAGCGCCAGGACAGCAGCTGCATCTGTCTCTCCTGAGGTCAGTCTGTCGGAGAATATCGCCAAAGAAATGGCCGTCTGGCTGAACGGTTCGACACCGATCATATTCACCACCCCTGATATTTTCTCAGCCGCCGAAAGAATGAAGACCCAGTTCAACGAGAATTCAAAGAGGTTTGCCTGGCTTATGACAATGCCCGAATCGAACCACAATGAGTGGATTCCGCTTCAGCTCGACGAGACCTGCTCCGGCTACAAGGCAATCATACTTGAGGGCATCGAGAAGGAGCCCCTTCTCAGAAGGAGAATGGATGTTGTGGAGGATATGCTCGGAAAAAGGATGGGCGTGATGAAGATTGCCTCTCTCGGCGGCGGCATGCTCAACGAACTGCTGAGGTACATAGTAATCGGAGACCATGCAAGTTACTACCTCGCGCTTCTTGGTTCCACTGACCCGACGCCGGTTGAACCGATCGAGGCTCTGAAGAGGGAATTGGCATCGCGCAGCCCGTGACGAGCCGTTACGGATATGACTGCACTGATGCTGGGATCTGAAGTCAGGAGTGCGTTACCTCCTTCCTGCCAGCCTGGCTCATCCGAACAGGCCGGAATATGCCACTGTTCGAGAACATAAGTTTGAAATAGTGACTTGGCTAATGTTTTGATCCCGTGAACTGATGAAATACATTTTTGTCACGGGCGGTGTCATTTCTGGTCTGGGGAAGGGAACAACCGCGGCTGCCCTCGGCAGACTTCTGGTTGCTAGAGGTTTTCATGTCACTGCAATCAAGATAGACCCTTACCTGAACATAGATGCGGGCACGATGAACCCCTTTGAGCACGGAGAAGTATTCGTGATGGATGACGGGGGAGAAGTGGACCTCGACCTCGGCACCTACGAACGTTTCCTCGGCGTCAGCCTTTCGAAGGAGCACAACATAACGACTGGCAAGATCTACCTTTCCGTCATTAACAAGGAAAGGGATGGGGCATATCTAGGCAAGACAGTCCAGATCATACCGCACATAACAAACGAGATCAAGAGCAGGCTAGCAGCTGCGGCAGCATCATCAGGGGCTGAAGTTGCAATCGTGGAGCTGGGCGGAACTGTCGGCGACATAGAGTCGATGCCGTTTCTTGAGGCTGTAAGGCAGATGAGCATGGAGATGGGGGGCAGGAATGGGCACAGGGATGCTCTTTTCATGCACACAACTCTCGTCCCTGAGGTCGGCTCGGTCGGGGAGCAGAAGACAAAGCCGACGCAGCACTCCGTGAGGGAGCTGAGAGCAATAGGCATAGACCCTGACATGATCATTGCGAGGGCCGAAAGGGATATTGAACCGGACATAAAGCGCAAGATTTCACTTTTCTGCAACGTTCCCGTCGATGCCGTGATAAGTGCGCCCAACCTCCCCTCGATATACGGACTGCCGATGTGGCTCGAAGAGCAGCATGTTGCCGAGCATGTCCTCAGGAAGCTCGGCCTTCCCTCGGGAGCCCCGGACCTGACCGGGTGGAAGGACTTCTACAGGAGCCTTGAACATCCAAAGTACTTTGTCGACGTCGCAATCGTCGGCAAGTACACCGAGCTTGCCGACGCCTACATAAGCCATATCGAGGCGTTCCACCACGTAGGTGCTGCCACTGAGTGCAGGGTGAACACGAAGTTCATAGAGTCTGAGGACATAGAAAGGAAGGGTGCAGAGAAGCTCCTCTCAGAATCGGACGCGATTCTTGTTCCGGGAGGGTTCGGGTCACGGGGCATTGAGGGGAAGATAAATGCGGCAGGCTATGCAAGGGAGTTCAACAAGCCGTTCCTGGGCATCTGCCTTGGTTTCCAGTGCGCTGTGATCGAGTACGCAAGGAATGTGATGGGCTGGGACGGTGCAAACAGCACTGAATTCAACCCGGGCACTCCACATCCGGTGATCGACCTGCTGCCGGAGCAGAGGGATGTGTCAGAAAAGGGAGGCACAATGAGGCTTGGAGCACATCTTGTCCTGCTCCAGGAAGGATCGGAGGCAGCAAGGCTTTACTCATCCACGGAGGTCTACGAGAGGCACAGGCACAGGTTCGAGATCAATCCCGAGCTCATTTCTGACCTTACCTCCCGAGAACTGAAGTTCACAGGGAGGTCAGAAGACGGAAGGAGGATGGAGGTGGCGGAGCTCGGTTCGAACGATTATTTTATCGGTTCGCAGTTCCACCCCGAATTCAAGTCAAGACCGGGCCACCCTTCGCCGCTGCACCTTGGCCTGATAAGGGCCGCTCTCAGGCAGAAATACGGGAGCACTTAGCGACGGGCTCATGATTATCTATATATTGATGCTTCACTAACTCAACAGACGAAGTCACAGGAACTGGTTGAATTGGCAGAAGGTTACGATTATCAAAAGCTGCTGAAACGCGCGAAAAAGGAGATACCCGACTCGCTTACTTCGGGTGAACGCTTCCAGGTGCCCGAACCGGATGTTATACTGGAGGGTAAGAGCTCCGTGCTGAGGAATTTCATGGACATAGCTGAGAAGCTCAGGCGTGACCCCGAGCACCTGCTGCAGTATCTTCTTCGTGAACTAGGTACGCCGGGAACGCTCGAAGGGAGAAGGGTCGTTTTCAAATCAAAGGTAAATGCACAGCAGCTTGTGGACAGGATAAAGGAGTATACTGTTTCGTATGTCATCTGCTCTGAGTGTGGAAGGCCGGATACGAAGCTCGTCAAAGAAGGACGTGTCCACTTTCTGGAGTGCGAGGCCTGCGGTGCCCAGAGACCTGTCACTGTGAAGCGTGCAGCAGCAGTACAGGAGGGACCTGCTGTCAGGGAGGGCGCAATACTGGAGGTAATGATAGAAGATACGGGCTCCAGGGGCGACGGGATAGCCAGGATAGAGAAGTACATAATTTACGTCCAGGGAGCCCAGAAGGGTTCCAGGGTCAACGTGAAGATAAACAGGGTTACAGGGACGATAGCGTTCGGGAATGTTGTGGCTCAGCAGTAGCGGTGTTGGCGTTTGACCGAAGCAACCAGGTACCTTTCATTCTACCTTCCTGCATCTATCACGGCTGTGCTGTTCGTGCTCGTGCAGGTTGTTGCCCTCTTCCTGGTGCCTCAGTATGAGTATTTCGGCTACCAGGCATTCGGTTCGCAGGGGGAGTCGAACCCGCTCATACCTCTCATCTACGTGGCATTCCTTATTCTTTTCACGTTCCTCCTGATTTACATTTTCAAGATGAAGAAGGGCAACTGGCTGCGGGGAATTTTCATCTTCATCATGTCTCTTTCGGCCATCTACGTGCTGTTTCCTGTCTTCTTCCTCCTGCTTCCGGCCTATCCTGACTTCGACTTCTACCTGTCGGTCGGGATAATGGTTGCGGTTGCCATCGCCCTGTGGCTTTACCCTGAATGGTATGTAGTCGATGGCTGGGGCTTCATAATGGCAGCTGGGATCACGGCCATTTTCGGCATATCCCTTGGCATTCTGCCAGCATTTGTCCTCCTTCTCGCTATGGCCGTGTATGACTTCATTGCCGTCTACCGCACGAAGCACATGTTGAGCATTGCGGAAGGTGCGATGGACCTTAACCTGCCGATAATGCTCATGGTTCCAAGGAAAATAGGCTTCAGCAACTTCGACAAGAAGGGCTCGCTCGCGACAAGCAGCAGTGAGCCGAGGGATGCGCTGTACATAGGATTGGGCGACATGATAATCCCCGGTGTTCTTACTGTGAGTGCGTTTGCCAACCTTCCGCCTACCCCTGTTATTGCAGGTTTGGGAGGGGACATGCTGGTTGCGGCCGGATGCCTCGCAGGGGCACTCGTGGGCTTTCTACTCCTTATGCGCCTTACATCCAGGGGAAAGCCGCAGGCGGGCCTGCCGCTTCTCAACACAGGGACAATACTTGGTTTCCTGCTATCCTATCTTCTTGTGTTCCAGAACCTCGGTTTCGGCTTCATTCTCCATGTCTGAACGACGGCCGTCCGGCCGTTCTTTGTCACGGTTAACGGGACAGCCCGGGTCGCAAACATTTTTATACAACAAAAGCTACAACACAGAATTGCATGGCAACCTGGAACGGCAGATCTAGAAGGAAGTCGACCGGCGGCAGATACACCCAGAGCAGGAAGAAGCGCAGGTTCGAGGTAGGGAGGGAGAAGCAGTTCACCTTCCTCGGCGCCCAGAGGCTCAAGGTTTACAGGACAAAGGGGGCCAACTCAAAGTCGCGTGTGCTGTCGACCGATGTCGCGAACGTGACGGACAAGAAGACAGGTGTCACCAAGAAGGCGAAGATTGTAACCGTGAAGCAGAACCCGGCTAACCCCAACTACACCCAGAGAAACATAATGAACAAGGGGGCGGTCATACAGACCGAACTGGGTCTTGCTGTGGTAACATCCAGGCCAGGGCAGCACGGTATGATCAACGCGACGCTTGTGGAGCAGAGTTGAACATACATTCGATTCAGTTCTTCAGGCGGCATCTGCCGAACGCGTTATGTTGAGCTTTTTTACAAGTATATAGGGCACAGTGCTCGGTGTAAACGACTCGAGCCACCAGTAAACGTGTTCCCTTTCCCTTGAAACAGATGCAATCTTCTGCAGGAGCTTCACAAGGTTTTCCGTAACACGGACATCCTTGACAGAACCCACTATCTCACCTTTCTTCACACGCAGGATTGCATCACGCGGTATAGTGGAGAAGTTGCCCAGCTTCCTGTTCTGGTACCTTGTATACCACACGTTGTTTATGTACAGACCGTCCCTGAGTTCAGAAAGCATCGAACCGAAGCTCTCGTCGCCCTCTTTCATCGAAAGTGACATCGCCTCCGGTGCAATAAGGCCAGCATTTCCAGTTGTCCTTGTTTTGAACTTCCTGGCTGTCGATGTGTTGTGCAGATAGTTCTTCAGCACGCCCCTGTCGATGATGGTCGTCCTCCTGACGGCAACACCTTCGTCATCGAAGTACCTTCTTCCGCTAAGGTTGCGCGTTGCATCATCCTCAATCGTGACAGTGCCTGATCCCACCTTCTTTCCTACCTTCCCTGCAAAGCACGAAAAACCGCTCATTACATTGAAGGCAGAACTCATGGAGCCGACCTCCGAAGTGATCGTCGCGGCAACCATCGGGTCTAGAATTGCATCGTACCTTCCCTCGATTCCGCCCGCCGGCCTTCCCACAAGCTTTGCAAGCGAAGCTGCCTTTTCCGCCGCTTTTTCTGGATGAAATCCCCTTTCGCTTGTAGAGGAGGTGACGGCATGACCGCTCGCCTCATCATCGACAAAGCATCTGATTGAGAGATAGAGGGAGGAGACGTTCTCGAATTTCCTTATGCCTGTGGATGAGGAGATGTAGTGATCTGCATGCTCGTTGTACAAAGTTCCGGCCGCGTTCCCGGCTCCCGCTTCCGATGCTGCGTGGATAGCCCTGGACACATAATCCGTCAGGACAGTGTCAGGCAACGGTTTCCAGGGAGCTGCATGGCTTCTGGCGCGTGTCCTTTCAGCAATGCCTGCATAATCGTCGCTGGGCTGAGAAACAAGAGCTGTGCTTACTGCCCCGTCGACCACCGCCTTGAAGTTGTCCGCACCCTTGATTGTTGTCGCGACGACCCTTCTGTCCTTGGAAAGGAAGAGCTGGAAGTGTGCCTCATTCCACCTGTTGAATATGTCAGACCTGTTCTCGCTGAACCTGATCTGCCTGGTGTCAGTACTGTAGGCGTTGACAACCGCATCATCCGCGCCCTTCCTGACAGCATAATCGACTATCCTTTCAGAGAGGTTCTTGAGTTGTTCTGTGTTCATGCTCGCCCCTCATTTCATAGCTATGTTCCTGAGCCTGATCATCGGACCGCCCATGTTGACTTCCATGCCCTGCATGGGGTCCCCCTTTCCGCATGTGCCGCCGAAGAAACGCAGCCTCTTTCCCACAGCCTCCACTGCGCTCCAGAACCCCGGAGTAGTTATCTCAAGCACAGGCGACCTGACAGGGTGGGTAACCTTTCCGTTCTCGATCATGTATGCCTCCCTGCCGACATATTTCTGGTTGTATCTCTTGTCATCAATGTTCCATTCGTTGAAGCTCTTGAGTAGAACACCGTTCTTTACCCCCTCGACAATTTCATCATCATCAAAGTCTCCAGGAAGGAGGTACGTGTTTGCCATTCTGACGAGTGGCTCGACACCATATGAGGCGGCCCTGCCTGCCCCGTTTGAGAAACTGCCGGACATAGAACCGCTCTCTCTGTTCTGCAGGAACTCATTGATCCGTCCGTTTTCATAGAGTATTCTCCTTCTTGCCCTGACGCCCTCATCGTCGTACAGGTAGTAGCCGAAGCTGTTCGGCAGCGTCGGATCGTCTACAATTGTGACAATGTCCGAGCCGATCTTTCTTCCACATGAGTCGATGCCTACGAAAGACTTGCCTGCCTGAGATGCCTCTCTTCCCATTATCCTGTCTGCCTCCATCGGGTGCCCGCAGCTTTCATGGCATGCGATCCCTGTAACCTCGTTGCCGCACACAAGGTCATACCTTCCACGTCTGAATGACCTGCCTTGCGTGAGCATCTTCTCAAGCGATTCCACCTCCTCCCTTCCCTGCGTCCCGACTTCAAGCTCATCAATCGCCTCAAACCCGCCAGTGTAGCCGAACTGCCGGTGCGCCTGTTCAAAGTCCGCTCCGTTCTGCAGCATCAGGAAATAGCTGACCTCGACCTTCGGGTCCGATGCCCTTATGCTTGTCCCCTCCGTATCTATGTAGTACTTTGTGGACTTGCCTTCGCTGTATGCGATCTGCCTGAAACTCTTCAGCTTGCTGCTCTGCCTGAGTATTTCGTCGAGTTCCGACATTCTACTTATCTTCTCATCCGTGTCGACGTCTGCCAGCCTGACCTTCTCTTCAACGGACCATGATGCCTTTTCGGGCTTGCCCGTTCTTAGGTCTGCCGCATCACCTGAACCAGCTCTCGCCATCGAGAGCGCATTTCCCACTGCCCTTCTCACGCCGCCTGCAGCAAGGTTGTTCGTGGATGAGAAACCGACTCCGCCTGCGGTTGCGACCCTAACTGAAATTCCGTAGTCTGTTTCCGGTGAAATCACGCTGAGCGAGCCGTTCTTGAAAAACATGCCAAGCTCAACCGTCCTTCTGTATGTCACGCTTGCATACCTTACTCCTGCCGCGGAGCACAATTCGAGTCCCTTTTCTGCAAGTGCAAATCCTGTCTCTTCCTCTTCAGCCGCGTTTATACTGCTCATTATGACACCCCGTCGTACCGGTCCGGGCATTACCAGGATTCCCTGAACCGCACTCTTCCAGCCGCAAATTCGCTCCTCTTCCTTGAAGCCTCCTCGAGCGCAATTCTTACCGCTTCGGAGGGAGTTGCCGCGGCGATGAAATTCCCCTCAGTATCCTTCTGCCTGTCCAGGTGGAAACTATCCAGCGACACGACCGATTTCCCCTCTGCGATGGCAAAGGAGGCCTCTGACAGCGTTCCGTTGGAACCGTCTATCGCTATTAGTGAATCAGAGGCCCTCACTATAAGGAAATTCCTTGCAAAGCCTATGCCCGTCGGTAGACCCACAGTAAGGTGAGGGTTGCCATCAAGGGGGCTCATTCCGGGAAGCAGACCGATGCAAATACCGCCCTCTGCCTCCACTCCCTCTGCCACCGCATCCATGATGCCTGTCAGACCGCCGCAAATCACCACCGCCCCCGCCTTCGAAAGTAGCGATCCCACCTCCAGTGCAAGTCTCCTATGCAGATCATCAGGCTGGCTCCCGCCAATTACTCCTATCTGCAGTTTCATTTTCATTCACCCCAACAGGGCTGGTCATTCACACAGGCAGTTGGATTTATTAATAATACCAAAATATTATTTAACAGCAGCGAATTGTTCAGTTGGTTGATATGCAGGTCAAGGACAGATGGGTTCTGTGGCCGTCCTACCTTGATGCGAGGCTGAAAAGGAAGCAGGGAAGGAGGGTCACCAAGAAGGAGGCGGTGGATTCTCCGACGGTTCAGATGATTTCCGATGCACTACGTTCACTCGGCATAGAGCATGAGGTCGATGAAACGGCCTCTTATCCTTCAAGATGGTACAAGAAGGAAGGAAGGATACTTGTGGACAATTCGGTTAAGAAAGCCGAAATGCTGAAGATGGTCTCCTCGCAATTGAGAAAGCAGACAAAATGACCGCGAATATCTGTGATGAGTTGAATGTTAGAACTGATTGAGTTCAGGGTCCTTGACCGCAACTCGGAGTTCTGCGGCACTCCCGTCTCCACTCTGATGGACAATGCCGGACGCCGTGTTGCCGAGGCAGCGACAAAGCATTCCAGTGGCAGGTCTACCGTCCTTGTGATATGCGGCCCGGGAAACAACGGCGGGGATGGATTTGCGGCCGCACGCCACCTCAGGGAGAAGTTCCATGTCCACATACTGCTGGCAGAACCGGACCAGAAGGATCGCAGCGGGCTGCTCGAGTCCAATTTCTCAGCCGTTTCTGACCTTGTCTGCGGTCCTGATGTCCTCGCCGCACTCCGTGAAAAGGAGACTGTGGTCGTTGATGCGCTTCTTGGCTCCGGCATCAACAGAGCTCCTGAAGGACGCTACAGGGAACTTATGGAACTCATGGCCGGGTTGCAGAAAAACGGCAGCCTGCTGCTCTCGGTCGATGTTCCTTCGGGCTTTCCGACAGGTTTCCAGGTGCATCCAGACATCACTGTCACCTTCCATGACACCAAGAAGGGAATGAGTCGAGAGACATGCGGCGTCATCGAGATAGCGGATATAGGCATCCCAGAGAGGGCTGCAAGATACACGGGACCTGGCGAGATGATACTCTACCCTGTGCCTTCCAGGTTCTCGCACAAGGGCAACAACGGCATAGTCACTGTGATAGGCGGCGGCGCCTTTGCGGGAGCACCGACGTTTTCATCCCTGGCATCCTACCGGTCAGGAGCCGACCTTGTTTACACGATAGTGCCTCGGAGGAGCTACCAGACTGTGTCATGTTTCTCACCTAACCTCATGGTGTTTTCGACTGCCGGCGACGGATTTTCGTCCGATGACGAAGAAGCCATTCTCAGGTGGGTTGCGAGGTCAGGCGCGATTGTCATCGGCCCGGGAATGGATACGGACAGGGGAACCGCCGGACTCATAGCAGCCGTACTCGGCAAATCGAACTGCGGAATGGTCGTCGATGCGGCAGCTATCGAGGTGGCGGGGGGCAATCACTCCCTCGTCAAGGGAAAGAAAGCGGTCATCACGCCTCATTCAAAGGAGTTCGAAAAACTGACTGGAGAGAAGACGGGTGAAACGCTGGAGGAAAGGTCTGAGCAGGTCTGTTCATGGGCGCGGGCTCTCGGCCTGACGATACTTCTCAAGGGAGCCACGGATATCATTTCGGACGGCACCCGTGTCAAGCTCAATGATACAGGCAACCCCGGAATGACTGTTGGTGGCACTGGCGACGTGCTTGCCGGCATAGTCGCAGCCCTGATGGCTAAAGGGTCCTCACCGTTTGATGCAGCAAGGATGGGGGCGTACATCAACGGCCTGTCCGGAGACATATGCTTCAGAACAAAATCGTACGGACTCCTTGCGACAGACATGATTGAAACGATACCTGAAGTTCTCGCAGGCAACGTTGGTGGCTCATATTGACGAGATATGCTCTGATATCAGATGTTCATTCGAACTTCGTTGCTCTGGACCGCGTCCTGGACCAGATTGACGGCGAAGGGGTCGACGTTACGATCTGCGCAGGAGATCTGGTTGGATACAATTCCCAGCCGAACAAGGTCGTGGATGAACTCCGCAGGAGGGGAATTGTGTGCATAATGGGGAACCACGATGAAGCAGTTGTTTCGCCTGATTCAGCGGGGATGATGAATTCTCTTGCGGCCGAGGCGATAAGATGGACAAGGGCCGAGTTGACGGATGAAAACACCCGCTTCATCGCTTCACTGAAGCAGTCTGCAGTAGTGGATGAAATTGCAGTTTACCACGGCTCTCCCCAGGACCCTTACGAATACATTTACGAGGATATGGTGGATGAGCGGTTTGCTTCTTCGTCCGGGAGAAGGTTTACACTCCTTGGCCATACGCATGTACCCTTCGTAAGGAGGGTTTCCGGGTTTACAGTTGTCAATCCGGGTGCGGTTGGCCAGCCGAGGGACGGCGACGCGAGAGCTTCGTTTGCAATTCTCGAACGGGACGCTGTCGAGATAAGGCGGGTCCCATACGACATAGAATCCATCGTGGAGCTGAACACGAGAGCAGGACTTCCGTCTGCTCTGTCAGAGAGATTGAGGTGGGGTGTCTGAGTGCTATTGGCATGCTTGAACCGGTCGCCGGCCATCCTGCCCTCCTCGTGGGCGGTGAACAGCCTGCTGTAGTGATAGCAGATCTGCATCTTGGTTACGGAACGGAACTTGAGGAAAAAGGGGTGCTTGTCGAAAGGCAGTCTGAGGAAATGCTATCGGAGCTGCAGTCAATCTCCACCAGGGCAGAAAGGCTGATCATACTTGGGGATCTGAAACACAGGATTGGCTATACAAAGCGCAGGAGCAGCCTGCCCGCATTCATGTCTTCACTCCTGGACCACTACAGCAGGATAGACGTGGTTCCGGGAAACCACGATTCGCTCATAGCCAGGTCACTTCCCCAGCGAGTATTCCTCCACGGGACAGGCGGCTTCTCCGAAGGAGGCGTCTCATACTGCCACGGTCATGCATGGCCTGCGCCGAGCCTTATGCGCTCTAGTTTTCTCGTGATGGGACACATACACCCTGCCGTCCGCTTCATCGATTCTCTTGGGAACAGGTATGTCGAGAAGTGCTGGCTTCGCGTTCCTTTCAGGAGACATGATCCTGCGAAGAAGTACGGCAGCCTGCCGGTTGAGATGATAGTCATACCAGCCTTCAACCCGCTCCTTGTTGGCACTCCAGTCAACGCAGGGACGGGGCGTGGCCTTGGTCCGATGTTCAGGGAGAGGATGATAAGGCTCGGCAGCGGCAGAATTTACCTAATCGACGGTACCTATCTGGGCACTGTGTCCGAGAACCTTGCATAGTGTTATTTAATGAACTTGCCGTTTCCTTTTCCGTGAACGACGTCCGGCAGGCATACAGCAAAATGCGGCAACGGATTGAGGGCATGTGGGAAAAACTGCTGAGAAAATCACATGCGCGCGGTGCCGCCCGCTTTTTGATTTCCAGGATTTCTGGAAGGCGCGTGCTTGTCCACGGGACATGGAAGGCGCAATGTGCCATATGCATGCAGAATGTCGAACCTGCATCCATGTCCTGCAGGTGCGAGTGCGGTGCTGTCTACCACATCGGCTGTTCAATGTTCAGAGGTTCTTGTTCATGCTGCGGCGAACCTCTTGTCGTCGAGCATGGGCTGACATACGTCAAGTGGCTTCCCAAGGTTCCTGTATTCAGCGAGGGCGCCGAGGAGTCGCTGCTGGCCGGCTTCAGATGTCCGTCCTGCGATTGTGCGGTTTCGGCTGAGGACAGCCACTGTCCGGGGTGTGGTTTTCACCTTTCAACCATGAATGGTTTCAAGTGTCAGCTTTGCGGCTGTGAGGTGAGGGACGGGGATGCATTCTGCCGCTATTGCGGGTCCATCTACTCTGATGCCGGTCTGAAACTCTATCAGTGCCCATTCTGCTATCTCGTAAACGCCGAAGGTATGACCTGCTCATGCGGCTCTGAAGCATGGGGACGCCCCTTTCCACCTTCGGCTGATGGTACTGTGGCCTTGAAAATCCCCGCCAGCTAAAGGGGTGCAAATTTCTGAATTTGTCAGCCAGATGTCAGACGGTTTTCTGACGAAATTGAGAACGATCTGCACTAATTGTGCGATTTTTTAGAGTGTGATTCTGGAAAGATGTTTTAAATATCTAGCCGCCCTTATCTACTTCCTGCACTCATTCAGGGATGGGAAATCAATGAAGTCTATTGTGGACGATGTCATGAGAGAATCGCCGGTACCTCCGGCAGGTATCGGCATGGACGCAACTGATGAAGAGCTTATGCAGCTCGTGGAGTCGCTTCGCGTTAAGATAAGCATCGTAGGCTGCGGTGGTGGCGGCTCGAATACAATAAGGCGGCTCAACCAGGCGGGAATATTCGGCGCCTCGCTGATAGCGGCAAACACCGACGCACGTCACCTGCTGCTTCTCGATGCACCTCACAAAGTTCTGCTCGGGAGAAGGCTTACTCGCGGTCTCGGTGCAGGCGCCATCCCCGAAATAGGGGGCCAGGCAGCCGATGAGGCAAGGGAGGATATAGGCAAATACGTCAGAAGCAACGACATAGTTTTTGTCACGGCAGGCATGGGCGGCGGCACAGGCACCGGTTCCATTCCGGTAGTGGCCGAAATAGCCAAGGAGAGCAGGGCGCTTGTCATGGCAGTTGTGACCCTTCCCTTCAAGGCGGAAGGTGCACTCAGGATGCAGAATGCCCTCAGGGGGCTCGAAAGGCTGAGGACTTATGCCGACACGACGGTCGTAATACCAAACGACAAACTTCTCGAAATAGTGCCAAGGCTCCCGCTGGACGCCGCATTCAGGGTGGCAGACGAGGTGCTTGCACAGTGCATTAAGGGGATCACCGAGATTGTGACAAAGCCCGGCCTGGTGAACATAGACTTCGCCGACATCAAGACCATAATGAGCTCCGGTGGTGTTGCCATGATCGGCATGGGCGAGTCCTCCGGTCCGAAGGACGAGCGGGTGGAGGATGCGATGAGGCAGGCCCTGACCTCTCCGTTGCTCGGGGATATAGACATAAAGGAAGCAAAAGGTGCATTGATAAGGGTTGTCGGGGGCAATGACATGTCGCTGAAGGAGGCAGAGAGGGTTGTGGAGGCGGCCTCCTCTATGATGGGTCCCAAGGCAAGGATCATATGGGGATGCAGCGTTGAACCGGAGTCTGACGGAAAAATCAAGGTGCTTGTGGTGATCACAGGAGTGAAATCCGCATTTATCCTTCCGCAGGGGCAGAACCCACAGAAGGGAATCGACTTTATACGATAACCACTCTCCGTGCATGGTTACCCTTGACCGTCAAGCAGAAAACAGGGCGCAAGCGTTACGTCGCCTTCAGGCTTTCCCCTCCTCCTGCCGGCAGGTCTGAACTGAACAGACTTCTGCAGGCAGCTATGCAGCAGGCTGGTGTCAGATCGGCCACGGTCAGACTGCTCATTTTCAGCGGCGACACTGCCGTTCTTTCCTGCACTCACAAAGAGGTTGGCTCAATCACCCGTATGCTGAACGGCAGGCTGGGAAGCTCAAGTTCGCAGACGCTGCTCGTTTCGGGAACAGTGCTTACAATCAAGCAGGCTTTCGGTCTTGAGTGATTGCCACTGTGACCCGAAAGAGTGAAAGTCGGTCACACTCTATGAGAAGAGTTTTTATGGTTAAATAGAATAGACGAAGGTGTATAGTCTATAATTCGGAGTTGAAATTAAAATGCAGCCAGGTCAGATGGCATACGACAGAGCCATTACGGTTTTTTCACCAGATGGGAGACTGTTCCAGGTAGAATATGCCCGAGAAGCGGTGAGAAGGGGCACTACCACTGTTGGGATAAAGTTCAAGGACGGTGTGGCACTCGTCGTCGACAAAAGGATCGCGAGCAGGCTGATGGAACCCACCTCCATGGAGAAGATATACCTGATAGACGAGCACATAGGTTGTGCAACCTCTGGTCTGGTTGCGGATGCCAGGGTTCTCGTCGACAATGCCCGTGTGATGTCCCAGGTAAACAAGATCACGTATGGTGACAAGATAGGTGTCGAGGCGCTTGTGAAGCGCATATGCGATTACAAGCAGCAGTACACTCAGTATGGAGGAGTCAGGCCGTTCGGAACATCCCTGCTTGTCGCCGGAGTAGATGACAGGGGCTCGCATCTTTTCGAGACAGACCCGAGCGGGGGCCTCGCATCCTACAAGGCAAGCTCTATCGGCGCCGGAAGGAACGTTGTCATGGACTTCTTCGAAGAGAACTACAAAGAAGAGCTTGACGTTGATGACGCCGTCGTACTTGCACTCAAGGGACTGAAGAAGGCCACCGAGGAAGAGCTGAACCCGAAGGCAATAGAAATTGGCCTGGTTAGAGTCGATCAGAATTTCAGAAAGCTGGAACAGAGCGAAGTGGAGAAGTACGTCAAGATGGTTTCGGCTTCCTGAGCTGCTATCTGACGGCGGGCCGGTGCATGGCGCATGGTCGATGTAGAGGAGGCAATAGTAGGAAGGCTTGAGACCAGGGGGGAAAGCTTCGAAATACTTATTGACCCCAAGATTGTGAAGTACCTGAAGGAAGGAAAGGAAGTGGATGTCGCCAATCACATGGCGGTCGAGGAGATATTCAAGGACGCAAGGAAGGGTACAAAGCAGTCAGAGGAAAAGCTGAAGGAGTTTTTCGGGACAACCGAAGTCGCGGCCGTTGCAAGGGAGATAATCAAGAAGGGTACCGTGCAGCTCACCACAGAGCAAAGGCACGTGATGGCCGAGACAAAGAGGAAGCAGGTTGCCTCAATAATAGCACGCAACGCGATAAACCCGCAGACAAGGACACCTCATCCTCTCCAGCGCATAGAGGCTGCTATGGAAGAGGCAAGGGTCAGAATAGACCCGCTGAAGTCAGCTGAATCGCAGGTTCAGGACGTCCTCGACGCGCTTCGTCCACTTATCCCTATCAGGTTCGACAGCGCCAGGATTGCGGTCAAGCTTCCAGGTGAGGACTACGGAAGGTGCTACGAGGATATAGTGTCGATCGGGCACATAACAAAGGAGGAATGGCTCAACGACGGCAGTTGGATATGCATCGTTGAGCTCCCGGCGGGCATGCAGACAGACTTCTTCGAGAGGCTGGGCCACAAGACCAGGGGCAGGGCCGAGACCAAAATCTTAAAATAGAGTGCGCAAATTGAACAATGTTTTGGTCCGAAAAGAGGAGAAACTGGAGAGTGAATTAATACGCCTCCCGCAAGCAGTGAAACATCGAGGGAAATCATAATACCAGGCCAGCCCCTGGAGACAGGTGGAAAAAGGGCAGGGTTCGGCACGTACAGGAAGTCAGGCCAGACTTTCTCATCGACTCTTGGCCTGAAGGTATCAAAGGGGAATTACGTAGACATACTGCCTCTGTCAGGCAAATATGTACCGTTCTCAGGCGACGAGGTGATCGGGACGGTGAACGACATGACGTCCTCAAACTGGCTTATTGACATCAATTCGCCGTATCCGGGGGTTCTGCATGTCTCGGAGTCGCCGTGGAAGGTTGATTTCGGCGCAACTGCAAAGTACCTCGACCTCGGAGACAATATCACCGCCAGGGTACTTTCTGTCGATGATGCCAAGCATGTCCAGCTGACGATGAGGGAACAGAGCCTCAGAAAGCTGAGGGGCGGTCATGTTGTGAACCTGCCATATGCGAAGGTGCCGAGGGTGATCGGCAAGAGCGGTTCGATGATCGACATGATCAAGCAGTATTCCGGCTGCAAGATACTTGTAGGTAAGAACGGGAAGATATGGATAGATGGTGAAGTGGAGAATGTGGTGTCTGTCGCGAAGGCCATAAGGCTGATAGATGAGGGCGCCCATACACACGGCCTGACAGACAAGATCAGGGACTTTCTGGAGAGTTCCTTTCCAGCAAAACGAGTTTGAATTACGGTGATTGAATGAGCATGGATTTGCCTGAAGGCATGAAACTGATAGACGAGAATGGAAGAAGACTTGACGGCAGAAAGGCGGACGAACTACGTCCGATCAAGATCGAGGCTGGTGTGCTGAGGAGGGCCGACGGGTCGGCATACGTCGAGATGGGAAAGAACAAGATACTGGCTGCCGTGTACGGGCCAAGGGAGTGCCACCCCCGGCACCTCCAGGACCCTACTCGGGCTATTGTCCAGTGCCACTACAACATGCTCTCCTTTTCCGTCGATGACAGGAAGCGCCCTGGACCTGACAGGAGGTCCGTCGAGATATCCAAGATAGTCGGCGAGGCGCTTGAATACAGTATTTTCCTGGAGCAGTTCCCCAGGACGTCCATAGACGTGTACATTGCCGTGCTGCAGGCAAATGCGGGTACCAGATGCGCCGGACTTACTGCCGCATCTGTCGCAGTGGCCGATGCAGGCATACCGATGAGGGACCTGATACCCGCCTGCGCAGCTGGAAAAGTAGCAGACACCGTAGTCCTAGACCTTAACAAGGAGGAGGACAACTTCGGGGACGCGGACGTCCCGCTTGCCTACCTGCCAAGGACGGGTGAAATGCTTCTGCTGCAGATGGACGGGCATCTCACGCAGGCAGAGTTCGACAGGGCCATAGAACTCGCAAAGGGAGGCTGCACGCAGATTTACGCCCTTCAGCAGGAAGCGCTCCGCAGGAAGTATTCGATTGCTGAAAATGACACTTCCGTGAGTGAAGTTGAGGCCAGGGGGAATGAAGCATGAGCCAGAGGAGCCCGCTGTCAGAGGTGAAAAAGGGCCATATCAGCACCCTCCTGTCCAAGGGGAAGAGAAGCGACGGCAGGGGATTTGGGGAACTGAGGCCAGTTTCCATCCTCGAGGGTGCCATAGAAACCGCGGAAGGGTCTGCAAGAATGAAACTTGGAAACACAGAAGTGGCCGTTGGCATAAAAATGGCTGTGGGTGAGCCATTTGCCGACACTCCAAACAAAGGTGTCCTCACCACAAACGTAGAACTCATTCCAATGGCCTTCGAAGAGTTTGAGAGCGGCCCCCCGTCTCCCATGGCTATAGAACTCTCAAGGGTGGTTGATCGTGGCATAAGAGAGAGCCAGATGATTGACCTTGAGAAGCTTTGCATCGAGCCTGAGAAGGAAGTGTGGGTGCTCTATGTGGATGTGTATGCCCTTGATTACGATGGAAACCTGTTCGATGCATCGTCGATAGCCGCTGTCGCCGCGCTCAGGAACACTGTGGTTCCAGCGAAGCGCTTCGGAAAAGGGGATGATTTCCCGCTTCCGCTGCGCTCTACACCAATATCATGCACGACTGTGAAGATAGACGACTATCTTGTCGTGGACCCCACACTGGAAGAGGAGGAGGTTTCATCCGCCCGGCTCACTGTCGCGACGGATGAAAACGGCGACCTCAGGGCAATGCAGAAGGGGGGGACCGGTTTCTTCACTTACGAAGAGGTAAAAAAGGCTATTGAGATGTCTGTCGAGGCAGGCAAATCGATAAGAGGAAAAATCTGAGGTGTGAGAATTGTCCAATTCAGCCAAGAAGATAGGCTCGGTGGCGCGGTTCGGTCCGAGGTACGGTGTCAGGATAAGGTCAAGAATACTCGAGGTCGAAAAGGAAAGGTCAAAGGGAATAGCCTGCCCCCGGTGCGGAATACCGTCTGTGGAGAGGGAGGCAGCCGCGATCTGGAAGTGCAGGCACTGCGGCTACAAGTACGCCGCAAGGGCATATGTGGGCACCGCCAGGAAGATTGTCCAGCCGGCCGAGAAGGCGGATTAGGAGGTGGCGTGAGTGTACAAGTGCATCAGGTGCGGAGAACCCGCAAGATCAGGCGTAAACACAGTCGGTCTGCAGTGCGACAAGTGCGGCTCCAAGATATTCGTCAAGGAAAGACCGAACGTCAAGAAGCAACTCATTTCGAAATGAGCGAATACAGGCATTCAGCTGCACTGTCCTTTACGCCCTCGGATGCAGACTACCTGGAGAAGGTGCTTGGTCCGGAAATAGGGAGGGAAGTTCCGAAGTGCCGTATCTGCTGGGTCAGGGATGGTGACAGGGGATCCCTTGTCATTGAGGCTGAGGACCTGAGCGGACTCAGGGCTGCTCTCAACTCTTATATAAGATGGACATATCTTGCCCTGAATGTAAGAAAGAAAGCCGCGGGCCGGCCCGCTGGCGGCTTCAGGCAGGAATAACAATGAACGACATGAGCCCGAAATTGCAGAATCAGATTTCTCAGTATCAGCAGCTGCAGCAGCAGATACAGGTCCTTTCCTCCCAGAGGTACCAGCTCGAGGCACAGTCGAGGGAAGTGGCAAAGGCGATAGAAGAGTTGAACGGCCTGCAGGCTGATGCTGCGATTTATAAGAACGTCGGCTCCCTCATGATAAAGGCGAAGGACCGTGAGACTGTTCTCAAAGACCTAACAGAGCAGAAGGAGACGCTCGACGTCCGGGTCAAGTCGATTGAGAAGCAGGAGAAACATCTGAGGGAGAGATATCAGTCGCTGCAGGAAGAGCTGTCAAAGGTCCTTGGCCAGAATAAGGATGAGGCTGCTTGAGGGAGTTCAGGCAGAAGAGGACCACCCTGGCAGAGTTTTCAGATGCACTGAGGACAGGAGCATTCTGCATCGCCGTACACGGGCACGCCGACCCGGATGCTCTGGGTTCTGCCTATGCAATATCATTTTCCTACCCGGCAACTGGCATCTGGGCTCCCGAAGGGCTGGACAGGAGGGCGCAGCTGCTTGCTAAGCTGCTTGACATACGGACGGTCAAAGATGCAGGGACCCCGACACGACTGCTTGTTGTGGACACACCAGATACGGCACAGCTTCATATCAGCGAAATGGGAGATCCAGAAGTGCTTCTGCTGGATCACCATGTCAAAAGCGCATCTGTCCAGGCTGACGCCTACTTTATAGATGAGACGGCAAGGTCGTGCAGTGAAATTGTACTCAAGATGCTTGAGGGAAGCGGTCACAGGCCCGGAAGGGCCCAGGCTATGGCACTCCTTGCGGGCATCATGCATGATACCGGAAAGCTGCGAAGGGGCGACGCTTCGACCCTCGCCGGGTGCTCCCGCCTGCTTGAAATTGCGGGCATAGACATGGAGAAACTGCTCGAGTCGCTTGAGGCAAGCAGAGACGCTTCAGAGCAGAACGCTGTCCTCAAGGGCCTGGAGAGGATGAGGCACAAGGGTTCGGGACGCTATTTCATCAGCTGGAGTGAAGTGTCCTCCTTCGAGTCATCTGTGGCCGCATCCATGGTGGCTGCCGGCTCCGATGTCGCGCTTGTGGCTTCTGAGCAGAAGGGCAGTGTGAGGATATCGGCCAGATGCTCGCAGAGGGCAGTATCCGCTGGCCTGAGCATTGCATCTGTCCTTTCTTCAGTATCCGCCGAATTCGGAACAACCTCCGGCGGGCATGCAGGCGCAGCTGTGCTCGAGGGGACTGGCGACGCCGAGGCAATCATGAACGCGGCTGTTTCCGCATGCAGCCGCATCCTGTCAGCCAGCTGAGCTGTGCTCACAGCTTCTTCAGTTCCTGTATTACCTTTGCAACGCTTTCCTGCGCATCGCCATAGAGCATCTTTGTGTTGTCGGCGTAGAAAAGCTCGTTCTCGATGCCCGAAAAGCCCTTCCCTGCGCCCCTCTTCAGCACGATTACATTCTTGGCCTTGTCCACATCCAGTATGGGCATCCCCGCCAGTGCGCTTCCCTGTCTTCTCGCAGCCGGGTTTACTACATCATTTGCACCTATGACCAGGACGACGTCAGTGTTCTGGAAGTCGGCGTTGATTTCATCCCTGTCGAACAGGTGGTCGTATGACACGCCTGCTTCTGCCAGCAGGACATTCATGTGGCCCGGCATTCTGCCTGCAACGGGATGAATTGCGAATTTCACCGGTATGTCCTTTGACTCAAGCAGGTCAGTCAGCTCCTTGACCTTCTGCTGCGCCTGGGCCACTGCCATGCCGTATCCTGGTGCAATGATCACGCTATTGGCGTATGCGAGCATGACAGCTGCATCCTCCGCCTGGATTGGCTTCATGCTCCCTGTGATGCCTGCAGTTTCCTCCTCCTTCGCTCCAAACGCGCTGAAGAGCACGTTGCCTATTGACCTGTTCATCGCCTTTGCCATGAGCAGCGTCAGCAGTGAACCTGCCGCCCCCACAAGCGTTCCAGCTACAACCATTGCGTAATTCTGCAGTGCGAAACCGTCCATTGCCACCGCGAGGCCCGTCAGAGCATTGTACAGCGATATGACGACAGGCATATCTGCACCGCCGATCGGAAGTGTCATAAGTATGCCGTAGCCCACTGCAAGAACGAAGAAAAGCGAAAGTGTGCTGAAACCAACTGAGCCCGGGAAGAAGACAAGCACGCCTGATGCTATCGCTCCGAACAGCACTATCAGGTTCACAGCCTGCTGTCCTGGATATGTGATTGGCTTCTGCCTCATCCAGCCCTGAAGTTTGAGGAACGCAATGACGCTTCCAGATATGGATATTGCTCCTATTGCCGCGCCAGCAACCGCAAGTGATGCAAACGCGGTGAGGGCGCTGCTCTTCAGAAGCTCCACTGCCGCTATCGCTCCAGCCGCGCCGCCTCCCATGCCGTTGTAGATTGCGACCATCTGGGGCATGTCAGTCATGGCGACCCGCTTTGCAGCAACCCAGCCCAGACTGCCTCCTATGGCGGTTGCAGCTATGATAAGCACGAAATTGTGCATGCCAGGATACAGGAAAGTGACCACAACCGCAAGTGCCATGGCACCCCCTGCCCATACTATGCCACTCCTTGCAGTCTTGGGGTGGCTCATCCTGTGCAGTCCTATTATGAAGAAGAATATTGTGATGATGTAAACTGGATCGTATACGTCCGGCAGCATTCAGTTCCCCTTCTTTGATTTTCCTTTTTCAAACATCTGGAGTATTCTTTCCGTAACCGCGTACCCGCCGGTGACGTTCAATGCGCCCATCACCACCGCTATGAACCCAATCACCTCTTCCAGAGGTGTCTGGGCAAGACCAAGGGCAATCATCGCTCCCACGAGAACTATGCCGTGTATGAAGTTCGACCCCGACATGAGGGGCGTGTGCAGTATGACCGGGACCCTCGTGATCACCTCATAGCCTGTGAATGCAGCCAGAAGCGCAATGTATATGCTCACATACAGTACCGAAATCATTGTTTTCCCTCCACTAGCTCCCTTGTCTGCTGATGCCTGATTTCACCAGACTGGACGAGCATGCTTCCCTTGAGTATTTCATCGTCAAAGTTGTTGACCAGGTTTCCCTGTTTGTCAACCAGGAGTTCAAGGAAGGACTGCATATTCTTCGAATACATCTGGCTCGCATGGAACGGTATCTGTCCCGGCAGGTTGATGGGCCCGACTATCTTGACGTCGTTTTCCACCACAACCTCGCCCGGCTTTGTAAGCTCGCAGTTTCCACCTGTTTCAGCCGCAAGGTCGATGATGACCGAGCCAGGTTTCATCCTTGCAACCATCTCTCCGGTTATCAATCTGGGAGCCTTCCTTCCAGGTATGTTGGCGGTTGTTATCACCGCATCGGCCTGTGACACAGCATCGTTGACCATTGCCTGTTCCTTTACCTTCTCCTCAGCGGTCAACTCCCTTGCATACCCTCCGCTGGCTTCAGCATCTATCTGGAGCTCCAGGAACTTGGCGCCGAGACTTCTTACCTGCTCCCCTGCTGCCCTTCTGACATCGTATGCCTCCACCATCGCACCCAGCCTTCTTGCTGTCGCGATTGCCATCAGGCCGGCGACGCCAGCTCCAAGTATCAGTACCTTGGCCGGTCGTATCGTCCCTGCGGCTGTTGTGAGCATCGGGAGAAGCTTGGGGGAATAGTCCGCGGCCATCAGCGAGGCCTTGTAACCTCCTATTGTGGCCTGCGATGAAAGTGCATCCATGCTCTGCGCCCTCGTGATCCTCGGGACAAGCTCAAGCGCAAAAACAGTAATCTTGACATCCTTCATCTTCTTCACGCCCTCTATGTTTCTGGATGGGTTCATGAAGCCGATCAGTATGGAGGATGGTTTCAGGAATTCAAGCTCCCCAGGTTCGGGCGGTTGGACCACCAGAAGTATGTCGGCCTCCGAAAAGAGCCTCTTTCTGTCGGCGAGCACTTCTGCCCCTGACGATACGTAGGCGCTGTCGGTGTAGTATGCGTCCTCACCTGCGCCAGATTCCACGAGTACTCTCACGCCAGACTTGGCTAGCCTGGAGACGACCTCTGGAACTATGGCCACCCTCTTCTCTCCCTGAGCTGTCTCCTTTGGTACGGCGACGGTTACTGCCATTCCTGCTCTCACCCGGTAACGGTGGTGCGGAAACTATCAGGGTTTAAATATCTATGCGACACCAGCAAACGATCGGCCAACATGGACGGAGTGAACAAATTCTCCCTGTCCCTTCCGGTTACCTTGTGATGGCAGTGCCCTTCATCCATTCAAGCAGCTCAGGCCTGGAAGAGTAATGCTCATGCAGCGCTTTTGTAATGCCCCATAGGGCGGCTGCCACACCGGCCTTCAGATCCATCGGATGCAGCATTCCTCCCGCGTAGGCTGCTGAAAGTTCCTCATAACTGTGGAACGATATGTCTCCGCCATACTTCTGACTCCTCTCTATGTCCAGTTTCCCCATGTACGGAAAGACTACGTATCTGCAAATATCAAGAACGGGGTTCCCCTCTGTTTCCTTCGGGCAAAATGCGCTCTTGAGCTTTGTTCTTATGGTTTCCATATCGTCGTGTACGTATATCGCGCTTGAAGGGTCGCTTTTGGACATCTTCGATACAGCCGCATCCATTCTGCTTGTGCTCTTCAGGCTTGAGAGGAGGGGGGTGTGAATGGCGATTGGTTTCTTTCTGCCGCTTGACTCTGCAACCTCTCTTGCAAGCATGTGAGCCCTTCTCTGGTCCATGCCTGCATATGCCACATCAACATCAAGCCTGAAAATATCTGTGACCTGCATAAGCGGGTAGAGGAGCTTTGATGAATCGAGTTCTGCCTCATCCTCATTCCTGCCCATTATGGTCATCGCCCTCTTGAGTCGCTGCAGCGTGGCGTGTTTTGCATTTCTGATTAGATCAGTCCAGTAGCCAGGCTCTGCTATCATGTCCGAGGCGTAAACAAAGTGCAGTCCCTGCCTTCCTTCAGTCATGAAAGAGAAAGCATCTGCCATGTAGCTGCCGCATGCCTTGATTTTCTCGAGGCTGCCTCCAAGTTTGTCGTTTATGAAAGCATGCCAGTCCGCAAGCAGCACAGTGACATCGAAGCCACTGTCCAGCATGGCGTTTATTGTCCTGGACGGCACAAGGAGGCTGCCGATGTGCAGAAAGCCTGACGGTTCGAACCCGATGTACGCCTTGGGCTTGTTCTCCGTCTCCAGGAGATGGACTAGTTCTCCCATTGTCACCACTTCCTGAGCGTATTTCGCCACCGACTCAGCGCTCTTCTCGGCGTTCATCAGTGCGCTGAAAGTCGGTTCGTTTATAATAAACATTGGAGGAGAGTGTGGGGTGCTTTACATGCATGCTTCAACTGCTGGCTGAAGGCAGATAAAGCAGCTCGCCATCAGGTTAGGTTTATTAGCAGGCTGGATTTAGGCAGAGGACGTGAGTATTGCTTATCATATGCCGGCCACTCGCCTGTCGCCCGCGTTACTGCGGACAATACACGGTGCCGCCGCAAGGGAAAGGGCAAGGGCAAAAAGGGACCTTGACCCATACAAATATGTCTCGTGCTGGACGGAGGAAGAATCACTCGACGGTGAGGACTGTTCCGCACTCGTGTTCATACTCGCCACAAAGGGATGCTCCTGGGCACTTCGCTCCGGATGCAGCATGTGCGGCTACACCAACGATTCATCGTCCGCAGCCACGGATGAAAGCATACGGGCGCAGTATCAGAACGCTATGCAGAGCATGAGGGATCAGAGGATTGTGAAAATCTACACCTCCGGCTCCTTCCTCGATACATTTGAGATCTCTCATGAGTTGAGACGCTGGATACTATCAGACCTTTATCCCCGAGTGGATGAGATAGTGGTCGAGACAAGACATGAGTACATCACTGCGCAAAACCTTGAGGACATGGCTCAGTTCAGGGACAAGATAATGCTGGCTGTCGGTCTTGAGAGTTCAAACGACGCGATCCTGAACTACTCTGTCAACAAGCCGTCAAACTACTCCCACTTTGTCAGGGCAACAAGAATTGCATCTGAAGCGGGCTTCAGGATCAAGAGCTATCTGATGCTCAAGCCGCCCTTTCTTTCTGAATCTGATGCTATAGAAGACGCAACACGGACAGCAGAGGAGATTTCGGAGTTCACCGACACCGTATCTGTGAACCCCACCAACATACAGAGGGACACTGTGGTGGAGCTCATGTGGAGGAGAGGGAATTACAGGCCTCCCTGGTTGTGGAGCGTCGTCGAAGTGCTGCGCAGGACTCACCACCTGGACAGAAGGGTATTGAGCAAGCCCACCGGTGCCGGCACGATACGGGGTGCTCACAATTGCGGTAGGTGCGACGATGCAGTTGTTGCCGCGATTGCCGAATATTCGAGGCACAGGGACCTGGAGAGTCTGCTGTCTGTGGACTGCAAATGCAAGTCTGTCTGGAAAGAGGAACTGGCAATTTCCAATTTATCACAGCCTACCTTTACACCCGATTACAGGAAGAGGATAGCAACGGAGGATGCCTGAATTGCAGGAATACGATGTGAAACGTCAGTTGAAAAGCAGCCTGTCAGCCGAAACACTGAAGCAGACGCTTCAGGAGGAGTTCGGGGAGGTAGCGGATGTGAACGGCCGTTTTGTCGCAAGCTACGGCGCACTTGAAAAGCTTGAATGCTGGCTCAGCGACAAGAAGCACGTATGTGTCGAAACCTACAGCAGACAGGACGTGAGTGATTTGATTGCGGCTGAAACCATAGCAAAGTACAACAGATTTCTCCACAAGATTACAGGGTACACCTCCAAGGAAAGGCGCAAGAAGGCAATGAAAACAGAATGAGTTGCACCGGTTCTGCGCGACTCAACATTTCAAATGGTTTCTTGCCGCTGCAAAACAGCTAATATGTCATGGCGCGATAGGGAAGCTGGAAGCACGAGGTTATCTTCGGGTCTCCGGTGGTGTAATCATGGCAGGAAGCAAGGAAATAACATCTGTGAATGCGTTTCAAATACTGGATTCGAGGGGCAATCCAACAGTATCTGTGAAGATGTCCGACGGGGTGCATGTAGTTGAATCTTCTGTCCCGTCAGGCGCAAGCACCGGAAAACACGAAGCGCTGGAGCTCCGTGATGGCGGAAAGCGGTTCGGCGGCAAAGGTGTGATGAAGGCAGTCGGGCACGTCAATACTCTGATTGCGGAGAAAGTTACCGGGCTGCCGGCGGCCGAGCAGTCAAAGATTGACAGGTCGATGATCGTGCTTGACGGAACGCAAAACAAATCCTCTATCGGTGCAAATGCAATGCTTGGTGTTTCAATGGCTGCAGCCCGCCTTGCGGCTGCTCAGAAGGGGGTGGAGCTGTTCTCCCACTTTTCAATCATTTCTGGAAGGAAACCGCTACTGCCAGTGCCCCTGCTCAATGTAATCAACGGAGGAGTTCATGCCGGGGGAGAACTGGCCGTTCAGGAGTTTCTTATCGTGCCGGCCGGTTTCAAAACATTCAACGACGCACTGACCGCTGCGGCTGAGGTGTACCAGGCCCTGAAGAGCGAACTCAAGTCGAAACACGGTCCGGCGTCGATAAATGTCGGGGATGAGGGCGGGTTTGCGCCTCCTTTCAAGACAACAGCTGAAGCGCTCGGTGCAATTGCCGATGCAGTGAGCGGTGCAGGATATGCCCCTGGCAAAGAGGTGTTCCTCGCCATCGATGCGGCATCTTCAGAGTTTTACAAGGGCGGGAAGTACCTGCTTGATGGAAGGCAGCTACAGCCAGGCGAGCTGGCCGACTATTACCGCTCCCTGGCTGACGACTTTCCGCTCATATCTGTGGAAGATCCGTTCGACGAAGAGTCGTTTGATGACTTTGCTTTATTTACAAAGGCATCTGGAAGGAGGCTCCAGATAATAGGGGACGATCTGTTCGTTACAAACCCCGAGAGAATCAGGAAGGGCATTGAGATGAAGTGTTCCAACGCTGTCCTGATAAAACTCAATCAGATTGGAACCGTGACGGAGACGCTTGAGAGCACAAAAATGACCATGGATGCAGGAATGAGCGCTGTGGTCAGCCACAGGTCCGGTGAGACAACTGATACGTTCATAGCAGATATGGCCGTGGGCCTCGCAAACGGGCAGATAAAGACAGGTGCGCCTGCAAGGGGTGAGCGTGTCGCGAAGTACAACAGGCTTCTGGAGATCGAGCTCATGCATCCTGAAATAGAGTATGCTGGCATTTCTGCTTTCAGGAGAGAATTGTGAAGAAATGGGACGTCCGGAGACTCTTGGCTCATTATCAATCTGGATAACTGTGCTGCATCTGGCTTATATTGTTAAGTCAGATTACAGGACGGGACACTCTAGCATTTGAGCCTGTTCTGAAAGACAGGAAGGCCGTAGGGATGGTTACAATAGCACTAGGCAGGCATGAAGGCAAGCTCCAATCGGTAGACGAAGCCGCCGGCGACATTACGATAGTCAAAAGCAGGCGTGTCGAGGAGGCTCTGGAACTCGTGGAACAGTTTGCCTCCCCCGATTCCTGTCTGCTCACCATAACAAGAGTTTTTCCTGAAAAGCTCAGTTTGCCCCTCTCTTTTGGTTACGTTGAATACTTCTGGCTTACGAATATGGTTGGCGAAAGGAGGATTTCTCCAGCATCGCTCGGGAGGATTGTCTCGATCGTGAAGTCTGTTGCGGACTCAGGAAAAAAGGCAGTGATATTCATCGAGGGTGTGGAATACCTGGTCCTGGAAAATGATTTTAACACCGTTCTCAGGACGCTAAACCAGGTCTGCGACATTGCGATAAACTCCTCGTCAAAGGTGTTCATTTCAGTCGATCCCGTGGCACTTTCACAGAGGGACATAGCTATGATGGAAAGGACATGCAGTGCAAGCGTAACAGAGACTGATTATGAACCGTTCTGAATCACT
>JBJKPR010000026.1:0-14718 GCA_046706185.1 Candidatus Sysuiplasmataceae archaeon
TCATGAAACTTACAAGCAGCGTATTCCTAGACCTGCTTTCCGAGCATGAGGACAGAATACCTGACTACAACAAGTCAGTGACGGCGGCAAGCGGCCTGGCGAAGCTCCTGTCAATGGGATACCAGAACTTCGTAATAAGACAGGGAGAGCAGCAAGCGTTCGAAGGCATCGGTGGTCAAGGGAAAGCGAACCTCTGGCTTCGAACTGAGGAAACTGTTCAGGCAGGAGCGGTTCCCTCGAGCGGAACTGTCATCAGGGGAGTTGTAAAGGGACTGCAGGAGCTGGTGTTGGAAGATGAACATTGACATTCTCAAGTCATCTGTGGCGGCCATTTTCAGGAGGAAGGGGAAGAAGTACGTTACGGAGGAGGAGTTTATCTTCACAGCGTCGATGGAGCTGCGATGGTTTCCGCCGGCAAAAGCGGCATTGTTCCTGAAGAACGCGAAGAGGTACGGTCTGCTTGTCTCCACAAGGGAAGGGCTTAAGCCCTCGTTCGAACTCGATGAGGGCGACATATCGCAGGTCATTTCTCCGCCCGTCGAAGCGGCTGAGGAGGGGCAGAACCCGGTTGCCGCAATAGTTGAGATAATAAGCTCGAGGTCAAAACAGCCGAAGAGCGAAATTATGTCGAGGATAAACAGGCTTAAGCGCGAGTTGAACCTCGAGACTCAGGCAGCGGCTGTACTGATTGCGGCCCAATCAGGGATCGATGTCTCAGCACTGGCAAGGAGCGCGCTTGACGAGCTCTTGGGCAGTTTCGGCAGCTGAGATCAATCCTTCATCAAGTCGCCAAGCGTAAGCGCCTTTCGCTTCACGGACGGCATCTTGTAATCGGTACTCACTTTCTCTGTGAGTGTTATCTTTAGCGTTTTTTCAAGCTTCCTCACGAGCGCATCGCTTGGGACCAGTGTTCCAGTCTCCAACTCCCTTATGACACTCTTCTTCTCGTTCAGCTTTGCAGCGAGCTCCTCCTGTTTGAGCCCGAGGGAATTCCTCGCCCTGAGTATTCTGACGGAGTAGTCTAGCACAAGCTCTCCCCTTGCCTCGAGCGGGTCGGTCTCACGAGGGGGCGATCTTCGGACCTGCCTCTGTTCTACCTTTCTCGGCAAAGTAGCGCCTGCAGCGCCTGGCACGCGCTTCGGCACCTCATTCCTGGGACTGGCTTCGAGCGGCGTCCCGAAGCGAGTACACTCCGGTCCGACAAGCAGGACTGCCTTGTCCACCCTGATCCTGATCCCTCTTCCAACCTCCTTTCCGCACATTTCGCAGATGACCATTCGATGCCTCCGACGTTGACTGAACGCTATCAATCATAATAACGTGTGGATATTTCAAAACGACTGGAAGAAAGCACGCCGCTGAGGCGTGTGTACATAGCCTGCAGGCCCGAAGGGCCTCTGTGCGATTTGAATCGCAAAGCTTTTAATTGCTGAATTTCAATTCTTTACTCGGACTTCTATTTAGGGAAGAGGTGTACAGATTTTGGTCGAAGCCGCAAAAGCGGGAAATGATGATGAGATATACAGAAGGCTGCTGCTCCTTGAAGAGAGAAACACACAGCTGATGGAGCAGGCCAGGCGAGTTGAGGGGGAAAAGAGGTATGTCCAGAATGAACTGGACAGGCTCCAGAGAGAGATCAGGAGGCTCAGAAGCGAGCTGGAAAGGCTCAAGGCACCGCCTCTCATCATTGGCAATGTCAGGGATGTGCTGAGCGACGGGAGAGTTGTTGTAAAGAGTTCAACCGGACCCGATTTCGTTGTCAACGTCGCGGAAAACGTGGAGGGCACAAAGCTCGAGGTAGGTGCCAGGGTAGCACTCAACAAGCAGACGCTTGCTGTAATGGGGCTTCTTCCCTCTTCGCTGGACCCGATAGTTACGGGGGCAGAGGTGATAGAGAAACCGGACGCAACCTACGGCGAAATAGGCGGTCTTGAGAAGCAGCTGCTGGAGGTCAGGGAGGCGGTTGAAGATCCACTCCTCAGGCCGGAGCTTTACAGAAAGGTTGGAATAGAGCCACCCAAGGGGGTCCTACTTGTCGGCCCGCCGGGCACCGGCAAGACACTGATTGCGAAGGCAGTCGCCCACAACACCAACGCTACATTCATAAGGCTGGTCGGTTCAGAACTCGTGCAGAAGTACATTGGGGAAGGTGCAAGGCTGGTCAGAGAGCTTTTCGAGCTCGCAAAGCAGAAGGCACCAAGCATCGTCTTTGTTGACGAACTCGACTCAGTAGGCGCAAAGAGACTGGACGTCGCAACATCTGGAGATAGAGAAGTCCAGAGGACACTCATGCAGCTCCTTTCCGAACTGGACGGTTTCAATCCGCTGGGCAATGTCAAGATCATTGGCGCATCAAACCGTCCAGACATTCTCGATGAGGCACTACTGCGACCTGGCAGGTTCGACAGAATAGTCAAGGTCCCGCCGCCAAACGGCGAGGCCAGGGCAGACATTTTCAGAATACACTCAAAGAATATGAGCACTGAAACCGGCCTCGACTTCGAAGACCTCGCAATGAGAACAGATGGAGCGACTGGTGCCGATATACACGCAATATGCATGGAAGCAGGCATGTTTGCGATAAGGGACAACAGGGACTATGTGACGCTTGCAGATTTTGAAAAGGCGATTTCGAAGGTCATGGGGGAGGAAGAGCCGAAACAGCTAACAGGCGAAGCGGGGCCAATGTTCGCCTGAATCACTTTCTAATCTTTTCCTCAATTTCCTTTTCAAACACCAGTGGCCCGATATAATCGCATTTCTTGCAGTGGTACTTCTGGCCAGTTATCAGTCCTGCCTCGAAGTAGAGGTCTGAAGAACCGCAGGTAGGACATTGCTTGACCCTGCGGCGGATTATACTTGTCCCGCAATCAAGACAGGAGTATGTCACAGAGTTTGTTTCCCTTGAGACCGAAGTATTGTACGACCCGCACTCCTGGCAGCGATGCTTCCTTACCCTCACACAACCGCCATGCTCGTACGTGTATATGAGTCCAGCATACAGGAAAGAGACCTGTATTGATGGCATGACAGAAAATGCAACAATAACAGGGGGGAAAAATCAAGAATGATAATGACCAAAGACGATTTAAATACCACATATCTGAACATATGGTTAGCTAAAAGGCGAGGGTAAGAAATGCAACCTTTTGAAGCGATGCAGCTAATGACAGACGAATATGCTGTGAAAATACTTGTGGGGACAATGAGAAAACCGAGGACGGCAATAGACCTCTCTGAACTTTTTGGGATACCGATTGCGGCATGTTACAGAAAGATCAGGCTGCTTGAGGAAATGGGACTAATAACGTGCATCGAGAGAAAGTTGACTCGAGAGGGAAAGCGCATAAGCGTTTACCAGTCCCAGCTGAAGAATGCGTACATGTCCTTCGAAGACGGAAGGATGAGAGTGAGATTTGAGCTGGCAAATGGAGTCGTCCAGGACTCCGGCGATCAGAGTCTTATTACCACAATAACCGTCTGACGCGCCAGAGTAGAGTAACAAAGAGTTTCGCAAAACGGCTTACCGTGTCTTCATCCATAAACATGGATGAAGACTGCAATGTTTATATTCCGATGAGATACGGGCCGTAAGGACCGGAGAAGAGTCAGAACAAGTTTAAGTATGCACGCCCTTCTTAAGCGAACCGGCATGAAAAAGCTTGTAATAAGCGAGAAGAACAGCGTGGCAATCAGGCTCGCGACGATACTTTCCTCAGGGAAATTCAAGAGGGAGAACGCGGCAGGTGTGCCTGTGTACAGGTTTTCGAGCGATGGCACGGAGTATGCCATAATGGGCCTCAGGGGGCACATTGTTGAGCTCGACTATCCGCCGGAATATAACGACTGGATGAAGGTCGATCCGAAGCATCTTGTGTATGCTGAGCCGTACAAGAAGGTTACTTACAGGAAGGCGGTGGATGCACTCATAAACGAGGCTCGCACGGCTGACTGGGTGATCGTTGCTACTGATTTTGACAGGGAGGGAGAACTGATAGGCATGGAGGCGCTTCAGCTGCTCCAGACAGGGAAGGATGCACCCGATGCGATGCAGGATGCAGCATTTCTCCCTAACCTGAAGGTGAAAAGGGCGAGGTTCAGCAGCCTGGGAAGAAATGAGGTGCTGAGCGCATTTGAGAACCTCAATGAACCGGATGTCAGGCTCGCCAAGTCGGCAGAATGCAGGCAGCTTATTGACCTTGTCTGGGGAGCCACGCTTACCCGCATGATTTCAATAAGCGCAAATCAGGTGGGTAGAAACTTCCTATCCGTCGGACGTGTCCAGAGCCCCACACTATCACTCATCTCCAAGAGGGAGATGGAGATAGAGAAGTTCGAGCCAAAGACGTTCTACGACATAAGGGGCATTGCAAGAAAGGAAAAGGAGTTTGACATTTGGCATAAGTCAAACCCTTTCTGGGACAGGAAAGAGGTAGATTCTGTCTTTGACAGGATAAAGGATGCAAAGGAAGCCACGATAAGCGGTGTCAGGACTGAAGAGAAGGAGGAGTACCCGCCACCGCCATTCTCGACAACACTGTTCCTTGTTGAGGCGACGAGGCTTGGCTACTCGGGCGCAGAGGCCATGGACATAGCCGAACGCCTCTATTCAAACGGCATCATATCATACCCGAGGACAGATAACACTGTCTACCCGAGGTCACTCTATTTGAAGGGGGTGCTGGAGAAGCTGAAGGGAACCGAATTTGAAGATGCTGCTGCAGAGCTTCTTGACCAGGAGAGGCTAATTCCCTCGCGGGGGCAGACGGAAACCACAGACCATCCTCCCATTTACCCGGTGGAGGGCGTAGGCAGGAGGAAATTGAGCAAGAGGGAGTGGCCGATTTACGAACTCGTTGTGAGGAGGTTTCTTGCAACCGTGGCTCCCAAATCCCTTTACAGGGAGACCGAAGTCGACCTTCTGGTCAGGACAGAGCAATTTGCAGCAAAGGGCAGGGTACTTCTGAGGGATGGCTGGAGGCGGTACTACCCCTATTTCCGTTTCAGCGAGTCGCTCGTCCCCGAACTGACAGAGGGGGAGACTGTAGCGGTAGAAAAGCTGTTCATCCATGAGGACAAGACAAAACCACCCAGCAGATATTCACAGGGTTCACTAATCAGGGAAATGGAAAAAAGGGGCCTCGGCACGAAGAGCACCAGGCATGAGATAATACAGAAGCTGATCGACAGGAAATACATACAGGGGCAGACCATAAAACCGACCCCGGTGGGCATTTCCGTTTCGACGGCCCTGGAGCAATCTGCTCCAGAAATCTGCGACAGCAAGATGACAGCACACCTTGAGGAGGATATGGACAGGATTGCCGAGGGCGCTGCTCAGCTCAAGGAAGTGGTTGACGAATCACGCGAAATGCTGATTTCTGTGGTCGATGAGATAAACTCCAACACCCAGCAGATAGGCACAATGATCAAGGAGGCAATAACAAGACAGAAGAGAATCGGAAAGTGTGCCGCGTGCGGCGGTGATTTGCGGATCGTGGAAAGTGCACAGAATAAATTCGTGGGGTGCTCCAACTATCCCGAATGCAGGGTCACATATTCTCTTCCAGCAGGTTACCTCGTGCAGCCCACTGACAGGACATGCGATGTCTGCGACCTCCCGCTTATAAAACTCATAACAAAGGGGCAGAAACCGGTAGAGGTGTGCGTCGACCCGGCATGCGAAACGAACAGAAAGACAGGCTCCATAGGCAGTTGCCCCAAGTGCGGCAAGCAGCTTCGAATCGTGAGGTCACAGCGTGGCAAGCGGTTTCTGGGCTGCGAGGGATACCCTTCATGCGATACAACGTATCCGCTGCCGCAATTTGGGACAATCAGCCCGCTAGGCAAGGCGTGCGAGACGTGCGGCGCACCTATGATCGAGGTCAGCTCCGGGAGGAAGGGGAAATGGAAACTGTGTCCAAACATGAACTGTCCTTCCAAGAAAAAGCGTCCGCCCGAGTGACTGTAGTTTTTAGATCTCGATCTCTGTAAAGTAAAGTTCATATAGTGAATGTTGTACAATAAGAATCAGAAGGGAGGGATGGGTGAATTATTCTTACCATTCCCTTCCAGGGTGAGGTTTCCCCCACCTCACCCAAGAAACGGGAGTGATGAGGCAATTTCAGAGTGCTTTTGCCTTGAGTTCTGCCTGTATCTGCCTGAGTTCGTACGAGCTGCTTGACTTGTTCACGTAGTCGGCAATCGCATTGCGCACCTGATACGGGTGCTTGACGCCGTAGAAACACTGGCTGGGCAGGGCTCGCGGCACGTCTGTTCCCTTCATCGAGAGGGAACCGTTCAGCTTTTCCTTTCCTGTTATGTTCTGTCCCACGCCAACACCGGCCGCCGTGATGGGAAGTACATTGCCGAAGGAAAAAATCCTGCCCAGAACGCTAACGTGGACATCAACGTCGACTATGTTCTCATACCTCATGTAAAGCTCGTTGTAGGTAAGGAATTTCCTTATCATTGCAATTCGCAGGTTTGTGATGTAATAGCGATATGATCTCCTGTAGAATTCAGCAGTCAGCACTGCAAGTATGCCCGCGGCACCGGTGACAGATGTAAGGAAAAGGACGCTGTTTGACCTGAACAAGGGGACTGACCTCAGGGCGAAGGAGGACAAGACTATCAGAACCAAGAACACGGCAAAGGTGAGCCAGTGCCTGTGTCTTCTAGTGAGATAGGTGGAGAGTAATCCGAGGATAAACATCATCACGATCCAGAAGAATACAGCACCGTCATTGCTCGTTGCTCCAAACACAACGGTGAGGTAGTTGGCTGCACGACCCAGATCGCGGGCCATGTAGGATGCCCAGAGACTTGTGTCGATGAATGCGTAGTAGAACGCTCCCCAGATCAGGAGTGCCATCCCGACACCGTATATTTTGATGAAGGATGCCCGGCTAGGGTGCAACTTCTTAACTAGCTTTTCATCAGGAAATGTCTGTATATCCGTTAAGATACCAACCTTTCTTTGCTAAAGACCAGCCGGCGAAGTATCAAGTGTATGATACATGCCATTATTTAATTCATGGTATATGGCCCGCAGCAAATGATTCCATAAGCATGTAGACCTGATTCGCAGTGGCGATTCAGGAAATTCGGTTCGATGATGAGAGAAGAATGGAAAGACGTTTCAGCTCGCTCTGTCTTTTCCTGTCCAGCCTGACAAACTGCCACTGGAGCAGTACCCGGTCGTAACGGGAAAGAAAGCTCACTGTGTAACTGCCAAGTAGCCTGTCGAAGAGTGACCTTTCAATTCTTAGCCTGTCTACATATTCCATCGCGACACTCCTTTCTCTCACAGGAAAGAGCCTGCTTGAAATGGAATCGTCTGCAACCAGGTATGAGGTCATGGACCAGATGAGGATGCTGAAAATGAAAACCAGTCCGCTTATGATCCACTCAGCAGCCAACACTTTCTCACCGAACAAGAAACCGAGAGAGGCGGCACTCATGTCCACCATTGAAAACTGTAGCCCGCTCAGAAGAGAAAGAAACAGCCCTGCTGCAGCGTACGGCAGAATGCACGGCCTTGCAGTCAGCCTTCGGTTCGCTGTCCTCATCACAGCCCCTCATCCTCCCTGAAGCTGACCGAAGCACCGCCGGATGTGCTCCTGTCATTCACAAGCAGGCCTGCCAGCATACCTGAGTTGAAGGAGAGACGGACGAGTGAGGCAGTGGACGGTTCTCTCGAAAATTCCTCGAGGGCAGCGATGCATTCAGCTTCCAGGCTCGATTCAGGCATCTGCCTGCTCTCGAGAACCGAGTTCAGCTGGATGGAGACAAGCTCAGCACCTGGCAGGAAATTCATGGAATCCATGCGCTCTATGAGCCGTTCTGCCCCGAGCCTGTGTCTTGCATAGCTTTCATGAGCACTGGCCACATTCACTCCCTCCTTCGGGGGAACGGGCGAAAGAGGCAATGCAAGCTGTGTGCCGCTGGACTCCGAGATGGATGAGAAGGTCAACCTGCACCTCTCAAGTGTGTCAAGCTCTCCCTTCAGCCACCCTGACCAGAACGATATCTCCAGTAGCGTGGTGGCCTGATCCCCTACAGCCACGGCAGGGTCAGGCGGCGAATTGTCAAGGAGCCTCTTCCTTATTCTTTCAGCCCACCAGAGGTTGGAAGAATCTCCCCCGTCCAGTATAGCTGCCGCTTCTTCAACCTCGGCCTCCACCTCTCTGAGCCAAGAGCAGAACATAGAATTCAGGAAATCAATCTTTTTCCTGCAGATATCGTTACTTTTTCTCAGACTACCACCCCTTCTCAAGATACCCTACAGCCTCATCCAGGCTCGATAGAGCAAGCCTGCAGTCCAGCCCTGCCGGAGTCAGGGCGGCGGCCTGCTCAGAACTGCACAAGTGCCTCTCACTCCGGATAGGTGTTATCAGCAGCGGCAGCTTCATTCCGGAAGTCACGAACAGACACCGCCCGACACCATCCCTTCTTGGGACGGATGTAGACAGGAACTCGATGTCGCCTTCATTCAACTCGAAGAATGTGGACATCTTTTCACTCAGCCTTTCATGGCGGAATACGAAGAAGGAGCTGCAATTGTTGACTATACTTTCACCATGGCTGCTGCCCATGAAGTCATCGTAATTCTGCGATACAAGCAGAACACTCATGTTGTAGTGTCTGGAGTGTCTGGTAATCTCAGTAATTATCGAGGCAGATTCAGCGTCCCTGGACAGCACCCATGCCTCGTCGATAACGAGAGTCTTGCGGCCGCTGGTATTCCTGCAGGATTCAAACACAATTCCTGCAAGAAGGTTTATTGTGTGCCTCATCAGCCCCTTCTCGATCCCCTCAAGGTTGAGTATGACCGTCCTCGCTTCTGGTGAAAGGGCAAACTCTCCCCTGAACACAAACCCGATCGCAGGTTCGCTGAACGCCACTTTGAGGTTCCTGGTTCCGCCGGCAGCGCAACAATCTAGTGTCCCTAAAAAAGAATATAGAGACATTTCAGGAGTGGCAACGGCACTTCTCTCGATCTCTGTCTGAAGTAACGTACTCTCGCTGTCTGTAAGGTTCATTACTGCCTTCACAAAGCGGATGAAAGAGTGCACCAACGGCAGAAATTCTCCAAGAGGAATGGAGCCCAGACCGATTCCTTCCCTGCAAACATCAACTACAGCGCCTCCTGCGTACATACCAACTGAGAAAAATTCCCCAAGAGGATCGATTACGTAGAAACGGTCTCCCCTGCCGCTTTCCCTGAGAAGGAGCATCTTCGTGAAGAAGCTCTTGCCGCTCCCGCTCTTGCCGATGACAAGGCCGTTGAAGTTCAGGCATGAAAAACGATCAAACGAGACGACTGTTCCATCTATCGCGTTCTGGCCAATTAGCGTTCCACCAGCCTGTAAAACAGGAGATTGGGTGAATGGAACAAATGACGGAAGCGACTGTGAAGTTATCAGCGGACAATGATCAAAGGAGGGAGAGGAGCATAATGAAAACTCACTCAGTTCACCGATCTGCCTGCATTTCTGGATGGTGTAGAGTATGGAGTTTGCCCTCAGGTCCGAAGTGAGCAAATCAAGTAATCCGTCCGTCTCCCAGGGCGAACTTGACACCACACAGAGTACAATCGATGCATAGTAGAGTCTTGTCGTGTCGAACCGGATGTCGTCCGCCAGCGCCCTTGCCTGGTCGAGCATCTTGTCAAGATCGTCAGATGCCCTGCCCGTGTGTATTCTGTCAATAACAGCAGAGGAGACGTTCAGAATGAACCTGTCTGCCATCGCAACAGAGCTTTCCTTCGATATTGGAAAGAAGGAGACTGATGCGGCGACAAACGGATGCCTGATAAGCAACCACGAAAGCCAGTCGAGTGGAAGATGTGAAGGCAATCCGGTCAGCCTTACGAACGTCATCCGTCTACGGCCGACGAACATGCCGCCTGATCCTCGTGGCCGGCCCTTTCCGTGAAAGATCTGTTTCATCTTGACATCAGCTCCAGCAGCCTTTCGTCGATCAGGGGATGTACCGCCTTCTCATCTTCAAGCGAAACAGGGCGCTGCGAGGCACCCACGGGGAACAGATCATGCTGAAACCCCCTTGGCAGAGACACAAAGAATGAACGTCCCCCTGCAGTGCAGCCTCCGGCATGATCCTTCCCATCACAGTCGTAACACAGCTCCTCCTCCTGCCCTTCAAAAGAAGGCACGGAAACAAAATGTATGCACCCATCTGCGACTTGACAGATGCGCTGGAAAGATCCCAGGAAAGCCTCCCTCTCACAAGTAAGCGCGAAGGCATAGTTGACGTCCTCAACCCTGTACATGCATCGAGAAGGGTCGGCACTTTTGATTGTCCCCTTCAGCACGGTGCGAAGGTCGCTACCGCCGAACTTGCTACCCAGATAAGACAGAAGGTTTCCGAAAGGGTGCCTTCCTCTTCTCTCCTCCAGAACAAGGACACATCCTGCAGACAGAAGAAATGGAATGGAGACAGATGCCCAGAAGACTGAGTATCGCAGCAGCACCAGTGCTGCAGGTACGAGTGCAAACAACGACAAGCACTCTCTGGCAGTGAATGGCCCGAGGACTGCAGGGCTGAATGAAAGCGATAAAGGAATGTAGCAGTCATCATCCATTCTTCTTCACCCCGACATAGATCTTGTGATGCCCGTGTCCACTGACTGCTTCCGAGGGGACAGGGTAGCTGTCCTGAATGGAATGAGAACGACCTCCCCCTGCATCACCCGAAACGCGGCTCCTAAGACGCGCACCACCTCCGGCAACCCTGCCAGCCACGGCACTTCCATGCCTCCTCCCTGCTGCGAAGCTCCTTGAAGGACTCCTGGTGAGCCCGAAAGCTTTTGCGCGTCCGTTCCCGCCCCCTTGCGCGACCGAGTTTGAGCCGGAAAGTCTCAGGGGGGATGATGCGAAGCCGGCCGCATACGATACAGCACCAGCTCCCGCCAGGGAAGCGGCTGCAATGAAGGAACCGAGGGCTGGCATTCCCGCATACTGGAGTATCCTGCTGCCCACAGGTGAAATTATGAAGGGAGCCAGCAGGGGAAGGAGGTATGTGCCTGCTATTATGAGCGGAGGCACCTGAAGGGAGCTGAAAGTCGAGGAAGAGGTGGCTATGCCTATCCTCAGCCCGACAGCCATGAAAAAAGGGAGAAATGCCATTTCAAAAAACAGCCCCATTATTCGAGTGGAGAACTGCCTAGTTCTGTTGACTGAAACGCACAGAAGCGCGAGGGGCAGGAGAGCGGCTGTAAAGAATACAAGCAGTGTTCTGACGATCAGAACCAGGTAGAGGAGGAGTGTCACTATCCCAATGACGATAAGGGCTCCGACACTGTATCCTCCAAGTTCCGCAGCGACCTGGGATGAATACCCGGCAAGCTGACCGTATGGAAGAACGAAAGATGTGAGCGCATCGTTGAAATTCAATACCAGCTGTGCAAAGTAGAGCGTAAATGGCATTAGCACGACAGAGACGAGAAGGCGGGACAGCTGTCTTGAACTGCCTGGCCTTCCGTTGAACGGTATACCCGTGAAAAGTGAGTACGCAACGAGCACAACCGCTATCGAGACGAGTGATTCTGCAATAAACAGGACCGCTTCCCATACGCTTTCTGTCCCTGATGAGAAAAGGTTCGTGCTGATGCTCATTGCAGGGACAATCGCCTTCAGAACTTCCAGTATTGAGTTACGGAAAAGCCCATCGAACGACTGCGTGATAATGGAGTCGACACCACTCATGTCTACACCTCAGGGAACCAGCCTGTCCTCGAGAAATACAGCAAGTCTGTAGATTGCAGCAGCGAGCAGGCACCCGACAAGGACAACCTGGGTGAGGTTCAGGCCTACCGGGACCATCAAACCACCAGCGACTGCGCGAGCTGAACCAGGAATGATGATATGAAAAGCAGGAATATGCCGAACGTAACGTCCATGAAATACTTGCGCGCCTTGGACCTCGTTTCAGGGTTTCCTGTGCTCGTCATCCACATGTAGGCTGTCAGTATGTAACCTATGGCTGCAACGATGGTGCCAAGAGCAACCAGGAGATTCCTGACATTGGCAAGTGTGTTTGTGAGTTCTTCCTGCGGGGATGCAGCAGCAGCCGCCATTCCCGAGGCTGCCGTCACAGTTGCGACGAGCAGTAATGGAAGACAGTATCTTGCGCAGGCCCACCTTTTCCATCCGGAGTTGTTACTTCGCATACTACAATCACCTTCCTGTACCGAAGCAACGCAATTGCGGCCTCGGCAGGGTGATTCTTTGAGTTGCTGTCTTAATTAAAAAACCTGACTGATACATGTAACAAGTTAACAGCAAAATCATGCATTATTGCAAAACGTTTAACCTGAGCATCCGCATCAGTTGAATGCGATGGATCTTGAATTCAGGAATTTCGGCGAGGCTGACTTGGATTATGCCATAGAACTGACGAACAGCGAGAAATGGTATCTCACAAAGTACGACCTTTCGTTCTACATGAAAGGGCAGTCAGGAATGGGACTTGTTGCCCTGCTCGACAGCGAAAGAGTTGGAATTGCAACGGCTGCCGTCTACGGCAAGACTGCCTGGGTAGGGAATGTTATTGTTGACCGGGAAAGGAGACAGGGCGGCATTGGCATGCGATTGGTGCAAGAACTCCTTGGACGCCTTTCAGCGTCCGGAGTTGAAACAATACTTCTGTATGCGTACGACAGGAGCAAATCACTCTATGAGAGGATAGGCTTCAAATTCGACAAGGTGCTGTGGGAACTTCAGGTGACAAGGCCCAAAGTTGTTTCCAAGGCCAAGTTCGGGCAGGGGCTGACAGACCCGGTCGTTGAGTTTGACACCTGGTTCTTTCTGCAGTCCAGGAGGGCAGTGCTCGAGCATGTTGCCGGAAGAGAAGGGTGCATCGTTCTATCCAGTTCAGGGAAAAACGGAAGGGTCGATGGCTACCTTATGTGCAGCCCCGGAGGGGAGGAATACGGCTCTGAGGTTGCGCCCTTCACAGCTGAGGCAGAGAGCATTGTTCCGATGCTCTCGGCTCTTGGAGATGCACCTTCGCCGTTCCACCTCTACGTCCCAGAGGAGAATGTCGGTTTCCTTGGCGAGCTTGGATTGGAATTCGAGAATGTAAGAAGAATGCACAGAGGATATCTCGGAAGCGTGCAGAACGTGCCCAGGATCGATAGGCGCACAATTTCAGTTGGACTGCTTGAAACAGGATGATATTCCAGATCGTGCCTGCCTGGCCGGACCTGAAGTAGGATGGACTCGGCGGCCGGAGGATCCGCAGAATTTCGAGCTGAAAAGAACATTCTCGACATGCGAGAAGAAGAAGGGCCATGCCGAACCGCAGCCCGCAGGATCGGAAATATTAATATCCAGAAGCCATAGACACCTGACGGGGCAAGGGCCAATTGACCGTAAGAATATACAACACACTTACAAAGAAAAAGGATGAGATAAAAGGCAGAGGGCTGGATCCAAGGCACCTGAACATGTATGTTTGCGGTCCAACAGTATACGATTCCCCTCATGTGGGGCATGCGCGCAGCTACATTTTCTTCGATACGCTAAGAAGAGTTCTGCTTCTCGATTCATATTCAGTCAACTACATTCAAAACTTCTCAGATGTTGATGAGAAGATTGACCTCAAGGCATCGATGGAAAATGTGGTCCCTGCAGTCATCTCGGAGAGGTACAAGACTGAATTCCTCGAAGACATGGACGAGCTGAATGTCCTGCGATCGGATGTCTACACAAGCGCGTCTCACATAAGAGAGTTCATGCATTTGGTAACAAAGATACTGATGGAGAAAGGAACCTGCTACAGGGGCGGAGACAACATCTACTTTGATGCTTTGTCCGGCGGCGGCTTCGGCAGCCTTCTCCACGACAGGCTTGACAACCTCATATCCGGCAATGAAGCAGACAGCTTCGATTTCCAGAAGAGGGACAAGCAGGACTTCGTCATCTGGCTGGGAGATTTCAAGCCGGATTCGTTCGAGAACTCCGATGGAAAACCATCCTGGAACCTCGAGTGCTTCTGCATCGTTCACAAGCAAGTCGGCTGCGAGCTGGATATACAGGGAGGAGGCATGGACCTGATATTCCCCCACCATGAGGTCGCATCGGTTCTCTCGAAGTCATACTGCAACGTGGAGTTTGCGAACTACTACATACACAATGCGTTTGTAACTTCGGCAAAAGACAAGATGTCAAAATCCACTCAGAATTATGTAGGAACCAGGGAACTCCTCAGGAAATACGGTTCTGACGCCATCAGGCTCTACCTGCTCTCCAGGCATTTCACCCAGAACATCGAGTTCGATGATGCCGAGGTTAAGCACTGGAAAGCAGTTGCTTCAGGACTGCTTTCAAAGATGCAGGAGTCTGGGGCGCTTGAAGGTGAAAGGAAGGTGGACCCTGGCAGTAGGGAGGGTCTGACGTCTGCCTACGAGAGCATGATGGACTTGCTGCGCGATGACATGCACACAGAAAGAGCAATAGACAAATTCGCGGAGTGTCTCAACAAATTCCCTTCAAACGGTGCAACAGTAACAGACCTGAGATACATGTCTGCAGCCCTCGGCCTTTTCGGCTTCAAACCGGGCGCAAAGTGATTCAGAACGGTTCATAATCAGTCTCTGTTACGCTTGCACTGCATGTCCTTTCCATCATAGCTATGTCCCTCTGTGAAAGTGCCACGGGATCGACTGAAATGAACACCTTTGACGAGGAGTTT
>JBJKPR010000027.1:0-46131 GCA_046706185.1 Candidatus Sysuiplasmataceae archaeon
GGAATGGGGGAGGGAGGCGGCGCCCCCCTTATTGCCTGCGCCAACGCCCTGGATGACGCGCTTGCACCGTATGGCATAGAGTATGACGGGTCATACCTCAGTCCGGTGAAGATCAGGGGAATTGTCAGGGACGCAGCCAAGTAATAAAAATAAAACGCATGGATACTTCGTAAATGCAACCCTGCATTGCCAGCTTCATTCGGGGGACGTCGGCCCGGCTGTCTTTGCCACTGTCACAGGAATGGGGGCTTGACGAATGATACACACAAGCAGAATTAGAAAGTCGAAGGACTCGATCCGCACACTGCCGCGATTGCGTCATCTGTCGGTGCAGCTGATATTCACCAAACAAGGTGAACAGTGCAAAAGGCCCGCTGAGAATCGTATTAGTTGCAAAACGATTAATAACTGAAACTCTTTTTCCTGACAGGAATTTTTTCCTACGGGGGCTTGCCAATGGCAACTGTCGCAGCAGATAGCACCGCAGCAGTAGATAGCAGTGAAGTGTTCCGCAACATCACGAAGTTTGATATCGCGAAGATCACAGTGGGCTCGACCTTCGGAACTATAATGGAGTGGTACGATTTCTTCCTCGCCGCTCTTGCAGCAACTACAGTCTGGCCGGCACTTTTCTTCCCGACATTGAACCCTGCCGTTGGACTTTCGGCTGCTGCAGCAACGTACGCTGTCACATACTTCACAAGACCGATTGGCGCGTACATCTTCGGCCATTACGGCGATCGTATAGGTAGAAGAACCATGCTCGTCTGGACCCTTCTCATCATGGGCGGCGCCATGACAGGCATAGCTGTCCTGCCTGTCTATGATGCGATCGGTGTCCTTGCACCCGCGCTTCTTATACTCTTCAGGCTGATCATCGGCATCGGCGTGGGAGGCGAGTGGGGCGGCGCTGCCACATGGGTCATTGAGTTCGCTGCAAAGTCAAAGAGGAGAGGCTTCTGGGAGGGCTGGGTAATGTCAGCCACACCGGGTGGCCTTGCGCTCGCTGTCGGTTTCTTCACTCTGATAAGGATATACTCGCCGACACCGCTCTTCTTCGTCCATGACGGATGGAGGATTGCATTTGCTCTCGGAGCCGTTCTTCTGGTGGTCGGAGTCATCGTGAGGTATAAGCTCACGGAGAGCCCGATCTTCAGTGAGCAGAGGAGAAGGGGAGCGCTGATGAAATCTCCCGCCACTGATGTGCTCAAGAAGCACTGGGGAGGCATTTTGCTCCTCGGCCTCTCATGGGCGTTCATCATCGCACTGACATCTGGACTTGTGATCGACACCGCCATACCGCTTTTCCTTGCGATGAAGGTGCCGCTCCTGTATGTCGACATCACTGTTTTCATCGCTTCAATCGCGGCTGTAGCAGGCTCCGTTGTCGGCGGCGTGATGGGTGACAGGATAGGCAACAGAAGGACGCTCATCATTTCAGCCATCCTCTCCATAATATTCACGTTCCCTTACTTCTACATGGTAAGGACAGGAAACCACGCGCTGATGGCAATTGCAATGGCCATCGTCCTCTTCCTGCCGTTCCTGGGGTTCGGTGTTCTCGGAAGGTGGTTTACAGAGTACTTCGAGGCAAGGTACAGATATTCGGGTTCCGGACTGTCATACCAGCTCGGCGCGGTCTTCGGTTCAGTTCCGACGGTTGCTCCGACACTCCTTGCAATCGCATACGGCGGATATCTGAAGGCATGGCCCTACATTGGTGCTCTCATGGTGGTCACCTGCCTCATCTCGATAGGAGCGGCGCTTGGGTCCAAGGAGATAATGAAACTGGAGCACACCTGAAACACCACATGAGTTACCGGTCCTGTGCTTGCAAGCAGGCACGGATCGGACTGTTACTTTTTCAATCCAACTCGAAAAAGTGCAGCGGAAGCAAACTCTGCCTGCTGCAGCGGGTGCCTTCGGACACTCACGCATAATTCCTCTCCTTCAAAATCCGCTGCACTGTGCAGTCCTTGACTGAGTTTGTCGATTCTGATGACTGACGAGCAAAAGGATTACTAACATCCTCCTGCATGCCACGGCAGTCTTGATTCATGGAGAAAAGCGCGCATGGTAGTATACTTGCGAGGGCGACTGCGAAGCTTGTGCTTGGCACCACGCTCCAGTGGTTCAACTTCTTCATTGCAGCCGTAGCGGCAGCGCTCGTCTGGCCGACCGTCTTCTTCAAGGGAACGGCGGAAGGCGTTCCACTGTCAATCGTAGCGTACGCGGCGGCATTCGTAACGAGGCCACTTGGAGCAGTGTCTGTCGGATATATCAGCGACAACTTTGGCAGGAAAACTTCGCTTGTGGTCGCCCTGCTCCTTATGTCCGCAGGGACGATGGCGATAGCACTCACTCCTTCGTATGCCTCCGTTGGTGTTCTTGCCTCTGTGCTACTCATATTATTCAGGGCAGTCCAGGGCTTCGGTATAGGCGGTCACTGGGGGGGCGTAGCCTCATACATATCCGAGCTTGCCTCCACCTCCAGGTGGAAAAACTTCTGGACAAGCTGGATCCAGGCTTCGTTGAGTTTTGGGGCCGCTCTTGCAACCTTCTCACTCGCATTTGCCGACTATATCCTGCCGCATGCAGAATTCCTCAATACGGGCTGGAGGCTGATATTCGTCTTCGGTGCCTTCGCTGTAATGGCAGGCGGCATAATATCGTACAGGATGGAGGAAAGCAGGGATTTCACCGAGCTGAAGCAGAAAAGGGCAAACCAGAACATTCCGCTTCTCGAGCTTTTCAGGAACGAGGGCAGGAAGATATTCGAACTGGCGCTTGTCGAGGTGTATGAGGTCGGAACTAGCAGCATACTCATACTGCCGCTCTCCATAATCTACCTCGAGTCTTTCAGGATAAGCCAGTTCTTCGCCACTACAACTGTAACGCTCGCCACATTCACGACTGGAATTCTCGTTGTCACCGTCGGCGCTGTGATGAGCGTTGTCGGCAAGAAGAAGTACGCCCTGCTTGTCTCGACTGCGCTCGGTGCGATAATCACTTCGTATCCGTACCTCGAACTCCTGCGCACTGGCGACCTGCTGTACGCCTATCTGGGACAGATAGCTCTCCTTGCCTCGCTGGAAACCGGTTACGCGGTTCTGGCTGCCGTTTCGGCGGAAAGGTTCACAGCCAGGAACAGGGCATCTGCAATAGGTGTCTCGTACCAGCTTTCTGCAGCCATTGCAGGAATAATCAACATCACAGTGGTTTCCTGGCTGATATCATTCTACAACGGCGTGAACAACGCCATAGGGCAAGTCGCACTCGTTGCCACGGCCCTCTGCGTGATTTCTTTTGTCACCGCGATGCTGACGCTGAAGTAATTCCGCCTGCGCAGGCACGAACGCTGACCTGCAAAGGCAGAAGCCTTACTCTTTCCTCTTTGTGCCCGGACCCAGCTTCTCCATTATCAGCGACTTGATGTAAACAGGGCTCAAAGGGGTCTTTCTAAGCTTGACACCAAGTGGCCTGAGTGCATCCTCCACAGAATTCGATAGTGCCGGAGGAGGGCCTATTGTGCCTGTTTCGCCCGCACCCTTGAACCCTCCGGGGGTGAACGGGTTCGGGGAAATGACATGGTCAAGTACAAACTCTGGAACCTCCATTGAAGTCGGTACAAGGTAGTCCTTGAATGTGGTGTTGAGGGGCTGTCCGTTGCTGTCATAGGCAAGTTCCTCGTACATCGCGCCTCCAATTCCGTGGGCCAGCGCACCTACATGCTGTCCTTCCACTATCATCGGGTTGAGCATGTTTCCGCAGTCGTGGACGGACACATACTTCAGTATCTTGACAAAACCTGTCTTTATGTCCACTTCAGTAACAGCGATCTCCGCATCGTATGGGAAGCTGCTGAACATCGCAACTCTCCCCCTTTCATCGCTCTGGAATTGGATGTTTGGGTCCCTGAAGTGGTATATCATCTCGAACCCCGGCTCCATTCCTTCGGGCAGCCTGAAAACCTCGTAGTAGGCTGCCTGTGATATCTCCTGCATGGAAAGCGAAAAATCCGGTTTTGACCTGCTGAAGACCTTCGCGTTGACTATGTCAAGATCCTCAGGCTGGCATTTCATGAGTGCCGCGGCCACTTTCAGTATCTTGTCGCGGAGCATTCTTGCTGCACCGAACACCCCGGAGGTCCCCACAACAGAGAAGCGGCTTGAATACGATCCTGAACCGACGGGGCAGGCAAGCGTGTCCCCCTCGATCACATGTATGTCGTCGAACGGGATCTGGAGGATATCTGCCACAATCTGGGAGGAGGTTGTGATGTGTCCCTGTCCCTCCTCTCCACCGCTCAGGAAGACATATACACGTGCATCCGGGTCCATCCTTATTCTTACGCTGTAGTATCCAGCGTTGTAGGACCCCATTCTAGTCGAGCTGGATGGCTCCACAACGAGCGCCATACCAATGCCCATGTACCTGCCTTGCTCCCTCAGCTCTTTCTGTTTCTGCCTGAGTCCCCAGTAGTCTGCAAGTTCCATTGCCTTACTGAGCGCCAGAGGATAGTTGCCGCTGTCGTATCTCGGACCTGTGGCTGAAACATATGGAAATTCGGACGGCTGGATGAAGTTTCTCAGCCTCACCTCACTGGGGTCCAGCGATAGCCTGTCCGCAATGATGTCCATGAGCCTCTCTATGACATATGCCGGTTCGGCCTTGCCAAATCCCCTGTGAGCACCGAAAGGAGTCTTGTTTGTCGTAACGCCAGTGATATCCCCCTCATAGTTCAGTATCTTGTAGGCACCCGGGACAAAGAACGCGCTTGTGACTATTGATGCCAGCCCTCCGACAGGGTACGCGGCCCCGGCGTTTGCCAGAATGTGGTCCCTTACTCCAAGTATGCGGCCGTCCTTTGTCAGCGCAGCTTCAATCGAGTGGACCTGCTCCCTTGCATGGGCGGTGCCAACCATGTGTTCACTCCTGGTCTCCACCCACTTGACTGGTCTCCTCATCATTATCGAGAGGAGAGGAACTATGATCTCCTCCGGATAGAACCCCCATTTTTGCCCGAAGCCTCCGCCTACGCGCGGCTGGAAGACACGAACCTTGAGTCCTTTCATGTCAATCGTCTTCTGTATGAGCCTGGAAATGTTGTGCGGTATCTGCGTCGAATCCCAGACGGTCAGCAGGTTAGAGGTGCCGTCGTAATCGGCCACAACAGACCTTGGTTCAAGCGGTGTGCCTGTGAATCGTCCGCTGTAGATCTTCTCCTTGACGACAAGATCCGCCTGCTTGAATGCGTTCTCCACGTCTCCGCCTGAGACGTGGAAGTAAAGGGCAATGTTGTCTCCCCATTCGCCGTAGAGGAGGGGAGAACCCTCCCTGACTGCAGCTTCCGTGTCCATGACAGGCTCAAGAGGCTCGAACTCCGCCTCGATTTCCTCAAGCGCGTCCTCCACAACATACTGGTTCCTCCCGACAACAGCAGCAACAGGTTCGCCTACAAACCGGACCTTGTCGGTTGCCAGGCAGTAATGGTCGAAGAACTTTATCCTGGGATTTCCTCGCTTGAACGGATCCCTGCTCTGGAAAGGAAAAGGAGCAAGTGGCCTGAGATACTGCAGCTGCTGCAGATCGCTTCCCTTCAGCCCGCCGTAAACACCCTCGATTTTCAGCGCTTTCGAGAGGTCGACGTTCTTTATCACCGCATGGGCGTATGGGCTCCTGAATATGCCGGCATATAGTATGTCCTTGAAGTTGACATCAGCCGCAAATGTGGCCCTTCCGGTGTATTTTTCCTCGTCTTCCTTCCTCAGGAGGGGCTTTCCTATGAATGATTCCTTCTGGTCCAGATGAACTAGCTGAGAAGATGACATGAAACCAGTTTCCAATGTAAGCCAACGAGCGTGATTAACTTTTCCATGGCGTAATGTTGCGGCAGGCGGGGAAAAACCAAACAGCACTTTTCTCCGTTTGCTCAGTCCCTGACTTTCCTCTCCTTTCTCTCCGCACTGTGTGTGTCGTCTTCCAGGCTGTACTTGCCCATGAATTCGTCGACATAAGCAGTCGCAGCCTCGTACCCGTAATTCCAGTAGGCGTAGCTCCTTGCGATGAATGGGGCGCCCGCATAGAACATCTCATACTGGTAATGCCTTCCCGCAAATTCGCTTCCAACGATGTCCCAGGCGAGCTTGAAAAGTTTTATTCTTTCCTCAGATGAGTGGTTGGGAGACAGGATGTATCTTGACAGATCCTTGAATGTCTCGGGGTTCAGGATGTCCTCATTGCTGGACGGAAGCTGCAGGACTCCCGCACCGCTTATGTCCCTCAGCATGTGCAGCAGCCTCGGGTAAAGCTCAGACTGCAGCGCAATTGCACCATACAGGAACCTCGGATTTGGCACGAAGACGCCTTCGGGCCTTACCACTCCGCTTTGCTCGGATGACACAACCATTCCTTCGATGACGGATGCGAGCGATGCCATTTCCCCCAGCTTTTCGACAACAGCCGGTATCTTTTCCGAGCCGTTCATCTCCGCTATCTTTTTCGCCACACCTATTATGAACTTGACCTTTGCGGAAAGCCTGATCTGCGCCTGATTGTTGCCCAGAATGTGAGCGGGTGTCCCGAAGAACTGTGCCTGCATCAGCGGCACGTTTCTGAAAACAAACACGTCCTCCCAGGGGATGAAGACGTCATCAAAGATCACAAACGCATCCGACTCATCGAAGCGTGTCGACAGCGGGTAGTCAAAAGTGCTCGGTTTTCCTGCGGCGTACGACCTCCTGCAGTACAGCCTGAGACCTTCGGCAGCTAGGGGCACGACGAATGAAAGTGCATAGTCCTCGTCGCCCGGCTTGAGCGGGTGTATGCAGCTCACGAATATGTAGTCCGAAATTGGTCCGCCTGTTGCAAGCATCTGTGCTCCGCGGACAATCATCCCGCTGTCGTTTTCTGATGCGACGCCAACCTGCGAAAACCTGTTCTCCCTCTGATGTGCCTGCTTTGTCTTGTCTGTCTGCGGCGGGACAATGGCATATGTGACGTACAGGTCCTCGTCAACAACCTTTCTGTAGAAATTCACAACATTCCTGTCGAAGTGCCTTTCTGAACCTGCAAAAAGCGATGGATTGCCTGCAAAGCCCGCAAGGAAGCCGCCAACATGGTCAGGTCCCCTTCCAACAAATCCGGCGGTCAGCGAGGCGAGACTGGCTATTGCCTCATGCCTCTCCAGAAGCTCACTCCTGTTCCTTGGGATCATGTAAATCTTGTTTCCCCTGGAACCCCATCTTGTGGCAAACGTCATTCCATTGGAATCGTCCGCCGAGAAATCGTAGAGTCCTGCCATAGTTTCTATTATGCCCCTGAAGGCAGGATGGGAAGCCACATCCCCTACCTTTTTCCCGTCGATGAAGACTTTCCTGCCATCCTTGAGAGCTGTAATGTACTGTTTGCCGTTCCTCATGTGACACTCTTCCCCGCAGGCAGCTCTTGATATTCTGCCTCAAAGCTGCTTTCCCGCTCTTTTCACCGATTTCTTTCCCTTCAGCCACTTGACTGCTTCATCCGTTGTGACCACATCTGCATACTTCATGTCCATGTCGAACAGGCTCACGTTGTGGGAGCTGTGGAACCGGTCCGCACATGCGTCAGCGACGACTATGTTTCTGTAGCAGTGGGCATGACCGTCAACCACTGTGCCCCTGACGCAGCCTGAAGTCACGTAGCCGCAGACAATGAGCGTGTCCACGCCGTCCTTTACAAGGAAACTGCTCACAGGTGTGCCGCTGAATATCGAGGCATAGCGCTTCTTTATTACTATCTCATCCCTCCGGGGGGCGATTTCCTTCATTATGTCCTCCGGGTTAGGCTGGTCCTCCCTCCTCTTGACTGTGCCTGTAAGCGCCTGCTTTCTCGCAAACGAATCGAACCGTCTTTCACCTTCGGGGTTCCACTGCTGGCTGTAGTACACCGGCAGCCCGGCGCCCCTTGCTGCTCTCAGGAGCCTACCTATTTGTTTGGCCGCAGTCCACGCCTCTTCACCTATGCTTCTTCTGTAGACTTTGACAGACTCCTCTATCGGAGCATTCAGGCCAACAAAGTCATACTGTGCGTCTATTATCAGCAGCGCAGGGCTCTTGCCCCAACCAACTCTCTTGCCCATGTCGCTGAGCCTGGCCACATTCAGATCTCTTTCGTCGATGGTGTTCTTCCAGTCCATTGCTTTTCAGCCCCCGATACGGAGGGGTAAACAAATTCTTGGTTAAAAACCAATCACAAATGGCCCCATGAAGCGAGGGCTGTAAGGCAGAACCAGGATGCGCTTGCAACGTGCAGTCCCGAGGATTGTACGCTTTACGCAATTCGAAACAGTTAAGGTCAATGAAGCCACAAACGATGATCATTCCAGGTTCCCGGGAAGTTTCTGCTGCCTGCAATTCCCTTGTAGCTCAGCTGAATTCCGCTTGATCTGCGGCATCATGGACGCAGCTGTGATGTCTTTTGCATTGCCAGCTCCTTCCCGGCGAAAACACGAAATGCTCTGCAGGCAACAGAAATCCGCATCCTCCGCGAAGCAGGTGTTGCCGAACCATTTTCAGTGAGCCTTGACTGCTTCCTTTCCGATGAAGGCAAGCAGTATCGCGGTGGCGAGATAGACGACCCAGTATGCGTCGAACAGGTACTGCAGTGCCAGGCCTGCAAGGAGCACAATTGACATGATGAAGCAGGTGGCTGATTCCATTGCGTCCACCTTGAGCGGCACGCAATTTGTGCTCTTCCCGATCTTTCTCTTCTCCAGCCAGAAGAATGGCATTATCGCGACCGCAACTGCTGCAACAACAAGACCTGGAAGAGAAGTCTCCGGTCTCACTCCCGCGATGTAGGAATATACTGCACCCCCTCCAATGACCGGAATGAGGAACATAAGCAGCAGTCTGCTGAACCTTGAAGCACTTTCTCCGGTTCCTTCAGCTCCCGCCCCATCTCTCCTGAGATGCATCAGCACAACCAATCCGGAGGCAAGCTCGATCACGCTGTCGCTCCCAAAAGCCAGCAGCGCGAAGTTTGTAGCTGCAATACCGGCGACAAGAGCTACCGTGACCTCTGCTGCCATCCACAGGTTGTTGAAGTACTGGATCAGCAGCCCAGTGCGTATTTTGGAACGCCTCCACTTCTTGTGAGACTCAGTGCAACAGCAGTCAACGCAATTTCGACAGTTATCAGGCTCTCTGCATCCATCGCATGAAGTATCCCTACAGCCGCACTTGTCGACTATGCGGCGCAAGCTGATATTGACTTCCGCACTATTCAATCAAATCCCGCTTTCACTGATGAAAAAATGGGAATTAATGTTATATTACACTTTTGAAACTCAACGCTCTGGCCAAGGCTAGCTGACCACCTGCTCCCCCTTCTTCAGCTTACGCCACTTGTTGAACGAAATAAGCGCCCAGACAAACTCTATGACTCCAAATGGCCAAGTGCCTGAAAGCCAGCCGTATGCTGATGCCCCGAGGGATGAAACTCCAAAAATCATGGTATAGGTCGAACCGCGTCCCTCGGCAGCGTACGCAAGCATCATGACTGAGACTGTGGCAGCACCAAAGACATTAAGAGCGCTTAATGGGAACATATGGACCGAAACTCGATGTTCGTATTAATGTCGAATCAAAAAGCAGGAAAAGAGTGGACAGAATTGCAGTGAATTTGTCCCTTCTCAGCCGCACACTCATATATCTTGGTCAAATCGCCCGATGACTTCCGTCTCAGCTCTCACTACAATGCTGACCTGATTGCAGAACGTTTAAGAGCATAGAATGCGATCTATCATCCATCATGCTGCCTATCATGTACTTTTACCTGACGCTTTCGGTCTATTTCTTCTGGTCATGGCTGATAATACCTGCCCTTTCTATAGCCGGGGCCTACCGCGGTTCCATGCGCAAGGGAAAACCATTCTATTCCACCGGTGATCTCGTCGCGCTTCTTCTTCTGGTTTCCCTGGGCTCTTTTGCAATCTTCTTGGAACTCCTCTTTTCTGGTGCATTTGAGTATTTCATTTCTCCCGGTGCGCTCGTGCAGCAGCCGTACATTTCACCTTTTGGCACATTTGTCGTGACGCTGGCAACATACGTTGTGCTCTTTGCGATATTCGTACTCATCTCCTTCAGGCTCAGCAGAAGGAGCCACACTGAAATGAAGTCGGTGCCCGATTGAACATCAGCTGCTCCCTGTCTCAGTTATGTCTGTGGCAAGGCAGTATCCATGCCTGTATCGAGTACATGGATTAATACCGCCAGCACCATTAAGTTTCATGGACTCTGATGCAGTCAGAGTTGAATTCGTCGAACTGCTGTCACCCTCGCTCAAGAAGGTAAAGACAATTCTGGTTGACGAGCTCGGACTCAAGATAAGCAAGGAGATCCAGGGGGAGTTTGTTGAGTTCGACCCGGAGAACCTCAAACTCTGCTTTGACAGGGCAGGAAGAGGAGTGCACGCCACCGGCACAAAGGCCGTCGTTGCTTTTTCAGCTTGCGACCTGGATAGGATACAGGCAGTATTCAAGAAGCTGCAGCTGCCCGTAAGGAAGGTGCACGATGAGCACGGAGACTCTCTGATAGCTCCCCTTGATAGTGGTATTGAGCTTGTCTTCTTCAGCAGGAGCTAGCGGGAGCAGGATTGCGGGAATGCACGTGTCTGGGGCGGGAGAGCAGTTTGTCTTTCTGAAGCGATTGGGTCAGCCCCGGCGTCTTGTCAGCAAACGGGAACGGCAGTGCGTCCTGTGCATCATTACTGCTTGTTGAAGTCTGTCCCTGGATGGGCAGGGAGAAGGCACTTCTGTGTCTGGACCATGATGCGGCATGATGCCGCACCTCCGATTTCGCATGCAGGAAACCGGAAAACCTCTTCTGGTGCGGCCGAAGAGCTCACCGGCCGAGGCAATAAAAGGGAACATTGTATTTTCCAGGACTGCGACGCTGGAGGGTCAGATGGCCTTTAATACAGTTCATAGGCAACTTATTTATGAATATCTCAGCTAAATCGCAAGGGGGACGCAATGAGGAAAATCTTTGCCGTTGTCCTTTGCGCAATGTTGGTCGTTTCAGTTCTTGGAGTGATGAGTGCCCCAGTCCAAAAACAGAAGAGTGATGTCATAGGGGCCGTTCCCGCCTCAGCAGGACTGCGTTTTGATATCTCACAGAACGACAGCCTTAACTGGGCAGGGTATGCTGTCACAGGCGCCTCCGGTTCTGTAACTGCCGTGAGCTGTTCCTTCACGGTGCCTAGTCTTTCGACGCAGCAGACTGTGCTGAGCTTCCCTGGTCAGGGAAAGGGGCCGCCGGCCGGTCATAGTGGCAGCTCGAAGACAACCTATGCTGCGTTCTGGGCAGGAATAGACGGGTACGAAAGCAGTACTGTGGAACAGGCCGGAGTTCTGATGGAAGTCACAAACGGCCAGGTGGCATACAGCGTATGGTATGAGTATTATCCGGCCTATCCGGTCTACGCCGCGTGGCATCCGCACGCCGGGGATGTAATGGTCGTCTACGTCAATTACACCTCTTCGAACAGCAAATTCACTGCGACGGTAATTGACCTCACAACACATCAGACTTACTCTTCCCAGCCAACATCTGTCTCGGGGGCCGAGAGAAATTCTGCAGAATGGATAGCAGAGGCACCTGCTTCTGCCAACAGGATACTGCCGCTGGCAGATTTCGGAGAAGTCGACTTCGGTTATTCCTATACAGGCGTGACGCAAACCAACTTTGCAACCGTGAGCGGAACCACAGCCTCAATAGGCACACTTTCATCCTCACTCAATGGCCATCTTATGGATATGGTGAAACGCAACGGTTCTCTGAAAGCGCAAACATCTGAGCTGAGCACAGACGGCACCAGTTTCACCGTAACCTGGATCAGCAGTTGAAATGCTGTAACCACACATTGGCACTCGCAAACCTATTCGCCTGCGCCTTCGGGCGCAGCACTTCTCTCGCTGACCACAATATCGCCCAGTTCCTTTCATATGCACGGAACTCACATTCCTGTAGTGTTGCGCGACATGGCCCGCGGCACACACAATCGCCTCTGACTTGTCCGGCCGTGAGAATACGGTCAATGCAAAAGAGCAATTTCGATCAGTCGAAGGAGAAGTCATTTATTAGTCCGATGACGGGTGCCCCCTTGCTGCCCTCCTGCCTCGTAGAATGTCGATGGTTGAGGGTAGGTATCAGGATGAAAACTCGGTTAAGTAATCATTATGGAAAGATAACTGACTTAAAGGATACAGCTGGTTGAACAGCCATGTTGGACCGTGATGCAAGTTTGGCGAAGAGGCTGGTTCTAGCAGCACTGGCGCTGGAGTCTGTTTTCACGGTCATCGGTATGGTTCTGTTGTATGCCTTTGTGTCAGGCATCCCTTTTCCTGAAGACCTGAATATCATATTCTTCTCGTTCGTAATCATGGTGTCCTTTTCCATCGGCTTCATCTGGCTGTTGCTAGACCTCTTTCTGATATACAGGCCCCTCTCACAGGAGCGGGTGAAATCAGCAGAAAGACCTGCATTAGTTTTAGGCGTATTGCAGCTAGTACTCTCCGGAATTGTCCCGGGCGTATTGCTTATACTGGCATATGTCAAGATCATGGATTCGGTTAACAACACCAGAAGGATGCAGCCTGCTTTGGCAAACTGAATACTTGACACAGGCAGCATGAGGTAAACTCCCACATGCTCATGTCTGAACTTGCTGGGTTATCTGAATTCCCATTTCAGGTAGATGAATGGAGAGAGAAGCCGTCCCTGAGCCACAAGATGCTGTAAGCAGGATCTCAGTTGAGTTTGACAAATGAGTGTATTGGCATACAATTGCAGCATGCCGGTAATGTCGATTTCGCGGAGACCTGTATCAAGCGATGTTATTCGATGACCGGATCCAGGACTTCCATACTGTGCCTGCCTGATGTCTGTTCATTGTGCGAACACACAGTCAGGCATGCGCTAGGCTCCGACCTCTGCGATCTTCCTGTCTATTGCCCAGTCCAGCCATTGGCTACGATCCTGAACCTCCTTCAGTATAAGCACCGTAGCATCCTGCACCCCTTCAATTTCTCTTATCTTCATCAAGTTGTCCTCAGCGTCTGCTATCGTGTCAGCTATCTGGTAAAGAGCCCCCCATCGGGGCGGGTAGAGTCGAGTGAGGAAGCATGAATGGTCGAGCGACTGAGTCGCCCTTCTCATGACCTCGTTCCACCTTTCTGGTTCTGGAAAGACCTGGACCACGTAGGCAACGGTGTTTGGCAGACGGGCCGGATTGACAATCGGGAATACCTGTACTGCATTATTCCGGGCCATCCTGTCAAAACGTCTGCGGACAGTCTTCGGTGAAAGACCCAACTCGCTCGCAGCATGCGAGAGGTCCATCAGAGCATTATATCGGAGAGTCTTTATGATCCTCCAGTCCAGCCTTGTAAGAGCTATATCAACCGGCGGCATGAACCGGTCATATATCTTTACGGGAGAATCGCACTGGGTCAGCCTGCGCAGGAGCTCCACCTTCCGCGTTTCATCCCGGTTGTCGCCGTAAGTGAATTCAATGCAGACCTTTGTGCCGATGAAATTGTGAATTTCGTTTATGCCGTCGGAGAGGGAGCAGTTGCTGATCGCCTCGTATTTCCTCACCACATCCCCGACTTCAAACACGTACCCAGCCGCATTCAAGCCAAGATACCTCAGGTTGGGGTATATCTGGAAATGGTTGATGAAACCCGACTCCTGCATCTTGTGCATACGGAGCTTCACTGTCCTGCCGTTTGCTCCAAGCTTCTTCGCGATAACCCAGGGGTTCAACCTGGAAAAATCGCATGACTCATGGTCATAGGAGAGAATCCCGAGTGATCTGAATATACGGATGTCAAGGCTGTCCATGTCCCAAAACCGTCAGCCAGCTAAGGTATTAACCGAGAAAAATACTTTGTGCTGGCAAATAACGCAATCGAATTGCCTCAAAGCAGAAGACATCCATGAATGCTGTAATGCAGTGATATGCCGACAGTCCGGAAGGCCGACCATGGAGGCAAGGGCATTACAGTCGAGTTTTCGAAAATCGAGGAAACTCACAACAGTATCCTTGAAGATATTGTGTTCATGGCTGATGGCTCTCACCTCAATCAGGGCTTTCCTGTCCCAGGTGATCTGCACCCTGACAATCATCAATGGCCGAACTGGGCGGACAGGATGTGGATTCCGGAGACCAGGGAAGCAGTGTTGCTTCTCGCGCCGGTAGAACGTGATGTGTGCGTCACACACGGGGAGTTTTTCGCCTGGTTTTTCCGGAATGGCGTCCGGATGGAAGATGTAAGAAAGAACTTGTGAGGGAGAGAAATCTATGCAGGAAATCGCTCAAATGCGCGGAAGAATAACTGGAAAGGTAATCGTTCCAGGTGATGTGGAATATGAGGATGCAAGAAAGGTCTGGAATGGTATGATCGACAGACATCCCCTGGCTGTAGTGCGCTGCAGCAACGAGGATGATGTTGTAAGCGCGGTGAACTTCGCTCGTGAGAACGGTCTGGTCGCCGCTGTGAGAGGAGGCGGCCATAATGTGGCAGGGTTCGGAACGTGTGAGGGCGGAATGGTGATAGACCTCTCGGGGATGAAGGGCGTAAATGTCGACCCTGAAAGCGGGATCGCCGAGGCGCAGGGAGGAGTGACTTGGGGTGAATTTGACGAGGCGACCCAGAAGCATGGACTGGCCACTACTGGAGGACTCGTGAGCACCACAGGAATCGCAGGCTTCACTCTAGGCGGCGGTTTCGGCTGGTTGGTGAGAAGACACGGCATGACGGTCGACAACCTCATTTCCGCAGACATCGTGACTGCGGGGGGAGACAAGGTCAGTGCTTCAGAACGCAAGAATCAGGATCTCTTCTGGGGCATAAAGGGCGGAGGAGGGAATTTCGGCATTGTAACAAACTTCCGCTTCAGGCTTCACAAGGTGGGCCCAGAGGTGTACGGCGGTGCCCTGTTCTTTCCGATTGCGAGAGCAATGGAAGTAGTAAAGGCGTACCGCGCATGGCTTGAGACCGTTCCAGACGAACTGACATCGTTCCTCAACTTCATGTCGGCCCCGCCAGCTGATTTCGTACCCAAGGAGTTCCACGGACACCTCGTCCTTGGATTGGTCATGTGCTATGCAGGCAGCCTGGAAGAGGGGGAGAGTCTTGTTTCAGGCCTCAGGAGTCTTAAGCCTGCACTAGACCACGTCGGGCCAGTTGCATACACCAGCCTGCAGAAGATGTTCGACCCGTTCTTCCCAAAGGGGATCAGGTCGTACTGGAAGACAAGCTACCTGAAGGACATCGGCGATGAAACAGTCGAGCAGTTAATCTGTGAGATGAGTAAGGTCAAATCTCCATTGTCCCAGATGCACGTCCATCACATGGGTGGTGCCGTCACAAGAAAGGGAAGAGAGTCAGGTGCATTCGCACATCGTGACGACCCGTACGTCCTCAATGTACTCGGTTTCTGGAATGAACCATCTATGCAAGACGGCGAGATATCCTGGGCAAGGAATGCATGGAGTTCCATGCAGAAATTCTCCAGCGGGAAGCCTTACCTGAATTTCCTGAGCAACGAGGGATCTGAGCAAGTGAAGGCTGCATATGGGGAAAACTATCAGAAGCTTGTGGAGTTGAAGAGGAAGTACGACCCGACCAACTTCTTCAGGTTGAACCAGAACATACCACCTGAGTAAATATGCGCTTGCAGGCGGATACTAGACTTCTGCCTGCTTTTCTTCTTTACACTTGTTGTCAAAGGTTTGCACAACGCCCGAATTGCCCCTTTCTTCGAAACACCCCTCGTTTTCGATGCGCTGCATGCCAGGCTATTATACCCGTTGCAGTCTCAACAGGCACATGACTTTTGGAATACAGGTCGTATTTGACTGCAGCGACCCTGACAAGCTAGCCGATTTTTATGCCCAAGTGCTCGGATACAAGCTGCAGGAGCCGCCTTCTGGTTTTGACTCCTAGGAAGTATTTCTGAAGAGCATGGGCATACCCGAGGAGGACTGGAATTCCGCCAGTGCAATCGTTGATCCTGAAGGGAAAGGACCCCGGATATACTTCCAGCGTATGGACACTCCAAAAACAGGCAAGAATCGTCTGCACGTGGACATCAACGTCAGTGGCGGTTCAGGAGTGCCTCTTCCCGAGCGCAAAATGAGCGTCAAACAAGAGGTTGAACGGATTGTCGGCATTGGTGGAACGAAGCTCCGTGAACAGGAGGAGAATTCGGGATACTGTATAGTGATGACCGACCCGGAAGGTAATGAGTTCTGTGTTCAGTGACTGCCACCGCATTGACCGTTCCGCCACTGCCCAGCCAACCAGCAGCCTCCGCACAGAAAATGGGCAACCGCTATGGCAAAGGGAATAGGAATGGGAATACGGAAGGGCAGGTGAAAACGCATGGAAGCCAAGACATTCTTCACTCGAAAAGTAAGGCGGTGGGTCATTATCGGCCTGCTCAAAGTGATGCAGAGTGCAATTGCTTCAATTGTTCTGTCTGGAATGGTATTTGATTTTGGCTGCACGAACGCCGAACATCATGTGGCCTGTTAGATACTGGAAATGACACATGTCACATTTTTGCTATCGAACAATGCGTATACATATTATATGAGCAGGCACCATGTACATCTCATGCTAGACAGTGACGCATCGACTGCAAAGACGCTGGCGCTCGTAGCAATAATCCTGCAGGCTGTGTTCTTTCTCATAGGGATCGTGTCTGTAGTCGCTCTATTGGGACTTCTGGCCACAAGTACGGCCATTGGTCCAGGGGGCACCATGGTTGGTACACCGGGATTGGGGATAGGGATAGCGGGAGTCATATTCGGAGTGGCTTTTCTGTTCGGTCTGCTCTGGATACTTCTTGACTACTTCCTGGTTTACAAGAAGCTGGCTGAGGAAAGAGTCCAGGAGGCTGAAACACCGTCAATTGTCCTGGGGATCATACAGCTCATATTCGGCGGAATAATCACGGGCATACTTTTGATAGTCGCGTACGTCAAGATCCGTGACTCTCTCACAAGGAGGGCAACCTATATGCCTCCTCCACAGCAGCCGGTACAGTGAGTTACTGGTTTGACAGCCTGCAACAGGCTCCAAACTCAGAGCTCAAACAGCTGCAGTCCTGTCATGTGCCTTATTTCTGAACAGGCAATGCTCCAAATCACTTACCCTTTCTCATTTGTTCCTCAATCCGACCATAAATATCCATCACAGGGTTCTTCGCCGTCGTCCCTCTGCGGTAGTCCGTGCAAAAATATACGCTGCAGCCTGGTTCAGGGCCAGTTAGGGCAAAGCGAGGCAACGGTACGCATGACAGTCCTCCGATCGTCAACAACTACCTCAGTCGAATTTCCCCGAATTCACGACAGTTGCTGAATTGAATGTGGGTGCATGAAGGTATTCTCTGCACCCGGTGGTTATTGTCCGCGACATATGCAACAGTTATCAGTCTGCCGACTCCGCTTCCACCTCTGTTGGAGCAGTTGCTGCATCGTCAGCGGGTAGCGTCTTTCTGTCTCTGAGGAAGATTGCAGTTATTATCATGGATACGACTGTTATGCCTATGTAGAGGCCAATCTGATACGGCGCAGCCCCTTTTGGACCGTTGAAAGTAACCAGCAGGTATGGTGTAAGGAAAGCAGTCCAGACACCTGCCCCGAAGAATACGGTCAACTGATATGAGAGCCCGACTCCTGCCGCCCTTTCTGAGGTCGTAAAGTTTTCTGACATTACTCCGGGCCAGAGAGTTGCTGCAAATCTGGGGACGCCGTACATGACTATGACGGCCACTGAAATCAGGAAATAGTTGGCGCTGCTGACCAGGTAGAGGTACAGCACGGCGCTGAGTATAACTGCTCCGTCTGCGATGACTATGAGCATTTTCTTCTTGTTAATCACAGTGGCGAAAAGTGCACCTATCACCCCTACCGCAGTTGCGATCAGAGATGCGTTGCCTATTATCAGTGCAACCTGCACGATCGTCAGGTGCTCGGCCTTTAGCCATGCAGAAAGGAAGCCACCCAGTGCAATGGCAACCACCTGCAGCAGAGGGAATGCCCCTATTATGAGGAGTGCCATCGTCAGCTTCCTTCGTTTGAAAACCTCCAGACCAGATACCCTTCTCACTGCTTTTTGCTTCTCCACGACTGCCCTGAAAAGCGGGCTTTCAATCGACCTGTACCTGAGCACGAGACCTATTATTGCCCCAAGTCCCATTATGATGAACAGGATTCTCCAGCCGTAGGAAGCGAACGCGGAGGCGGTCATTATGCTCCTCGTGAACGCTACGGAATATGATGCAATTGCACCACCGAGTGAGACCATTGTCTGAATCCAGCTTGTTGCGAAAATCCTCCATTTGGATTTTGCGGTAACCTCTGCGATCCAGCTTGTTGCACCACCAAATTCGCCTCCAAGACCGAAGCCGAAGATTACCCTTGCAAGGATGACAAGAACTGGAGCAAGGATCCCGATCTGACTGTAGGTAGGAACAAACGCAACGCCGATAGTGCCGATGGTGACGAGAACCAGGGTCCAGATCAGGGTGTACCTTCTGCCTCGCCTGTCGGCCACACTTCCGAATATGAATGCGCCTATGGGCCTCACGAGCCAGGTGCTGGCGACTGCCGCTATCGAAAGTGCAACAGCCACTACAGGGTTCGACTTGGAGAAGAATATCTGCGCCCAGACAAAGACAGCTATTGGTCCTGTGGCAAGGCCGTTGTCCGTGAAATCGAGCAATGTCCCGATCACGGCGGCAAGCGTTATGTGGGCTTTCTTTCCGGACGACAGGTCCACTGATTGAGAAGCGACTTCATTCGTCATTTGTGTCCCCCAAAATGACTTGAGATAGGGGTAACACAAACTATATATAAAAAACGTGCGATTCTATTTAGAGCAGGAAACAATATTTGTCATGATTTTATTTCCTGGCATTTTTGTTTATTTATAGTGCATCTTGAGGCCTCATTCCATTTCATCAGAAAACTAGATAAGATAAAATCTCTTTCAGGAAGAGGGGACCAGACAATGAGTACAACCAGTCAAATGTCGGTAAGCCTGCCAACTGAGAAGGAACGTGAGCGGAGATATGGCCTGATAAAGGAGGAGATGAAGAAGAGGTCTCTTGACTGCCTGATAATAGCGGGCTTCTCGGGCCGCTGGAATATGATGAACGCGAATGTGCGGTACGTAAGCAACTATTCCGATAATCTGTCCACCGTCAGCTATGTGATTTTCCCTCTTGATGGTGAAACCACATACATTACTCAGATGATGGTCAAGAAGAGCCTTGCCACCACTTCCTGGGTGAAGGACATAAGACCATTCTCGACCAGAGATGCGAAGGTGATGATCGATCGCATCAGGCAGCTGGGTCTGCAGGAGGGGCATATAGGGCTGGTCGGTGCCGGCTACAGGAGCAAGGAAGTCGTCGGGATGCCGTACAACCTTTACGTCGAACTTGTAAAGGAATTCCCCAAGGCGAAGTTTACAGATGACACGGACATTTTCACTTCCCTGCGGTATGTCAAGAGCGAGGAAGAAATTGAGCTGATGAAACGTTCGACCGAAATATGTGACAACACCTTTGAGGACATGCTCAAGCTGACAAAGCCCGGTATGAAGGAGAACGAGTGGTTTGCCGAGCTTGAACGCGTCACATATTACAACGGCGCAGAGCAGCCTTACTTCATAATAGGGACGTCAGGCCCTATGCCAACAAGCTCTCCTGAGTACTTCAAGAACGACTCGATTTTCAGCTCCAGAACGCTCAACAAGGGAGATGTGATCCTGAGCGAGTTCTCTCCCAGCTGTGCAGGGTACATGGCGCAGACTCTCCAGCTTATCAGCCTGGGAAAGGCACATCCTGACGTTGAGAAGATGGTGCGCTGTTCCCTCGAGGTTTACAAGAGGCTCATTCCAGAATTGAAGCCAGGCCAGACAAATGGCAACTTCATGAAGATAGCTGCAGAGGTTGCAGAGGGATACAGGTCCGAGCTTGGTGACGATATTCAGGCGCTTACTCCGATAGTTCACGGTGTCGGTCTTTCAGCCCCCGAGCCAACATCGGGAGAGGGGCACGAGATTGGCGAGTTCAAACCAGGAATGGTGATGATGCTTGAGCTCGGCCCACACTCACAAAGACCAGTTTACACGTGGCTCGGGACTCCCTTTGTGATAACCGACGGGGCGCCGAAGAGTCTCACTAGAATTCCATTTGAAGATCGTGCTCTCGCAGTCGTATAATTGCACTGATATTGCTTACTGATATCCAGCATTTCCCCGTTCTGACTCGCAGGGTCAGGTAGCGAAGCGTTTGGCGAAGCAAATCCATTACATGCGAATTTGGGTGATATTTTTTTCGCGAAAACCGAAAGATAGATATTAACATGCCCGATTACACAAGGCGGGGTTCAGCATTGGCAGTAGTCAGCGAATCAAAGAAAGTGGAAAGTGCAAATCCCCAGTTTCTGTGGTATGATGTGAGAGACTGGTTAGAACAGGCGGAAAAGATCGGTGAACTGCAGAGAGTAAAGGGTGCCGATTCAAAGCTTGAACTGTCTGCAATTGCGCAGGTCAACGCGTCCAGAAACGGTCCAGCTTTGCTGTTCGAGGACATCAAAGGTTATGATCCGAATTACAGGGTCCTCACCAATTCCGCTGTCAATATACGTACATTCAACCTCACATTCGGCGGAAACCTGAACCATGGAATCAAGGAGACAGTTGAAAACCTGATAGGCAAGCCTAACAAATGGCAGCAGGAAGCATCGAATTATCCGGTGGAGGAGGTAAGCAGTTCACCCCTCATGGAGAACGTCAAGACCGGAAGCGACATCGACCTGCTCAAGTTTCCGGCTCCCTTCTGGCATGAAAAGGACGCGGGGAGGTTTATCGGGACCGGCACCGCAGTCATCACAAGGGACCCGGATACAGGAGAGTTGAACGTTGGCGCATACAGGGCCCAGCTTTATGACAAGAACCTGGTCGGAGTAAACATAGGCCCCGGAAAACACGGCTCCTACCATATGCGCAAGTACTTCGAGAGGGGGCAGCCCATGCCGGTCGTTATGGTCTTCGGGCCAACACCCCTCCTCTACTGCCTTTCAGGCAGCGAGGTTCCTACCGGCATATCTGAGCTGGAATACTACGGCGCAATAAGAAAGGAGCGCATGAAAGTAATAAAGGGGAGGGTGACAGGTCTTCCCATACCTGCCAATGCCGACATTGCGGTGGAAGGGTTTGTCGACCCGAACAAGAGGAGAGTTGAGGGTCCACACGGAGAATGGGGCGGCTATTACCAGAGCGATGTAATGGAAAAGCCGTACCTCGAAGTCCAGACACTCTACCACAGGAACGACCCGATCATCGTTGGTGCCGCCATGTCGAAGGGATCCTGGAATGACCACGCCTTCTGGAGATGCACCTGGAAGTCGGCACTCATATACGATGAGCTTGCGAAGAACGGCCTGCAGAACATCAAGGGCGTGTATTTCCATCCCTCGGGCGTAGGGAGGAAACTGTGCGTCATCTCGATCAAGCAGGCGTTCGCAGGGCACGCGACGGAGGCAGGCTACCTTGCTTCGCAGACGAGAGGGGCAGCCTACGCTGGAAAGTGGGTCGTTGTGGTTGACGACGACGTCGACCCGTACGACATAGATGATGTGCTTTGGGCAATGTGCAGCAGGGCCGACCCCGCAGAAACGGGTGTTTTAAGGGACGGCTGGGGCGGAGCGCTCTTCTCGAAGGACAGAAGATCCAGGGGCATAATCTTTGCAGTCACGCCCTTCGACAAGCTCGAGGAGTATTCCAAGAGGACATGCTTCATAACCGAGGAGACGAAGAAGGCGACGATAGACAAGTGGTCCAAGCTGTTCAACGGAAGATGGGACAAGAGGTAAGCGCCCCCTGCCCGTTCAATTCCTGAGATATCGCTGTATGCCCCGGACAGCCGGTTAACTGCATGCAGCAGCCGCGGCACGGCTGCCATCAGCGGCGTGCTGCTCAAAACTTTTTGTCTTTATGCATCCATCCGGCAGCCGTAAGCAGGAACAAGAACGTTCCTTGTGCAAGCCATTTTTAATGCATCACAAACCCGGAGCAACGGCTCCGTGTCCAGAGGTTTGGCAACGGACAGACACAAGCACCCCGGAAGGTGCAAAAGGTGACTTATATCCACAAAGACCATTACCTCCGTCGGGGAGTGTCTTGAAAAAAGGAATTGCTTCTCTTGTTTGTGCATCTGTTCTGATTTCGGCATTTGGCCTGCTGGCAGTGCCAGCCTTCGGCCTACACGGACAATCATCCGGACCAATCACAGAATCGGCCAATATGCTGTTTGGCATATCCTCGAGTAACAGCCTGAACTGGGCAGGATATGCAGTTACCGGCGCCTCCGGGTCAGTCACGAATGTGACAGGCTCCTTCGTGGTGCCAGACCCTCCTGCGATTGCCGGCAGTTCAAGTGCGGTGTCTTCCACGATGGCAGCCGGACATGCTATCGCATATCATCCAGGCAAGGGCGGTTCAGGTGGGGGCGGTTCATCCAAGACGAGTTACGCTGCCTTCTGGGCGGGCATAGACGGATACAACAGCAATACTGTCGAGCAGGCAGGTGTTCTGATGAACGACTCAAACGGCGTAGTCTCATACAGTGTCTGGTATGAGTTCTACCCTGCTGCTCCCGTGTATGCCGGGTGGCATCCCGATGCAGGCGACACTGTTGCTGTTTATGTGAATTACTCAACTTCGGGCGGGGCATTTGTCGCTACTGTAATGGATCTGACGATCGGCAAGACCTATGTGTCTCCTGCAACAGGTGTCTCGGGAGCGCAGCGGAGTTCAGCCGAATGGATTGCCGAAGCACCCTCTTCGGGTCACAGCATATTGCCCCTCGCAGACTTCGTCACTGTGTACTTCGGCACGGATTACACCGGCTTCGGGCAGAGCAACTTCGCCACGGTTGAAGGAACTTACGCTTCAATAGGGGCGTTGTCCGCAAGCAGCAGCGTGTACTCAATCAACATGGTGAGCCGAAACAGCTCCCTGAAGGCATCAACTTCCCAACTGTCCACCGATGGAACAAGCTTCAGCGTCACGTGGGAGAGCAGCTGATTCACCATTCCCTGCAGCCCCGGCTGACAGCGGCACGTGTCCGGAGGGCTAAGCGCAACATCGGGCACCGCAATGCCAGACTCACCGCTTGCTAGAATAAACCATCGATTCCTTCCCTGATGATCTTCAGGATACCATTATCATGCCCACGTCAAATCCTACCGCTGCACTGTCTTGCAGTGGATTTCGCATGAAACTCATAATGGAGCCCGGTGAGGTAGTCAGATTCCAGAAAATCAGGTTCGGCGTACTTCTATTCCTGGGCGTCATCTGGACTGCTGTGATAACTATGCTCGTGCTGTCTCATCCACGTGAGTTCCTTTCCAGGTTTAGCGGCATGGTTGCCCTTATTCTGATTTCTGTCTATTTCATCGTCTTTCCCCTCTGGGGTGCTTTTGATGCCCGAAGGACCATACGTCTGCACCAGAACAGCACATCCAGCGTGCAGATAGACGCTTCCACCTTTCTTGCTGTAATAATAACTGTATTCATCGTCTATGCTGTCTTTCCCAGGGAGGTGGCTCTTGTTTCAGGAGGCATTACCGGGTACGTGCTTGCCTTTCTTCTTGGAACCGGCAACGTCTTTGGCGGGTACAAGTTCACGGACCGTTTCATAAAGTGGCTCGGCGCTCTGGTACATCGCAGCGCACAGACCACCGCAAATGAACCGTGAATGCCGCAGTTCCTGATTTCCTGATCAGGTGTATAGAGCCTGTTGCATGTTCCAACGAGGGGTAGGGTGTACAAGGCGGTTCTTGTCCCCGGCTTTCATGCACTTTCGCTGTTGACATTTACAGCTCATTCCATGAGCTGTATATTGACAATATTCATAACATCGAATGAAATCATATTTGCGTTATTTATGCCTAAATGAATGATAATTTAGTAAAACATTGAGCAGATGATATTGATAAATGGAGAAATGCTGAAATACTGCTTCTGACTCGATGGAGAAGCGATGACACAACAACCTGTCTCCCCGAATACATTCATGCTTCGCAGTCTTGAAGACCAAGGAAGGGCCGCCATTGCTCTGTTTTCCCTGGTAAGCAATGTCTTTTCAATCCGGGAATGGAAAAACCGATATCGGGAATCATCTGGTAACGTGGCGAACTACGCCGCGGTGGATAACGCTCCTTCCAAACGGGGTGCTGATTGAAATGTGTGAAGGATGCAGGGATTCGTTGGTGTGCTCCTGTCCTTGCCTGGACCAGTGGATTGTCATGGACTACTACGGAATGACCTTCTGCTCCAAGTGCGGCTGTAAAGCACTACCGGCAGTGGAAGAGAAGCTTGTGTCTTTCCAGGGGGTGTAGCAGGTCGTTGGAACCGCGCCCCTCCCCTCCATCTGCTCAAGCACAGCGACAGGTGTTCAGATACAAGCTGTCACAGGCAGATCCCCGGGAGAAAGGCTAGTCGGCCCATTTTGCATCTCTGGGATCAGGCAGCTTCTCTCTCCAAAGTGCCTCCCTCTCTTTTCCGAGGACGACGTACCCGTTCTCGATTGACACGTCGTAGAGCGTTAACCCTTTCCTGCTGAATGAAAGGCTTTTTCCGGTCACTATGTCGAACGATGCGCTGTGAACAGGACAGACAACATGGTTCTTCTCTGAAACAACCCCCTCCGATAACCTTCCGCCTATGTGGGGGCATATGTCCCTGAACGCATAGACGGTATCACCCCTTTTCAGGAAGCAGACGCTCCTGCCGCCGATTTCAGCATGTACGGCTTTCCCCTCCTTGAGGCTGTCAAATCGCAAAGACTGCTGTTCCTCCCCGTCCAGTGTCTCACCCCATCTTGAACAGCTCTGCCGCATTCCCGCCGAGGATTCTGTCCTTGTCTAATTGTGGAATATCAAGTTCCCTGATCCATTTGACAACATCTAGCGAACCTTCCGGATGAGGGAAATCTGTCTGAGCGAGCAGCCTTCGGCCCATGTGCAGGTCCCTGATAAGGCTCGGGACTATCGCCTCGTGAACGTTGTCAATAGTCCACCAGAAGTGTTCCTTCACATATTCGCTTGGTCTTTTCTTCAGGGGAGTCCAGCTGCCATACAGGTCAGCACGCTGGAGCTGCATTGCCCTGTTGAAGTCCAGCAGCATTTCAAGCCTGCTGGCAATCCACGGGGCTAATCCAACGCCGCACTCAAGCATTGCTATCCTTATGTTCCTGTATTTCTCAAGAACCCCGTGGAACACGAGTCCTGCAACCATTGTTATCGCCTCGAGACCAGACCCGACCCCGTTACCAAGCACAAACAACGGTCTCATCTTGCCGGAAGGGTCCTTTACATTGGAGAGGTTCGTAAGCCGTTCGTATCCCACCAGGTTTGGGTTGAATTTACCCAGGCCGGCGGTGCCGTGCGTGTGGAAAAAGAGCGGAACATCCAGCCTGTCAACAAGTTCAAAGAAGGGCATCCACTCCTCAGACTCAATGTTCTTCCCTGACCATGAACCGTATATCCTTATTCCCTTCAGGTTAAGCTCCCTTATTGCCCTCTCCGCTTCTTCAATAGCAGAGCCCACTTCCTGATGGGGCACATCTGCGATGCCTATGAATTCATCGTTTCTCTCCTGCATTCTTGATACAGACTCATTGAAACTACGACATACCTTGCGGCTTGTTTCGAGAGGCACAAAATCAGGTACAAACCCCTGGTCGCATATGAGAACCTGTTTGTCGAAGCCTGCCTCCTTCATGGCCTGCAGCCTTATTCCAACATCGTAGTACATTTTTCCCCATTCTCTCACCGCCCCCGAGGGCGTCCTGCACCACTCTCTTCCCCTGGCATCGACGAACGGCTCAAAGCCAACTGACTTGACAGCATCCATCGCATCACGTGGAAAGAGATGGGAATCCGCATCGATCAGCACTGTCATCTAGACCATTCCCTTGGAAGGGAAGTACCGTTTCCTATTAAGACCTCTGTCACGCATGCAATCCTGTTGGCCGGCCCAATCCGTGAATATCTTCAATTGTCACTCTCTTGCTGGAGAAACTGTGTCTGCATTCTTTACAACCACCCGTATCATACGTTTCGTTTGTGCGGCTCCCTTCTTGGGGCAACCAGAAAGAGCATCACATTGCGGCGTCTGCAACATCTTCTTCCAATCGAGGGTGTTAGCCACTTTCTCCCAAACCGGCAGAAATCTGACAGGTCTGCCGTTCAAGGAGCATTATATTAATCATTACCTTAAGATGTGAGGGATATCTGCAATCTATGGGCTCCGCACTTCCCTCCCCGTAATGGCATATCCGAACGCAGCCATCTAGAATGAGGGCAGTGATATGTGCGAATACTGTGAAGACGATTCGAAGTGCAACTGCGAATGCGAATCCAGCGATTACTACAAGGACTCGTACGGGACTGGTTTCTGCATGTTGTGCGGATGCCACAAGGAACCTGGTTCTGGTTCACCCATATTGTCATATTTACACCGTTAGGCAATGACAAACGTTGGTTGTATGAGCATACTCCATTTGAATGATGAGAGGCAGATTCATCTGACCTCATTTTGGATTTGACGACAATTCACACTGTAATGCACTGCAATTGACAACCCTGCGGCTGTCATTCAGATCCATTCCAGCGGAACTGTTCTGTCACTCCTCACGTTTCCTGTGTTTAGCGTCGTCTTTGGCTCGATCAGCATTAACCTTGCCTCATCTTCGGCCACAGGCATGTGTTCAATGCCTTTTGGAATAACAACCAGTTCACCCGGTCCAAGGGACAGATCGCGTTCCCTGAGCTTTATAGTCAACCTGCCCTCAAGAACCAGGAACAGTTCATCTTCGTCTTCATGCTTGTGCCAGATGAACTCCCCTTTCACCCTGACGATCTTCACGTAATTGTCGTTGAACTCTGCGACGATCCTGGGCCGCCAGTAGTCGCTGAACAAATTGAATTTCTCACCGATGTTTACCGATTCTGTTTTTATTGTCATACTTCAGTGAACTACCTGGTATTCGTTAATGTATTCCCGTGGATAGGCTTCCACAGGGGAGAGCACTTGTTGTCTTTGCAGGACGCACCCCAAGGGTTGTGATGACTAGCATGATATCGGATTGCCTGAATTCGAAGTCAGGTCAGGCCGGAGTGTATGCGCATCAGAGCTTCGTGTTCTTTATCGTGAAAGCGCCGCCTTCTTCCTGTTCGATGTAGTCTATCTCGGCCCCGTCAAGGAGCCTGGCGCTTTCCTTGTCCACCACGAGCCTCAGTCCGTTTTGTTCCAGTTCCAGGTCATTCTCTACGTCCGCGTCTGCTTCAAGCGACATGCCATACTTGTAGTAGCCCTGCTCCTCTCCCGGAGTGAGTGATATTCTAAGAAGGACTTCGTTCGTGTTCACACCTTCTCCGAGTATCAGTTCCTTTACTTTCGAGCTCGCCTTTTCAGTCATTATCAGACTGACCATTTTACCACGTTGTATCCACGGTTGGTAATGTTATAAGTACCTTGGGAGTCTCGAGCTTCAGGCATCACGTTTTATTCCCCGGCTCCATCCGTGCACGAGGCCCACACTCAGTGCTGGCATTTTAGACATGTTTTAGATTTATCCCGCATGCAAGGGCGAAAATTATAGCTTTGTCCAACTTCATTTCTCAAGTCATGACGTTTCTGTATCGAGAGCGCAGGACATCAGCAAAATGAATTCCTGGAGTGCCTGCCCAAATACCTACGGTTGTGTGCAGGCACGTGTGCTGCACGTGGAGAAGAGAAGTGCGCAAGGATGCCAACGACCATGGAGTGGATGTGACATCGGCGGCGCTTTGCACGGAGAACCACAAATGGCTCGGAGAATGTTTACCACCGCTCGTTCAAGTCAAGACTGCTGGGTGCATCCAAGGCTGAACACGAAAGTGCAAGTACCTGATCACTCCTGTGCCGATTCAGTTCGACCGTTGAAGTGTCTGAACTAGTTGAAATGGCCGTACATTAGCTTCCAACAAGGAAATTATTTATTCCTCACATCTTCTTTGGTACTCTGCGGTTAGAATGAACCACCACCTTACAGATTGACGATCCCTCTTCTGGTCATTGCAGCATCTCTTTTTGTGTACTTCGTAATCGACGCCTTTGACATTTCTCGTGGAACTGCAATAGTGGCAGGCCCTGTCTATCCCCTCCATGCCAGTATCTATGCCGCCATTGTTGCCATAGCGGTGCTCGTCGTTTCCATACTGCTCAGGCTGAAGTGGGAAAGGACTCAGCACTAAGTACTTAGTGCTGCAGCTTTATCCGCATAATCAGGCTGGCGTTTCCGCTCCTCTGCAGGCGATCTGGCATTTGTGTACTCATGTAGCCTATTTGTAGGTCCACAGGTTATGAATCACACAAAAAGGGAAGGCTGGTCGACGAATCTTGACTGCCCTGAGTCCTGCCGAGGAAAAGGATATTTCGATTGACGATTTATTTCTCAGGCTGTCAACGACAAGAAAAGGCCTCACTTCAGTTGATGCCGCAGAACGGACGGCACGGTTCGGACCAAATGAGATAGTCGAGAAGAAGCGTTCTCGCGTTGTTGCATTCCTCCTCTATTTCTGGGGCCCCATTCCCTGGATGATAGAAGCGGCCATCGTAATCTCAGCCATCATACAGCACTGGGAGGATCTTTCCATTATATTCTCCCTTCTCGCAGTTAATGCTGTCGTTGGCTTCTGGCAGGAGAACAAAGCCGGGAACGCGGTTGAGCTGCTGAAGCAGAGGCTGGCGCTGAAGGCAAGAGTGCTCAGGGACGGCCGTTGGATTGAAATCTCTGCCTCCGGGCTGGTGCCCGGCGATGTCGTCCATCTGAGACTCGGCAACATAGTCCCGGCTGATTGCCGGCTATTTGCAGGAGATTACCTTGTGGTGGATGAGTCGGCGCTCACCGGTGAGTCGCTACCGGTCGAGAAGCATGTCCCTGACATAGCCTATTCATCTTCAATAGTCAGGCAGGGCGAAATGGACGCAGTTGTAGCAAGCACAGGAATGAGCACTTTCTTCGGCAGGACGACGGAACTGGTCCAGAAGGCAGAGACAAAGAGCCATTTCCAGAAGGCGGTAGTCAGAATTGGCGATTATCTCATAGCTCTGGCTGCATTCCTCGTCGCCCTGACCATCCTTGCAGGCCTCCTGCGCCACCAGGGTATACTCGAGCTGTTGCAGTTCGGTCTCGTGCTGACTGTCGCCGCCATACCGGTGGCGATGCCCGCAGTCCTTTCAGTGTCCATGGCCGTCGGAGCAGAGTCCCTTGCCAAGAAAGAGGCGATTGTGAGCAGGCTCGTCGCAATAGAGGAAATGGCGGGCGTCGACATACTGTGCGCGGACAAGACAGGGACAATAACAAAGAACGAACTGTCCGTTGGCGAGGTTGCCCCCATGCCGGGGTACAGCAGGGATGATGTGCTGCTGTACGCCTCCCTGGCTTCCAGGGAGGAAGACGGTGACCCGATTGATGATGCAGTGCTCTCAAGGGCAAGGATATCAGGAGAGGTATCTGACGAAGTCCAGAAATCCAGCGTGAAGTCTTTCAGACCGTTTGACCCAGTTTCCAAAAGGACCGAGGCGGAAGTCAACACCTCCGATGGACGCGTTTTTCATGTTTCCAAGGGTGCTCCACAGGTGATACTGGACATCTCCGGAGACAGAAGTCTGGTTGAAACGCAGGTCACCGACTGTGTCAATGCCGCTGCGGCGAAGGGTTTCCGCACGCTCGGCGTCGCTGTGGCGGAGGAATTGCCAGACTGGCGCTATGTCGGTCTGATAGAGCTATATGACCCCCCCAGAGAAGACTCGGCGGAGACAATTGCGACCGCCCAGTCGATGGGTCTGGAAGTCAAGATGGTAACGGGCGACCACATAGCAATAGCTAAGGAAGTATCCGGGCTCGTCGGCCTTAAAGGCAGCATGGCCACCGCATCAGCCTTCCTCGACAGGCCCGACGTGGAAGCAGGAGAAGTGATTGAGGGGGCAGCGGGGTTTGCGGAGGTTTTTCCGGAGCACAAGTACCGCATTGTGGAAATGCTTCAGGACAGAGGACACATAGTCTGCATGACCGGAGACGGCGTCAACGATGCGCCTGCATTGAAGAAAGCGGATGCCGGCATAGCTGTTGCCGGTGCAACTGACGCGGCCAAGTCTGCCGCCGCAGTTGTCCTTACAAGGCCTGGCCTGTCAGTGATCATAGATGCGATCAAATCAAGCAGGATGATATTCCAGAGGATGACCAACTATGCAATATACCGTATAAATGAGACGATACGGGTGCTCATATTCATTACTCTGGCTATTCTTGTCTTCCAGTTCTACCCCGTGACACCGTTGATGATAGTACTGCTTGCACTGCTCAACGACCTGCCTATAATGACGATAGCGTACGACAATGTCAGGTTTTCCAGGAACCCCGAACGCTGGAATATGCGGCAGCTTCTCGAGATATCCACCTTCCTGGGGGTTCTGGGTGTTGCAGAAACATTCGGCCTGCTTTATGTGGGTATAGGCATCCTTCATCTGGGCCTGGGTGTGCTCCAGTCTTTCATCTACCTGAAGCTCTCTGTTGCAGGCCATCTTGCACTCTTCATGGCAAGGACAAAGGGTCCATTCTGGTCTATAAGGCCAGCCCTGCCTCTGTTCGCAGCTGTCGTGATGACCCAGTTTACGGCGACAATGATAACCGTCTACGGACTACTCCTTCCGGCGATGGGATGGTGGCTAGCCGGGCTTGTCTGGGGATATGCGATCGCTGTATTCCTTCTTATTGATTTCCTGAAAGTTCGATTCTACTCCATCATAAGCCAACCGGGCGAAACTGCATGACCCGCAGCCTGCATTTGCGTCCGCTGTCTCCACGCATTTTCTGCCGCCAAGCCGACGGTGTCTACAACTGGACTTTCCACGAAAGTCATGCACTGTAACAGCTGTGTGTTTGTTTCCTGCAGATGAATGCACAATTGATCCTGCGCGCGCCTGTCAGTGAATCCTGCCGGGCTGGTTATCGAGCAGACCTTTCCTGTAGGCCTCCAGCGCTTCTTCGATCTGCCTGATGCGCGTTACATAGACAGTCGCACCACTGGCGGTAAGTGCATCATGCATTGGTTTCCCCATTCCGCCTGCAATTACAACCCTGCAATCCCTGATTGCTTCGATCATTCCGCCCCTCAGAGAATGGTCATGACCGTGGTGTGAATGTGTGGTGTTGTCTCCTCCCTTCGCTGATTCGTGAAACGGTTTCTGCCTGAGCTCGCTTGAAATAACCTGTCCGTCCTTGATGTCGACAACCAGGTAGTTTCTGGCCATGCCAAAGTGTGCTGATATTGCCTTCCCGTCATCTGTTGCAAAACATATTCTCTCTTCCACCCTTTCACCCTCAGTTCAGGTGTATACCACCGCTGCAACCTTCTTTCTCGCTTCTGCAAGTATCTCATCAATCTTCTTCATCTTTTCAACATTGATGTAGTCTGAACTTGTTATCAGCATGTCTCTGATGTCCCTCAGGTTCTTCACACAGTTGAACCGGCCGATTGTGTCAGCATACTCACTTCCTGCCTCGAGCCTGGCAACAGTCTCTGCGTTGTCCTCCAGGAATTTCCTGCCTTGGGAGGAGATCGAGTAGACTTTCTTACCATCCTGTTCGGTCGCTGATGCAAAACCACGGTCCTCAAGCTCCTGCAGAGCCGGATAGACTAGGCCTGCGCTCACAGGACGCTGGTAAGTTTTCTCGATATCCTGCATCAGCGCATATCCATGTGCCGGTCTTTCTCGTAGCCGGAGCAGCACAAGGAAGGTGAACTCTCCTCGCCTTATGCCGAAGCCCATTCCCCTGCCCATGCCGACTTCAGAGGCACGATGTCCATGATGTCTTTCCCTGAACGCCATGATATGTCAATTATCATATCAATCGATATATTGATAAAGCTATCGTATGAACGATCTCCCTGCTGAAGTACCTGGCAGCCTTTCATGGGCTGAAGAGAGGGCACATTCGGCACACTTGCAGAATTCCATTGCAGGCGACGAAGAGGGAGCAGGCGGGCGCCTCGATTTGCAGGCCTACCTGCTCTGCACGTGCGCTACGCCAGTCATGTATCCGCCAACGCATCCCGCCGCAGCCATGCATGCCAGCGGAATGACACTAATCAGAGTGAGCACTGTGTTCTCAGTTTGCGTGATCAGCGGAATTCCAAGATAGTTCACTCCCGACACGGCAATAACGCCCAGCAGGCACCCGGCATAGGCTGCGATGCCCGACAGGAATGCAAGGGGAAGGAACCCCTGTTTGCCTCTAAAGAATCTTCCCATGATATAGAAGAGCGCAAATGAGAAAACTGCCAGTAGTATGAAAACAGTTGAAGAGACGGTGAGTATGTTGAGTTCTGTCGCGTATATCGACCTGAAGCTTCCCTCGACGGCCTTCAGGTAGCTTTCCCTCAAAGCGCTCAGTATGAGCCCAACCAAGAATGGGACCGCGAGGTCGAGCAGATAAGTCAAGCCGACATGCCGCTTATGCCCTGTGTTGTCCTGACCTGAGACCATGGGTGCATGTGAGATACTTCACTCGTATTAATTTAACGACATGAAACAATATCTGAACTGCCTACTCATACCGTTGCTCAGTATCGTCAAAGCCACGAGATGCCGCAGAGTATATAGATCGCAGCAAATACAAAGTCTACCAGTCCCTTGAGGAGGAGAAGCACTTGTGCGGATCCGACGCCTCCGTAAAAATGCAGTATTTCGTATGCTGGTATGCCGACTATTGATATGAACAGCCCGGCAATCAGTCCCAACCAGATGAATGGCCTGTATCTCAACGGTGAGAGCCTGTGCCCGAAGAGATAGAATGAAACGTAAATCATCGAATTCACAATCATCGCCAGGAGGATAAGGAGAGCCATGCCAGCAACGGTCGCAGCGTTACTCTGCACAGCGTATGCATGGGCCACCAGCGCACTTGACTGATAGGGCGCGCCGATGCTCGCTGCAATAGATATTCCTGTGGCAATTACATAGACGACAGTTCCATAAACAACATGAATTCGCTCACGGTGTGTCAGCATGTGCGTTTCGACAATTACAAGAACCGCTCCCAGGAAAGCAAGTGCTATTCCGACTTCTTCCGAGGCGAGTGGAATCAGCGTGTCCCTCAGGCCTGCCAGGAGAAATCCGCAACCTATGAGTATTAGCCCCGCGCCAAGCACCTTCGAATTGATGCCGTGCCTTAGTTTGTGAAGAGTACGCATTCCTGTAACCTGTGAACCTCCGTCGAGCTGCCCCTATAAATCCAATCGTAATCGAGTGACATGCCCTCTCATGCCGGAATATGAAATGCCAGCAGCCCAACCGGGACCCTGAGGGGCAGGTCGACGAGTGTGCCCAAGAACTTCAGAGCAGACGTGCAGCAGTGGCGGGGTTCTATCCTGCCTGCAGCCATCGGCTTACCTGTTCCAGACCCTTCTCATGCAGGTCTGCTTCATCCCTGAAATTGGCAAAGGGGACATCGTAGGTGACAAGCACTTCTTCCACCATCGATGAAACCGCAATTCCTTCTCTTCTGAGAAACAGAAGCTTCAGGTTCGATATCCTTCCAAAGACAAGATAGCAGAGCTCGACAAGCTCGCCGCCCCTAGTCAGTTCCTGATCCCTGACCAGGAATACGCCACTGGAAATTGCAGAGACAAAACCCACCGTTGGAAGCACTCCCTTCCTGAATCCGAGATGTATGCTGTAGTTCACCATCATGATTTCCTCGATATCCCTCTCGAGGTCGGAATAGACAAGGTCGCAGACATCAAGCAGCCTGCCTTCTCTGAATATGTATATCGTTGCCTGCTCCTGCTCAAACTGTTCAACCATCAGTGTTATGTCTCCAGTCTCATCGTAAGCGTCGTAGGAAAGAAGATCTTCCAGGAGGTAAACAAGCAGCGGCTCTCCGGCGAGATCGCTCACAAGCCGGTGCTGCAGCGTTCTCATCAGCCTCTTGGTAGTGTGGTCGTAGCTGCCGAGCAGAATAACGAATTTCGGGTCCGTGCTCCCACCTTCCCTGCGACTTTTCACAGTCGTCCGGAGTCTGCCGACAGAGACCTGCGGGAATTTCTAATTTGCTTTGGGGTGACCAATTCCGCTGAGCGGAAGGTGAGGCCTTTGTGTGATTTCACCAACGCACACCTTTGTTCCATGGTCACCACAATTGTGCTTCCACAGACACAGATGCATGTGTGCCCTCAATCTGTTTCGCCTGATCGCCTGTCTGCCTCGTCGTCACTTCCTGCTTATTGAGAGAAGCTCTGCTTTTCTCCTCGTTCCCTGTCGGCCAAGTTTGTATTCTGTCCCGGCCTGGACCAGAAACTGGCTGTCGATGAGTTTCCTGAGATGAAAGCTGAGCGAGTTGGGGTTCACCCGTTTTCCGAATACGCTTTCGAGCTCGCGTTCGACCTGCCCCCACGTCGCCCTCCCTTCCGCAGCAACAAATCTGAGTATTGCAAGCCTGTAGGGGTTTGCGAGGGCGCCGTACTTCTGGCTCAAGTCTTTGAATCCGGATGTTGTTTGCATTTGCGGCATGTTCTCAAGCTCCTTTTCTTTGCTTGATATATGTTATTGTAGTTACTAATATTTAAGTTAATTTCTATTAAGCGTTCATGCACTTCGCTGACAGTCAGGGCGGTCACAGTCATCTGCTTTCTTAACAGGGAATTAGGGCGATTCAGCTTCACAACCGACAGAGCAACGCGCCAGCTCAACCACCAGACTGCGCTCGGCTTTGCTCCTGGAATACATTCATTCCTTGACCGTCTTGAGGCTCAACTGCAGCATCTGCCGCTTCCCAACTGGATGGAACGACACAAGGAAGTCGCTTCCGGATATCCTACGTCGTGGGTGTCGATGTGACTGGAAAAAGGTGAGATGCGGAACTCCCTGTCACCCGTGGCCCTTTGCCCAGCTCTTCCTCATTCCCCAGGGCGCCCAAGTTGCCCCCATTATTGCGATGAACGCAAGCAAGACTACAACGACAACTGCGATGTTCTGGTACACATTGAAGCTCCCGGCGTAGAAGAACAACCAGACTATAACGGCTATCACGCTGCCAAAGAATGCAACTATGGACACCGCCACTCGCCAGCCCATACCTCGAGATTTCAAGATTCTTTCTTCACTGCCCTGTTCCATACAAACTCACCCTACTGCCTCCACATGCATTTCATGCCTGAGTGCCTGCGCAATCTCCCCCGCCCAATCTCCTATCTCGTTCCAGTCCCTGAAATCTCCAGTTGGCGATGCGCTGCGAACTGCCTGGGACTTGAAAATCTGGCGCGTAAAGAACCCGAGGTTTGCGGGGTCGAAAGCGCCGAAGAAAACTCTATGGTCCTTCACCTGGATTCCACTCTCTATGCGGTCCAGATCAACCGGTCCGGATACTGTTGGGTCAGCAAGATCTCTGCCTTTTGCATCGATCCTGTCGTGTCCTATCGGACCGCTGCTGAACAGCCAAACGGGCCTGATGGAAAGGACGGAGTTGTTTCTGGATACGAAGCGTACTGCCTCTTTCAGCCATCGGCCCATGTACAACGCGCTGCCGATTACGAAGGCACCGTAGTCACCAGCATTTATCGCGTCGTCCACTGCAAAAATGTCCACCTCCAGTCCGCTCGTGCGCAGCCTTTCGGCGATGAAATCCGCTATACCCTTCGTGGCCCCGTATTTGCTTGCATACGCAACCAGCACCTTCACCTGGACATCGTTTCCCAGTAGACAGGTGAGCGTATAATTGAGCTAACTATGGGAAATACATACGTATTGAATGACCGTCACTTATCCGTGGACTTTCCAGAATTTCGATTTTCACATCACCGGCAGTCAATTGCCTGCTGCCTTCAATCCGGTTTACGATTTTCTGCGCGATTTCAAACGTATCCCTGCGTAAGCGGTGACATCAGAAGGGCCATTCGGTGTGTGAGTTGTGCATGCACAATGACAGCCTCAACTCCGCAGAACTGAATGTGGCTTTGGTTGACAGCTACCATATCCCTGTGTTCAGGCGACATGCTCATGGCTGGCATCAATTCTTCACTTCGGTGACCCTCCGGATAGCATTTTATCCATACCTGCTGATTCCGGGGGCATGCCGAGAAAAGCCGGCCGCAGGGCCAAAACCGCGAAACACAGCAGGAAGGCTGCGCCAAAGAAGACGAGAAAAGTGGCCAGGAAGATTGAGCCTGTTCCAAGAGGCTACCACACTATCACGCCGTCCATCATAGTTCACGACGGACCAGCCGCGATAGACTTCTACAAGAAGGGCTTCGGCGCCAAGCAGGTTGAACTCGACTTTGGTCCCGGAGGGAAAGTCTGGCACGCATCTCTCAGGATTGGCGATTCGATGTTTATGCTGATGGACGAATTCCCCGAAATGGGGGCAAATTCGGCAAGGCGGATCGGTGACTCACCGGGCAGCATGTGGCTTTACGTCAGGGATGTTGATAAGCTCTACCAGCAGGCAGTAGCAGCCGGTGCCACCTCCGTCAGGGAGCCGGAAGATCAATTCTGGGGAGACCGGTCCGCAATGGTTGAGGACCCTTTCGGCCATACCTGGTCGATAGCCACCAGGAAAGAAAGGGTCAGTCGTCGTGAGATGGAGAAAAGACGGCTGGCGGCCATTGAGCAGTCCACACTGCAGCCGCCCACGCGGCCGCCGTAGGCTGCGTGCCATGTCCTTCCACCCACAGCAACTCGGGGCGCATCAGAGCGGGCAGCGAAGTGCTCTTTCAATCCAGGAGAAACTTCAGTATAGCTTCAGCATGCGATGGGAAATCATCAGGGTACTCATGAGCCAGATTCTTCAGGACATTCAGTCTGCAATCCACTCCGTTTGATTTCAGCAGCTCATACAGATTCCTTGCCCCGTCCAGGCATTCCGAGTCATTCTCACCAACAAGGACGTACCCTCTTCCTCCCCCGGGAGCAAATGCCCTGATTGCCGGTGCAAATCCAGAAGGTTCCTTGATATACGGCCCGACGAGAATGAACTTCCTGCAGGGGATCAGCTGTTCAATGCACATCTTTGCAGCGAGGGCTCCCCCCATTGAAAAGCCCGCGACGACAATCTTTCCTTTGTCTATGTTGTGGTTCTTCTCGATTTGCTCAAGATGGGACTTGACTTCCGGTATGGCTTTGATGAAGTCGTTCCATACATAACCCCCGGCAATGAGCTCCTGGCTTGATTGCGGGACTCCCACGAGCCACCCTTTCTCTGCCATGAATTTCCACTCTTCCGCTGCATCTTCAGCGGACTGGGTGTTTCCGTGCAGTGCTATAAGCAAGGGCAACGGCTTCTCAGCCTTTCCCCCGGCCTCGGGTTCGATGATCTTCAACACCGGGGAAGCTTTCTTCCTGCCTTCCTCCGCAAGCTTGGCATTCAGCTCGAGAACATGGGTGAATCGTGTGTCGCCCTGAAGGCTCTTGAGGTCGCTATCGGCCTCAAGACGCTTCGGGTCTGACCAGTACCCCTTCTCCACCGCCTCCTCCATGAGTCTCAGAGCGCCGTCGGCATCGCCCATGAGGCTCTTTATGGAGTAGGCATAGTTGTAGAGTATTGAACCCTTGCTCGGATACTCCTTGATCAAGCGTTCGGCCATCGAAAATGCTTCTTCGTATTCCTTGCTGCCGTATAGACTAAAGAGCACCTTCTCCTTTCGACCGAATTCAGTTGACATTCGCCTCAACCCCTGCTCTGCGGTACGCTGTTCGCATATAATAGTGGGAGGCATGCGACCATCGTTGGACTGAAAGAGTTACAGACATTTGCACCGCCACTTAGTCAAATCCAGCGCTGGATTTCATCACCGGCTCACACGCCCGGCGGCACTTGTCTCCTTCCTGTGAAATTAGCCGCTAGCCGTCGGAATGCGCTGGGCTCATGCTCCAGTCAAATGCGAAATGCGTGTTTTACATGTTGAATAATCGACCAAATTACGATTCTGTGTGCACAAGTTTGTACATTTTTTATTACGAATCGAGTAAAATGTATTGTATCTATTAATACAGGAATCTCGTTTTCCCTCCATGACGGAATTTAGCCCTGAGTTGGTTAATGATCCTAAATCTGCGCGCCACGTCTTCTGGGCAAGCTACTTTGGCTGGCTGCTTGATGGATATGACACAACGATATACGCTTTCGTCCTTCTGGCTGCACTTGGCTTCATTTTGCCCAACAGCGGTATAAGCAAGAGCCTTACTGCCGCGTACGGCTTGTCCTTCTTTGCTATTTTCCTGGTAGGCTGGGGCACAGCATTCATATTCGGGCCCCTCGCTGACAGGGTAGGCAGGATGAAGACACTGGGAATAGCAATACTGCTCTATGCGCTGGGAACATTCTTCTCTGGCCTTTCATACAATGTCACTGAATTTGGAATAGCAAGGTTCATCGCCGGACTGGGTCTTGGAGCCGAATGGTTCATCGGTGGTACGGGCGTGGCAGAAGTATTCCCCGAGAACGAGAGAAAAATATGGGCTGGCAGGTTCCACAGTGCCTGGTACGCCGGCTTCATCTTCGCGGCCGTGACCACTCCGCTACTTCTTGAGTATGTGTTTCAGGTATCCTATGCATGGAGGATCATATTCTTCATCGGCATAATTCCCGCTCTTATACTCGCTTACATCCGGTTGAGGACAACCGAGCCTGAAGTGTGGAAGCAGAAGAAGGAAAAGTTCGGAGACAAGATGAGTATGTCTCTCTCCTTCAAGGTGATGTTCTCGCGGAAATATGTCAGAAACACGGTCATGCTTGTCCTTGTAATGGTTCCCGTTATAACAGGGCTGTATGGCGCTGTTCTGTACACACCGTCCACAATTGCCGGTCTTGTGAAGGCATCGCTTGGTTCAGCTTCACCAACATGGTATGTGGTGCTCGGCGGATCAACAATATCCGGGCTTACGCTGTTGTTCTGTCTTCTCATGCCCTACATGACGACCAGGTTCGGAAGGAAAACAACGCTTGGCATATTCATGTCATTCATGATAGTTGGCCTGATAACAGCCTTCGGAATCGCGGACACGGAAAAGAACCTGTTCCTGTTCCTTCCGTTACTCGTGTTCCTGGGAATAGGCGGAGCTGATTTCTCAGTGTTCTCACTCTGGGTCCCCGAGCTTTATCCCACTGAGGCAAGAGCAGGCGGGTTTGCAATAATAACGACTCTGGGACGGTACGCAGGTGCGGGAATCGTCTTCATCATAGCAGCCCTCTCTGTCCTAGTCGGCCTCGGCGAGGCTATTGCATACGGTTCGATCGCTTTCATCATCGGCCTGGTCATGCTTGTGTTTGTGAAGGAGGACAGGGCAAAGGTGCTGGACAGGAGCGTGGATGCGCTCGGCGAAGAGGCGAAAGCAGCCACAAGTCAAGACTGATGGACGCACAGTCAACCAGCAGCTCTCCAGATGCTGACGTAAGGCTCTCTTACGTCTAAAGCTGGAGTTCTCTGCTGCGCGCTAACCGTCAGTGCCAATGCATATCGTCAGAGGCCAGACTGTATGTTCGTTGAGTGGCCGCCATCCACCTCTATCATCTGGCCTGTAATCAGCGGGTTGTCGAGCAGGAAGGTGACCGCCCTCGCAATGCTCTCGCCGGGCAATCTTCCGGTCTGCAGCAGCTTCGACCCACTGTCTGAAAAGTGATCTTCGCCACGGTCGAAGAAACCCGGGGATATGCCGTTGACGGTGATGTTTGAGTTCATCAACTCCAGGGCAAGCTGCCTAACCATGAAATGTATGCTACCCTTCGCTGCTGCATAACCTATGTTGCTGTTGAGATAGACGTTCGGGGCGGCAGAAACGCCTACGATGGACCCGCTGCCGTTGGATTTGAGCGTTCCGACGGTTGCCCTGACAACGTGGTAGAATGTCAGCGCATTGTTCAGCAGCGCATTCCTGAAGAAGTCGGCATCTGTGCCTTCTATTGTCTCCTTCTTGAAAAAACCGCCCGCTGTGTGCACCACGGCGTCGATTTTCCCAAGTTTCAAGCGTGCCTCAGTCACCATCCGGTGAACCTCTTCTTCCTTTGTGAGGTCGCACCCGATGTGTTGTACCTGGAGCCTCGATGCCAGTGCCTTTCCCTTCTCACCTCGGGAGACAATGACTATCGCATGGCCCTTCCTGTGCAGTTCTATGGCAATGGCAGCACCAATGCCGTCACCGGCACCAGCGACAATTACAGAGCGCATGGAGGTTAATGTTGAGCCTTCTATAAATCGTTGGCAGCGTCTTGTCAGTGAATATAATCGAGCCGCTCATGAAGGATAACACCGGAGCAAGGGTTGCAGTGATAGGCAATGACGATGTTCGCGGCACTCGGCTCATGAGAGGTTGTGTTTTTATCCAAACCAGTGCTCTGTATTGGAGAAGTCGTTTACGTGATCAAGAGAGGAATTTTGGCATCGACTTCAGAATCAACAAGATATGCTTCCGGAAGGCCAACGGCAGAATACTGTCTATTACAGGCAAAGGCATCAATATGATATGGGGGGCCTGTCAACGTCACCAAACATTGGTTGCCCTCATGGCATGGGCCGGTCCACGACATCCTACACAATGAACGAGGGCCAGGGGCGAAAAGGGCAAGATGGCTTAACAATGCTTCGGAACCAAAACCACATGACTGTCTACCTTGTTCTGTCAGGTGAAATCTGCGATTGCATCCAGTTCAGCTTATGAGCGAGATTACACGGAGGTAGTCCCAATATAATAAACACCAAGGAGAAACCTTAGTTGACTTCAGTGAGGCGAGACGCTATGCTCTCCACCTCTCTTGAAGGTGAAGATCCTCCTTATAGGTTTTTCAAGATGTATGTATATGATCGCAATCACCGGCTGTATCATGGGGATTATGGCAGGAGCAAGTGCAGCTGATGACGAAAGGGCCATAGTTGCTATGGCGGCGGCCACACTTTGATTCTTTGTCACAGAGATGAATGCCACTGACTGATGATCTTCGTAAGATAATCTGAGGGCATGGCTAATGACGATTGCAAGCAACAGAAGACCCACTATTATCCCTGTCTGGTAACCGATAATGTAACCGACAATCTCCGGCCTGGCGATTATTATGCCGGCTTCCTTGTCGACCAGGACGAAAATCAGAGCGAACATCGACATCATCGTGGCAAGTGAAAGATGCGGTTTGATTGTTTTTCCTACAAAGTCCGATCCCCTGTACCTCTTCAGAAGGACGCGTGTTAACTGCCCGACGATGAACGGCAGCACAAGTATGTAGATGACCGAAGTCATGATCGGTGCTATTGGGGCGGTGGCCGCAAGATTCCTGCTGTAAATGTCGAGAAAAATCGGTATAGCCGGAATTGCAACTACAAGGCTCAGGACCGCTAGTGCAGTTGCAAGTTCCAAGCTACCTCCCGCGATAAGCACATAACCGAGCGAAGCGCTCGATGCAGGGACAATGTTGGCTGTCACGAAGCCCAGGCCAATAGAACCATTTCCCAGTGTAGGGGCAAGAGTGAATGCTATAACCGGCGAAAGAATGAAGACATATATCATGGAGACGACTATTGCCTTCCACGACCCAAAGGACTTGCCCAGTCCTTCGGTCTTCAACTGCACCATTGATGGGTATATGGTCAGAATGGCGAAAAACAATACAAGGTTCGAAAAAAGAGGCTTGTTGGCCGAAGTAAAGCTCCTTGTGTAGTACCCGACCGGTATTGCCAATGTCAGCGAGATTACCGTGTATATTATCAGGTACTTCCTGACATGCTCTGCAAGGTGAGCCACGCCCTCGGGGCGATGTATTCCCCCGTAAGCCATACTTGAATTCTATTCAGTGCCATTTAGATAACAATGTACTTTGATATCTGAGGGTGGCTGTTCAAATATCGTTTTTAACCGGTTATTGTCAGTCCGACAAGCAGGCGTACCGCCCGGCATCAAGCCCGGCGTTTCGGCAGGTCACAGTCTTGAGAACTTCAGACGAATGACGTTCACTTGGGTAGAAGGCTCAAATTGCTGTGAATTTGCCAAATGACCGTATTTACGGGGGGCGACGCGTTCCTTTAGTCTGACCTCGTTCATTGAGTTTGTCAGACGGCAGTTCTGTTATGATTTAATAAGCGAAAGTTATAATATTCTATAATTATTACTTCTTGTATATGGAGCCAATTGCAGACCTCATTACCGGGGACAGGTTAAGACTTGCGGAACTACAGGATGAGGTGATAGATATCATCTACAATCGTGTTGAACCTGATGCGATACTCTGCGGAGGAACTGCTATTTGGCGCTGTTATGGCGGCAACAGATTTTCCGAGGGCATAGATATCTACTTGAGCAATACAGGACTGAGCAGACTCATTCGGTCATTGCCGAAATACGGCATTCGTCTGCTTTCCAGGGACAAAGAATTACCTTCAATAATCAGGATTGCGAAAGGGGAAACAAGTCTATTGCTGGAGACCAAGGAAGAGCGCTCGGAGAGCATGATAAGGCAATATGTCCGAGTCGATGGCAGCTCAACAACCATAAGCGTGTTCACCCCAACCGAGATGCTGATAAGGAAGATAGAAGCATACGAAGGAAGGAGATTTGTTCGAGATCTCTATGATATCTTCATACTGACCAGGTTTCTGGACAAGAGCGATCATGTTGTTGCTTCATCACTCTCCTCCTTCCTGGCAAGATCCGAGTCGCCTGTGGACGAAGGCGTGCTCAAATCACTGATCTACACAGGAAAGAGCGATCTCGGATATGGCGAATTGCTGGACTACATTAAGAGGTGGTTAGGCGAAGTATGAACGTTCATTTGCAGAATACTTCAGAAGGCTTCCACTGTTCACCGCCGGGGATGCCCGTAGGTATCTTGCAAGCCTAGGTTCTAGTGAGGAATACTCCAGGCTGCTCCTTCATAATCTGGTGAAGGGCAAGCGGTTGGTGCGAATTAAGAAAGGGTTTTACACATTCTCAAATGATGAGAACGTAATTGGCTTCGCCTTCAGGCCCTTCTACTATGGCATGGAGTACGCTCTCACGCTTCGGAAGATATGGACACAGCAGGCAAATCCAGTAATCATGACCACCTCAAAGGCAAATGCCGGATTGAGAGAGGTGATGAATTCAAAGGTGATGGTTCACAGGATTGATTCTCGCGCATTCTTTGGGTTCGAGTACCTAAGTTTCTCTGGATTGTTTGTTCCGGTGTCATTGCCAGAGAAGATACTGCTGGACTTCCTGTACTTTCGTGCTGACATCGATCCAGTAACTCGACAGGCATTGATTAATGAATCCAACCGGAAAGTTCTGAGGGAGTTTGCAGAGAGAATGGGTAGCCGTTATTCGACACAGATTGATTCCCTAATCAGTGACTGTATGGTAGGGGACTGAGGTTCCTTAGTCCACTCTTCCATTTGTCTCACTTATCTCTTCTTTAGATGTTAACCAACAAGAAGAACCAATCAGGTCATACATCAAAGGTAGTGAATTTCTGCATTTCTGCCGATCTGATCATATTGCGCCCGTGTGCGCAATGATCAGCTGTATGAAACGCTGCCAATCTAGAGCAAATTACTGAGGGACTAGATGAAGGTCTGCAAGTGCAAAATCTGTAGTGCAACTTAAAGCAGAAGGAACGACCTCTTCGATCTCCTTCTGGAATTGTGGGAATGGGACCCGACCAGAATGCGACTGACACTCCATACGGCCTCAGGTCGCTTGGTCGAGGGCAAAACGGCGGATGAAAATGTCATTGAAGTGGTGCAGAGATGCTCTGAGTGTAATGTTCTCCTCGTCTCCCCTCTCGATCTTCCGATGAAAATGGTTAATCGCTGGGAAATTTGGTTCTTCCAGCAGCGTTGAAAGAGTCTTCTCGCACACCTCCGGAAATGGGAGCGTAGGAAGCTAACATTGTGACTCACTGTATCCTCGCTCTACTCGTTGAGAATCGAGCAACCGACAGCCTCAGCTGCCAGTGCCGTCCGGTACCGGGAATGGGTAGGAGTTTCCATTGTAACTGATGGAGGCATTAATGGCATGGACTCACAGGGAGATGCTATTCCCTGATCCCGGACTGCGTGGAAGACCATCGTTCTTATGGTGACCGGTGTAAATGAATACGGTCAAACTTGCATCCACTACACCGTTGATAATGAGTGCGAGTGTCGCAGCTGTGAGGCCTGCAATTGCCAGTATCAGCAAGGATATCTGTGCGCAGCAGCCACCAGGGTACCAGCCCGAAGCAGTCAGCAACCCAATCGCCTTGATTGAAAAGTAACCCAGTCCGGCCGAATCTTCAGTATTCAACAATCTCGAGATCTCGAATTCTGTTGAAGTGCTCACTGTTTCTTGTCGCCAGCTTGAATCCATAGCGGAGTGCTGTGGCTGCAATGTATGTGTCATTTATTCCAATCTGTCTTCCTTGCCTCGCTAAGGCCGCATGTATCTCAGCACTGATCCGAGCTATTTCATGATCAAGCGGTAATATGTCGAATTGCTCCAGGTCCTGAATCGCAGCTTTCAGCTTCTCGTTGAAGTTTGCAGTTTTGTGAAATCTGTAGTGGATTCCAAACAGATATTCATGTACAGAAATGGCGGAGATAGCAACCACAGACTCTTCCTCATCAGCCTTGTCGGCAAGTTCCTTAGCTCCCTCATCCGAATTGATAAGGTCTATGATGAAGGAGGTATCGTAGAGCGTCATTTTAGAGTCCTTTCTTGAGCTTCTTAGATGTAGCTAACTCCGATGTCGCAAGATGCTGCATCGCTTCCTGCCAGTCTTTTCGACTGATTGTCATCCTTCCTGCAAGGTCTGAAATGCGACCTCTCTTGAAGTTCCGCTTTATAACCGAAGAGAAGCTCTCGTTCGGCAACTTCGCCTTCTTCAGGAGTCTGTAGACTTCATCTGATATTGCAATAGTTTTTGCCATTTACAGAACTTCTTATGTATGCATATGTATATAATTTTATTTTGGGGCTCATAGACTCCGTTGTCGGTGTAAAATACTCTTGACGACTCCCTTACCGGCATAGACTGTTCGGGAGTTGATATGGATCCATCCACGAAACGGCCGAATGGTTGTCAATTCACCAAATGACCATATTCTCCGGGGAGCGATACGCCCCTCTAGTCTGATTTCGTCCACAGACTTTGTCAGACGGTAGTTCCGTCAAGTGTTAATAGGCTAGAGTTAAGCATTTATTCACTTGAAATGTAACGTATCAACCTCACTGTTCTGCACACTCTATTTACACCAATGCCGATGACACATGCATGGTTCAGGGCAGGGAAGCGGAGAAGAAGAACATAAGGCATGCAGTCGAAACACTCAGGATGGTATGGGATGAGATGAGTGCTCAGTTCGACGAACTGAGCAATCAGGAGAGGATAATGATGTGCGATGTCTTCATAAACATGACGCAGCCGCACACAATCAGCATACCCGCCGTGGATGAACATGAAGACAAAGAGGAACGGTACGGCTGGGTCAAGAAGGAGAAGGCAGGGAAGAAGGGATGAAAGCACTATGCAAAGGCGTACTGTGCGTTGTAGTGTGAAAGGAAGAGGCTCCCTGCCTCCCTGAGTTCCTCCCTGAGTTCCTCCCTGCTGTAGTAGCACCTGTTGCACTGAACGGCCGATGACATTCTCCTGTTGACAAGCAGCTCGACAGGATTGACATTTGGGTCCTTCTTCGGCAGCGGCATTATTGTAAGCTCTAGATGTTCCTTCAGGAAACGTTTCACTTCGGGCGTGTCATGGTATGATGCCTTTTCAATGAACAGTATCGCACTCGTCATACAGTCACGTTTCATGTGCGCAATGACATTTGAAAGGTGTATCCTGAACTCCACGTTCCTCCGCCTCTGAAAGGAGTTCCATATGATGTTGCCCGTGGCGTAGTCCATCGATATGAAGAAATTCCATCTGTCCGTGTATCCGGGTGTGGGCACAATGAGTTCTGTCCCCCTCTTCACCCACGCGCACTGGAGCTTCGCCAGAAGCTCCATCCACTTCTCGT
>JBJKPR010000028.1:0-48398 GCA_046706185.1 Candidatus Sysuiplasmataceae archaeon
GCACTGCACATTAGGAAACGCAGTGCCCCGGTTCTCTTCAGAAACAGTGAACAGAAGGGGATGGCGCCTGTCCGCATTTCACGCACGAGAACAAGTGGAGATAACGGAGTCCATCACTTGGTCTCAAGTTAATCGGAGATACTGCATTCAAATAAAAGAGTTATAAACGGGCCGGCACATCAACAACCGTGTACCGAAGAGAAAGTCTGGAAGCAAAGAGAATAGCAAAGGAGAGGATTGAGAGCCTCTTCTCCCAGGCAGAAAGGCTGACAAAGGAAGGGCAGACTGACCTGAGCAGGAGATACGTCTCCCTCGCAAGAAGGATCGGGATGAAGGTGGACATTCCGGTCGGCCACAGAATGGACTACTGCAGGAAATGCAACACTTATTTGATTCCCTCCAGAACGTGCAGGGTCCGTGTTACAAGGGGAAGGAAGGTCATATCATGCCTTGCCTGCGGAAACACCTACAGGTTTCCGTACGGAGAGAAAGGCAGGGCAAGGGAATGATTAGCGATGGAAAAAGATGACAGAAGGAGAGCAGAGGCACTGAAGCCGACTGTACAGGTCGGAAAGAACGGTGTCACCGAGAGCATCAGGAAAGAAGTACTGGAACAGCTCAAGAAGAATGGAATGGTAAAAATCAAGTTCAACATATCAAAAGAGGAAATAGCCCCCTTCGAGAAGAGCATGGAGGGATATGCGAACCTTGTAATGAAGGTCGGAAGGACACTTGTATTCAAGAAGAAGGGAAGGTGAAGTCACTTGCTCGACACAAGAATCATCAGAGAAAAGGGTGAACTCGTCAGGCAATCACTGGTGAACAGGAACAGGGATACAGTACTCCTCGACAGGTTTCAGGAGCTGGACGCAAGGTGGAAGAAACTTGTTGAGGAAAGAAACACGTTGAACAGAAAGAGAAATGAAATTGCGATCGAGGTGTCCAGGCTTTCAGGCAGCGACAAGGAAAAAGCACTCGTAGGAGCGAAGGAGATTGCCTCCGAACTAAAGCGGGTCGAAGCAGACATATCGGAGGTGGAGAAGGGGAGGGAGGATCTCCTCCTGTATTTTCCGAACATACCAAACGACCGGACACCCGTTGGAAAGGGTGAGGATGAGAATGTCGTCCTCTCCACTCCCAGCCCTCCCAGAAAGCTCACGTTTGCGCCAAGGACGCATTACGACCTGTGCGAAGAACTCGGGCTCCTTGACCTGAAAAGAGGAGCAAAGATTTCCGGCAGCGGCTTCTACGTGCTGAAGGGAGACGGTGCCAGGCTTGAGAGGGCGCTCATAAACTACATGCTTGACACACACAGGAAGCAGGGCTACACTGAGGTCCAGGTGCCTGTGATAGTCCGGTCGAAGTGTGCACTCGGGACTGGCCAGCTTCCGGAGAAAAAGGATGACATGTACTGGGTCCAGGGGGAGGACATGTTGCTGAACCCGACCGCCGAGGTGCCTGTCACAAACCTCCTGAGTGAGGAAATTCTGTCAAGGGAGGAACTGCCGATATACTTTACTGCCTACCTTCCTTCATTCAGGAAGGAAGCTGGCAGACACGTCGACCTGAGAGGGATTGGACGCGTGCATGAGTTCAACAAGGTCGAACTTGTGAAGATAGTGGAGCCGGAAACAGTCCAGAAAGAGCTGGAGGGGCTGCTGGAGGACGCCGAGGAAATAGTAAAGGGGCTCTCCCTGCCATACAGGATCAAGCACCTGTGCACTGGAGACCTTGGTTTCTCAAACGAGGAGACATACGACATCGAGGTCTACGCTCCTGGCGTGGACAACTGGCTCGAGGTTTCGTCGTGCAGCTCGTTTTCAGATTTCCAGGCAAGGAGAGCACATATAAAATACAGGAAGGAACCGCACCTGAAGAGCGAGTTTGTCGCCACCCTGAACGGCTCTGGCCTGGCGCTGCCGAGAACATTTATAGGCGTCGTTGAAAACTACCAGAACAGGGATGGTACCATAACCATCCCGGATGTACTTCGCCCATACATGGGAGGAGACGGGCTCATAGAACCCCCGAATCGCCCGAGGTGAAAGATGATTGCACAAGTCAGGAATTTGTTCAATAGTTTAATATCGACGTATTGGCTTTTACAGCACGTTTAATGACAGAAGTCACAGACATAGTGGCATGCCCTGTATGCGGGACAGAGGTTTCTCTGACGGACACGCGCTGCCCCAAGTGTAATGCGGAATTTGCCCCGGGCGTGATGGATGAGCCGCTTGATGCGGCGGCCGTCACGGCAAGGAAAAAAGACAGGAAGGCGGGCGCTCAGGGGAGGGGGATAATGCCCTCCATGCAGGCAACTGTCCTTGCAATCACATACGCCGTTGGATACGGTTCAATCATAGCTGCGAACTATGTGTCCAGTGGCGGGATAATCAACCAGTCATACATGCAGCTGCTCCTTGCCATCGGTGGGTTGACAGTTGCCATCGCAGTTGGGTCTGCGCTTATGATGGGCAGGCTCGGGGGTGTCCAGGCTTCCAGAGTCTCGTTTGCGCTTATTGCCACTTTTGTACTGCTTATACCACCACTCGTATTCATTTTCAGATGGTAAACGTTCGAAATGCGGGTCCGTGCTGGTCAGTCTATTCCTTCGTTCCGGAGGAGGGTGGAGCATACATTTTCTCGCTGAGCATCCTCTCCTTCATTGCCTTCTTTGACCTGATCCTTGTGAACTGGTAGACCATACCAAGCACAATGACCGCTATAGCCACCGCAGTGCCCACGTTCCCGAGGTTCAGGTAGGTGAGGCCGTAATCGACAAGGAAACCTCCGGCGACGGCAGTCACGACAGCGATAATGTCTTTGAAGAATATTATAGAGGCCATGAAGACTGCGAAGCCTGCGATCAGTGCCGTGACTTGGGCAACGCTCACCTGTCCTGAAAGGTTTGAAACCGAGCCGCGCACCCCGAAGAGGTACAGCACACCGACGAACGTGAAGTATGCGAGCACAAGAGAAAGGCCAGCCTCGGCGACGTAGAAGAAAAGCAGCCCCCCGATCACGGCACCTATGAAAGCAACAATGAAGGAGCCGATCAGGCCGCCAAGTGCAGCGCCGAATGCGAACCCTATTATGGAGCCGAGTATGGCACCTATGATGGAAGTGAGCATTTTGAAAATCGATTCACCGAAGAAAGCGAGCAGCAGGCCTATGACAAGCGCTATGCCGCCCACGTAAGGATAAACTCCTGCAGGTATCGAGGGAATCGCTGTGTATATGCTCGACACAATCTGGAATCAGTCGCCATCACTACAAATAGCTTCTTGATCAGGGTTCGAACTGAGCTCTCGGAAAATGATGATCAAGGCCATTCTTGCATATCGGCAATGTGACCGGCCCCAAGGGCCGGTCGGAAATTAGAAAAGGAATGTGCTTATTTCCCAATCCTGAAGACCTTTGTACCGCAGTTCGGGCAGGTGCCTTTCGTGGCGGGTTTACCGTTCTTCAGCTTTGTCTTCGCTGGGTTTTTTATTTCAACGGACTTCTTGCACTTCACACAGTATGCTTTCAACTTTTCAGGCGTGGAATCCACCTTTGGCGACGATTAGTATTCTATTATAAAAAAGATATTGTCAAACAGCCAGGTTTTCCCTCACGATCAGCTCACTGACGAGCTGCATAGCGCCCATATTGACCGCAGGAGCGGCGGAAATGTACCAATTGTACGTAAGTTCTTTAAATACAGCGTGGATCAAACAATACAAATGGTCCTGGTCACAGAAGCGTGCCGAAAATGCTGATTAAGAGACCTTTCGTGACTGTTGTGGTAACAGCCTTCCGGCGAAGGGAATACCTCTCAGAAACGCTTGCTTCGCTCGAAAGACAGACGGCCAGCAGAGACAGTTTTGAAGTGATAGTGGTTAAGGACTTTGAAGATGAGCATATAGACGGCAAGATATCTGAAATGGGTTGGACGTCCATCGTGAACAAAAGCGAGATGGTCGGGCAGTTCATAACAGATGCGATAGCAAGAAGCTCAGGTGAAGTGATAAGCTTCCTTGATGATGATGACATCTTCGAACCTGGTAAGGTGGCAAGGGTAATCGAAGTATTCTCGAGGGCCCAGGAAATTGGCTACTACCATAATTCTGCCTCTTTCATAAATGAAGCAGGGGAGAGCATAATAGCACCGTACTCCTTCAGTTTCTCGGCATCCAAGGAACCTGACGGGGAACGAGTGATCAGGAAGGAAGATGTTCCGGAGAGTATCAGCAGGATGTTACATTTGAGGCACGATTTCAACAAGAGCTGCATATCAATCAGGAAGGACGTGCTTCTGCGCTATGCGAATGTTTCAAGACAGATGCAATCCGGGTATGACAGCTTCATCTTCTTCGCTGCGGCCCTGAGCAACTGCTCCATGCTCGTAGACGATGAAAGACTTACACGTTACAGGTTCAACCGGAAGAGCGTGTCCATATCGTCCACATACAGCTTCTCGAAGAGACAAATAGAGACGTTCAAGCTGCTGTACAAGATGGCTCTTGATGCCGGGGCAGCCGAGATAACCAGTCTGCTTGAAAGACAGATCCTCTTTTTCATAATCATCAATGCGATCCACAACCCGATGGAGAGCAGGCGCGAAGTCCTGAGATCGGCGCTGTCGTTCATCAGACACGTCAATGAATACAGCAGGATGGGGAACACGTTCGCAGGAATTCTCTCCATGACATACATGGTTTCCCCGAGGCTTAGCAAGAGGCTCTATTCCAAGCTCACTTCGCCGAAGGCAGACTTCTACTGAGCTGCCGTGGTTATGCCGTAGAACTCCTTCATTTTCCTGGAGAACGATTCGAAGCTGAACATGCCAGACCTTTCAAGACCCGCCCTTTTCAGGCTTTCGGAAGAGGAAAGTGCTTCCCTGATTCCTCTCACACACCCCTTCACCGTCGGTTCCACAAGCAATGCCGAGCTGCCTGCCACCTCTTGCATTACTTCGATGTCGGAAGCTACAACAGGAAGGCCGGATGCAAATGCCTCGACAACCGGGTAGCCGAACCCCTCCTCAAGGCTTGGAAAGAGGAGTGCGTCGCATGCATTGTAAATCATATTCAGCGTCTCATCACTAACGCCGCTGAATGTGATGCTGTTTCCGACTTTCTGGCCTACGCGCACGAGCCTGAAGCCGCTTCCAAGTCTTTCAACTGCTTCGCGCACCGTCTCAAGGTTCTTTCTCTTGTGATTAATGGAGACGGAGAGTATCAGCGTCTTCCCTGTCGGGATCCCAAGCTTCTTTCGAAGCTCTTCCTTGCCTTCCAGAGGGCGGAAACTTCCCGAAACTGGAGGATGCACGGTCACGATTTGCCCGCTGAACCCGGCATCAGTTAGTTCCTTCCCCACTGTCCTGGACACGGTGATGACCCTGCTGAACTTCCTGTAAATGCTGATGTTTCTGACTACCAGCTTCCTGTACTGCCTGCTGGAAAAACCACCCGAACCGAAGCTATCCTTCAGAGCAACGAGATCGTGTATCGTAACAACGTCAGTCCCATCATTGTGGAACGGATAGACCTCCTGGCTCGCGTAGTGTATCACCGCCCCTCTTTGTCTTGAATCAAGCGCTTCCTGAACACCCCTGGAAAATGCGAATTTGAAAAACCGATTGTTGACATATGCGCTGACGTGGTCGGCAAACACGCTTCCCGGTGAGAACAGCGGAAGGTAAAGACCGGTATACTTCCTTCCCGGAAAACGGTTCCTGATGTCGTGCCTCATGACCACGAAGCTCAGAACATCTGCAGCACCCGAAAGAGAAATGCTGAGGTCCCCCGCGTACCTGCCGAACGCGGTACCGCTGTTGGATGTGTTTATGACCGAAATCCGCCGGCAGTCCATATAAAGCAACCTCAGCAGTCACAGGCCTGCTGGCCGTGTGAAGCACGAACAACGATATATCTCTTGATGCGGAAAAGAAGACTGCCTGGGACGAAGAAGGATGCTGCTTCTGCCTTAATCGGCAGGTTTGGAAAGAAATATAGGAGGGCTCTGTGAGTTCACCGCTACGATGGAGAAGGCCGGGACAGAGAAGGAGCGCATGATACAATGGCTGTACAGCCTTGAGAATCTGGGCATAAAGCTCGGGCTTGAAAACATGAGCAGGTTGCTGGAAAAACTGGGCAATCCGCACAAGAGCTTCAGGTCCATACATGTAGCTGGAACCAACGGAAAGGGATCGACGAGCGCACTCGTTGCATCTATACTCAATTCCGAAGGGTACAGGACGGGACTGTACACCTCCCCCCACCTCGTCGAGCTCGAGGAAAGAATAAAGGTCGACGGGGTACAGATTTCAGGCGAAGAATTGCTTGAGACAGCGATCGAGGTAAGGAGGGCTGCAGAGGATCTTTTCCAGGGAGACAGGCGACAGATTACATTCTTCGAGATAACAACTGCAATTGCCTTTCTATACTTCTCCAGGCGAGGGGTCGAATATGCTGTGATAGAAGTGGGTCTCGGAGGAAGGCTGGATGCAACAAATGTTATAACGCCTATGGTATCGGTCATAACTCACGTGGCACTGGAGCATACTGCTTATCTCGGAAACACAATAGGGTCAATTGCATACGAAAAGGGCGGGATCATAAAACAGGGCATACCGGTGATTACAGCAGAGGACAAGAGAGAAGCTCTGGACAGGATCGTTTCAATCGCAACAGAAAGAGAAGCAGAAATAAGCGTGCTGAAGGACACTGTCGACCTGAAAGTCACTGCGAACAAATGGGGAGAGCTCAGAATTGTGGTCAAAGGAATGACCGATTACGGAGAAATGAAGTCTGGACTCTGGGGAACGTACCAGATTGAGAACATCGGCCTTGCTGTCTCGACGGCAGAGAGGCTTCAGAGGATGGGTCTGTACATCAGCGAGCAGTCAATAAGAGAAGGCGTTGAAAAAGTTGGATGGAAGGGGAGACTTCAGATAGCATCATCCGGAAGGCAGTTCATATTCGATAGCGCCCACAACCCGGATGCAATGCGCGCACTGGCATCATCCATCAGAGATGTAACGGACGAGGATTTCCTATGCGTGCTCGGTATCCTCTCGGACAAGAACATGGAGGAAATGATGCTGTTGATCAGTGCCTTTTCGAGGGAGGTCATCTGTGTTTCTCCAAGGACGCCGAGAGCACGGGCCGCACATGAAATAGCGGCGAGCGCTGCCAGGCATGGAATGAAGGCTCAAATTGCTGAAGATGTGGGGAGAGGAATGGAACTTGCAGCGGCGGACAAATCGGCAAGAAAGGTCATGGTAACTGGCTCAATGAGGACGGTCGGCGAAGCTATGGAATGGTGGTATGGGAAATTCGGTGAAAGGCTCTGGATTTGAAGCTGACAGCCGTGTCAGGACGCTTTCTGAATTGAAGAGATACTATTCGGCAAGGGGCCTTGTTACCGCACTTGGCCAGGTTGCCGGGCTCGAGGACCCCTTCAGGGTCCTGATAGCGACTGTGCTTTCCCAGAGAACGAAAGACGAGGAGACTGCCAGGGCCGAAAAGGCACTCTTCGATGTGTTTGCTGATGCGGCTGGCATTGCAAAGGCAAGCAGGACAAGAGTGGAGAAACTGATCAGGAACGTTGGGTTCTACAGGACCAAGGCGGTGGCGGTGAGGGAGATTGCAGGGATAGTCCTTGAGAAGTTTGGAGGAAAGGTTCCGGATGACCTTGACTCGCTCCTCTCCCTCCCGATGGTGGGAAGGAAGACTGCGAACTGCGTTCTTGTTTTCGGTTTCGGCAGGGCCGCAATACCTGTAGACACCCATGTCCACAGGATAAGTAACCGACTTGGGTGGGTAAGAACGGTTACGCCCGAGGAAACGGAGCGCGCTCTGCAGAAGATACTTCCAGAGAGGGTCTGGCTTGACGTAAACGAGCTTATGGTAACGCACGGAAGGAACATCTGCAGGCCGGTAAAGCCGTTGTGCACCATCTGCCCTATCATTCAGGCATGCGCGTTTGCGTCCGGCCGTGGCATGGACAAATCAACCGCGCATGGAAAGGAGAAGGGAAGCAGGCATTCAGGCATGCGCCACTGACCTGCGCTCACGGAAGTGCCGTCCGGATGAAACTGGCCATACCACGGTAGGCAAGTTTGTACACCTCTGCGAGAAACATGGGCAGGAATGACGCTAACAGGATGACGAACCATTCAGTCGAAGTAGGTATTGCAGTCCTGAGAACTGTGCTGAGCGGTGCCAGATAGACGCTTGAGAATACAAGTAAGAGGGTAATGAGAACTGCTGCCCAGATGTATCTGTTGGTCATTAGCCTGCGAGTGAACATTGGCGTTTCGCCAAACCTTTCATTGAAGACATGAAATGTCTGGCTCAGTGCCATGGTGAGGAAGGCAGCTGTCGTGGATGCTTCCAGGCCGGCTGAGTTCCTCAGCTCATAAATGAATGCAAGAAGGGCAGCAATTGTCATGAACAGACCCGAGAAGAGTATATTTCCCGGGAAGTAGAACCCGCTTCCCGAAAGTGTCCTCACAGGCGGACGCCTCATGATATCCTCTGATGCCTTTTCACTTATAAGCGACATTGCCGGCAGAACATCTGTGACGAGATTCAGCCACAGTATCTGAAGCGCAAGGAGCGGAAGGGGCAGGCCAGCAAAAGTTGCGGCCAGCATTATGAAGAGCTCACTGAAGTTGCAGGAGAAAAGATAGCTCACGAATTTACGTATGTTCGAGAAGGCGATGCGCCCTTCCTCAACCGCGGCCACGATTGAGGCAAAGTTGTCGTCGACAAGTATCACATCTGACGACTCCCTGGCGACGTCGGTTCCGCCCTTTCCCATTGCAATGCCGATATCTGCAGCGTCGAGAGCAGGGGCATCGTTTATTCCGTCACCCGTCATGGCGACTATTTCTCCGCCGGATTTGAATGCCCTGACGATGTCAAGCTTCTGCTCCGGCGTAACCCGGGCAAACACGTCAGAGCCCCTGACAGTTGAGATGAACTCCTCTTTCCCGGCGGATACAAGAGAACTTCCTTCCGTGACCGCGACCTCTCGTCCCTCCCCCAAGCCCATATCAGCCGCGATCTTCTGCGCAGTTGCCTTCTGGTCGCCGGTTATCATCACAACGCGGATACTTGCACTCCTGCAACGGGCAATCGACTCCCTTGCTTCCACTCTGGGAGGATCTTCCATTCCTACAAGGGAGAGCATCGTGAGGTTGCTGTATGGCCTATCCTCCACACTGCCCATCTGCTTGAAGGCAATCGCAAGGACCCTGTATCCCTTTCCGGCGAGTTCGAGATTGCGGTTCTGCCACTCCTTCCTTGCTTCAGGATTCAGCTCAACAACCGTTCCCTCCCGGAGGAAGCCCACGGAAGAATCTAGCACTGACTCGGGTGAGCCCTTGACGAAGCAGATATACTTTGCCGACCGTTCAAGCGGGTGAGCGTACTTTTCGAGCATGTCGGCAGGATGAACTGTTGCCATCATCCTCGTGGCAGTCTGGAATGGCGTCTCCTTCAACCTCGGGAAATCGTCGTTTAAGGCACCGACGTCAAACCCGCCCTTAAGCCCGAGCGTGAGTAATGCTATCTCTGTGGGATCCCCCGTACCCTTCCACGTACCGCTGATGACGCTCAGAGAAGAATCGTTGCAGAGAATGCCTGCGGCAAGCGAGAGAGGCAAACCAGATTCAGATGATGTTGCAGCCTGCTGAGAGGATACTGAAAGTATGGCACCGGTGGGCTCATAACCGGAGCCGCGGACGGAAAGGCTACCAGAGGCGTTTATGATCTCCTTTACGGTCATCTGGTTGAGAGTCATTGTGCCTGTCTTGTCAGAGCATATTATCTCCACGTTGCCAAGCGCTTCGACAGCTGAAAGCCTCCGTATAATTGCATTTCTTGACGACATCCTGCGTACTCCGATGGCAAGCGATATAGTGATGACCGCTGGCATTCCCTCCGGCACAGCAGCAACAGCAATTGCGATGCCTGTTTCGATCATGGGAAACACAGGCTCGCCCCGGGCTATTCCGACTGAAGTGACAGCCAAAGCTATTGCCCCGACAAGAATCAGCACATACCGCATGAGCCTGTTTATTCTAGCCTGGAGGGGTGTTGTTTCCCTCGTTGCTTCAGAAAGGAGGGCGGATATCCTGGCCACCTCCGTGTCTCTTCCGGTGGCCGTCACGACTGCGACCCCCCTTCCCCTTACAACTAGCGTGCCCGTGTAAACCATATTCGTCCTATCTGCAACCACCGTCTCAGGGGGAAGGGTGACGTCCGGATCCTTCTCTACAGGCAGTGACTCGCCGGTAAGCGCCGATTCATCCACACTCAACTCTGCTGTCTCGATGACCCTAGCATCGGCAAGCACTCTGAAGCCCGCTTCGAGCACAACCAGATCCCCGGGGACGACGTCGATGGTCGGTATGCTCATCAGCTGGCCGTCCCTCACGACCCTGCAGGAGGTGACAAAAAGGCTTTTGAGGGCCTGCGAGGCTTTCTCAGCCCTGAACTCTATAACGAAGCCAAGAGCGGTGTTTGCTGCTATCACTGCAACAATCGCGATGGCGTCCAGCTCCTGCCCGGTCACGAGGGCAAAAACAGTGGCGACTGCAAGCAGGGCGATCATTATGTTTTTCAGCTGGTTCAGGAGTATGACAAGAAGGGAAACAGGCTCCTTCTCAGGAAGACGGTTTTCTCCATAGGCGGCAAGCCTTGCAGATGCCTCAGCGGACCTCAGACCCACTAACGCATCAGTCTTCAGACGCTGTATCACTTCATCCTTTGGCATGGAATGCCAGTTCTTCATAGCGTCCGACACAGGCAATCCTCTCCGTGCGGGAGCCTGCAGGCAGGACCCCTTACCGCTCCATAGACCCTGCCGCAGCCGTTCAAATCTAGCTCTTCCTCCTTCGTGGCATTATGAGCGAGGGAGCATGCCTCAAGAGACCCTTCAACCCTTCTTTGCCGTAGACCTCGAAGTAAGCTGACCAGTCTGCTTTCAGAATCAGGATCGTGATGAGTATGGTGACAACTACTGCCGCAATGATGACAATTAGGGAGTCGCCACCAAGCAGACTGGAAGCAATATCAAAATATGCCCTGCTAAGATAGGCAACAAACGTCGCCAGGACTATTTTGCCCGCGGTGTTGGCAATAAGAAAGCGCCAGAAAGGGAATTTCATGAGTCCGGCTGGAACAATGTAGATGTCATCAGGCAGCGGGGTTGCTGCAAAGATGAAAATTATGATGTCGCCATATTTCTTTGTAAGTTCCCTCACCAACTCCACGTTCTTTCTGCTTTTTTCTCCCGTGAGCAGGTACCCTCCACGGCCAAGGAAATATGATGTGATCTTCCCGAGGGAGCCGCCAACGCCTGCCGCCAGACCTATCAGCGCCGGGTTCAGGACGGGACTTAGAAAGACCGCAGGTGCAAGATAAGGCAATGGAAGGAATGGTATCAGGCTGCCGGCAAGGGCGTACGCAAATATGCCCAGGTAGCCGTACTGCACAGCCATTCCATAAAGCATGTTGGAAAGGGCAGACAGCCCATTCAGATCCAACGCTATACAGACACCAGCCCTTCGGGTGCAGAAGCAGAATCTCCCTTATGCTGAAGACCCGTAGATGTAGAGCTGAGGGGAAGAAGGCACGAAAGCATGATTTGACGTACAAGTTCGATTTTCAAATAGTTTTTGAGGAGAGAAGATGGAGAACAGCGGATATCCCCCTGTGCAATCGCTGTGCGGATCGCAAGACAGATGGTCGGATGCCGCACCAGGCATCTTCTTGGGACCTGGCCCGTATCTTCCCCCTGTCCTGAAGCCTGCCCGAGTAAGGTTATTTAACCCCCTCCCATCTTATCACGGATTCATCCACGAGCGAGGTTAGTCTAGTCTGGTTAGGACATTAGCTTGCCAAGCTAGTAAGGCGGGTTCAAATCCCGCACCCCGCACTCAATATACATGCAAGTGCATGCCGACAAACAAGGCTCAAAACGGGACATCTAACGGCTGCAGCACATATTTCATTTTAAAGAGCGCTGGCTTCCCTGTCAAGGCTGCAACGATGTCCGATCCTGGAAAAATGATATTCGATCCATAGACTTCATAGAATATTGTCTGCAATGTATAATGAATGGTCACACAATAAGTAACAGTTTGCCAGTATCAAGCGTGTATGAAAGCGGTGTTCCTTGACCTCGCTAGAACGACCGTTGACTTCAGACCGGGTTATCACAATGAGATCGGTTCGTTTCTCAGAAGCAATGGGTATTGTATTTCTGACAGGGATGTGTTCCGCGAAATAGCAAAGCAGAGAGCATGGCTGCATATTTCGCCTGATTGTTCAGGAAGCGCAGCGCTTGATTTCATTTCACTGTTTGAAGAGCTGACAGGTGATATGCCTGATCGGCAGACAATTGAGGGTTTGAAGAGCGTTGGGGTTCCGGCGCAGACGTGCGAGCTGTATGATGATGTTCCGCTGTTCATTGAACGTGCGAGAGCGTACGGGCTGAAGGTTGTACTAATTGCAAGCAGCCAGGATTATCATATGAACATCGTGTCGGGAACTGGAATAGAGAATTTGGTTGATGGCGTGGCTTACGGTTCTTATGCAGGGTATCCAAGGAGGGGGAGCTGCGTCTTCCAGACGGCGGAAAAAATCGCAGGCTCCAAGGGAGTCTTCATTGGCGATACTTACGAAGTTGACAGCGTCGACGCAAGAGAGGCAGAACTGCCATTCATTCTTGTAGACAGGGAAGACTACTATTCAGATGTGAGAAGGAACAAGACTACAAGCCTGGAGACGGCAATCGAGAAGGTACTTGACTCTCAACTGGACGAAGAGATGGCTTCCGGCAGCGAATGGAACAACTACCCCTCACCCCTGGATTTGTTCGCAGGCTGGAAGCCGCAGGAAGTTTGGCCCGGAGGACAAAGAATGCCGGTGTTGAACCACAGATTGGAAAGTTGCTCCAGAAGAAATACTCGAATGACAGCTCGTCTGCAACTTGCTCTTTGAAGGTCAGGCAGGTACAGGGTGCCGGTAATTTCGTGTTTAGCCACTGGTTGGTGAGGCTGATTGTTATTAACGGCAAGCCTGACATCTCAGGCTTTCAGTTCAAATAAAAAGTTGGTTCTCTTTATAAACACATCAGGAGGAACCTGAATTGTCAACACCAGGGATCATAAAGACTATCAGCGCTCCATCAAGGTATGTGAAGGCTGCGAGGCATTCAGGGATGGCAATGTGGCTGACGCACCGCGTCACTGGGGTACTGATACTGCTTTTCCTGCTAGCACACCTTGTCGATTTCACCAATCTCGCGTTCAACCAGAGTATGACGGTAAAGGAGCTCTCCACGCTTTTCCTCGGCATTCCGAACATAGTGCTCAATGGAATCTTTCTTGCTGTTGTACTGTTCCACGGACTGAACGGAATGAGAGTGATAGCGATAGACCTTTTCCCGTCACTGAGCAGGCATCACAGGGCCGTCATATGGCTGACTGTCGCTGTGAGTGTTGCATCCATCGTCGCCGCCGAAGTCATCATGATGCAATTTGTCTACTCGATCGCTGTATCTGCGGGTGTAAACCCCTACTGAAAGGATGATGACAATGTCTTCGCTTCACCATGATGTCATCATAGTAGGAGGTGGACTTGCCGGCCTCAGGGCGGCGGTCGAGCTGGCGGATGCGGGAGTCAATTCGGCAGTTGTCAGCAGAGTTCATCCGCTGAGATCGCACAGTGTGGCTGCAGAAGGAGGCATAAATGCAGCTCTTGGAAATGCAGGGGAGAGTGCATCAGACACCCCCGAGGTGCATGCCTATGACACTGTGAAAGGGAGCGACTACCTTGCGGACCAGGATGCTGTTGAGATCCTTGTAAGAGAGGGAATAGACAGGGTTTATGAGATGGAACACTGGGGGACGCCGTTCAGCAGGACTGAACAGGGAAGGATTGCACAGAGGGCGTTTGGGGGGGGAACGTACCACAGGACCTGCTATTCAGCAGACAAGACAGGCCATGCACTCCTCACAACACTCTACGAGCGATCAATAAAGGAGAGGGTGATGGTTTACGAAGAATATCTTGTCGTCAGGCTCATCCTCAGGGATGGCAGGGCGGCGGGTGTCGTAGCCCTCGACCTTTTGAACGGCAGGTTAGTTGGCATAGCGGCCAAGGCAGTCATATTTGCAACTGGGGGCTTCGGGAGGACTTACAGGCATACTACCAATGCACATATAAACACGGGCCTTGGGGGGGCAGTGCCATACTGGGCAGGCGTGCCTCTGAAAGATATGGAGTTTGTCCAGTTTCATCCCACTTCACTGCCGGGAACGAGCATCCTGATAACCGAGGGCGTAAGGGGGGAGGGAGGCATACTGAGAAACGCCAGCGGGGAGAGGTTCATGAGCAGGTACGTGAAGATGCAGCCTCCGGAGCTTGCCCCACGTGATATCGTTACCAGGTCCATGATGACAGAGATAGAGGAGGGAAGGGGGATGGAGGGACCATGGGGACCATACCTGAACCTGGACGTCACACACCTCCCGAAGAGCGTCATAGAGGAGAGGCTCGGCGGTATAAGGGAGCTTGCGCAGAGTTTTGCAGACATAGATCCTGAGAAGAAACCAATACCTGTGATTCCAGCGCAGCACTACTCGATGGGAGGCATTGCAACAGACAACGATGGCGCCACGCAGGTCCCTGGAGTATATGCTGCGGGCGAGTCTGCATGCGTCAGTATTCACGGAGCCAACAGGCTCGGGGGAAATTCGCTTCTCGAAACACTTGTATTCGGGAGAAGGGCAGGACTGAGCGCTGCTCTTTATGTGAAGAACAACAACATCCCGTTCGACGAGGGACTTGTGGAGCAGGAGGTGGCCTCGTTCGGTGAGTTCATAGGCGACCTTTTCACGCGTGAGGGAGGGGAGAAGATATACAGCCTCGAGTCAGAACTGCAGGCGATCATGGAGGAAGAGGTGGGAATATTCAGGAGTGGAGGGGAGCTGTCAAATGCAGTTGAGAGGCTCGGCAACCTGAGGCTCAGGGTCGCAGATACGGGTGTGTCGGTTCATTCGCTCAGGTACAATATCGAGTTCATCAGGGCTATGGACCTGAGGGCCATGACAGACCTGGCAATTGCCGCAACAAAAGGCGCGCTGCTCAGAAAGGAGAGCAGGGGTGCCCACTTCAGGAGAGACTACAGGGAGAGAAATGACGAAGAGTGGATGAAGCACACAGTTGCCACCTACTCACCAGACGGCCCTAAGATAAGCTATCAGCCCGTCAGGGTAACCAGGTTTGAGCCAACCAGGAGGATCTATTGATGGTGGAACAGAGGAAAGTGCACTTCAGGATATTCAGGTTCGACCCGGAGAAGGACAAGACTTACCATTACGATGAGTACGAAGTCGATGCGCTGCCTGGAGAGGTTGTCCTCTCGGCGCTTCTGGAACTCCAGAAGAAAGTAGATCCGTCACTGTCGTTCAGGTACTCCTGCAGGATGGCTGTCTGCGGGTCATGCGGCATGGTTATAAACGGACAGCAGAGGCTGGCATGCAAGACACAGCTCTCATCCCTTGGAAACGGTGAGGTTGTAGTTGAACCGCTATCGTCCATGCCTGTAGTCAAGGACCTTGTTGTCAACATGAAGGCATTCTTCGACAACATGAGGAAGGTGAAACCGTACCTGATAAGGCACAGTCCCGAACCTGAGAAGGAGATAATGCAGTCGCAGAATGCGAGACGAAGGATAGACAAGCTTGTCGATTGCATCTCATGCGGTGTCTGCACAACGGCTTGTCCTGTGTTCTGGACGAACCACGCCTATCTTGGTCCGGCAGCACTCGTCAGGGCATACAGGTTCCTTTCTGACTCGAGGGATGAGGGTTATGATGAGCACATGGAACAGGTGGTGCTCGAAAACGGGGCGCTCACGTGCAAAGATGCTTATCAGTGCACCGTGAGCTGCCCGAAGGGGATTAATCCGCAGGAGGCAATAGAGGGGCTACGCGCCATGATGATGAAGAAGAAAGCATGGCTAAGGTTGCATCAGGAAGAGGTTGCGCAGGAGGCCGTCTGAACGGCTCCTGCACTCTGCAGAGCTGAACTGAGCACTTGTGGCAATGACATCTGATGTTCATCTTGATATCCGCAAGGAAACAAACATAGCGCTGACCAACGGCTGCATTAACGACAGCAATGGGTCCAGCAGCTAAGAAAAACAACAGGCGACTGGCTGTACTTACCATCCTGATACTCTCTCCGCTCTTTGCAGAGGTGCTCAGTCTCGATACGCCTTTTGTGATTATGGTGAGATACCCGCAGCTCCTCATTGCATATATCGCGTATTACGGCTGCGGCACACTCGCGATAAGGGAAGTGGCAAAAGTATGGAGAAAAGGGGTAGTGAGTGTCATGCTCCTTGGAGAGGCTTTTGGACTGCTGGAGGGAGGACTTGTGGCGAAACCATTCTTCAATCCGTCTGTCAAATCGGTAGCGTTCGGCACCATAGAGTCGTTCGCAACAATCCATGGAATCCATCTGGGTTACATGGCAGCGGTTGCGATATTCCAGCCGCTTTACGTTACCCTGCTTCCGCTGCTTGCCGCTGAACTGGAATTTCCGTCGACAAGAACGGAAAGGCTCACCGGAAACGGTACATTGGCCGCTGCGATATTCGCATGCTGCGTCTCGGCTGCAGCACTTTCGATGCTGAACAGTTATGCACCTTCGGCGGGCGACACACTGATGATCGTAATTGTTGTGACAATTCTCGTCATTGCGGCAAGATACAACCGTCAGAAGGCAATGAGGCCGGCAGAGGCCACGGGAGGACAGGCTCCGTTGATACTGTTCGTTGCGACAGCGCTTCTTGCATGGGGATACTGGCTTCTGAACCTTCAATGGGTGATGTATTTCACCTCCCCGCTTGAATTCTTTGTTGTGGAGGCAGCGGTGGCACTGGCTCTCTTCTCCGTGGTCTGCGTTAATGCAGGGTCTGGAAGAAGTGATGTCCAAAGGTTCAGCCTCTTGCTTGGTCTTGTGTCATTCTACATTTTCATTGACTTCAGGGGGGAATTTGTTCAACGTGACAGCTTCGGCATCCTTGCGGCCACGATACCGTTCCTTGTATTCCTGTTCCTGCTCTCGGAAAAGATCAGGAGAAGCGGGAGACAGCCAGCTGAAGGCAGGGCGGCTTCCGTTGAGTCATGAAGGCAGCGGCCAGGGCATGAATATACCACACTCTTTCTGGGCAGCCTATGCCTGGAGTCCGAATTCTGTCAGCAGGAAAGCAGCGTACAGGGCAACGAACACAGCTCCCTCTGCTTTCCCAAGGCGCCGCTCGGTGTCAAAGAAGTACCACAGCAGCATGTTCGCCAGCAGCAGGAAGAGAACAAGGCCTGAATATGATATCATCTGAAACGGTGCCGGAGAGAGAATTCCGGTGAAGCCCAATATCAGTGTGAGATTGGTCATACTGCTTCCAACGGCATCTCCGAGGGCAAGCTTCAAGTTGCCCCTTCTCACTGCCGTTATGTCAATTGCCAGCTCGGGGAGAGAAGTCCCCAGTGCCACTATTGTTGCGCCTATGTAAGTTTCGGATACGTTTATTTCGGATGCTATCCTGACTGAGAACTGGACTGCAATATCCGAGGAGGCGATGAGTGCAATCATTCCAACGGCAAAGAAAATGAGAGAAACATGGAATTTCCTCCTGCTGACACGCTGCTTGATCTCAAGGCTGATTTCGTGCCTGAAAAGGTAGTAAGAGTAACCTGCGAATATGAAAAACAGGAGAATGCCCTGGATGAGTCCGAGTGTTCCGAGCAGGAGGAGAGCCACGGAAATGACGGACGTCATGAAAAGGAGCCTGATGAATTCCTTTGCGTCCTCCCTTTTGATGGAAAAGCCGGTTATTATTGCCATCAGCCCTATGACGAGAAGCACATCGGCAATATTGGAGCCGAAGACATTTCCTACGGATATTGCGCCCTCGCCCGCAGGGGCGGATATGACAGCGATTGCGAGCTCAGGAAGAGATGTTGAAATCGAGAGAAGGATGAAACCTGTCGCCATCTCGCCTATCTTCAGAAACTCGGCTATTCTCAACACGTTCTCAACTACAAAGTTGGAGGAAAGGGCCAGAACAACAAGGGCTGCGGTCAGTATAAGAGAGTCAATGAAAATGCCAAAGGGCATTCATCCACCACCCGCGGCAAATGATGTAACCTGGATGGTCAGCAGCTTGTTGGTGCCTGGACATGATGTGGACGAACATTTCGTCTGCTGAATTGCAAAGGCCGTTGTCTCCATCGATGAGAAGATCGCACGATGCCTGTTTCAACATTCCGTCAATACAGTATCCTGGTCAACACGGTGCAAGGAGAGGATTACGGGAACTTGCAGCGAAAACTGACAGAGAATGGGTCATGACCTGGAATGCCTGAATATCCTCTTTCCCATTAGCGACTCGAGGAGAGCAACAGCAGTTTCGGCCGTGTGGTTGGCTGTGTCCAGTATCGGATTTACCTCCACAAGCTCAGCTGATGACACATTGCCTGCATCGTGCAGATCCTCCATGATAAGATGTGCCTCCCTGTATGTCAGCCCGCCTGGAACGGGCGTACCGGTGCCGGGTGCTTCACGGGGGTCCAGAACATCGATGTCGAAGCTGACATGAATGTTCCTCACACCTCTTCCCGCGATCTGCAGTGCCTCGTCCACCACATGCCCAATGCCCAGTTCATCCACTTCCTTCATCGTAAAGACAGTTATGCCGGACGCTGCAAGGAGTTCCTGCTCCCCGTCATCTATGCTCCTGCATCCGATTATGACCGTGTTCTGTTCTATCGCCTTAGGGCATATCTTCCTGAAGCGGGCGAGTTTGGGAACACCATATCCGAGTATTGCGCTGAGTGCCATTCCGTGAACGTTACCCGAGGGCGTGGTTTGATCGGTGTTGAAATCAGCATGCGCGTCTATCCAGATTATTCCCCTGTCTGTTCCGTGAACTGCGAGTCCTGCCAGCGTCCCGATTGACACGGTCTGGTCGCCTCCCAGAACAAGTGGAAACATGCGCTTTGCTGCGCACTCTGATACCCTGTCCGCAATGAAGCCGCACACCTTCAGCACCTCGTCAAGATAGCGCAGCTTCTCATTGCCCGGTCTTGCGGTGGATCTGTCCGGCCCCTGTATGTTTCCGAAATCTGTCACACTGTGCCCAAGCGAGGACAGCCTTTCTATCACATGTGCAATGCGCATCGCGCTGGGACCCATGTCCACGCCACGCCTTTTCTGCCCCAGATCCATGGGCACCCCGATAACTCCGATTCTCAACGGATGCACCCCGCAAACTGTCTATTAGCACACGGATGTGTGAAACAGGAGGTGAAACGCATAGACTTCATCAGAGCACTATCTTTCCATTCTCCACTATTTTCAGTTCCCCAGCCGAGACAGATGGCTTTTTCAGCAGGGCATAAGCAGAGGGGCCTATCCAGATTGTCACCGCACCAGACACGGCAGTATCCCTACCGTAGCCTGGCTTGAGCAGTGGGTTGAGTCCGATGCCGAGGTATCTTGGCGTGCCGTTGCCTCCCTTCCTGACGTATCTGTCGAACCTGCCGCGGAAGTCTTCATCCCACTTGTCTGCAGAGTAGGAGACTATTCTGCCGTCTGAGAACTCAACATCGCCTCCAGGCATCTTCCTTCCTTCAAAGGAGACAGAGGCGCAGCTTATGCTCCCTTCGGCTGTCTTGCCTATCTCCTTCGAGTAGAAGCCGCCCGGAAGGCTTGACATGTTGTTCTTCATCTTCACGTCCATGTCGTCTGTCCTTCCGTCATCAACATCCCCCTCCTTACCCGCCCTGGTTTTGAACACTGACCCTCCGCTGAGAAAAGTGAGCCTGCCGCCGGTCCTGATCGCCCGTGATATAGACCCTCCTGTCCTTCCCAGTACGCGGGGGTCTGCAAGGGATGCTTTGAGAAGGTGGTTCACAACATCAACCCTGTTCCTCCCAAGGGCCGCGGCTGCGCGATCTGAGTTGAAGTATCCGGCGTACAAACGAACGCCACGCAGACCTGCCTCGGACGCGACCCTGTACCATTCCAAATTGTAAGAGGTGGCGGCTCTGAGCTTTGATTGTTCCACCCTTGTGCCTGAGTATGACAGTTCGGGACCTGGTATGAAAACATAGCCGTCGGTTTTCCTGAGCATTGCCGCCTCGTGCTTGCCGAGGGAGAGTTTCCTTCCGCTCGGCAATCTGCTGGCAAATTCAACGAAGGATTCGCTTTCGTTGAAGAGGGTGATCACAGAATGACCTCGCAGCCTGCCTTCAAGCTCCACAGCGCTCGCGATATCTTCATTGCAGTCCCATGTCTCCACCACCACTGCAGACCCCTTCTTCAATGGAAGAGACCTGGAGAAGATGTGTTTTGCAACCTGTTCAGAAAGGTCTTTCAATTAACATACTCCCCTTGACACGCTCTTGCATATCATGATTGTGTTATTGAGTTTTCCGGATTGCCAGCAGGTAAGGTATAATGACAAATAGGCCCAATGGTGAGTTCGGATCGGGCCATTCCTCGTCACTTACTGAAATTCCTGTTGACGATCACTATACCTGCGGAAACGAGCACAGTGCCTGTGATCTGGTAGATGCTCGGTACCGAGAGCGACAGTATTGACTGATACAGGGTTGTGAGTGCTGGCACCATGAAGAGATATGAGGAGAAGACCGACGCCTGCATTCGCGTTAATGCCCTGAAGTATATCACATATGAAACTCCCGACCCGAGTATGGCAATATAGGCGAAGTCTATCCAGAAAGCAGGCACAGGGGAGAAACGAACTGTTTCAAGCGACAGGAAAGGAAGGATGAAGATTGCGCCAAGAAGATTTTGCGACCCGGGGACGACATAGTGGCTCAACGTGTGCTTCCAGCTCTTGTAAATCAGTATTGAAGCGACCCATGAAAGTGATGCGACAAGTTCAAGCGCATCGCCTATTGCGAGCCCGGATCCTTCAAGATCAGGCAGGAAAATGGTACCGACACCTATGAAGGCCGCTATTACACCCGCGACCTTGAGCGCCGTGAGCCGTTCGCCTATTAGAGGAGAGAGGGCAACGACTATCACAGGCTGCGTATAGACGAGCGTGGCAGCGACGGATGAATTAACTGTCTGAAGGCCAACATTCAGCGTTATGTAGAATATGGACACCTGGAAAAGTCCCATAAGTGACAGGAAGCCTATATCGCGTCTGCTCAGCCTGCGCACTTCAGACCTGCCGATGAGAAGCAGAAAGAGGCCCGCGCCAACAGATCTGAAAAGCGCAAAAAGTATCGGGCTTGAGTATACGATACTGTCCTTGATCACGAAGTAATTTCCGGCCCATATCGAACACATGACAAATATGAGAATGAAATTGAGAAGACCCGATAACCTTGCCACGGCAGCTTCCTAAGGCCATCAGGATATTAATGTGATGGCAGGCTGAACAGACATCCGTGCCGTCACTTGGGCGTTGCCTGCGACTCAAGACGCCCCATTTCTTCCCTTGCGACAATCAGGAGAATTCCGGGAACAACACCGTCAAATATGATTGCAACGACGCCGAGCGCAAGAGAGTTTCTATCAAGAGCAGACTTCACATCGCCGCTGTCGAGCAATTCCCTTACGTTGTTGATCTCGACAGTGAGGTATATGTCTATTATGCCGAATGCAAGCAGGAAGATACCCAGTATTATCCGTCCAACTCCACCGAGTATGGTAGCGTACAGGTCGAATATCCCGCCCACGAGGTTCACGACGCCGTTTGCCACAAAGATGATGACGACTATTACGGAAACGATGAGCGCAGCAAGCATCAGCATGTTTGCCGTTCCCCTCGAGGGAGGTACGTAAGGCGGAAATGTGAAAGGACGGAACTTCTCGCTATAACCGGCCACGGTACCTGTAGAGGCATCAACAGATACAGTGTAATATTTCCTGTATCCTCCGATCATGAACTGCACATCTACTACCCAGACAGCGACTTCCTTCCTTACCGCTTCAAAATTCACATTTTCTCCAGGAGTGCCGAACTTCTTCTGTATCCAGTCTCTGACGGAGGATTCAGCAGATTCAGCATCGTTCACGGTCAAAGTCACACCTTCTTGATGTCGATCAGCATGACCATATATCAATTGTCCCAATGTAACGTAACTATTTCTGGCACGGCTGAATTTCGCGCATCATTCTAGAAGACTTTGTTCATCTTCCCACCTTCGAGAACATAGTGGTGGTTTGCCACGCTGCTCTCATCCACATCCTGTGAAACATAGACAATGTCAAAATGTCTCTCCGATGATATCGACTTAAGCTCCAAAAGAATCTCCTTTTTTTCGCTCAGGTTGGAGACAGCCTCGTCTATGAGGAGTACTTCCGGCGAGGCGAGGATCGCGGTGGCAATTGCCACCCTGATTCTCTGACCGAGGCTTAGCTGCCCGACTTTGCCAGAGTAATCGATCGCAAGCTTTTCCCTGACGTTGCGCGACGATATCTCATCCCTACTTCCGTGCACCGCCCACATAATGTGGCTGTCAACGTCGAGATGTGGAAAATAGGTTGACTGGTTAACAAACGCTATTCGTCTTTCCCTGACGGGTTTCCCAGTGACTTCCTTGCCGTTGATCAGCAAATGGCCGGAATCAAATGGCTGCTGCCCCGTAAGGCAGAGAAGATACGTGGACTTTCCAGCCCCATTTCTTCCAGTCAGCAGTATGAAGCCCGAATCGTTCATATCGGCGTCAAGGCTGAAACTGCCGAGTTTCTTTATGAATTTGGCCTCAATCATACAGACACACATCGATCATGCATGCACAGTCTTTTCCCTGCGCCTTATTAGCCTTACCGCAACCATGATCAGCAGGCTGAACATGATCATGAATGATGCTGCGGAAACAGCCACAGCTGGACCGTACGTTCCGAAGTACTCGAATACAAGGACTGAGGCGGGCTCCACGCCGCTGAAAGGGGGCTGGAGCACATAATATGCTATGACTGCAATGGAGCCGAATTCGCTCATCGCACGCCCCATTGAAGTAAGGGAGGCCGATAGAAGTTCTCGCGCCGAGGAAGGAATGACAACGGAGAAGAGTATCCTCATCCTGCTCGCACCCAGACTTGCCGCGAACAGTTCACTGTCCCTGCCCATGGAAGAAAAAAGAGACTGTGCCGCCCTTATGTATATCGGAGCGGAAACAATCACAAGAGCAGCAACAAGCCCCTGTATTGAATAGAAGAAGTTGATACCGATCGACTGCAGAAATGCCCCGAACGGTGTTATCCTGCTGTCGATGAGGAAAAGAGAAATCCCGATTACAGGATGTGGAATTGACGCCGGCAGGTCTGCAGCAGTTTCCAGCAGATCGTTTCGCCTCCTCGAAAGCTGAAATGCGGCAGGGGTGAACAGAATGAATACTACGATGGTTGCGGCAGAAGATGCGAACAGTGTCAGCATAATCGACTGGACAACAGTCGTGCTGAACCCCAGCGGGTTCCTGTACACTGCAAGCCCGTAATAAAGCAGGAGCAGTGTTGGAATGGAGAGCAGGGCCAGGGAGACAAACGACCAGACGCTTATCGCGTCGAAGTCAGACCTCGCCGGCAAACGGATGCCAAGTCACCTCCTGCAGTCGGCATGGCCCGCGAGGGCGGGTTCCGCTCTACAGCTGCTCCCCGCGGAGGGGGAAGGCATCACAGGGGTCCCCCACTGATGACGCGTCCCTGACCGATCAGTGCTGACAGCGCCGGCGGTTCTGCGCCGGATGAAAACACAATTGAGGGCTGCAGGGGTGTTAATCCGAACCCTGAAAGCATTTGTGTGTTGTTTACAACGAACCCCAGGAAACTGTATGATTCCGATTGAAGCGTGGTGTTTGCCAGGACTGTAACATACAGGTATATAGGAGAGCCGCTGACGTTGCCAGTCGGGAGGGGATAGGTGAACCTGCCGTAGAAGGACGAGAGGCTGGCGTTCCCCTGGTTTACACCGGGAGGAAGGGAGATGTAATCGAGCCCGTGTGAAACGGCAGCAGACTTGTAGATGAACAGGAACTGTATATTCCCCGTTTCCAGAGGGGTCACCAGGGTTGCCGCATTCGTGGAACTCACTGTTGCATTGTTGATCTCAGCCATGTTGGTAAAATAACTGGTATTGCCGCCTGCATACAGGTATCCGGCAATTTCGAGTGCGAGCCATCCCCTCAGGCCTGCAGGATCATCAACAGGGTTGGCTATTCCCACTTTCACATTGCCTGAAGTCAGATTGCTGAAGGCAGAGAAGTATTCCGATGTATTGTTTGAGGACAATGCAAGTCCGAATTCGTTCACTGTTGCTTTGGCCTGAGCAGACAGGAGTGTGTGGTTGTAGGCAATTACAAGCTGATCCGCAGCAAACGCGACTGCCCATCCGCTGTACCTGCCCAGAAGGTACTGGCGCGTAAGAGCACTCTGAGCAACTGAGATGAAGATGTCAGCCGGGGCTCCCTGTGCTATCGCTCTTGCGTCTGCAAATGATCCGCCGCCAATTGCAGGTGCCACGGGAAACCCTGTGGAATTGTGGAAGGAGGCGAGCAAAGCGCTGCTTTCCTGAACATATGCGTCTGCCGAATATGTGATTAGTGACTGTTTCCCATTCCCCGCACCTTCGAACACAAGCACGCCATATGAGGCGGCTGCAAGTATGCAGACAACTGATATTACGCCGACAACAGTTCTCTTGCTGCTCATGGCCGTTACACGGGACCACCCGATACCTTGCGTTTAAATAAGTGTTTGCATCTTATCAGTTGTCAAATGAAAGTGTTTTACAGACGGTGGTAAATTCGGTAAGGAGAACGGAGGAGAGAGGATATCTCACCGAAAGGCAGCTCGAGATACTCACATTGAGGAAGCAGGGCCTGAACCAGCGGGACACCGCTTTGAGGCTCGGCATAACACGCCAGGACGTTGCCATCCTCGAGAAAAGGGCACTGCGCAACATTGGGAGGGCTGCAGCAACGCTAGAGATCGCCGTTGAGCTCGGTGTTGTAACCCACCTCTCTCTGCAGGCTGGTATTCACATTCTTGATGCTGCCAAGAGAATACTGGAAAGGGCAGACACTGGCGGAATCAGACTTTCTGACAATGCCGTGACAATACTTTCAGGCATCAGATCTGCATCGGGAAGTGCGATGAGAAACGGCGTACTGGAAGCAGGACTTGAGGCGTATATACTGCCTGACGGCAGGCTCTTCTTCAGGGAGAGAGGCACAAAATGAGTAGCCGGTTACATGCCGCATTCACGCCTGGATATCAATGATTTTTCCACCGCACGGAGTGGGTTTAAAGATGCGATGTTCTTTATGCCCGAGGATTAGGAATGGGAACTGAGTTCAGCCTGATGAAAGGCATTGCATGCCCTGCATGTGGAGCAAAATATGATCCGGACATGGTGAATTCCCTCTGCAGATGCGGGTCTCCGCTTTATGTCACATACGACCTGGAGATGGCGAAGGAAGGGCTCTCGAAGAACAGTCTTGGAGGAAGGGAAGGCAGCCTCTGGAGATACCATGAGCTTCTGCCCGTCAAGAAGATCGAGAATGTCGTGAGCCTTGGAGAGGGAATGACCCCGCTGCTCAGTGCGGGGAAACTCGGCAGTGAACTCGGTGTGCCGAAACTGATGGTAAAGGATGAGGGAATCATACCCACGGGCACTTTCAAGGCCCGCGGGGCAGCTGCAGGAGTCTCAAAAGCAAAAGAGCTGGGCATAAGGAAGATAGTTATGCCCACGAACGGGAATGCGGGTGCTGCGTGGGCACTCTACGCAGCAAGGGCTGGGATAGACGCGTTCATAATCATGCCTGAGAGCGCCCCGAAGATAACGATGGCGGAGTGTGTGGCAGCAGGCGCACGCCTTTTCCTTGTGGATGGTCTGATAAGCGATGCGGGACAGATTTCGAAAAGGGCTTCGGAGGATTACGGGCTGTTCGATGTGTCAACTCTCAAGGAGCCCTACAGGGTCGAGGGAAAGAAAACAATGGGACTTGAGATACTCGAGGAACTGTCCTGGAATGTGCCGGATGTCATACTCTACCCGACGGGCGGGGGTGTGGGCCTGATAGGGATATACAAGGCGATTTCCGAGCTCAGGGAGATGGGCTGGGTGGAGAAAATGCCGAGGCTAGTTGCGGTTCAGGCTGACGGTTGCCAGCCAGTTGTAAGAGCCTGGGAAAAACATGCGACAGAATGTGAATTCTGGAACAATTCCAGGACGGTGGCATTTGGCATCAATGTTCCAAAGCCGCTAGGTGACAGGTTAGTGCTTGATGCTCTTTACAAGTCTGGAGGGTATGCAATAGCAGTAACGGATGATGAAATCCTCGAGGCGCAGAAACTTGCGGGAAGGCTTGAGGGCATGTTCATGTGTCCCGAGGGGGCATCGACAGTGGCTGCCGTTGGCAAGCTCAGGGAAAGCGGATGGATCGAGAACGGCGAAAGGGTTGTCGCGCTGAATACCGGAGCAGGACTGAAATACCCCGAGACTGTTGCAGTCGATGTCCCTCACCTCAAACCGTCCGACAGCCTGAGGATATGAAGTCAGGAGCACTGCACATCTGGAACGAGCTCCCGCTCCAGGCTTTGCCTGATCCTGTCGTAGTGAGCCTCTACTTCCCTGCCTACAAAGCCGGGCCTGATAAGAAGATACAGTCTGGCGATAATGGATGTTATGTTGAGGTCCAGCTCCATGCGAAGCTCCGAGAAGGCGCCATCCTGCTCCAGATACCATGATTGAGAATATTCGGCAATCCTCAAGCCATGGTAAGTCAGCACACCGTTGCCATGCCACCTGTCTGGCGGGAAAAGGAAGACATGCGTCTGCTCCTCCATCCTGGAACCGGGGTAACGGTTATGGAGAAGGAACTCTGTTTGTGAAAGTGCGGTGACCTTCCTGCCGCCCTCCTTTTCGCCAAAGATGGCGCTGTCGTCGGGGGTGTAATCAGTGAGCCACTTGAAAGCACTGTCGGCGCTCACCCGCAACTTTCTCCTTACCGTAATGTGCTTCACAGACATGGATCTGATGACAGGTATAAGCGTACCGCCATGAGGCAGCGCCGGTGTGGGCCAGACACTTGATACTTCGATTTTCGACTATTTGTGATGCTCCCGTGAGCCTGATCAGCAATCCAAACAGTGTCATTGAAAAACATATAATAAATGGATGCCGTTATGGAAGAACAAGCCAGGAGGCGGGGATTCTGGACATATATGATATCAGAATACTGAAAGTTTTGGAGGAAAATGCCGAGTTGCCACTCAATGACATCGGAAGGAAAGTTGGACTGCATTCGCCATCCGCAGTGAGCAAAAGGATCAGCAAGCTGAAGGAAAATGGATACATCGAGAGGATAACTGCCAAGCTGAACTATGAGAAGCTTGGCTTCGGCTTTGCAACGATGACGTTGATAGAGGGCAAACACAGAAAGAAGTCTGAAGAACTTCTGGGGGAGAAGCTGTGCAAGCTGCCGGGAGTCGTTGCAGTCCACAACACACTGGGCGGAACGGATTTCATTGTCAGGACGATCAACAGGAATATGGAGGAATACACCAGGACACTTGACATGATGCTTGAAACAAACAGTGTCGAAAGATCCAATACAAGAGCGATCATAAGGACATTCAAGGACATGGACTACTCAAGCATCAAGCTCATGGAAGAAGACGGGCGCAAGGACTGACGCTGTTCCAGCAGCAATGCTCCGTGCGGAATCACATTCGGGCCAGAGGCGGGCCACCACACTTCGGCAGGCTCTTCTGAAAACATGAAAAAGGAAGAGATTTGGTGAAAGAGTTTTGCACTGCAGTCGCTCAATCAGCGGGCGTTGCAGTCGCTCCGGGCAAGACCAGCCTCGCTATGGCAGACCCGAGATAGGTTATGACGAGGTTGATGAGCAGCGATGTCGCGGCGATATAAAGCAGGCCAAACGGTGAGCTCATGAGACTTGTGCTCAGCGTGCTGAATTTGTTGGCGACAAGTGTGAACCATATCCCAGATGCCATGCCCACAAGCCAGCCGGCAAAGAGAGCCCACTTGTTGAGGAACTTCTTGTCGTAAAGCCCGAGCATCATGGCCGGCAGCGTCTGAGCGATGAATATACCGCCGAGCAGCTGGAGTTCTATTGCATACGTGTCCGACACGACGAAGACGAAGGCAAGAGCCAGGAACTTGAAGAGGATCGATGTCCACTTCACCACAAGCGTTTCTGTGGAAGGGCGAAGGTTGGGTACAAACTCCTTGATTATGTTTCTGGTCAGCAGATTTGCCTGCGATATTGCCATCACGGCCGCAGGTACAAGGCCGCCTATGAATATTCCAAGGAATGCGACGCCTGTGAACCAGTCAGGCATGGTAGCGCTTATGAGCGCGGGAACGACCAGTGTGCCGTTGGCCGCCTGACCGGCGGGTTGCACGATCGCCATTGCATTAGGGACTGCGTATACAAGGACACCAAAGAGGGTAAGCAGAAACAGTCCCACGCCGTACAGGGGCAGCAGCGCAGTGCTCAGCCTGACACTTTTGACGTTCTTTGAGCTCAGCACGCCGTTTATGGCATGCGGATAGAAGTAAAGTTGCAAGGCGCTCAGTATGAAGAGAGTGATGTAGGCGTTTGTAAGGGATGATGGCAGAGTAGCAAAACTCACTTTCGTACTTGCCGCGTGAGCGAGCTGGAATGCCTCGGCAAAACCGCCTGTGATCCTCATCGGAACATATATCACCACAACTATGACTGTTATGAGTATGATCGTGTCCTTCATGACGGCGGTCAGTGCCGCTCCCCTCAGGCCGCTGACGAATGTGAAGACAGCCAGCACTATGAAAGAGATGATAAGCGCTATCTCGCTTGTCCCCGCCAGCGTCGTCGGGAAATAAGGAGTAAGCATGACGACCAGCACTGCCCTCATACCTACGATCTGGAGTGCGATGTAGGGCAATTCTGCAATAATGCCCGTGGCAGCGATTGCAATTGCGAGCGTCCTGCTTTTGAACCTGTCCTTTACGAAATCCACACCAGTGATGTAGTGCTTGTTCCTCGACATCTTCCAGAGTGTGACCATCGTCACCATCGCAATCGCAAAAGTCGTCATGACGTAGGGCGTCGCGAAGGCGTAGATGCTCCCTTTGCCGAACGCGGCTGAAGGGACTGCGATGAATGTGTAGGCAGTATACAGGTCGCCTCCTACCAGGAACCAGGCAAGGTACGGGCCCAGCTTTCTTCCGGCAAGAGCCCACTGGCCAAGGTCAGAAAGGTCACCCTTTCTCCAGTATGCGGCGGCAAATCCGAGGAAGGTGAACACAGCAAACAGCGCCATGAACACAACTACGGTGACGAGGGCCATCAGGCGTCACTCCTGTCCTCATCATACCTGCCGAGTATCAACGCGGCAATGATGTACATTATGGCAGCGATGACCAGCCATAATCCCTGGAACCACCAGAAGAAAGGCAGCCCCAGGAACTGCGGATCCATTCTATTGTACAAAGGCACATCCAGCAAGACTGCGGTCGGTATAATCAACAGCAGTGCTGCTGGAATATAATATGCTTTGACCATAGCTGTTTCAGCCCCCTTCCCCTCCCGTAAAGGCATGTATTCAGATAAACCTTGCTAGTGGAAAAAAACACGCATGCTGTAAATTCTCACTGGCATGATAGCTTTGCCAGTGTCCCTGGATGTAACTTGTTATTTCCTTTCCCATATGGCTGCGCCGCAGACGCAATGATAAACGACTTTCACCAGAGTACAGCCTGCGTCGAGATGGGGTTTCATCGGCCGGCCGCAACAACGACAGACATGCTGCATTCACAACCACCGGAAGGGTCAACACATCGCTGTCCTGACCTAAAAGCCTTGAGCCGGGAGTATCATCAGGCCCTCATCAGGCCTGCCCAGTGATCTGTGCTTCCCCTGAAGATACATCCTTCCGACAATGGCACAGGTGATCGCATCAAGCTCGTCATGCGTGACTTTTGTCTTATCCAAACGGACCATCAAGGAAAGGCCACTCTGCAGGGATGCCAGGTCAGCCCGCTTTCTTGGAAGCCCCATGATGTCCTGCGCTCCGCCAGGGTACGTCTCTATGACCGAGAGTCCCTCAAGTTCCATCCTACCCTTGAGCGCGATCCCTCTTTCAGTCAGCATTCTCATCGGGCCAAGGGAAACAGGAAGAAAGCGGATTCCCATTGCGAGAAGCTGCCTGTCGCACTCCCTCAGATGCTGCGTCCCGGGAACCTTGAGGCTCTTCCTCCCAAGAGGAAGGAAGAGCGGTGCATCAACGGCAACCACGGCGGGACCCGCGGACATCGTGGCCGCAATTATCTCCTCGTCTGTATGGAGTACACGGGTCTCGCATCTGCCATCGGCATGAAGCGCGCAGTAGCCAGTGTTTCTCCTGACACTGCCCGCCAGGTCAATACCCACAACACAACCTCTGCTCATATTATATGGACCCCCCTTCTCCTGCAATTACAGCAAATGCGGTGCGAACAGGAGGCGAGGCAAAGAATGGCCGAAAACAGCGTTCACGCATGGATCTGAGCCACGTGAGCAACGTTATGACATCGCAAAATCCAGGCAGCGCGCACTGCCGGGTCCTGACGCTGGCGCCTGTCCGAGCAGTGGCTTTATCTCAGGCTCCGCAACCGCAGCCGCATCCGCCGCCGCCGCAACCGCAGCCGGCCCCGTTATTCACCTTCAGGTTGGGATTGTTAATCGTGAAGCCACCGCCCTCGATTGACTCGACATAGTCTATCTGTGTGCCATCAAGGTAGCTGGCACTTTCCTTGTCCACTACGATCTTGATGCCGTCCTGTGCCATCTGTATGTCCTGTTCAGGGTCGGAAGTTTCATCGAATGCCATACCGTACCTGAACCCGTGGTCGGCAGCCGCAAGATAGACTCGGAGCATGACGTCCTGTGTGTCCTGCTGAGATATCAGCGATTTTACCTTGTCACAAGCCTTCTCAGTCAATAGCAGATTGACCATAGTAAACGACCTGGTGGTTCGATTGAAGTGAAGATATTTAAAGTTTCAGAAGCGACTGCGGCTACTTCATCACAATATGTTGGCTCATCAGACGCCGAGTGAGCCAGCGTGTCTGATAGCATTGCACGCGCAGACCAGCCACCGTGAATCTGTTCCTCAACATTTGCGCAGAATTGCAGCGGAGGCGTGGACAACAACCGTGCCAAAAGCTGTCACCCTTTTCCTAATGTCTTCTGACCACGCAAGAAGCTCAAGCCCGTCAAAGATGTCACACACAATGTCCCTGCCGAGGAAGCGACCCGCTCTATCCAGCTTGTTCATCTCCCCGGCTGGCACCCTGTCCAGCGGCCCCCTTTCCTCGACTGCCAGGACACCACCCTTCCCAAGCACTCTATCAACCTCCGCCGCGAGGCGGGACATAGAGCGCCGTGAATAACCAAGGAGCACGTTCCTTGAGTAGATGAAGCCGAAGGAAGAGGAACAGAACGGGATGTTGAACATGTCGCCCATAACTCCGGCGAAACCCTGCCTTGAAGCGGCCTTCGCCAGAGCGCTTTGACTTGTATCCAGACCAACAAGGTCCAGACCAGCCGTACCCCGGGAACCAAGCAAGTTCACCAGATGAGAGTAGGACCTGCCAGTGCCGCAGCCAATCTCAAGGACTGGGCTCCTGAAACGAGGGTGCTCAAGGAACCACCGCTCAACAAGCGCAGAGACAGGATATCCTCCTATGCGCCGTCCAGTATTGTAGAATTCCTCCCATCTGGCTGTGACAGAAGCCCTTTCACATTCGAGTTGTGGTTGGGTTGATGCAGTGTCCTGTTCCATCATTTTCCGCCGCGTTTGAGGAGGACGAGCATATCCTCCACCTGGACAGGTTCTGCCTCCCCGCCCTCTGTGAAGTAGGAGTACTTCAAATCAAACGCCTCCTTTTCGACTTTTGTTTCCACTCCGTCCGTCTGCAGGACGATGCCGCCATCCTCATCCAGCCGTAGCTTTGAGACATCGAGCGAACGAAGCTTGGACGTGATCTCCTTTGCCTTCTCCCTGTACCTTGGACCAATATACTGGAAATTCGGTTTTATGGCTGATATCCTCCTCTCGTAATTCCTGCTTGACGAGAGCCGGACCTTATCCGCCTTCAAGGCGCTGCCCACTTCGCTGGCACATTGCGCTAGCTTACCGTCGGAGGAGAATATCGTCATCTCGGCAAGCGCTCCTCTGTAATCAGCCTCCGCCCTCCACGTTCTAACAGCGCTGACAATAGCCGCAGCCCTCTGACCTGTCCTGCCATCAGCCGTCAGTGCCTTGAGCGGTTGTGGCCACTCGGATGTGTGTATGCTCTGTGGTGAATAGCCCTTGCGGAAGAACTCCTGGAATATCGCTTCGCTGACGTGCGGCAGGAAAGGTGCAAAGAGTGCAGTGATGCCCGATGCAATCTCCCTCAGGACCCAGAGCGAGCCGGTGTCGCCATTCCTTGCCCTTGACTTGACCATTTCGATATAGTCGTCCGCAAAATCATGCCACGAAAATTGCTCAATTACCCTCATTGCCTTGTCGAACTCGTACCGATCCATCAGCCCCGTTGCCTCTCTCACCGCACTGTTGTACAGGTTGACTATCCAGCTGTCTACAGGACCAAGGCTGCCGGGCCCGCCTGCAGGTTCTGGGAAGGATGACACGAAGTTTGCAATATTCCAGAGCTTGTTGCAGAGCCGCTGGCCGTGTATCACGTCCCTTTCCCTGAAGGCCTGATCGGTCCCGAGGCTGCATGTCGCGGCATAGTACCTCAGGGCATCGGCGCCGTATTTCTCGATCAGGGGCACTGGGTCTATTACATTCCCGAGATGGGTGTGCATCGGGGTTTTGTCTGGCGCCATGATGAAACCTGTGATCATGATGTCTTTCCACGGTATCTCGTCAAGCAGAAGGCGGCTCCTGAGGACAGTGTAGTAGGCCCATGTCCTGATGATCTCGTGAGCCTGCCCCCGCATAGACATGGGGAACATCTTGCCAAACATTTTCTCATCCCTGAGCCAGTAGCAGTTGTAAAGGGCGCTTATGCTGGAATCCATCCATGTGTCGAATACGTCTGTGCTGCCCTGCAGCTCCGACCCGTCCCTGGGGCATCTGGAGGGGGCGGGCGTCTCGACAGGGTCGATGTAGCATGCATCTTCACCGGCGGGAAGAACAAAGCCGCACTTGCCGCATTCCCAGACTGGTACGGGAGTGGCAAAAAGCCTCTGCCTTGAAATGACCCAGTCCCAGTCGAGAGAGCCGGTCCAGTCTGTGAACCGCTGCTTCATGAAAGCGGGATGCCAGTCTATCCTGTCAGAGGAAGCGAGAACGTCCTTGCTGAACTGGACACTCTTCAGGAACCACTGCATCTTCTCGATTATCTCCACGGGAGTGGCGCAGCGCCAGCAGACGCCCACATTCTGAGATATCTTCTCCGACCTGGCAAGAAGACCCTTGGATTTGAGGTCAAGGACCATCTTCTTCCTGGCGCTGGACGAGTCGAGCCCCGCCAGGGGACCTGCAAGATCGTTCATCTTCCCGAATTCGTCTATTATGACAGTAACAGGCAAGTGGTGTTTCAGTATCCAGTTTGCATCTTCCTTGTCTCCGTAGGAGCATATCATCACTGCACCTGAGCCGAACTTCATCTCAACCTTCTCGTCCTCTATCAGCGGTACCTCCCTTCCATAAGCCGGAAGTATGGCAGCCCTGCCCCTCAGGCCGGAATACCGTCTGTCACCAGGATGAACCAGGACAGCATGACAGGCGCCAATGAGCTCCGGCCTTGTGGTCGCGATTGTGACAGACCCGCCGCCCTTGAGCTGGAAGTTCACGTAGTGGAGCTCGGTCTCCCTCTCCTCCCTCTCAACCTCCGCATCCGCAAGAGAAGTGTTGCAATGAGGGCACCAGTTTACGGGGAAAGTTCCCCTGTATGCCAGTCCCTTCTCAAGCAACCTGAGGAAACTCACCTGTGTGAACTTCCTGTAATAGGGCGCGTGGGTCTCGTAGTAGACTGACCTGTCAAGGCTCATGCCCAGCATCTCGAACTGTGCGGTCATTGTCTCGATGAACTGGTTTGCATAATCGTTGCACAGCCTCAGGTAGGTCTTCCTGTCGACTGTGAACTTTGTAATACCATACTTCTTCTCCGTTGCCGTTTCAACAGGCATCCCGTTTCCATCAAAACAGAGGGGGAAAAAGACATTATACCCTCTCATCCGCCTGTACCGGGCAGCAAAATCCAGTATTGGGTATCCTGTCGCGTGACCAAGATGGAGGGCGCCCGAAGTGTACCTGGGAGGAGTGTCGATGCTGTATATTTCCTTCCCTGAGTTGGGGTCGAACCTGTAGATCGAGGAATCCCGCCAGAACCTCTGCCACTTCGGTTCCTGCTCTCTGTGCTCATAGCCCGCCATAGATGATTGGAGAACTGGCAGAAATTAAAATATATTCCTGAGCGGGAAGGTGCAGACTATTTGGAGGCTGCCCCCTATATAACGCCGTTATATTCTTATAATCGAGCCTGTCTGGTCATTCACTCAGGTGGTCCGAGCTGCTCGCGAACGAACTGACATCCCTCATAGCTGCGCTTGTCATCAGCTTCAGGGAGGGGCTGGAAGCTTCACTGGTAGTGATAGTCGTAATGAGCTACCTGAAGGCAACCGGTTCGAAGCACTCCGGCTACGTCTATTACGGCATAGTGGCGGCCACAGTGCTTTCACTGGCGATTGCGCTCACCGTTGGCTACGCCTACAGCTCGTACGGCGACTACTTCGAGGCAACCATGGGCATGTTCGCGGTCATTGTCCTTGTGTCTATGATCGTGTTCATGAAGAGGCACTCGCAGTCGATAAGCAGCACTCTCCGCAACAGGCTGGAGAGAGGCATAACCAACTACGGCCCCTCTGCCATATTCATGATAAGCTTCACCACTGTCCTTAGGGAAGGTGTCGAGACTGTGATTTTCATCTCTCCCTTCATCTTCCTCTCCGAGGCGGGCAGTGCCATAGGCTCCCTGGCAGGATTGTGCCTTGTGGCCGCCGTATATGCTGCGATAAGCGGTGCGACCAGAAGGATGAACATCAACAGCGTTTTTAAATGGACGTCACTCGCGCTCATAGTCTTTGCCTCCGCCATACTGGCCCTTGTGATGCACAACCTGCAGAGCATTCATCTTCTTCCAACAACGACGGTCGTGATGATGTTCACAGACAACGGGTACCTTGGTTCGGTAGTACATTCGCTCCTGGTGCTTCTCATGGGCTTCGACGGCCCGTCGTACACACTGATACAGGGTGCAGCCTACCTTGGGCTACTGTCTTCGCTGCTGGTATACTTCTTCAGCAACGGGCATTACCCCCAGCCGGATGAGAAGAGAAGTGCGGCTGCGCAGGAAGCGGCTGCTGACGAATGATCACTCGTAAATCGGATGACCAAGATGCCCTGTGTTTCTCAGTTCCTGCAGGTCGTCGAACAGCTCTGGTGCCACCTGGACGACTGCATCATAGGCTTTCCGGGCAAGCTCCCTTATTTCCCACTGGGCACTCCTGTCCAGGCGCATCACGAAGAAGTGGCGAAGCGAACGCGCGTTCGTCGTCCAGTAAAGTCTTGTCTCGGCTGCATTTGTCAGGACAAACCTGGCGTCCTCCTTCTTGACGCCCAGGGAAAGAAGCTCGCCGTAGACTGAATAGCTCTGCCTGATGAAGTTCTCCATCAAAGCGAGTGCCCGCTCCCTTTTCTCGCCCTCCACGTACTGCAGGTCAGGCATGAGGTAGAAACTCTCCTTCTCTGACACATAGCGCTGGCTTCTCTGGCTGAAGGAGCTGTGCCTGTGCCTCACAAGCTGATGGGAGCAGGCTCTGCTTATTCCCTCTACCCTGAAGGTGAAATTGGCATGCTCAATGACATCCATGTGGCCGTAGCCGATTATTCTTTTGATGAATGAGCCGTAGTTCTCCTTCTTCTCCCTGTCGTAACAAATTCCGGCTGCCCTCCCGCATGCCTCAACCGGGCTGGGGGTGTAGCTCACAAGTTCGACTTTTATGGCCGTTTTCCTCGACAGTATTTCCCCTGCTGCCATATACTCCATGAGGAGAGTTCTTACTAAGATAAATTACTTGGCTCAGGCTCCACGGGGGTAGATTGCGAGCCATCGGGCCATAAACCTTTTTGACAGTGGACGACATGTCGCCTCGTAATCGCCTAGGTTGTTCGCATCATTGGATAAGCCTAATCCGGAGGAAGAACTCGGTTGTCAGAATCGGTGGACGCGAAAAGGATCGGGTATCTGAAGGTACTGTCCAACAGGGATTTCCTTGCCCTGTGGTTCGGCTCACTCGTCGGGCGGACCGGAGACTACCTGCTGTCAGCTGCGATGATAGCGTTTGTACTGACTCTCACCCGGAACGGCTTCTACACGGGCGTCGTAACTGCTGCCTTCTACATCCCAATCTTTCTCTTCGCCCCGTTCTTCGGCAGGATTGTGGACAACAACGACAGAAAGAGGCTGATAGTCGTTGCATCCCTTCTGGAAGTGTTATTCGGACTTGTCCTGTACTTCGCAATTGAAGAGCGTTTCATGGTTCTGCAGATGTCGTTCATACTGGTCTTTGTCATCTCTTCGTTCGGCCTGATGGTTTCCATCTGCAGGAGCAGCAGCATTCCGGTAACAGTCTCAAAGGAAGAGCTGACAACCGCAAATTCACTCCAGCAGACAACAGGCCAGCTCAGCAGGATCTTCGGGTATGCCACTGGCCTGGTAGGTTTTGTGCTGATCAACCAGACTGCACTGATCGTGCTTATTGTAGTCGCGTCCTTTCTGGTCAGTGCGGTCGCCTTCTCCACCATGAGGCTGATTTCGCCAGTTGCCGAAGGCAGGAGCAGGAAAAGCGCTGACGGATTGAAATACGTCGCAGGCAACAGGCTCTTCCTCGAGATTACCCTGTTCCTTGCAGTTGTGAACTTCACCGGTGCTGGAATGATATTTCTTCCGGCAATAATGTCTGATGAGATATTCAGCACCGGAAATCCGGGTTTTGCAATGATACTGGTCGCACTTGCAATAGGGACAATCGCGGGAAACTACCTCGTCACACTCGTAAAGGTGAGACACAGGGTTGGCAGGCTGATGATCGTATCCATTGCAGCAAATGCGGCCCTATACGTCGCGTTTGCATACTCGCATACTATATCATACGCGCTTGTTGTTACGTTTGTAATAGGCGTCGTGGAAGGCGTGTCTTCAGTCCCCTTCGTTGCGCTGCTGCAGGCGAGGACCCCTCCAGAAAGAATGGGCAGCGTACTTGCAGGCATCTCCATGCTCCTCCTCGGGGGTGCCTCTCTTTCCATGGTGCTGAGCGGGGGGCTGGTTGTTTTGCTCGGTGTCCGTTATGTGTACGTCCTCTTTGCAGTCTTCCTGGCGGCGATGGCGGCCGTGGGTGCCGTTATGAAAGAATTAAGAGAAGCGTCATATTAACAGTAATGGCGAGGGGGCTTCGTTTAGTGAGCAGAAGGAAACGAAAATTCCCGCTTGGCATAGGGGACACGCTACTGAGCGAGGAAAGGTTCAGAATGCTTGATCCGCGGGATGTTGTGGATGTGTTCGGCATTGTGGAGGGAAGCAGGGTCCTGGATGTCGGATGCGGACCCGGTGCCTTTCTTGAGGCTCTGTCAGATCGTGTGGGTGAAAAGGGAATGGTCTATGCAGTCGACATACAGGAACCGTTCATAAGCATGGCAAGGAAGCTTGCTGATGAGAAGGGGCTCAAGAACGTATCGTTCGCCGTATCGAGGGAGGACAGTATACCATACGGAAGCGGCATTGTGGACACAGCGATAATGGTCACGACTCTCCACGAGCTCGAAGGCGACTCGACCCTCAGGGAGGTCAGACGTGTCCTGAGGGCCAAGGGCCTGGTCGGCGTTGTGGAGTGGGAGAAGTCCAGGACACCCATGGGGCCGCCTGTTTCGGAGAGGATGGCGCAGGAGGAGTCTGAGGAGCTGCTGAGCATGAGCGGCTTCGAGGTTGAGAAGGTGTTTACGATAGGACTCTACCACTACGGCATTTCTGCCAGAAGGGCGTAATGACAGAGCTGAAAAGGGTTAAGAACAGGAATCCTTCTTGAACAGCTGATGAGCAACACAAAACCTGCGTCAGCAGTTGCAGCTGCCGCGCTGTTCACGCCATTCAATGTGATCGTAACCGTGATAGTGGTTCTTGTCGCGGTACTTGCTTTCGTTATATGGAGAAGGCGAAACAGGAGAAAGAACAAGGGCAATTCGGTCTATCTGTTTCACTGACCCTCAGACCTTTCCGAGGAATATCTCGGTGGTCAGATCCATGGTGACGATGCCGTGGCGCTGATATTTCCTGAACACCTCACCCGCTGCTGCAATCATTTCCTCGTATCCTGCTTCTCCCTCTGTCGGCATGTATGAGGCAGAGAGTATCCTCCCCTTAAGACCATCGAAGTCGAGCTGCCGGGGGTTCGGAAGTGTGAAGATCCTGTACTCCTCGAAGAAGGCATGTAACGTCTCCTCAACTGGCCCCCTTGCGGAGGAGAAGTTTCTGCCAAACCTGGAAACCAGCGCTTCGTAATCGGCCCCCATGCCATCGGTTTGTATTTGTCTCGTGTTGTACACTATCGCAACATTCCCGTTTCTGGATATTCGCCTGAATTCTCGCTTTGCCTCTGGAGGAGAGAACCAGTGAAATGCCTGACCGGATACGATGAGGTCAATAGAGGAATCCGGAAGGCCAGTGCTTTCAGCGGAGCCGTTCATGCTGATGAAGTTGCAGTAATGCGAAAGAGTGCTCTCCGCTCTTGCGCGCATGTCAGCATTCGGTTCCACAGCGAGCACACTGTTTCCGTTCTCAAGAAAAAGCGCCGTAAGCAGACCTGTGCCGCTTCCTATGTCCGCGACAATGGATTCACTTCTCAGTCCTGCCTCTGCGGCCAGCAGCGGAAGAATTTCGTCAGGGTAGGCAGGCCTGTACCTTGAATAGGCTTCCGCCCTGCCTGTGAACCTTGTCTTTGCATCCGGCGCCACGCGGTTGTCAGGCAATATTCACTTCCTCCTGAACAAACCTGCCCCCGTTTTCAGTCAGTCGCCATGAACGGAAATCGGCCGGTTCACCGCGAAACACCCTGATGATCAGGTAGGAGTATGACGCCCAGGCATGCGACCTGTCGAACTCGGATGGAACAGAAGGGTGGTCCGGATGTGAGTGGTAGTAGCCCAGTATGGTCATTCCGGACGCTGATGCCTTTCTCTCAGCTGCGAGCAGGGCCGGCGGGTCTATGGTGTAGCGTGTTGTCCTGCTTTCTGAGGCAACATTCCTTGCCCGCATGACCTGCTCGACCGTATGACTGTCTGTTTCCTTCCCTATCAGGAAACCGCAGCATTCTTCAGGATAGGTGGAGACTGCATGGGCCCTAATCTCGTCAAGAAGCCTGACTGGAAGGTGCAGCGTCATCTCGAATATGGAAAAAGTTGCTGGTTAAAAAAGTTGGTTGCTGCTTATCGTCCTTCATGCAAACACCCTGCGCACCTTGTCAAGTGCGCTCATGAGTGCGTCAATATCCCTCCTCCCGTTGTAAATGTAGAAGGAGGCGCGTGTCGTCGAGGGTTCGCCCATGTTGTCCATGAGCGGCTGGGCACAGTGGTGGCCAGACCTCGTGGCAATGCCTTCCCTGCCCAGTATTTCGGCCACATCGTGGCTGTGAACACCTTTCAGATTGAACGATATGAGGCCGCTTCGTTCCTCCGGATCCCTTGGGCCGTATACCTCTACATCGTCATTCTCCAACATCCTGGCCATGGCATAGGAGAGGAGTGCCTTCTCATAAGCCTCCACCCTTTCCATTCCTATGGAATTGAGGTAGTCGACAGCTGCGCCGAGTCCCACCGCTCCGGATATGTTCTGGGTGCCTGCCTCAAACTTGTACGGAAGCTCAGCCCAGCTGGAGCCCGACTTTTTCACATCGCTTATCATCTCGCCGCCGCCGAAGGCGGGCTCCATGCTCTCCAGAAGCTCCCTCTTCCCGTACATGATTCCTATGCCTGTCGGGGCGCACATCTTGTGGCCCGAAACCGCCATCAGGTCGCAGTCCATGGACTGCACGTCCACTGGCATGTGTGGCACCGATTGAGCGCCGTCCACGATGAAGATGGATCCGTTGTCGTGAGCGAGCCTGCCAATCTCCCTGACGTTGTTCACCGTTCCGAGAACATTGGACACATGGCTGACTGTCACAATCTTTGTTCTGCTGCCGAGCTTGGCGGCGAGGTCATCCATGTCAAGCTTTCCCCTCTCGTCAATGTCGACGTACCTCACCTTCACCCCTTTCCAGGAGAGCATCTGCCATGGAACTATATTGGAATGGTGCTCCATCACAGTCGTCAGCACCTCGTCCCCCTCCCTCAGCTTGTGGATGCCAAGGCTCAGCGCCATTATGTTAAGTGCCTCCGTTGCACCCCTGACGAAGACTATCTCCTCTGTCCCCCGTGCATTGATGAATGACCTGAACTTCTCCCTTGAGGACTCAAATGCCTCTGTGGCTCTTTCGCTGAGCGGGTATATGCCGCGGTGTACATTCGAGTTTGATTCCGACTCAAACGATGATACTGCATCTATCACGGCCCGAGGCTTCTGGCTGGTAGCTGCGCTGTCGAGATAAACAAGCCTTTCGTTTCCAGGCGCAGAGAAAATGGGGAAATCCTCCCTGAAGGGAGATACTTCTGGTGGGAGCGTTTCTGGCACAGTGTCACCTCAGAGGTCTACGAGTATATCGTCGCCCTCCGTCTTAAGCTCATACTTGTGAAGCGGCTCTTCCGCCGGTGGATTGTCCACCTCGCCTGACCTGATGCTGAACCGTGACATGTGAAGGGGGCATGTGATATACTCGCCTGTGATGATTCCCCTGGAAAGGTCTGTATCCTCGTGCGTGCACGTCGAGTCAAGCGCATGGAGCTCGTCCCCGATCTTTATGACCATTATGGAATGGCCCTCGATTTCGACGCGCTTCAGCCTGGCTGAAGCGAATTCGGACAGGGAGGCGACCTTCCTGAAGGTCAATGGCGATCACCTGTACTTGTAGTGCCCTTCGAATATGTTTTCTGTGGTCTTGATCTGGTCCTTGACATACTTCTCAAATTCGAGCTCATCGAGATGCCTGCTTGACTTGAGCGATATCACGTTGTTCCATTTGTCCTCTATCAGGAAACGGAGCTTGTCCCTGACTGTGTCGGTTGGTATGCGTGAGATCACAGGATCGAAGAAGCCCAGGACCATCAGTTTTTCAGCCTCTTCCCTTGCAAGCCCCCTCGTCTGAAGATAGTAAAGATGTTCCTCGTCCATCTGCGAGACTGACGCGGAGTGTGTTGCCTTGACTCCGTTGGTGAGTATCTCGAGACCAGGAATGGCATCGCACTTGGCATCCTTGCTCAGAAGCATGCCGTGCTCTGCAAGGTACGAGCTTGTGTTTGCGCCCTCCTGGCCGATCCTGATCATTCCCCTGAGCAGAGATCTTGACTTCTCCTTGAGAACGCTCCTGACAGTTATCCTGCCGCTTGTATCCGCAACATCATGGTGCAGGTCTGTGACAACATCAAACCGCTGGCTGCCGTTTCCGAACAGTATCTCATAGTCGTCTGTGCTCGCTCCCCGTCCAGTGAACTTCGTGTCTGCCCTCGCCCTGGTGACTTCGGCACCTATGAAGCTTGAGACCCAGTGGACAGTGCTGTCCCTTCCTGCGAGAGCTCGCTTGTTCGACAGGAAGACGGATTTCTGTGAGAGGTTCTCAAGCGACGAGTAGTGCACCTGCGAACCTGCCTGGGCGAATATGTCAGTGACCTCGCTGAAGAGCGTTGCTGGGGCAGAGTTTTCAGCGGAGAGTATCTCTGACAGCACCTGGACACTCGAACCCTCATCAACATAGATTATGTTCTGGTGGAAATGCGCCTGTCCCGGCGAATCATCGACAAAGACCCAGTGGACAGGCTTCTCAACCACCGTGTTCTTCGGAATGTACAGGAATTTCCCGCCGGTCATGAGTGCGCTGTTGAGCGCCACAAACATATCGTCAGCGGGCTGCTGCCCCTTTGAGGCGAAGTAGTCCTTCAGCTTGTCGGAGTGCCTTACAACCGCTGAAGACAGTTCCTCGAGTATCACACCCGTGGGCAGGTGCTTCCAGTTGTTGTACGACAGGCTGCCTGTCTGGAGGCTGAACAGGCTGTCATCCCTGAGGTCTCCAAGGTCCTCGGGGAGACTGCCGACTTCTCTGGCCTTTGGAGGAAGACTGAAACCGCTGTCCTCGAACCTGGAGAGATTTGCATATTTCTTGTACAGGGGGTTTGGCTCTGGCCTGGACCCAAGATAGGCTGCAAGAGCAACCTTCCTGTACTTGCCAAGCCATGCTGGTTCGCCATCAAACGCTGGAAGATCGTTTTCTTCCGGCTTGAGCAGATTCTGTGTTATCGATGTCACTGGCACACACTCCCGCTGTGGCTTCTTCACCCTACCGAACCGGTCATCTCAAGCTGTATCAGCCTGTTGAGCTCCACAGCGTACTCCATAGGCAGCTCCTTTGAGAAGACATCCAGGAAGCCCATGACAATCATGTTGAGCGCATCTGCTTCGGTCAATCCCCTCGACATGAGGTAGAAAAGCTGTTCCTCGCTGATCTTCCCTACGGTCGCCTCGTGCGTTGTGGACGCACTCTCCTCATTGATTGTGTTATACGGATATGTGTCTGTCCTCGACTTCTCATCCACCAGCAGCGCATCGCATCTCACGCTGCTCTTGGAATTGAGCGCTCCCTTCTCAATATGAAGCTGGCCGCGGTAAGTCGTCCTGCCGCCGTCCTTGCTTACACTCTTGGACGTAATCCTCGATGTCGTGTTGGGAGCGAAGTGGAATATCTTCGCGCCCGCGTCCTGGTGCTGTCCGCCTCCTGCAAAGGCAATTGAGATGACCTCTCCCTTTGCCCTGTCGCCGAGAAGGTAGACGGAGGGGTACTTCATCGTCAGCTTGGAGCCTATATTGCCGTCGACCCATTCAACAGTCGCGTCCTCATATGCATATGCCCTCTTTGTCACAAGATTGTACACGTTGTTTGACCAGTTCTGTATCGTTGTGTACCTGACATATGCGCCCTTCTTCGCTATTATCTCCACAACTGCAGAGTGAAGCGAGTCGGAGGAGTATATAGGCGCGGTACATCCCTCTATGTAGTGTACTTTGGCGCCTTCATCCGCTATGATTAACGTCCTTTCGAACTGCCCCGCATTCCTTGCATTTATCCTGAAGTATGCCTGGAGTGGTATATCCACCTCGACCCCCTTGGGGACGTAGATGAAACTGCCGCCGCTCCAAACGGCGCTGTTCAGGGCGGCAAGCTTGTTGTCCTCCGGCGGAATTACAGTTCCGAAGTATTCCTTGAATATGTCAGGATGCTCCTGCAGTCCCTGGTCAGTGCCCAGAAAGATCACGCCCTTCTTCTTCAGGTCGTCCCTTATCTTGTGGTAGACAACTTCGCTGTCGTACTGTGCCCCTACACCACCGAGGAACTTCTTTTCTGCCTCGGGTATTCCAAGCTTGTCGAATGTCTTCTTTATGTACTCAGGCACATCCTCCCAGTTGTCAGACCCCCTCTCAGTCGGAGCCATGTAGTAGTAGATGTCATCAAAGTGGACGTCCTTCAGGAAGGGACTGCCCCAGTCTGGCATCGGTTTCTTCAGGAATATGTCTAGCGACCGCAGTCTGAAGTCGGTCATCCACTTCGGTTCCTTCTTGAACTTTGAAATGGATTCGACAATCTCCTTGCTGAGCCCCTTCTGCGTCTGGAATACGTACTTCGCGTCTGCATCGTGGAAGCCGTATTTGCTGTAGTCACGCTCTATTATCTCATTCGTAGACATTTTCATCTCTCCTTTTTTACCATTGATCTTCAGTACCTCACCATGGACGGGTCCACCTTCAGCACCCATTCTACTATCCCGCCTGTCAGGTTCTTCACCTTCTTGAACCCGATATCGCGCAGGAACCTGACCGCGTAGCTGCTCCTCTGTCCGCTCTTGCAGTAGACGACTATCTCGTCAGCAGTGCTCAGTTCGTTTACCCTTGACGGGAGCTCATTGACGGGAATGAACTTCGCACCGTCGAGGCGGTTTATCTCCCACTCCTGAGGTTCCCTCACATCAAGCAGTACGATTGGTTCACTTGCTTTCAGTTTGCCGTTGAGCTCCTCAACTGATATTGAAAGTTCTTCTGAAAGCTGACTGCCCCTGCCCATGCCACAGAATTCCTCGTAGTCTATGAGCTCGTGGATTGTCGGGTCTTCACCGCATACCGGGCACTGCGGGTTCTTGTGAAGCTTCAGCTCCTTGAACTTCATCTTCATTGCGTCGAACAGCAGCAGTCTTCCAGTCAGCGTCTCCCCTTCGCCGAGAATGAGCTTGATAGTCTCCATTGCCTGGATCGTGCCTATGATACCCGGAAGGACACCGACAACACCTCCCTCGGCGCAGGAGGGCACGAGGCCCGGGGGTGGGGGGCTTTCATAAAGGCACCTGTAGCATGGCCCCTTTTTCGCATCGAAAACGGAGACCTGGCCCTCAAACCTGTATATTGAGCCGTAGACATTCGTCTTTCCGAGGAGCACGCACGCATCGTTCACAAGGTACCTGGTGGGAAAGTTGTCTGTGCCGTCTATGACTATGTCGAAGTTTTTTATGATGTCCAGCGCATTGTCGGATGTTATCCTCTCTTCGAACTTGACTACGTTTACAGTGGGGTTGATTCCCTTTATCCTTTCTTCCGCCGAGTCAATCTTCTTGCGCCCGACATCCCTTTCAGAGTGTATGATCTGCCTCTGTAGATTGCTGAAATCAACGACATCGAAGTCGACGATGCCAATCGTTCCAACTCCCGCAGCGGCGAGATAGAGCAGAAGCGGTGAGCCGAGACCGCCAGCGCCGATCACAAGCACCCTCGCCCTTTTCAGCTTCCTCTGCCCCTGCAGCCCTACCTCCGGCAAGAGCAGGTGTCTGCTGTACCGCTGTATGTCGTCATATGTGAATTCGCTTGTAATTCCCGAGGACCCGCCCGCTATGGATGGTATTATGAAGACGGTGTCTCCCTCGGCGACTGGAGTGGAACCGCGTTTAAGGTACCTTATATCCTCGTCATTAAGGTAGACATTGACAAAGTTCCTGAGCCGGCCGCTTTCGTCAAACAGGTGGCGCCTGAGCTGCTGGTTGGCCGCTGCAAGGTTGCCGAGAACTTCGTCTATCGTCATGCCTTCTGCAGAGACTGTATCCTTGTTGCCTACGTACTGCCTGAGCGGCGTTGGTATCATTATCTTGACAGTCATTCCTTTTCCTCCCAGAATTTCTCACCAAGGTATTTCTGCCCTCCGTCGGGGAAGATGGTTACAAATGAGCCGCCGCCAAACTCCTGGGCGACCCTTCTGCAGGCAACAAGCGCAGCACCTGAGCTTGGGCCAACAAGAATGCCCTCATCCCTTGCCAGGCGCTTCACCGCTTTTTGCGCCTCTTCGGTGGACACTTCAACATTTACATCGGAAAGCGTTTCGTCAAAGATGCCCGGCCTAATCGAGGCATCCATTCTCTTCAGTCCCTCCAGCCCGTGGAATGGGCCGTCAGGCTGCACCGCCACCCTCTTTATTTCAGGGAAGGTCTCCTTCAGGTACCGGCTGATCCCCGTGAATGTACCTCCTGTTCCAAGCCCCGCGACGAAGTAATCGAAATGGCCTCTTGTCTGGGAGACTATCTCTCTCGCAGTACCTTCATAGTGGGCCCTCCAGTTGCTGTTGTTGTTGTACTGGTCGGCGTAATAGTAAAGCCCGGGATCCTCTTCCGCCATTTTCCTTGCAATCTTCTGCGCGCCGTCAGTGCTTTCCAGCGGGTCGGACAGGACCACTTTCGCACCATACGCAGTCAGCAGGTCTATCTTCTCCTTTGCGACATTCCGCGGTATGACGAGAGTGCACCTGTACCCCTTCACAGCGCAGACCATTGCATATGCGATGGCTGTGTTCCCTGAAGACGCATCCAGCAGTATCCGCTCGGGAGTGAGTTTACCCTCACGTTCGGCGTCCTCCACGATTTTCAGTGCAGCCCTGTCCTTCACGCTGCCTCCTGGATTGAACCATTCGGCCTTGGCATAAATCCTGGTGCCCGGCATATCTGCTGTGAGCTTCCTTATCGCCAGCAGGGGAGTATTGCCTATCCTGCTCAGAAGGGACCAACTTGCCTCGTATGTCAGATTGTGGCGCATCACTTGCCTTCACCAGCTGCTTCCTGAAAAACTTTTAGCCCCAGGGTGGCGCACTTGATCCTCACTGCGCTAAGCGGTATATGCAGCATTTCCTTGATGTCTTCCGGGTCCAGCTTTTTTGCCTCGTCCAGCTTCATGCCCTTCAGCCTGTCTGTCAACATGGACACAGACGCCTGGCTTATCGCGCATCCTCTTCCGTCGAATTTCACGTCGCTGATGTGACCGTTGTCTACCCTGACATAGATGCTTATGTCATCGCCGCAGACAGGGTTGTTGCCGTGGCCAAACAAATCGGGATGGTCGATGCTCCCCTTGTTGTGCGGTTTCTTGTAGTGTTCGAGTATCTCTTCCTGGTAGATGTCATAGGCCATGGACGAGTACCTCAGTTCGTTATTGCCTGTTCTCTCAGCCAGTCATATCCTTTTTCTTCAAGCTCCTTTGCAAGGTCCTTGCCGCCGCTCTTGACCACCCTGCCGTCCACCACCACATGGACGAAGTGGGGCGTGATATACTGCAGCAGCCTCTGGTAGTGTGTGACCAGGATCAGTCCGATGTCGGGTCCGGCCATCAGGTTGATGGCGCTGGCGACTATCTTGAGTGAATCTATGTCGAGACCGCTGTCTGTCTCATCCAGTATGGCAAACTTGGGCTGAAGCACAGCCATCTGGAGCACCTCTGCCCTCTTCTTCTCCCCTCCTGAAAAACCTTCATTCAGCGACCTGCCTATGAAATTCTCGTCGATACCCAGGGTGTTCACCTTTTCCTTGAGCAGCCTGAAGAACTTGGTGGGGCTCAGCTGGTTCTCGCTGTGCACAGCGTTGTAAGCTATCCTTAGGAAATTGCCGAGCCTGACACCCGGCACCTCTACGGGGTACTGGAAGCCGAGGAAGAGACCGAGCTTTGCCCGCTTGTCTGGCGGCAGTGAAAGGACATCAGTGCCGTCGACCGTCACCTGGCCGCCTGTTATCTGGTACTTCGGATGGCCCATGAGGGAGTAGCTCAATGTGCTCTTCCCCGAACCGTTTGGGCCCATGATCGCGTGTATTTCTCCCTGCTTCACTGTGAGGTCTATTCCCTTCAGTATCTGTTTGCCTTCAATGTTTACTTTCAAACCTTTTATCGAGAGTTCTGATGCCATTCCTAATACCTCTGAAAGTTCCCGGGCACTGTTTCGGGTTCTTCCATGAGTCAAATCATATTTAAACATATCTTACTGTGTAAACTGCACAATGTTAATATACGCTTACGAATTTATCTAAGCAAGGTAAGAACTTGGACGCAGACATATCGATGCTGGGCGAGTCCAAAGCAAGGATCATCGACTTCCTCGGTGGGGGGGAGAAGTGCAGCAAGGACCTGTCTTTGATGCTCAGTATAAACCAGACTGCCGTGAGGGAGCATGTTCAGGCGCTTGAGCGCATGGGTATCGTTCAGGCAAGGTTTGTGAAGACGGGTGTTGGAAGGCCGAAGAAAAGGTACTCCCTGACTCCTTTCGGGGTCGAACTGCTGCCCAAGCACTATGACGTGATGCTGAATACACTTATCAAGAAGATATGGGAAAGAGGCGGGGATGCCCTTCTCAGCCAGTTCATGTCTGACGTCGTGAAGGACCTGGCTGACAACACTGCAAGCAATGAGAACCTCACGCTTGAGCAGAGGATCAGCAGGGTAGTGTCATTCCTCAACAAGCTCGGCTTCATGGCAACAGTCGAGAAGAACGGTGAGCATCTTTTCGTAGTCAGGCATAATTGTATTTTCAACAAGACTGCCAAGCTCTACGCAGACGTCCTTTGCAGCGAGTGCGACTCTGCGCTCATCAAGGAGCCCATAGGAAAGAAGGAAATCGAGCTTGTGGAGTGCATCGGAAAGGGAGACACCTCCTGCAAGAACCTTATAAGGGCCTGAGGCACCGGGATTTCCAGCCATAGTCGTCTATTCGAAATGTGTAAAATAAGTGCTTTATACCTACGCGCGCATTTTTCCACAAGGATGAACAGAAAACTGCTGTCTCAGCTCACCGTGCT
>JBJKPR010000029.1:0-9641 GCA_046706185.1 Candidatus Sysuiplasmataceae archaeon
ACTGGATCAGCGAGTGGTCAAAGACTGCGAAGGTAAACCAGGATCTTGCAGACGAGGCAATGAAGAAGGGGCACCTGATCACAGCAAGGAAATTCTACCTCAACGCATACAACTATTACAGGCACGCGGCGTTCCACATCCTTCCAAGGGAAAAGCAGAAAGCGGATTACCATAAGCTCAGCGATGCATGCTTCAGGAAGGCGGCAGCACTGTTCGACCCTCCGTTCGAATACATGAGCGTGGACTACGAGGGCAAGTCGCTCGAGGCAATACTCTACCACACGAGAAAACCCGGAAAACACCCTCTGATGATTTACGTTCTCGGAGGGGATGCAACAAAGGAGGAATACTACTTCCTGGGCGTTGAGGAGGCGATGGCAAGGGGGCTGAATGTCCTTGTCATTGACGGGCCGGGACAGGCAAGCAGCCTGGTAATGAAGGGGATTGGAAGCACCCACGAATATGAGAAACCAGTTGCGGCGTTCATTGACGCACTGAGCAAGAGGGAAGACCTTGACATGGATCGCATTGCAATAGTGGGCAGGAGCTTTGCAGGTTTCTTTGCTCCGAGGGTTGCTGCCTTCGAGCCCAGGATAAAGGCGCTTGTGGTGTGGGGTGCCTTCTACGACGTCTATGAAAACCTACAGTGGAGGGTCAAGGCAATTCCGAGGTACAAGCAGATCTTCGGCATTGATGATGAAGAGACATTCTGGAAGAAGACCAAGGAGTACACGCTCAGGGGCGTTGCCGAAAAGATCACATGTCCCATGCTTGTCCTTCACGGCGAGGCCGACCCCCAGGTGAAGGTCGAGGATGCCAGGAGGCTATATGCCGAAGCCTCGAGCAAGGACAAACAGCTCATAATCTTCAAGCTTGGCGAGCCAGGTTCTGGCCATTGTGCCCATGATTCTCCATCAACTGTGTTTCCCCTCGTGTTTGACTGGGTGGTAGACAAGCTCGGCGCAATACAATGATGCGAAAAATGCGCGTCAAACAGGCAGAAGTTGTCTTGAACATCGCCATGATAACATCGGTGAAGATGTTGGATTTAATGGAACATACTGCGGCAAGCTGAAAATCCGGGTACACACTCGCTTGTGTAGCACGATAAACTCAACACTCCTGATTGATTTAAGCAATTCGACCGCTCGCCGGAAGTTCCTGAAACAATCTTAGGTGGGTTGGTAATCCACCCATCATAGCCAATTTGCATTGACATTTCTCTTCCAGTCCTGTGATGATTCTCCTGAATACCGGTGTGGCCGGCGGAGACTATTGCGTCTGTCAGTAATCGCACATCACTGGCATGAGTTCAACTGAGAGTTCTGCGTCATTGTCCTTCCCATCCTCGCTATCCTGAGAGCCAAATCACGCAGGTTCTCGCGATTGCAGAAGATGCTTTCCCGCGGTAGAGTAATTCCACCGGGCAGGCGAAGTATGCAATTGGTGTTCAAAAATAACCTCAGAAAAAAGGTCGAAAGAGATTTCGCCGCGAGGCATCATCCTTCTGAAGCCCGCGGCACGATGCACTCAGTTTCCTGTCTGCAGTCAGACAATTGACTACTGGGAAGAGGAAGTTGTCAGTGCGGCACTTTCTTCCGCAACCTCCTTCCCTATGTTCCCTCTGGTCTCCTTGGACAGTGTTGCTGCAGCGTATGAAGTCAGCGCCAGGACAACTATACCCACTGCCACTATTACCGGATAAGCCCCCAGCCCGAAGACGACCAGCATGTAAGTAACAAGCAGAGCCGCAACACCGGCTGTGAAGAACCCCATATTCCATGCGAGGCCCATCCCTGTATTGCGTATCTGTGTCGGGAATACTTCGTTGTTGAAGAGGTTGTTCATGGGTGTGTGGAGATAAGCCAGGAATTGCGTGTAACCAGCGAGCAAAGCCACGAGTATGAAGGATGACCTGAGTGATGGCAACACGAGGAAGATGACAGCAGTTGTTGGTATGTATAACAGTGAATACAGCCGCAGCAGATTCCTGGTTGTCCTCCATTTGTGAGCTATCAGTCCACCAATGAGATTACCGGCGACTCCAATGTAACCGACGTACACAAGCACCTGTGCGATCTCGGTCCTAGGCATCTTTACCGCGACGGCAAGGAAAGTGGCCATACCGTTCTCCGCAAATGAGAGACCCGCACCTCCCATGAGCACTGCAACCGCGATCAGGGTGATACGACGATATTGCTTGGTGAACAGCTGCCTGACTGGCTGCTTTGTGAGTCTGTGTGTGTCTTTTGCAAGTCCGAACGTCTGCGACTCGCTAAGGAAGTAGATGTATCCAAGGACAATGAAAGTCAGTATCCCCATGATGAAGAACATCCACCGCCAGCCGGTCTGTGCGAAGGACGCGCCGGCAAAAGCCAGCGACACGAACAGGAAAACATAGGCAACTAGAAGATGTGCAAGGCTGCCACCCATCCCTGTAATTCCAGTAAGGAACGCTCGGTATTTCTCCGGATAGCTTTCAACGGCAAAAACATAGGATCCGGCAATTACACCGGCAACAAAGAATCCCTGCGCTATTCTCAGCCCTAGCAGCAGTCCGGGAGATAGCAGTCCGATGGCAGAATAACCAGGGACAAGGCCTGTCAGTATGGCCGTGATTCCGAGGCCTGCAAGACTGTAGTACAACGCCTTCTTCCTGCCTACGCGGTCAGAAAACGAGCCTATGATCGGCCCGCCGATTGGTCTTATCAGTGCACTTGCCGCAAAGAGTGCTATTACCACAGTCAGTGACTTGGCAAACGACGGTGAGGGATAAATCACCTCTGCGATAAACGGCGCAACAAAGGCTATCGCGATAAAATCCATGACGTCTATCGTGGCCGCAAACAATCCTGCAATCAACTTACCTATGTGGGCACGGGTTATCGTATCGTTGGTCGTACAAAGCCCCCTGACGCGAAACGATTTTATCTTATTAAACGATTCCGGCAAATATAATGCGAAAAGATGGTTCTCAACATCGTTTCGCTCCATACATCGCCAATGTTTAGTGTTACGTGTCCTGTCCCCTCAAAGGTGGATGCCTGGCCGTAATTCCAGGTTCCCTAACCTGAATTGGATCAGCAGACCAGATCATATGGCGTGAAACAACACGGAAGATGGAGATAGAACTCGACAGGCCTCAGCCCTGCACTGCAGTCGCCATTCGCAGGGGAGCAATGGTTGCCGGTGGATGGATGCAGTTTGGCCCAGACTCCGGTTTTCCAGCAGAAATGGTAAATGTCCTAATGCTGCCCAGGCGCAACAGAAAGGACGTGGGACCACCCTTCCGGCACATAACCGGGAATCTACTGTGAGGCTGAATGATCCATCAGTCTGGCAGCTTTGTCTTGTTCCTGAAGTATTCTATGGCAGCAAGAGCAACCTGCTGGTCCTCATCGGCCGTACCACCGCTGACGCCGATGCTTCCAACGATCATCTTCCCAGTCTTGACCGGAATTCCTCCGGCTATGATCGAGAACCTGCCCTGGTTTGTGACATGTATGCCGAAGGTCGGCTTTCCCGGTACAGCTATCTCATTGTAGTCCTTTGACTGCCTCTGGGCGCAGGCGCCAGTAAATGCCTTGTCTATGGCGATAGATATGCTTGTGACCTTTGCGCCGTTCATGCGGGAGAATGCTATCAGGTGACCTGATTCATCCGTCACCGCAGTGCACATCGGTATACCCATTTCTCTGGACTTTTCTTCGGCTCCTTCAAGCAGAACTCTGGCCTCTTCAAGCGATAATCTTTTTATTTCCAACATGGAGGAGAAGGTAACGCTGGACAGGATATTAAATTAACCAATTCCCCTGTTGCTGCCCGCTCACAGCCGCACGAATTTATCCGGCAATGGTAATTCTTTCGATAGTGCTAGCTGCCTGTACAGTAAATTGTGCCGCATGCAGGAAGCATGCGGCATTGGGGGTTTTTTTCAGACCACGGCCAGTGCCCTGTCGCCGAACGGCAGCTTTGTGAGGCTCTTCGGCGATCCGTCTGTTATCACAAAAGGTGTGCCGAGCCATGTGTATGCAGGCTTCTGGGAGGGTGGCCCCAGCTCAAGCATCATGACCATTCCGGGCTTGAATTCGAAGCTGTTCCCCTCCTTAAGCGTTGGTTCGGGAGCCATCAGGCCAACACCATGCACTATTGGTGTCAATGCCTGTATGTTGTCTCCGAGCACTCCCCTGTATTCCTCTGCCATGTTCTTCGCTGTCTTCATGAAGCTGCCCATCGTGTTTCCGGCCCTCAGCTCGCCAATCAGCCTGTTGTATACTTCCAGCGAACATTCAACCGCCTTCTCAACGTCAGGGTGCGCCTTTCCAAGGCTTATCAGCTGGAGCGACTGTGCCATGTAGCCGCCAACGCTCGGCGAGAACTCGCTGAGTATGACATCTCCCTGCTTCAGGACCCTCGATGTGAAGACAACATCATTCTTGAAGAACTCAGGCTCCCTGGCGGGCAGCTGGCCCGATGTCCCTATAATGAAGAAGGGCTGTTCGGCACCGAGGTTGTATATTTCCCGCTGAAGTTCCGCAAACCATTCATTTTCCCTTATACCCGGCTTCGTGAACTTGAGCATGTGTTCGAACGCATCGTCGCATACTTCAGTCGAAAGCCTCATCAGTTCAAGTTCCTCCTCGCTCTTGATGTATCTGAGCGTGGTGAAAATATCTGTGTCGTCTGTGAACGTTGCCTTGGGGAACTCCTTCACAAGCTCCAGGTACACATTGTACGGCATTCCTACAATATCACCGTTCATGTACCCCGCGCCGACAAGACCTATGTGCCCCTCCTGCAAGCCCAGGCTTTTTACTCTTTCTATAAGCACTGCAGCGTTTCCTGTAGCACGCGGCCTGAGGTCCTTGACCCATGATGTTGTCGCAAGGCTCCTCTTCACCATCATCTGCGTAACATACGTCCCCTCCCCCTCAAGCGGGAAAACAAGGAAGCTTGCAGTGGAAAGGTTGTCCGAATAGTTGCTCACATACCTTACATTGGCATTCATCATGTTCCATCGGCCGGAGTAGCCTGTGATGATCAGGCAGTCTATCTTTCTTTTCCTCATTTCCGCCCTGATCTTTTCGTACCTTCTGTCTCGTTCCTTTTCCGTCGGGGCACTGACCGTTAGTGCGGCACTTTCTGTCATGGATAACTCAACGCAATTGTCGCACTCGTTTATCAATTTTCTCCGATTCTCGATAAACTGGCAGTCATTTGCAGAGGACAGCCTGCGCTGAACCTGTTGACCACGGTGTTCTCAACGCGACCGTTCTACGCCATCTTCGCCTTTGCATCCTTCAGCAGGTTGAAGAGGTCGCTAGGATTGACGTGCGCTTCGTTGAGCGTTATGCCGAACGGAGTGAGCGCATCCTCGACGGCGGCAATGGCGGCAACAGTGGGTGTCCCGGCACCCTCTGCAACTGCCCTTGCTCCAAGAGGGGCGAACAGCGATGGAGTCTCGAAATGACCCACGTCGTAGCTCGGCATGTCGGGAGCAGTGGGGCAGAGGTAGTCTTTGAACGTCGAAGTGAGAAGCTGGCCGTTCTCGTCATAGTCCATCCTTTCGAAGAGTGCTGCTCCGAGCTGATGCCCGATGGCACCGTGCGTCAGCGATTCCACCACGCCAGGATTTATCTGTGTGCCGCAGTCATGGACTGTGCATATCTTCCTAACCTTCACCTCGAAAGTGTCCATTTCCACCTCCGCTTCCACCATAGACACCTCGTAGGTGTAAGTGACTGCGAGGTTGGCGATTCCCTTCTCGTCGGGGATGGTCCTGGCTCCGGCGTTGTCGAACTTGGCCGTGTAGACGTACTTTGCCTCAAGCCCAGGCTCGATACCCGCTGGAAGCCTGTCCAGGTCCAGATATGCCAGCCTTGCGACATCCTTGACGGTTACTGACTTTCCGTTCGATGTATCTGTTATTATGCCGTTGTCGATCTCAAGGTCTGTCGAGTTCAGCATGTAGGATGCGATCCTGAGTACCTTTTCCTTCACAAGTCTTGCCGCGCCAAGGAGAGCACCCGTCCCCATGACTGTCCACCTGCTGCCCGCAGTTATCGAGAAGGGGGTGGAAGCATCCCTCCATGAATCGTACCCTCTGGTGACTTCGATGTCCTCATAGGGCATGCCGAGCTCATCGGCGACTATCTGTGCGTTGGCTGATTCGTGACCCTGCCCCTGCGGCACGTCGCCGGCAGTTACGAGCACCCTCCCGTACTGGTCTATCTTGACTGAGGCAGAATCGCTGCTCCCTGTCTTCTCGTTCTTCGGGTTCACAACAAGCTCCTTGGACTCGCTTGACGGATTGGACTCCATTCCAAGCGCAACTCCGAAGCCTATGTATTTCCCCTGCTTGAGCATCTCCTTCTGCCTTTTTCTGAATGTCTTGTAGTCGAACATCTTCGCCGCGTGCTGCATTATGCCCGGATAATCGCCCCCGTCATATACCGCACCGTTAGGAGTCATGTATGGCATCTCCTGCGGCTGGATGAAGTTCTTCATCCTGATCTCGACGGGGTCCATGTTGAGCTCACGTGCAGCTGCATCGACCAGACGCTCAAGCATGAAAATGTGGTGCAGCTTTGCGTAGGCCCTGTTAGCACCGCATGGAACCTTGTTCGTCAGGACGACCTTTATGTCAAGTTCGAAGTTCTTGAAGTTGTAAAGCTCCGGTGGATTGCGCAGCTGGTTTGCCGCACCGCGAAGGCTGAGGTAGGCCCCCTGATCGTGTATGCACGTTGCCCTGAACCCGTGTATTGTGCCGTCGAGGTCTATTGCGAGCTCAGCATCCCACCATATCTCTTCGGCATGATGGGATGCGGCGAGCATTTCGGACTGTGTGGATGTCCATTTTACTGCCCTTTTCAGCTGCTTGGATGTCCACGCGAGAAGCGTCAGCCATTCGGCCTGGTCCTTGATGCCGAAGCTCCCACCTATGTCCGGTGCGCGTATGTGCACTGAAGTGAGCGGCACACCAAGTGCGGATGCAACAACAGCCCTTGGCCCCTCTACACCCTTGATGGAGCACACGATGTAGAATTCATCCGAGCGCCAGTTGTACTCGGCCTGGACGACCGTTGGTTCAAGGGGCGCGGATGTGAACCTGTGAACGTGCATTCTGTTTCTCTTTATGATCTTCTGTGCCTTTGCAAATGCGCCCTTCACGTCCCCGTATGAGAACGTCTTGCTCCACGCCGCATTTCCCTTGCTGCCTTCGTGTATCAGTGATGCGTCATCGCCCTCAAGAGACTTGTAGACGTCAAGGTTAGGTGCAAGCGGCTCATACTCAATCTCAAGGGCGTTTACGCCATCCTCTGCTATGTACGGCGTGTCTGCTATGACAACCGCCACAGGTTCGCCGTCATATCTTACCTTGTCGACTGCGAGCGGATAGGCGCTCATGCTTCCCCTGCCGTATTTCAGGCCGCTCCTCTTCATGTCATCGGCGGTGAACACGGCCCTGACTCCAGGTATCTCGAGCGCTCGCGACGTGTCTATCTTTACAATTCTGGCATGGGCGTAAGGGCTCCTGCTGGCTACAAGATAAAGGCTGTCTGCAAAGCGTACATCGCCTGAATACTCGCCTTTGCCCTGCGTAAACCTGAAGGCCTCTCGCCTTGGAAGGTTGCGGCCGACCCATTTTGCCTTCTTTTCGGCTGCTGCATGTTTCTCTTTGCTGACGCCCTTAAGCCTTGTCCCAGCCCGCGACTCTGTTTTCGTCAATTTCTCCCCTTCCGCGTAGTTCTTTTCCTGTTTTTAACTTTGTGTTGCAGCAAGCCTCCTGTTCAGGGGAAAGCTGCTGACCAGCCTACACTGCTCTCTGCCACAGATGGCCCCGGTCTGTCGCGCAGTGTGCTTCATGACTTATTCCTTGTCCGCTCCTGAAACAGCTACCTCTCCCCTCAACTCGCTCTCTATCCTCTCAAGGGACTTGTTGCGTGTTTCATGGGCTGTGGCGACGACGAGCACCATTGCCACAAACGCCAGAAACGCAGCAAAGGCGTAGACATAGACATATGCAGTTGCAATGTAAATGCCGAACAGCAGTGGCCCGTAGACGCCGCCGAACCTGTTGATACCCTGCACCACACCGGTTCCAAGTGCCCTCGCCTGTGTCGGGAAAAGCTCTGTAGAGTATGTTGCAAGAGCCGAAAATGTCAGGGTTGCTACAAGATTGTATACTGCCGTGGATGCAATAAGCGCTGTCGCATTCCTTGTGGACAGGGAAAAAGAGATACCTGCCAGGGCAAGGGCCATCAGTGAGTAAGCCATGGTCAGCCAGGATCTTCGCCTGAATATGTGCAGACCTGCAGACGTCAGTATAGGGCCTATGGGGCTCAGCAGGCCGAGCAATGCAGATATTGCCAGCGCCTGCGGGAGAGTGAATATCTTCGCGTAGGTCGCCCATACGGCTATCACGAAGCTTCCAAGTCCGAAGATGGCAGTTCCATGACATAGGGCAATCAGGTACGCTCCGAAGGTGCTCTTGATGTATCCTCTTTTGAAGATGTCGCTCCATCTGACCTTTCTTCCATCTGCTGCTGGTGCCGGTGGCGGGTTACGTGCGGCCGCTTCGAAAGTCTCCGGGTCTACAACTCTCCTGGCCAGTTTCTCTGCCTTTTCCACCTTTCCCTTTCTGAGCAGGAAACGTATGGACTCCGGAAGCAGAGTGAAGGACACGACCGCCAGTACCATTCCCACTATCCCGCCGAAGAGGAAAACTCCCCTGAATGAAAGGGCGGGGATCGTGACAAGTGCTATATACGGGGCCACAGGGATGGACACAACGGAGAAAACAACCGCGAATGGCACAAGTACGCCCCTTCTTCTGGCCGGTACAAACTCTGTGACATAGGTAAGTATTATAGGGGTTATTGCCCCCGCTCCGAAGCCGTCAAGGACCCTTCCCAGGAGCAGCACGTTGTAATTGGAGGCGTATGCCGAGATAAGCGAGCCACCGGCGTATATGAGCGTCGAGAGCACAAAAAGGTACCTCCTTCCTATGTAGTCGGCTATTGTACCGCTCAGGATCGCGCCTACGACTGCCCCGACGCCCGCGGTTGTGATGATCAGTCCGGTAGTGACGCCTGTCAGGTGGTACGTTTTTATCAGCACAGGCAGAACGCTGCCTATGGAGCCAACCGAATACAGCTCCGTGAAATAGCTCACGGCTGCGATCAGAAAGACTGCCATCATACGGGCAGTCATCTTCGAGCTGTCAAGAGCCTTCAAAATAACCTCAGTATTGACCATCCTGTTTGTTCCCCCCGGGAAAATTCCCTTCCTGTATCGGCCTGGTCATATATCGTTTTTCGCATCGATTTTCATATTGCAGGTGTTTGGAGAAACTTTTTCCACACTTCAGGGCAAATTCCTGCTTTCCGGTCATTGTTAATGCAGTTCTGTGAAACTTCCCTGTGAAGCACATGCCATCATTTGCGGCAACTTGCAAATACGGTGAAGTTTTTTCCCTCACACCGCCCCTGCAACAGAAAGTGTTAATTGCTGCGATGTAATTGTGCCACCCCTGCGGCAGTGTCCGCAGGGGTGTAATTGCACTTGTCGAACAGGATGCGTATCAAGCTCAGGGTAAACGGTTCCGACGTCACGGCAGAGGTTGAACCAAGGAAACTTCT
>JBJKPR010000030.1:0-16721 GCA_046706185.1 Candidatus Sysuiplasmataceae archaeon
CGAGAACACTTCATCGTACTTCGAGTGCATCTGACAGGGTGTATGCACTTTCTGACGAAAACGTTTGCGGTCAAACACAGCAGGCGCCTAATCAACAATGGCTGTTTTCAACAGGCTGACCAGTTACGTTTGAGAAGCAGCCACAGAGAGGAGTGGACTGACTGAAAACAACTGGATGAAACCACGGGCGGCAATGCCCGCGAGGCAGTAGAAATAGCCCTCTCCGTAGATGTAAGGGATAATGACCATATTCAGCACTGTCAATGAGTCTCCTTAAAGGCAGGTGTCCATCAATGGAAGAACTGGATCTGGAGGAATACGAGGAGAAGGAGCCGGAGCTTCAGGACATAGGCGTGATAGCAGCCATGCTCGGCCTTTCCGAACGTGATATTGAGCGGTATGGCAACCATATAGCAAAGATCCCCCTGTCTGTTTTCCAGAGGATAGAGGGAAACAGGCTGGGACACCTCGTGCTAGTTACATCAATGACGCCAACGTCGTCAGGCGAGGGAAAGACAACCACGTCCATAGGTGTTGCTGATGCCCTCGGGATGATGGGCAAAAGGGTGGTTGTCAACCTTCGTGAGCCCTCCCTGGGCCCATGCTTCGGCATAAAGGGAGGGGCAACAGGCGGAGGAAGGGCTGCAGTTAAGCCAATGGACAGGATAAACCTGATATTCACAGCAGATTTCCCTGCCATCTCGGCAGCTCACAACCTGCTCTCCTCGCTCATCAACAACCATATCTTCCACGGGAACGAGCTCAACCTTGACCCGAAGCGCATTCTCTTCCCCAGGACAATTGACATGAATGACAGGTCGCTTAGGAGCGTGATCGTCGGTGTGGGGGAAAGGGACAGGGGAGTCATGGCAATGGACAGCTTCGTTATAACACCTGCATCTGAGATAATGGCAATAGTCGCACTTGCCATGGACTACACCGATTTGAAGGAACGCCTATCGAAAATACTCGTTGGTTTCACATTCAACGGCGATCCTGTCTATGCCGGCGATCTAAAGGCACAGGGCTCTATGGCGGCGCTGCTGAAATACGCGATGCAGCCCAACCTGGTGCAGACAGGTGAAGGGACGCCTGCGCTCATACACACGGGGCCTTTCGGGAATATTGCCCACGGCACGTCCAGCCTGATTGCCGACAGGCTCGGGCTTATGCTGGCAGAATATGTCGTTACAGAAGCAGGCTTCGGCTCGGACCTCGGTGCCGAGAAGTTCTTCAACCTTGTGTCCCGGATCGGAAAGGTAAATGTCGATGCTGTAGTCATAGTCGCGACAGTCAAAGCAATAAAGAGGCAAGGAGGGGACAAGGAGGGAACCAAGGACAACATCAAGGCGCTCGAGGCAGGCATGGCCAACCTGCTGAAACACGTCCGGAACATGCAGGGGTTCGGCTTCGACCCGGTTGTTGCAATAAACAGGTTTTCCTCCGACACCTCGAAGGAGGTTAATTTCGTTACGAGGAAGCTGAATTCTCTTGGGATAACATCTGCAGTCGTGGAGGCGTACGAGAAGGGGGGAGAGGGAGCACTTGAGCTTGCAAAGCTTGTTGTCGAGAAGGCGTCATCGCCCCCACCGGCAGTTCACTATACCTACGACATGAATGACGACGTCAGGGTCAAGATAGAGAAGGTTGCACGCGAGGTCTATGGCGCGAGGGATGTTGTGTTCGAGCACGCGGCGGTTGCGGACCTGGCGGTTGTGGAAAGGCTTGGTCTTTCGCGCCTTCCTGTCTCAATGGCAAAAACACAGTACTCCTTCTCGGACGACAAGTCCCTTCTCAACACGCCTGCTGACTTTGATATACATGTGGAACGTGTATTCATCTCGAGCGGGGCGGGGTTCCTTGTGCCGCTGCTTGGGGAAATAATGACCATGCCGGGGCTGCCCAAGTCCCCTGCGGCTGACAGGATTGACCTGACACCCCAGGGTGAGATAATCGGTTTATACTGAACTGCAAACATTTTCCCCCTTTCAGTTTCGCGAAGCCAACTACCAAAACTATATGATTTAGGGATCCACTTCGACTTCCGTGGAGCAGCTTCAGGATTCACTGGGAAGAAGGATTCGTTATCTCAGAATATCTGTGGTCGATGCCTGCAATCTAGCATGCGTGTACTGCATGCCTGCCAACAGGCTGGTTTTTACCAAGTTCAGCAAGCTGATGTCGCCTGAGGAGATTGGCCTGATAGCCGATGCGGCAGCAGAAGTGGGAACGAGAACTGTACGCGTGACAGGAGGAGAGCCGCTGACCAGGCCAGACATAGTGGATGTCGTATCCAGAATATCGGATGTTGGCCTGATAGAAGACATACCGGTGTCCACAAACGGCATTTACCTGCTCGAGAAGGCGGAAGCGCTTGCTTCAGCTGGCATAACCCGTGCCAACGTAAGCATCGACAGCCTGAAGACTGAAGTGTTCAGGGAAGTCACAAGGGGCGGTGATATCTCCAGGGTCCTTTCGGGCATAGATGCGGCAGTGAATGCAGGCATATGGCCAATCAAGATCAACACGGTCCTGATGAAGGGGATAAACGATACTGAGCTTGTAGAGCTTGCGAAGTATTCGCTGGAGAGGGGCTATTCCATCCGCTTCATTGAGATGATGCCGCTCAAGAGCAATGTGGAATTCCAGCCGCATCTTTTCTTCCCCGCAATGCGTGCAAGGGCGATACTGGAAAAGGAGTTCACTCTCCTCCCTGGAGACAGCAGGGTAGGCTCAGGGCCCTCCGTCAACTACAATGTTGAGGGATACGACGGGCAGGTGGGTTTCATAACACCCCTTTCAGGCAATTTCTGCAGCAGGTGCAACAGGGTAAGGGTAACCTCAGACGGACGGCTTAGGATGTGCCTCTTCGGAGACGACATGGTGGACCTAGTCGGCACAATAAGGAGCGGCGGCGGGAAGAGAGAACTCGTCGAAAAACTGAAGGCATCGATACAGTTCAAACCCGAGAAGCACTACCTTGACATAGGAAGGACGAGCAGTGAAACACTATTCGCGATGTCGCAGATCGGCGGCTGAAAATCGTGGATGCCCGCACACTTACTCACTGTTTTTTATTTGCATGAGCCATTCACGGACATGGATCTGACTCTTTCCTGCTACAGGTTCAGCCTGCCCCTGCTGAACCCCTTCACCACAAGCTTCGGCACGCAGTCTGAAAGGGCGGGATACTTGTTCAGGCTCGATGCAGGCGGGGTGACCGCATACTCTGAATGCGTGACATCTGATGAGCCGTACTACAGCTATGAGGACAATCAGACAGCATTGCACATAATAGGCTCATTTCTAGCGGAGATGGTTTGGGATGCGCCATCACCTGAAACCTTCCTCGAGAGAGCAGGGGTGATCAAGGGGCACAACATGGCAAAGGCCGCCCTGGAAATGCTGCTGTGGGAATACCACAGCAGGGCAGCGGGCAAGAGCATCGTAAGAATGATGGGCGAGTCGAAGGGATATGCGGATGCAGGCATCTCAATCGGGATGAGCGACATAGATACGATGGTTAAGGCTGTCGGCAGCTCCATCGAAAAGGGATACAGGAGGATCAAGGTGAAGATCGAGAGGGGAAGGGAGTACGGCATACTCTCATCCATCAGGGACCACTTCCCCGATGCGCATCTGAGCGCTGATGCAAACACTGATTACAGGCTGAAGGACATCGAAGCGCTCAAGAGGCTGGACAGGTTCAACCTGGAGTATATTGAGCAACCGCTCGCGCACGATGACCTGCTGGACCATTCAAAGCTCGCGAGGGAGATTTCAACGCCAGTGTGCCTTGATGAATCAATAACAGACTCGGCAAGGGCTGAGCAGGCCTTCGAGCTCGGTGCCTGCAGCGTGATTAACATAAAGCCAGGCAGGGTCGCGGGCATCACCGAATCTCTGAAGATTGCATCCGTCTGCGCCAGGAACGGGGGGCACTGCTGGGTCGGAGGAATGCTCGAGACTGGCATAGGGAGGGCGTACAACGTTGCGCTTGCAAGCATGAAGGACGTCGATTACCCGGGCGACACGTCGCCAAACGAGAGATATTTCTCGAGGGATGTGGTGAAAAATCCGTTTCGTATGACCGATGGCAGGCTCAGGCCCAACGAGGGGCCTGGTACAGGCGCAGTTGTTGATGAAAGCTATCTGAAGGAGATCTCGGCGGAAACGAAGGTCCTGCTCCGTAGAAGTTGCTGAGGAGGGCGTCGTCCCCTCGGCCCAGGGTTCACGCCTTCAGCTTCGCAACAAGGAACTCGGCGCACCTGCTGAACCCTTTCCTGGAGTTTGCCGTCTTGGTGAAGCCGTGTCCCTCGTCGTCAAAAACCATATATTCAACGTCCCTGCCGATGGACCTGAGCTTCTCCACCATCTGGTCAGACTCTGCTTTCACGACCCTTGGATCGTTTGCCCCCTGGATTATCAGCATGTCTGCCCTGACTTTGTCTATGTAGCTGATTGGAGAGCGCTCCATGAGAAAATCAGCCTCTGTTTCGGCATCCCCAACCCACTCCTTCATGAACCTGAGCCAGAATGGGGGCACTGATTTGCAGAAGGTGACAAGGTTGGAGGGGCCGCATATGTCGACACCCGCCTTCCAGTAGTTGGGGAGCCTTGATACGCAGGAGAGGGTCGCAAAGCCGCCGAAGCTGCCGCCGAAGACAGCGAGCCTCGTGCTGTCGATATCCTTTCTGGAGACAAGCCACTTTGCAGCGTGCTCAAAGTCCCTGAGTTCGCCGCCTCCCCAGTCCCTGTGTATCAGCTTCTGGTATGACTTTCCATAGCCGGTGGAACCCCTGACGTTGGGGCAGAGAACTGCAATGCCCGACTTCTGAAGGAACTGATAGAGCCCGGAGTATGCCCAGGACGGGCGCTCCTGAGATTCAGGTCCGCCGTGAATTGAAAGCACTGCGGGGAATTTCCCTGCATTACCGACAGGGCGGTAAAAGAAGGCAGGTATGCTTCTTCCGTCGAAGGTACTGTACCTTATCAGCTCAGGACCCGGAATACCGTCAGGGACTCCCCCTGCCATGCTGTCTGTGACAAGTGCGCTTCTGCGCGATGACACATCAAAGAGAAGCAGCTCTGGCGGGGCCGCATCCCTGATCCACACCATGCCTATTCTCTTTCCCTTTGAATCCGACTCAATTCCGGTGTAGTTGACCCAGCCTTTCTGCCTTATCCTTACCCTTGTTGGTCTGCCTCCAGGCCGGCCGACGAACAGCTCCGAATAGCCCTCGTTGTTGATGGCGTAGAAGAGCCTGTTTCCCGATGTAGAGTAGCAAACGGCCTGAACGTCGTGCTTTCCCGAATAAACATCGCTGCTTTTTCCTGTTGACGGCTCAAAGAGGGTGAGCCTGGCAAATTCACTTCCGGTGTCCGTGGCAACGATGACCCGTCCGTCAGACGTCCAGCCCGTCGCAACGACCACTGCCTCGCCTGTGTGCGGCAATATCTCCTTTGTCTTTCTAGTTCTGAAATCGTAAATGAAGGAACGGATATCTGTGTTGCTGAACTGCTGTACGGCCGTGAACCGCGTTCCTGTGTGGTCCCATACAGGTTCCGCCCAAAGGAAGCCCTGTTCCAGCGGCCTTGCCTCCTTGCCAGTCCTGAGCTCCCTGACGACTATGTCGAAGTCTGCCCTCGATCGTGAATTGTCCGCATACAGCAGGCGGCTGCCCGATCTGTTGATGGATCCTGAATTGAGTAGATGGGTGACTGTTCTGTCGGATGTGAGTGTCGTTACTTCACCGCCTGCCGCGGGTATGGAATACAGCTGGTGATGTTCGTCGCCGTCCCTGTCCGCCATGAAGTATATCGTCCTTTCATCAGGGGTGAGAACGAATTCCCTTACGGTCCAGTCGGTGAACGATGTCAGCATGCGCTGGTAGCCGGGGACAAGCAGTCTGGACACTGGCTGTCTCCAGATGTTGAACTGCCCGTTTATATCGGAGACATAGATTATATCTCCGTTGCTGACGGGCCTTACTTTTGTGTAATGGAAATACTGTGTGAACCTGTCGTAATTCATTGCCTCAGAGCTGTCCCCGTTTTCCTGCATGAAACGGGATTTCAATGCATCGTTATAATAGTTCTCCGGATATGCGGAGGCTGGAGGAAAGGAAGCGGCCTGTAAAGGAACGAGCTATCTGAAGAACCTGACTTTTATGACAGGTTCATCCTTGTCCTCGCTGAGAGCGTAGTACACGATTAGTGCGACCAGCACAAGACTGACTCCTGCGCTCAGGGCTACCGATGGAAAACCGAAGAAAAAGGAGATTATCAGTATAATCCCGGCGACGGGAAGAAGTGGATAAAGCGGCACTGAGAAGTCAGGACGCTCGACAATGCCTCCCCCTGCCATATCCTGGGCGTGCTTTTCCGGGTGGCGCCTCATTCTCCTCACCTTCATGAGCGCAAACCCGCTGATCAGGTAGCTGAAGAGAACGCCGAAGTTGCTTATCGCTGCGATGGTGTAGATATTTCCAGAAAAAAGCATGCAAATCCCCAGCCCTCCTGTGACAAGCAGGGCGATAGATGGTGCGGAGGCACTCTTGCTTTCCTTTGAAAGAAATGACGGAAGAAGGCCGTCCCTGCTGAGCTGTGCCATGAGCTGGGACCCTGCTATAAGCATCGAGAGGCTCGCAGATGTTGTTGCAGCAAGAGCAGCGACGTTGACAAGCTCAAAAAGCCACGAAGGTGCATTAGCGCTTCTGAGTGCAAAGCTAAGCGGGTCGGCTGCAAAAGTGAAGGAACCCACAGAAGTAAGCGAAAGCAATGCGAGTGTGACTGCAACATAGAAGATGAGGCTGATCAGCACAGCGACGAGTATCGCCTTGGCCGCTGTCCTTCCACCGCCCTTGATCGAGGGGGCCATGGTTGCTATCGACTGGAATCCGGCATAAGCGAACATTGCAATGACGCTTGCTGCAAAGATTCCGCCGACTCCTCCGGCCGCAGGCAGCCCGATATTGGCTGGAAGGTGGCTGCCGAATAGGAGTGCGAATAAAACGAATACAATCAGCACACCCACCTTGAACACAACGATGTAGGTGTCTGCCTTCGCTGCCTCTGATATGCCCTCAAGGTTGAGAAGTATGAGCGCGATCACCAGGACCGCAGCAAAGACGTACCTGAAATATGCCTCGTTTACGCCTAACATTGATGAAAGATATGCCCCGAAGCCAAGTGTTATTGCAGCGATTGATGCAACGAAGCTCAGATAGAGAAGCAGGCCGGTGATGAAACCTAGCTCGCTGCCGAAAGCAGTGTAGACAAACGAGTACGAGGCGCCTGTCTTGCCAGGCATGGAGGATGTGAGTTCTCCCATCTCAAGCGCCACTATGACTGCGACTACCCCTGTAAACAGGAAGGCAAGAAGCGCGCCGCTTCCAGATAGCCTGATCATAGTGCCGCTAAGGACGAATATGCCCGCACCTATTATCCCGCCCAGCCCTACGGCGACAGCCTGCACGAATGAAACCTGGGCCATTCCGGATCGTATCTGCAGCCGCCGTGAAATAGCTATTGGTGGCTGTTCCAGTGGTTTGAATGCATACGGATAAGATATGGACCATGACACCGTACAACGTCAGGGCCTGTTCGGTGAGCTGAGCATGACGACGGAAAGAAGGCTGATTGAAATACTGTCGCAGATGCAGGCGCTGTCGAGAAAGGAAAGGCTGGAAGGAATGAGGAAATATGGAATTGAGACGGCAAACGCATTTGGCATCACAATTCCAGAGCTAAGGGGCATAGCAAAGGAGACCGGGTACGACCACCTCCTTGCTTCGGAACTCTGGTCTACGGGAATACACGAGGCGAGAATACTTGCATCAATGGTCGAGAACCCTTCAGTGATTACATCATCCCAGATGGACAAGTGGGCTGCAGATTTTGATTCCTGGGACTTGTGTGATCAATGCTGCGGCAATCTATTCGTAGCGACCCCGTTCGCGTATGGGAAGGTCAGGAAGTGGTCCAGCGACAGAAGGGAGTTCGTGAAGAGGGCCGGATTTTCATTGATGGCGTGTCTAGCTGCGCGTGACAGGTCGGAAAAGGATTCAACATTTGTCGATTTGCTTGGGCTCATTGAGAGAGAAAGCACCGATGGAAGGAACTATGTCAGGAAGGCGGTAAACTGGGCGCTGAGGCAGATAGGCAAGAGGAGCCCCGGGCTCAATGAGGCGGCAATAGGGCTGTCAAAACAGCTAATAGTGAACGGCCATCGGAGCGCACGCTGGATAGCACGAAGTGCGATTCGCGAGCTGCAAAGCGAGAGCGTAATAAGAAGAATGAAGAAGAGGTAGAGGGCGTATACTGTGCTCCGGAATACAATGTAGTTATAACTACATATCTAAATATGTGAATATGTTATAACAACAGATTACGGGTCGACAGCATGGCCACACATTCCACCTTTGAGAAGAATACCAGTCAGGATCCGTCCGTTGCGGTTCTGCGCGGCCTGTCATCAGTTGACAAACTTCTCCCCGTCTGGATATTCATCGCGATGGCCGCAGGAATTGCACTCGGCTATGTTGTTCCAGAAACAGGAGACATTGTGAATTCGTTACAGATTGATTCTATTTCATTGCCCATAGCTGTTGGTCTTGTATGGATGATGTACCCGCCCCTGGCGGCCGTCAACTACAATGAACTTGGAAAGGTAAGGAGTGCCGGAAAGATGCTCGGCCTTTCAACGCTTCTCAACTGGCTGATCGGCCCATTTTTGATGTTTGCGATGGCCTGGATATTTCTTCCAGACATGCCTGCCTTCAGAGATGGCGTCATACTTGTCGGCCTGGCACGATGCATAGCGATGGTGCTCGTATGGAACATGCTTGCAGGGGGCGACAGTGAATACGCAGCCATTATCGTGGCACTGAATGCGCTATTCCAGATACTCTTCTACTCATTCTACGCGTTCCTGTTCATCAATGTGCTGTCCGGAGTGCTCGGCGCAGCGGGAAGCACATCCGCGGCAATAGCTGTCAGCCCGCTGGCTATTGCCTGGAGCGTTGCCATCTTCCTCGGCATACCGTTCACGATGGGAATTGCCACAAGGTTTGCTCTGGTAAGGCGCAAGGGCAGGGACTGGTATGAGAATGCATTTCTTCCAAGGCTCAAGCCCACAGCTCTGATCGGGCTGCTTTTCACGCTTGTTGTGATGTTTAGCCTGGAGGGCAGGCAGATCGTCATGGTTCCTTTTGACATGCTGAGGGTGGCCCTTCCGCTTCTCCTGTACTTCATTGTCATGTTCGCGTCAGCCTACATTATCTCATGGAAGGCCGGACTTGACTACGAGGAGACGGTGACGACCTCCTTCACGGCAGCAAGCAACAACTTCGAGCTCGCAATCGCGGTGGCTGTGAGCGTCTTCGGCTTGTCCTCCGGCCAGGCATTTGCAGCGGTAATAGGGCCGCTAATAGAGGTTCCGACAATGATAGGGCTTGTATATCTCTCCCTGTGGCTGAAGAGAGTGCTGTTTGGCGGCGGGCATCGTGTGCAACAGGCGCTGCATGGTGGGGATTCGGAATAGTGCTTTGAAGAACCGGCAGAAAAGATGTGTGATAAAAGATGGCTGCTAGAAATGATGTGAAAAGAGTCGAAAACAGGTCCGTGCTGCACCTCATAGACGACGGACTGTGTTCGGTCTCAGACGTCAGGAAAGCGACGAGAAAAGCGGAATTGCTGTCCTCGGGCCGCATTGCCGAAAAGGTCAGCGACCTCGAACGGCTCCTGAAGGTTATGGGCGACAGGAACAGGATCACGATCATGGTTCTGCTGATGGAACGTGAAATGTGTGTGTGCGAGCTGATGGCTGCAATGAGAACAAGCCAGCCTACAACTTCAAGAAACCTGAGTCTGCTTGAACATGTAGGGCTCGTCAGAAAGCGAAGGAGAGGAAAATGGGCGTTTTACAGCCTTGCAGACTCGATTGGAAAAGAGGTCATCAGGGCACATCTGTTCAGGGAGGGGAAGTGATTCATGGAAACAGAAGGCACAGGAAAGCAGACTGTCCTTTTTGTCTGCGTTGAAAACGCCGGCCGCAGCCAGATGGCTCAGGCGTTTGCAACGATTCATGGCTTGAAATCAATGAGCGCTGGAACAGTGCCATCAGAAAGGATAAACAGTACTGTGGTTCGCGCGATGAGAGAAGTAGGGGTGGACATGGGGAACATGAGACCCAAGATGCTCACTCAGGAAATGATTGAAGGAGCAACACATGTCGTCACGATGGGCTGCTCACTTGAGGACGTGTGCCCCCGTCCGTTGATCGCGGGCTTGAAGAAAAAGTCGATTGACTGGCATATTGAGGATCCGAAAGGAAAAAGCATCGAAGCAGTGAGGGCAATAAGGGATGAGATCGAGAGAATGGTCAGGGAGCTCGCAGGTGAGCTCTCGACAGCCCGGGATTCAGGCTGACGTTGTTGCCTCACTGCGACTTACTGAGGCTTCTCCTCTTCCCCCTTCAGCGATGAGCTCATGTAAAGGCGAACATAAGGTATCAGAGCCTCCATCAGCTTTGATTCAGCCTTGCTGAGATGTTCCTGTAGCGTCGATTCGCTTAGTTTCTCATGGGCCGCCAGGTTCCCGATTGATGTCTTCTTCGGTATGCTGAAGTAACCTGAAGATGCAGCCGACGCGAGATGATGAACCTGTTTTTCAGTCAAGCTGCCGAAGAGGTCTGACAGGGACAGAGTGTACGAGTCCCTCAGGGCGCTCGGCAAAAGGGTCGTCTTCCTGACAATGCTCACACTGCCTATGGCCTGCAGGGAGGAAAACAGGCGCCTGAAGCTCTGGTTCTCTGGCGATATCAGGGTGAGAGTTTCCTCCCCTCCACTGTAGGTGACTGGTGCCTTCCAGAGGCAGTCGGCGCTCTCGGCCATCCTCACGGTTGAGTTCACGTTGCTGCACCTGCATGCAACCATTGCAGTCAGGAGATTTCCTTCGGAGGAAAGGAACAGGACCTCGCTCCTGATGTGTTCGGCAAACGCTTCAACACTTTGGCGAACTGTTTCAACCTCCTGATGTTCACCAAGCTGGATTTCAAGATAGTCAACCTTTGAATTGCACCATCTGTAGATAGTTGCCTCAGGAAAGAGCTTCGAAATGTTGTTGAAAGGCAGATCGTGGCCAAGCCTGAGCATGATTTCTTCCATTTCTTTCACCGTTCCACAACGGTATCAATTATATCTACAGACCGGCTGATAAACCCTTCCGGTGAAAAGGACTTGGCTGAATTCATAGTACAGCACAACTGGAAGGCAGAGAACGGGGAGAAGGTGGTCCAGACTGTAAAGGGCATAATCGAGATGGCAAAAGAGTCAAAACTGCCATCGGGCTTCCGCTTGGAATCGGTAAACGTCGTTGCTGGGGAGAACAGGGCACTGTGCACATGGGAGGCACCGAGCAGGAAGGCAATATCTGACCTGGTGCAACAGGTGAACCCGCCCACAGAATGGTCCGTGGCGGAACTGAGCAGAATGTACTGACCGCACATCGGATCTGCTCCTTCAAATCGTTTTTCCAGACTCTTTTCCATTTCAGCTTCAACTCCATGGATCCGCAGAGGAAAGAAAAAGTTACATTGACGGGACGAAGCGGTGATCGCGGCTTCACCACAGAGCCGGGAAAATCTGCTTTTAATTGTATTTGCTTAATAGTATATCATCCCGATCCATTACATGTGAAGGGAATTATTGAACTATAGACCGGTTGCTCGCAGATCGTCGAACGGCGAATCGAATGGAGAAACAGTGCAGAGCAGGAGGATCGCACCTTGTGTCCGCAGGTCTTGATTTGAAGGTGCGAGCCAAACCGGGTTCGGACGCGGAGGGCCATTTTGGCGGCAAAGTACGGGAAGCTTTGAAGAGCTGTCAAGCAATGGGGTGTAAGCGATGAATGTTGTCCTCGTAAGGCCATCGCACAGGACTGGGAGCCTGTTCCTGAAGAAACTTGGTTTCCTTCCAGTCCCCATTGGCCTTCTTCAGCTTGCAGGTGAACTCCTGCGTTCAAACGACAACACTGTAACGGTTATAGACATGGAGGCGGACGGCAAGTCAGTCGACGAAGTGGTGAGCCAGCTGATAGCTGAATCGCCGGATATGGTTGGCATTACACTGCATGCGACAGCCGCCCACAACACAGCTGCCGAAATAGTGGCGAAGACAAAGAAGTTCCTTCCTCAGGTGAAATTCATTGCCGGTGGCCACCACGCGACATTCATGGCCGAGGAGCTAATCAGGTGCGGTTTTGACATAGTGGTGCTTGGAGAGGGTGATCGGACAATTGCCGAAATAGCAGAAGTCATGAAGAAGCGAGAGCCGCTGTCAAATGTAAAGGGCATTGTGTTCAGGTCTGAAGAGGGCCCGCTCAGGACTGCAAAACGAGAGCTCATAAGCAACCTGGACAGCCTCGCCATGCCTGCCCTGGAACTTGTAGACCCTGAAAGATACAAACTTGAGACATTCGGCTCGAATGAGTCGGTTATATGCCTTGAGACGTCCAGGGGCTGTCCCTATGCATGTGAATTCTGCTCTGTCACGCCAGTCTGGGGAAACAGATGGAGGAGCAAGACGAATGCCAGGATATTGATGGAGCTTGAGGCTGCGAAGAAGCTGGGGTACAGATGGATATTCTTCACTGACGACGTCTTCTTTGCGGAACCAGTGATACGCGAAAGGAGAGCCCTGTTCGAGGAGATGGTCAGAAGGAACCTCGGCATGAGATGGATTGCGCAGACACGACCTGATGCGGTCGTCAGGCACCCTGACCTTGTGGAGCAGGCGTCACGGGCGGGCATGAGGATGGCTGCGATAGGTGTGGAGTCGGGCAGCAGGGAGACCCTTCGAAGGATGAGAAAAGGGCTGCGACCGTCGACTTCTCAGAAGGCGGTGGAATTACTGGACAGCAGCGGCATATTGACATTGTGCAGCATCATGCTGGGGGCACCCTACGAAACAACGAAGGACATAGTGAAGACGATACGGTTCGGCTCAAGGCTCGTCAGCTCCGGGGCGGACCTGATTCAGTTCACAGTGTACACTCCGTTCCCCGGAACGGCTGCTTTCTACGAGTCAGTAAGAAACGGGGGGCTAATGACGACAGACTGGGAGAGGTTCGATATTCTAACACCTGTGATGAGGACGAGGGTCAGCCCGGCGGTCATACAGCTTCTGCAAAGCTTTGGAGTCTACTATTTTCAGCTCAAGAGCTATTTCAGGTTCAAGCTGAAGAGGAACAGGATGAAGGGAGAGAAGGCGAAGCTCCTCGACGAGGCAACGGAGTACGTCCTAAGCAAGCTGTTTGTCTATCTCGCGGACGCGTTTCAGCTTCCCCTGAGGATGAGGGAGACAAGGATGATGTTCTCAAGAAGGGCCGCCTACGAAACAAATCCCGACGCCATCAACTCGCTTACAGCCTCGGAGAATTCATTAATATACTGGACGGCAAAATAGGGTTACAGCCCAGCCGGTGTGGCGATTCGAGCAAGGAATGCAAAAACCCTGCCGGATGGTATTTTAATACGTACCCTCACATATTGGGTCCAGGAACGAGGACACGCTGCAATCGCTTTTCGAAGCGGTACAATCAGGTTCGAATTCATTATTGATTGGGACATTCATTTTGAGAAGAAAAGGAGGGCTGAGGGGGCAGCCTGAGGTCCCCGGCGGGCATGACACGATGCTGTCCTGTGCCTTTTTTAGCCCTCATTCATATTTAAAGGGGGGACCTAACATGTAAGCGCGAGAGGACTAATACGCGCAAGCATAACTCCCTCGCGTGGTAAAAATGCAAAAATCCGAAGTCCTCTTTGCATTTGGAGTGATTGTAATAGTAATTGGAGCCATGTTCGGGGGCTTCATGCTTTCGAACATAGCGGCCGGTTCAGGAACAGGCGGACAGGGCAACTCAGGCGCCAAGTCCTACGACCTTACGCTTGTCATAACGACAAACAACTGGTTCAACAACACAATAGGGTATGAGCCTGCATTCTTTGTTCTCCAGAACAACCAGCTCACATCCTCTGCAAACATAAGCCTGCCAGCAGGTGTGCCGATATACATCACGATAATAAACTATGATGACGGCGCGGCTGGAACGGACCCGCAGTTTGCGAATGTCACAGGAACGGTGGGCAATGTAGTCTTTGTCGCAAACAACACAAATGTGAATTCGACTCAGCCTGCAGGTTCGTCCACCGGCATAAGTGTGGTTGGTGCACAGCCTGTCAGCTATGTGAACGACAGCAACATAGCGCACACATTCACAATCCAGCTCGGGACGGCAACAGTGCTCAACATACCTATAGAGCCCTCCTCCGTAGAGAGCGCGACATTCACGCTTGCATCCGGTTCATATGAATGGCACTGCATGGCTGCTTGCGGAAGCGGTGCTTCTGGCTGGGGCGGTGCAATGAAGACGCCAGGCTGGATGGCCGGTACAGTGACGGTAAGCTGAATTCAAATCCCAAACGCCTTGACAAACCCCTTACTCTGTGTTTTCCCTGGAATAGCACAACCTCTCGAGCGCGTGGACTGTTCCTGCCCTGAAATGGCTTCGCATGAATGGCGATGCAAACCTGTATAACCCTTTGAACACGATATGCCATTCGGCAGTCAGCGTCCCGTCTGAAACCTGAACACGCTGAATGCCCCTGAACGGCCCCGAAGTGTATGTGAGCCTGACTTCCCTCATTCCTTCATCGACTTCAACAATCGCGTGACCTTTCCCCCCGAAGGCGAAGATCACGGAGGCGCTGAACACCCCTTTGGACCTTTCCTCCACGTGAATGCTTCTCTGACCATGCCAGTACTCTGGCATGCTGCCAATGTCTGATACTCTCCTCCACACAGAATTCCAGTCAGAGGTAAACGTGGTGCTTTCACTTATTGACTTCATCGGGCCGATGAGCGCAAACCTGGTATTCAAGCACTATGAAATCACTGTAGAGCCGGGAGGCGCCGGTTACGGGCTGGCCTGTGCTCCCATGACCCCTAATGTGCGCTTCGAGACAGTGGCACGCACAGGTACCGGGCCCGGAAGGGCCGAGCTGCTACATATATGATAAAACCATAAGAAGCGCAGATATCGTTGCTGCTGCAGGAGCGGCTGCTTTCGCCAGACGCAGTATATCGGATGCCTCAACACCGACGTCCCGAATGATTACACCTGCTCGTGGGCTCTTCGGCTTGTCACGGCGTGATAGTGGTTCTCGCAGGATGCTGGACCAAGAGCGGTTTTCATCCCGTCTCATTCCACTGAGGCCAAACTCGCCCCTGTATATGGCGGTCATGTAAGCCCATGGGTCTATCAATCCCGTCCCCCCGCCCGTGATTCCACAGACAGAATCCTTCTGCTGCCATATCCTGCCCCGGTCGTGACCGGCGTCCCCTGCATGCGCCCGTAAGCATCTTTTCCGAAAAGCCTTCTGACCATTTGCCATTTCCATAGAGTCTCTTCTGCGCCCATTTTGCCACTTCTTCCCCGGATTGTGATGAAACCTCTTCAAACTGCTCTGAAACAGATGAGGCTACAGAGGAAAGATTCATAGCGGTATGTCCTGTTAGAACTAAAGGGGTTGGGCGATCTGGACACGCTGGACGTAAGGATCCTGAGAGAGTTTGTCCACGACAGGCAGGCGCATCCGCTCCAGTCGGAGGTGCGCAAGTCGTTCAGAACAGTCGCGGAGAGGCTGAAGGTTGACGAGGGAACTGTCAGGAACAGGATAAGGAAACTGTTGAAAACTGGTTTCATAGAGGAGTGGAATATAATAGAGAACCCCAACCTTGTTGGCGCCCTGTTTGTAAGCCTGAGGCTCGATGTTGCCAACGAGACGGAGAAGGATGCTACAATAGAGAAGCTGAAGCTCATACCGGGGGTCTTGCTTGTAACCGATTACTACGGAAGTGCCCTCCGGCTCCTGCTCTTCCACGAGGATGAGCGAGATCTTAAGGATCGGCTGTCTTTGATCAAGCGCATCTGCGGTTCAACTAGCGTTTCGTTGAGCAGCGTAGCCTTTCCCGAATGCACCCTCTCTCTCAGCAGAAAAGACTGGGAACTGATAGGGAGTATTAGAACCGACCCCTGGAAACAGTTCATAACAATTTCAAAGGAAACTTCCTTATCCACAAAGACAGTCAAGAGAAGGCTCGGCAGGCTTATTCGAGGCAGTGCACTCTTTCTGACGATGAGCATAGATCCGAAAATGTTGAGAGGGCTGATACTTGCAGAACTCTATGTGGCATATGAAAGCGCAGGTGCAAAGGGGATGATAAACAAGGCTGTAGCCTCGCACATCGAGGACTCCCTGCTTTCGGCACAGATGGGCGACCCAGAACATGCGCTCTTCACAATCCTTCTTGACAACATATCTTCAGCATCGGAGCTGGTCAGATGGATTAGGCATCAGGATGGCGTCAGGGAGGTGCACCTCGATCTCGTACTGGAAAGGATAGAGCAGTACGACGTCCTTTCAAGGAGACTTGAGAACAAGATGAAAAACACGACTCCTGCTGGCAGCCTTAGATCAAGGGGTGGGCATCCCGGCGCCACGATCCAAAGCACGCAAGCACATGGCCTCAATAGTTACAGATTTCATAGTCAAATATCTCCTATGAACCTGTCTGGAAGCGAACGGAGACTATAGACTCCCGCCAGCCCCAGCAGCCTGATGTTCCTTGCTGCATTCATGTCCGCGTCACCGGTGTGTC
>JBJKPR010000031.1:0-5673 GCA_046706185.1 Candidatus Sysuiplasmataceae archaeon
AGTTTCCCTGACATTTGCCTCACCAAGCGTCCAGCAGTAGGGGTGATCTGATGCTTGGTGGAAGGAGGGAGGTCAGCCAGGGCAGGAAGGCACTGCTCTTCACATCCATGGGTCACTTCACAAACGACGGTGCCGTATTCCTTGTCCCGCTCATAATTGACCTTATCGCTGTTGCGGGTCATGCAGGACCATTGCTGATAACGGCTGCCCTCACCATGTTCTACGTGTCAACAGCAATCAGCGCAAATCTGCTAAGTCCGATGATTGACAGGAGAAACTGGCATGCAAAGGGAATGGCATTGGGGCTGTTCTCATTGTCTGGCGGCCTTCTCCTCTTTTCAATCGCAGTACAGGGATATCTTGTCCCCTTGTTCCTTCTGGTCTCGGCAGTTGTCACCGGCTTTGGTGCCTCATTCTACCATCCAACTGGAAGTTCAATACTTCAATCCCGTTACAAGGGACCAAGGCTTGGATGGTATCTGGGAATAAACGGATCAGCGGGAAGCGTGGGAAGAGCTCTCTATCCTGCCCTCCTTCTTCTTGTGGCTGTGCTGCTTTCATCAGATTCATACAGCGTGGTCTTCTTTGGCGCCCTTGGCATTGTACTCTCATTCCTCATACTCACTGGACTGAGAGGCTATGACAGCGATGCTGGCGAACGAAGGGAAACGCCTAAAACGATAGAGGGAGCGAGCGAGAGCGGAGACAAGAAGCGTTCTGTGGCCAGCTCGGCAATTGCCGTCCTTGCGGCGATTTCGCTCATGAGATCGCTTGCATTCTCAGGCATAATCGCCTGGATACCGGAATACCTGTCCTTCGAACGCGGCGTAGGGGGCAGTGTGAGCCTGGGCACTACTCTTACACTGATGTTCGCAGGCGGCATTGTGGGACAGCTGTTCTTCGGCAAGCTGGTGGAGAGATACGACAAGCGCTTTACGCTCATGCTGAGCACAGTTTCCTCGGCGCTGACGATGCTCCTTTACATCAACACATCCGGGATAATCTCAATCTCGATGCTCGTGATGTTCGGTTTCTTCAATTTCACCATTTTCCCCATATTCATGTCAATGATTTCAGACTACATTCCAAAAGGATCAACAACAGCCAGCAACGCTCTCGTGTGGAACCTGGGTGGAACTGGCGGCCAGACAATAGGGCCGCTCGCGGCCGGGATTTTGATTGGCGGCACCTATTCCAACATTCCGTTGATTTTCGAGATTCTGCTCACATTCGCAGTCATCAGCGCAATTATCGCGCTGACGCTTCCCAAACCGGGGAGAGTCAGCAAGGTATCCCTCTTTGGCTGATTCTTCTGCCGCAAGGGAAAAGAAGGCACAGGACAATATCAGCAGGCAGAACCTCCGCCTACGAAATCAGGGGAGTCGTCTTGGTCAGCCTTACCATATCCTCAATTCCTTTCACCTCAGCCCACTGTCCAGCTTCAAAGGACATCAACCGTGATCCATTGAGCAGGAGGAAGACTGACTCCGTGAACTCCTCCCCTCTCAGGCCCGAAACGACCGGCCCCTCCACGTTAAAAACGAAAACTGGAATGGCGCTGTTCCTGACCGCCCTCTCAACCTTCTTTCTCCTCTTTTCCAGCTGGTATTTTGTGGCCACCTCCACCTCCGCGTAGAAGGTGGTAGAGGAAATGCTTCCAGGAGTCTTGACGATCAGGTCGGGCTGCTCCCTTCCCAACCTCTGCCGGGGGATATAGGTGAGCATATGCATGGAGTCGAAGACATCCTTGAGAGCGAGGACCATGCTGCGGTGCTCGACATTGCCGGCAAGCATTCCTCCCTGAAGCCTCAGCAGCTCGTTCCTTCCTGCCTGGGACAGCTTCAAATGTGCCTTCTGGACCAGCGACATTGACCTTGCCCTCTCAACTAGCGTCGTCATTTCCGAGGCGCCATAACCCATGAGAGTAAGCGCTCCGGTTTCCTCGATACCGCTCATAGACTGCTTTCCCTGTGTTTCAGCCATCCTGACTATCTGCAGTGTGTCGAAGAGCTGCCCTTCGAGTGAAGAGAGCGGTGAAGGGTTGGCGTCGTCGACGGTGTTGTAGTTCTCCATAACGGCGTGAGAGTAGCCGACTGTATCGAAGAAGACCGGCCCGGGTGGATCAACGGCAAGTTCGCCGATGCTGTCCCCGCTCTTTATTATCGCGTTCAGTTTGTCCATGCCAGTAATCTCATCCGGCGTTACAGCTCCTGTGAATTCACTGGTGAGCTTCGCATCCATTCCATCCATCTGGAGCACGAACTTGTTCTCAAAATTCGAGCTCATCGTAGCGAGCATTGTCCTGCTGAACCTTGAAGGGCTCTGGGTGGCGAAAATCACATTGACACCAAACTTCCTTCCCTGTGATGCAATCTGCTCTATGATCTCGGCGGGAAAGAACTCTGCCTCGTCGATTATTATAGTCGCGCCAGTCCCCGCGGACGAGGCAAGAATCCAGTATGTTGATATCAGCATCGAGCCTATCAGCGATGATATCTGGGGACTGATGTTGTTCATGTCGAGGTTGGCGATTATTGATATTCCGTCCCTGATGCAAGCGGCAATGTCAAGGTTCCCCTCCCTTCTGCACAACAGAGACCTGGAATAGTCGTTGCCGATGATGCGCCCTATCTTGTCCATGGTGGACATCCACCATTCGTCTTTTGCCTTTGGGACAATGGAAAGCAGGAAATTCTTCACATTCTCATCCTGGGTCAGGTCTGCAAGCTCCTTTGAGGCAAAAGGATTGTTTATCAGAGCCATCACATCGACGAAGTTTGATCCAGGCAGTGGGGCGACTGCATTGATCATGCCGTTGAAAAGGTATGCCAGTCTGGGTCCCCAGTATTCACTCCCAAAGGAAACCTTCACTCCGTGGCCCACAGATTCAACCAGCAGTGATGAAAACACCTGCGACCGACCACTATTCCTGAAGACCTCAAAAGGGTTGATGCCGAGCGGAGAGATGATCGGATCCAGCAGGAGGAGCCTGCCGCTTTCGACTTCGCTGTCATTCATCCCCATAATGCAGCTGGCAAGAGCACCGTGAGGGTCTATGACGCAGACCGGTCTTCCATCTCTGATGAGTGCTTTGGCAAGCCAGAGAAGCAATGACGATTTTCCTGAGCCCGTTCCGCCGAAAAGAAGCATGTTGCTTCTGAGGAACGTCCTGTCGACGTTCAGTTGATGCTCCCCCGATGCGGTTCTGACCCGCACGCCCTTCAGGCTGATGCGCCCTTCTGACCGCGGAAAGCTTCGCCTTGTCCTGCAGGTCTCATTCACTGGGGGAAGCATGGAATCGACAGTGGACACTGGAAGCACCGAAAAACGGGAACGGACCTTCCATGCCTTTCTTGATTTCCATGTTCTCCTGTGTGTGCATGCTGGGAATATCTCCCGAAGCCTTCCCTTGTCCCCTGCAAACAGCAGATTGACTGCAATTAAAGCTTTGCCGTATGCTTCATTTGTCGGCCGAGCTCGAGAGAATCGTCGCACGTGGACAATCACACGCAGCTTCTCATCCGGGCGAAGAGCGCGCATTGAAGAGAGTATAGCGTGAGGAAGATCGAGCATTGCAGAATCGCCTGCATGCTTGAGCTCGAGACCAAGCGAGTAGCCGGAGGACCTAAGAACATCTATCCTTGAAACCTTGCACCGAGGATCCGTCCCGGCAAACACAGACTGAAGGAGCCCTTGAATTTCCTCGTAGCTCGTAACAGAGACCTGCAGAGGCAGGAGTCCCTCCTTCTGCATTATAAGCATGAAATCATGCTTCCCGTTTACCATCCTTCCGACCAAATCTGAAAGTCGGAAGTCTATCTTATCAGGAAGCTCGATTGTGTAAAAGTTGCGCCTTCTATGCAAGGAAGGCACCCCCAACGACTTCGTCATGCAGAAACAGTTCGGGGTGATGGTTGAGAACTAGATCCTGTAAGTGCCTGGGAGAAAATCTGCAACCTGATTTCAGGCGCACGTGCACTGAGCGACATATCAGGAATTTCGAGCTGGCGTAATCCTGCCACCATCCTCCCACCAACAGGTCGATGGCCCCATAACCAGGCACTTCCTTGTCACAGCCCTTTCCACTTCTGCCGATAAGCCGAATATACATGCGGGTAAGTCTTCAATTCAAATCTATAAACCCTACTGTTACATGTAACAAGTTAACAACCTGATCGCCGATTCAGAAGGCATCGGAAATAGCCCGAGCGACATGAGAAAACTGCAGGTTGCAGGGCATCCTTTAGTCGGATTGGTGGGCGCTCTTGAATGAGATGCTGTTGTGCAGACGATTGGCTTACGCTACCGTGACAGACCGCATGGACAGACATGATCGCGATGCAGAATATCATGAATGCGTTGGGCGACTCTTTCCGACAATCGTTGGTTTGACCTCTTCTTCATGTATTATCTCAATGCTGCATCCACAAACATCGCAGAAGGGTTGTCCATAGAAGTCTTTCTCTATATCCCACTCATTGCAGGAACAGCTGCACCCAATGGTGCTCTTGCAATCCTTACACACGAGATGCCTTCTATCTTGTGTCTGGGTTAAACTCCTGACACAATATAGGTAGTATGATCCCCTTCCAAACTAATTCGATTATATGCCTTAAATGTGAAGGTACGCACTTTTATAGGGAGCAGCCTAGTGCAAAAATATCACGGCATTACCGTAATACTGCAGACTCTGCCAGAATAGTCAGATGTCATGAATTGACACCAGAGGGCCGCAACCACAGCGATGGGGCCCGACGTGAATGCAACACTGCAGGTTGAGGGCCGATGTATAGGAAAGTCGCAAATTGAAGAAGAGCCCCAGCAACAGGGTGTGATTTGACAATGACAAGAGGATGAACAACCCATGCATCGAACGATCGGTTCATTCGTTCTTCCAAACAAACCGTGCTTTGAGCCTGAGGTTGGAATAGAGAGAATAGCCATAATGCCAATGGGTCCGAATGAGCTGTGCTCTACCGCCTGCTTTCCATGCAGTTTCTTCAGCAGCAATGCCTGTGGAAGGATGACCAAACATCGATATGCCGAAGAGTGGGTACACCGGAGGGAGGTGACAATATGGGTGACAGGCAGTTCATACTCAAGGCCACAGTCAACAGTGACAGCCCTTCAGCAGTCAAACCCGTGATTGAGCAATTCATCGGCACAACGGGCATCGTGTCTGAGACAGACTCAGGGTTTGCAGTAAAGGCGGTTCTCGAAGGGAGGAGCGCAAGAGAACTGAACAGAATGCTTCTGTCAGAAATGCGAAGAGTCGAGAAGAAGACAAGATTACGGGCAGAATGGACCTCAGACAAGATAACCGAAAGTTTCTTCGACTATGTTCCAAAGGGCAAGCACAGAATAGAATGAATGGGCGGAAACTTTCTCATGAGCAGTTTGGCCGAAATTGCTGGAGGGGGCATAAATTTCATGTCTTCAATTCCTGCGATATTAATACTGCCACCATCACATGTGAGGCTACATGGTAATCAGACTTTTGGACCAATTGTTTCACTCAACCAATCGTGGTACAATAGGCTCTTAAGGAGAAGGTTTAACCATGTCTGCACAGCAAACCAGTGTTTCAAAAGTGCCTGGTGAAGAAAGACGTGAAGAAGGAGATTACCTTACAGTGATAGACAACAGGACAGGGAAAGAATACAAGGTTCCCAT
>JBJKPR010000032.1:0-5168 GCA_046706185.1 Candidatus Sysuiplasmataceae archaeon
ACTGGATCAGCGAGTGGTCAAAGACTGCGAAGGTAAACCAGGATCTTGCAGACGAGGCAATGAAGAAGGGGCACCTGATCACAGCAAGGAAATTCTACCTCAACGCATACAACTATTACAGGCACGCTTCATTTTTCATACTTATGATGGACAAGCGGAAGGCTGACTACTACAAGCTCAGCGACGCATGCTTCAGGAAGGCGGCAGCACTGTTCGACCCTCCGTTCGAGTACATGAGCGTGGACTACGAGGGCAAGTCGCTCGAGGCAATACTCTACCACACAAAGAAGCCGGGGAAGAACCCGCTTGTGATTTACGTCCTGGGCCTGGACGCCCAGAAGGAGGAATACTACTTCCTGGGCATTGAAGAGGCACTGATAAGGGGGTTGAATGTCCTTGTCATTGACGGGCCGGGACAGGCAAGCAGCCTTTTCATGAAGGAAATCAGGGGAACACCGCACTATGAGAAACCAGTTGCGGCGTTCATTGACGCACTGAGCAAGAGGGAAGACCTTGACATGGATCGCATTGCAATAGTAGGCAGGAGCTTTGCCGGTTACCACGCGCCCAGGGCAGCGGCGTTCGAGCCCAGGATCAAGGCGCTTGTGGTTTGGGGTGCTTTTTACAGCCTGTATGACAATCTGGAGAGGAGAAAGGATGCACTGGCACGCTTCAAGGAGGTTCTTGGTGTTGACAACGATGCTGAGTTCATGGAGAAGGCGAAGGAATATTCTCTCAAGGGTGTTGCCGAGAAGATCAAATGCCCCATGCTCGTAATGCACGGGGAGGCAGATCCGCAGGTGGATGTTAACGATGCGCGCAAGCTCTACGCCGAAGCCTCGAGCAAGGACAAGCAGCTCGTGATATTCAAGCTGGGCGAGCCGGGGTCAGGACACTGCGCCCACGATGCGCCTTCGATAGCTTTCCCGATGGTGTGGGACTTCGTTGTGGACAAGCTCGGCGTGAAGAGCTGATCCAGAGATGAAACGGGTGTCCGTTGATGCCAGCTGAACCGGTAAGGGAAATATCGGTCGAGGTCGACATCAATGGTGCCCGGTACAGCAGGAAAGTAGAAGCAAGGACCACGTTATGGGAGCTTCTCTCCGAAAAGCTGCGACTCCCCGGAACTGTGCGCAGCTGCAACAGGGGAACCTGCGGCGTGTGCACCGTTCTTGTCGAAGGGAGGCCATACTATTCCTGCCATCTCCTTGCCGGCGATGTGAACGGCAAGAGGATTACGACGATAGAGTCGGGAGAAAGCGACAGGATTGTCTCAGCTCTCCAGAGCGCAGCCTATGTCTGCCATGCAGCACAGTGCGGTTACTGCACCGCTGGCTGGCTGCTGGCTGCGAAGACATTGCTCGAGAGAAGCCTGGACATCACTGAAGGCGACGTGAAGGATGTTCTTGCAGGTCACCTTTGCAGGTGCGGCGCATACAAGTCAATAACCAGGGCAATACTCCTCGCTGCGGACCAGCTGAAATCAGGAAAGACTGACCTTCAGCCCGCCACTGAGCACAGCACAATAGTGGCGATGCCCATGGTCAGGGATTACTCCACCGGCGGAGGGCATACCGGATCTGAAACCCTTGTTGAGGGGGATGCAAACATCACCACTGTCAAGTGGCAGGGCCATCCGCCAGTGGGGCTGGGCATCATTGGCCGGCCGGTGCCGCCGTTGCCAGAGGTGTCGATGCCGAAGATCAGAGGACGGGCTGAGTATGCGACACGGGTGGTTCCGGACAGTTCACTGTACGCGGCAGTGCTTGGCAGCCCACATCCTCGGGCAGTGATAAAGAATATCGATACGTCGAGGGCCCTTTCAATACCTGGTGTCCACCTGATATTAACATGTGAAAACTCACCGGCGACTAACCCTCTCGGCAGGGAGCTGAACTACCAGGGCGACCTGGTTGCCGTTGCTGTTGCGGAGAGCGAGGATATTGCAGAAGATGCTGTTGAGTCGCTTGATATTGAGTATGAGAAGCTTCCGCATGTAGGCAGCCTGGAAGAAGCGCTCAGGCCCGATGCAGCGGTACTGAAACAGGAAGGCAACCTCCTGCATGTGAGCGAGGATGACCCCGCCCACTGCACCGATGCGACTGCCCGCTGGAGGCACGGGGATGTGGAGAGGGGGCTTGCTGAAGCCGATGTGGTCAGGGAGTACACATACAGGTATGGCGGCTCCACCGTACTCCCAATGCAGCCGGTCAGCGGAGTAGCCGGATGGGATGGAAAAACACTGACGTTCTACGGAATGGCACAGGGTATTAACGCTTCGAGGAGGCAGCTGTCGCAATGGCTGGGCATTGAGGGGAAGAACATCAGGTACATAGACAGGTGGAACGGGGGCACCTTCGGAGCGAGAATGACACTGAGACCTCTTGACGGGCTCATTGCGCACGCGGCCATGGTTACGGGCAGGCCGGTGAAATACTCGCTTTCAATATCCAGCGAACTGTCACAGGTAGCTCTCAAGCCTGAAGTGATGCAGAAGTTCACAGTTGGCGCGAAGAAGGATGGCACAATAGTGGCGCTCAAATGTGATGCATATCAGACGGTGGGACATACTGACAGGGCGCCAACTGCAGGCACACCGCTCAACGAGAGTGCCAGGGACCAGTTCCTGCTGTACGGCGTCCGCATTCCTAACTGGGAACTGTCAAGCTACTGCTACAAGACCAACACACCCGAGGTCGGAGCGGCAAGGAGCAATACGCAGCAGGAGTTCAAACTCGGGTTTGAGTGCATGATGGACGAGCTCGCCGAAGAGTTTGGGAAGGATCCACTTGAGTACAGGTTGAGGTTTGTATCGCGACCTGGAGATGTTCTCTCACCCGCAAAGGACTGGGGTGGAGAGTTCGGGAAGAAGGTGGAGCTCAAGGAAGGAGGGCTTACCTTTGATTCGTATGCATCGGTGGAGGTTATCAGGGAGGGTGCGCAGGCTTTCGGGTGGGAGCACAGGTCATACGCCGACATCGGAAAAGGAGGAGTGTGTACTGGTATAGGCGTTGCAGTTGTTGATCACCATGGCGGGCAGCTTGGATGGAGGGAGGCCGAGGCTGGCTTCGAGAGATCTAAGGGTGATGTGTTCAACGCAGAGATAGTTCTTGATTCGGATGGTATTATCACACTCAAGAACGTCCAGCCCGAAAGCGGGACGGACCATGATACATCGATAGCACAGACGATATCTGAGCTGCTCGGCTACAAGTCAATCGGAAACATACGCCTCCTCTGGGGAGATTCTGACATAGGCGTGGAGAGCGCAGCCTGGTTCGGCGGAAGGACCAACACACTGCAGGGAGGAGCCGTCCTTGTGGCGGCGGAAAAGCTTCTGGAGAACCTGACAAGCAGGGCTTCCGCATTCCTTGGAGTGCCGGCCGGTGAACTTGAAGTGAGCGACGGCGTGATACATGTCAGGGGGGACAGCGAAAAGAAGGTGAGCTTTGCAGAGCTCGCCAGGAATGCAGGCGGGACGATAAGGCAGTGGGGTGTCACCAAGACAGGGCCTGGAAAGGGGAGAGCGCTTGTGCGCAGCGTCGGAGCATGCTTTGCTGAGGTTGAGGTCAATATACTCACTGGCGTGTGGAGGGTAAAAAGGATGGTGTTCGTGCAGGACGCGGGCAAAGTCATAAACCCGCTGCTGAGCGAGGGGGACATGGATGGAGCGTTCATTCAGGGCCTCAACACTACATCCGATGCCATGCCGTGGGACAGAACCTCCCCCGGACATATGCTCGCAGGAATGGCGTTCCTCTCATACAGGATGCCAACCATCAGGGAGGTTCCTGACGGGATGAAGCACGTCTTCGTCGAAAGCCTGGAACCGAGGTGGTATTACGGCTACAAGAGTTTCGGAGAGACCGCGATAGGAGCTGTCCCAAGCGCCATAGTGAACGCAATATACAACGCTACAGGTGTCAGGATCAGGGAGCATCCTATAACTCCCGAAAGGATACTGGCCGAGATACGGAAGAGTGCCCTTTCAGGATAGGCGGTGAAAGAATGAAGAGTATTTCCATATACAGGCCCGGGAACGTCGCTGAAGCAGTCGAGGCGCTCGCTGCCGGAGGAAAAAGGGCCGCTGTGTATGCCGGAGGCTCAGACATTCTGGTCCGTCTGAAGAACAGACTGCTCACCGCCCCTGATTCGCTCGTGGACATCAAGGGCGTGGCAGAACTGCATTTCATGGATTACGATGAGCAGACGGGCCTTCGCATCGGCTCGATGATCACCCTCGGCGAACTGATGGAATCTGCTGAAGCCAGACGTTATCCGGTGCTGCTGGAGACAATGGCCTCCATTTCCTCGCCGGAGCTCAGGAACCAGTCCACCGTGGGAGGCAACCTTCTCCAGGAGGTATGGTGCCCGTACTACAGGAGTAACTACAAGTGCTGGCGGAACGGCGGTGACATGTGTTATGCGGAGGTCGGCGACAATACAGAGTACCAGTCAATCATGGGCGCAAGAAGGTCCTATGCCGCCTATCCGGGAGACCTGGCCGTCACACTCGTCGCCCTGAATGCGGGCGTTTCTGTTTCTGGGAGTGCGGGCGAAAGGCACCTCTCAGTGGAGGAGCTGATACCGGGCGAGGTGGAGGCTGACGGAAGAATACAGTCACACGTGCTGCGCAATGATGAAGTGCTTACCGAAGTCTCGATCCCCCCGCCCGAGGCTGCGGCAATATGCATGTTCGGAAAGGTCAGGAAGAGGGATGTGTGGGACTTTGCATCTGCCTCCATAGCTTTGCACCTCTCTGTTGAGGCAGACAGGATTGCGGCCGCCAGGGTCGTGTTCGGCGGGATAGCGACAAGGCCGTGGCGGGACAGCAGGCTGGAAGGGTACCTTTCAGGAAAAACATTCAGGGATGACCTGGCAGACGGGGCCATACAGGAGGCGCTTGTAGACGCGAAGCCCCTTCCGCACAACGGCTACAAGAAGGACCAGGCCGTGGGCCTCCTCCATTCAATGCTGACCGAGGTTGCAGGCAGGAAGCGCTGAAGACGGGCAGCGGGAAGGGGCCATCTGTTTTTCTGCGCCCTACTTCTTCGCTACGCTCTTCACTGCCTTCACTATGTTCTGGTAGCCCGTGCATCTGCATATGTTGCCTGCGATTGCGTACCTTATGTCCTCTTCAGTGGGTGAAGGGTTTTTTGAGAGAAGGT
>JBJKPR010000033.1:0-26158 GCA_046706185.1 Candidatus Sysuiplasmataceae archaeon
ATTTCACGCATTTGATTCAATTTATCTATTCCCTCCCTGTTTGACTCACGATACGATGGCAAAACAGAGCGTATCCAGGAAATCGTTGCTCTCCAAACCTGTGAAGAGCATAGACCTTGAAAAGGCAGACAGCATCACAGAACTCGTGGAGGCTTTCAAGTCCGCCTCCATCCAGGCAAGGAATATAGGGAAGGCTGCCGAAGTCTACGAGAACATGCTCACTGACCCGGACAGACCGACTGTCATACTCGGCCTTTCGGGCGCACTGATTGCCGCGGGTCTCAGAAAGGTGATAAGAGACCTTGTGGCAAAGGGACTGGTGGATGTCATCGTGTCCACGGGAGCCGTTCTATACCAGGACCTTTACCAGGCACGCGGGTTCAGGCATTACGTGGGCAGCCCGTTTGCTGACGACGCGGTGCTGAGGGACATGGCAATCGACAGGATATATGACACCTACGTGGACGAACTCAAGTTCGAGGAGACAGACAGGTACATTGCAGGCGTGATTGAATCAATGGGCCCGGGCGCCTACTCTTCAAGGGAGGTAATGTCTGCGCTGTCCTCCGAGCTGAAGGATGAGGAGTCTATCCTGTTTACTGCACACAAGCGTGGAATCCCTGTCTTCAGTCCTGCTCTCAACGACAGCTCGATAGGCATAGGGCTGACGCTTCTTCACTTCAGGCAGCTGGGCAAGAAGGAGTCCTTTGTTCTCGATTCTATAAAGGACAATTACGAACTTGTTGAGATAATACTCAAGTCAAAGAAAACAGGTGTCATCTATATAGGTGGCGGCACGCCGAAGAACTGGATCAACGACGCCGAGGTCATGGCAGGCTATGCTTTCAACACGGAGATAAAGGGGCACAGCTACGCGCTTCAGCTCACGACAGACGTGCCGCACTGGGGCGGGCTCAGCGGAAGCACGCTGGAGGAGGCGAGGTCCTGGGGGAAGATACAGAAGAAGGCAACAACCGCTACAGCGTATGTTGAGGCGAGCGTTTCACTGCCGCTTATCGCCGGCTATGTCATAGGCAGAAGGCTGAACAGGGGAAGAAAGCGGCTGAAGTTCCAATGGAAAAGGAACGGGGAGCTTGAGCTCAACTGAACTGCCTTGCAACAGGCAAAGTTTATCTACAGAGCCTTTTTCTTAATCAGCCTGAGAAGTGAAGTATGGCAGGGAATGGAACTATTGACAAGCCGATGGAAGTGACGGACGACACGTTCAAGGAGACAATAAAGAGGTACCCCATGGTTGTCGTCGACTGCTGGGCCGGATGGTGCCAGCCATGCAGAATGATAGCACCGTCTGTCGAGCAGCTTGCAAAAGAACTGAGCGGCAAGGTGGTTTTCGGAAAGCTGGATGTCGATGCAAATGCAATGACGCCGGCCGAGTACGGCATAATGAGCATACCGACTCTGCTCATATTCAAGAACGGCGAGCATGTTGATACCATAATAGGCGCTGTTCCGAAGTCGATGATAAAGGATGCAATTGACAGACACATGTGAGCAGCATGTGCAGAATGATGGGCGCAATAACCACTGCAAGCCTGCCTGTAGAAGAAATTGAGTCATTCGGCTCTTATGCTGTTTCTGAATGGTCGCCTGACGGCAGGGGGCATGTGGACGGATGGGGCATCTACTTTGATGATGGAGAACGACGCGGCTATGCAGGGAGGGATGCGAACAGCGCCTTTGGCAACATGCAGTTCCTTGCATCCGCCCAGAAGGCAAGGGACAGGCATGGAATCGCGATTGTACACGTGAGAAACGCGTCACGGGGCTCAGTGAGGCAGGAGAACTCACACCCATTTGCAAGCGACAGGTTTGCGCTTGCGCACAACGGGACGATCAATTTCCAGAAGCAGGAGGGCGCGGACATTACAGACAGCGAAATGCTGTTCAGGCAGATAGTGGACAGAACTGGTGCCCTGGACTTCCACGACGCGCTTGTCGAGGGTATCAGGAGTGCGAGAGAAACGGGGTTCACAGGTCTCGTTCTCCTTGCCACCGACGGCGAGAGCCTCTTCGGTTTCAGGGACTATTCTGAGCTTGAAAACTACTTCACACTCAGCTACTGCACCATAAATGGGGGGACAATGGTGTCACAGATCAGGAGCAGAGGACACGACTGGATATCCATAGACAAGGGGCACATGGTGACTGCAAAGCTGGACGGGAGCATCAGAGTCGAAGAAGTGCACTGACGCTACTCCTTCCTCGGCAGGACCTCGAAACCAAGATGTTTGTTCCTGTTTTCTTCCCTGCAATGCATCTGCCAGGCGCGATCGACGTGCTCGCACGTGGCAAGCCGATCGAATGCGGGGCAGTCGCAGAACGTCCTGTCCTTCACTATGCTGACAGTCCTCACCCTGCCTGATGTTTCGGACTTTATGGCGTAGACAAAAATCCATTCGTCCCCTTTTCCCTTGATTGCCATCAATGTGCATCCCGTCCATCATGATAGCATTTCTCGTTCTTAAGCCTTGTCAGAAAATCGTCAAGGTGTCATCCATCTGTCTGACGATTCTGCTCATTTGCTGAAAACCAGCGCGGCATGAACGGGAACCACTCCTCGTCATGTTCCTCAAGGCGGATTCTGTTTCCGTCCGGGTCGTGGAGCACCGCATATCTTCCCCAGAATGTTTCTCCAATGCTGCCCACTGCGATCGAACCGTCTGGGCGCATGCCTATCTCGAGTTCGTCGAACAGGACATGCATGGACTTCAGCGTCTCCACCGCATTGTCGATGCCTGAGACCTCGATCTGAAGCTCCCTTGCAGGCTCTGTGTCACCGGAGGAAAGCTGAAGCGATACACCGCCGCAGTCCAGGACAGCATACCCCTTCTCCCTTCTGAGCGCCTTGAACCCGAGCACTTCGACATAGAATGAGATGAGCCCCTCCGGGTCGCGGCTCCTGACTGTCATTGTCGCTATGCTCATGTGCATGGGGCTGAATTTGCTGCACCTGTATTAACACTGGCGCGCCAGCGCAGATCTATATTTTTATACCTACGACGTCTTTCAAGAGCAGATGGTATTCGAAATAACTGTCGTGTCCAACACACCGCTCACTCCACTCTCTGATATCGACGATGTTCTGTCCATATTCCTGTCGCAGGTCGGATACCTGCCACCTGGATACACGCCCAGGAACGAGGCGGCGGACGTCGAAAGCAGCATACCGTTCAGGATATTCAGGGACTATTTCCTGAGGAAGGCCGACAGGGTGTGGTTGATAGACGAGATTGCAGCCGATATAGAGGCAACAAAGGCAACCGTCTACAGGCACATCAACAAGCTCAAGTCCCTCGACCTTCTGGAGGAGGGATATGTTGACAGGAACGGAGCCCAGAAGAAAGGATACCGTATCAGGTACGGGAACCTCAGCAAGGCATGGAATTTCACTGAATCCAATGTCCAGGCGGCAATGGAGTCATACAGAAGGACAGTTGACCATATACAGCATCTCTCCGAGGCAAAAAAATGATTGAGGAAGACAATTACAGCCTTGTCAAGGGCTCCGTCTACAGGGTCAAAAGTGCAGGACCGGCAGAATCCACCGTCGATACTGAGGGGGTGTTCCTCGGCTACCAGCAGTTTGGGGAGGAGAGCGCGATCGCCATCAGGATCGTCGGGGAAGGAAAGGAGGGCGCCGTGAGAATCATACCATGCAGCGCCGTGCTCTATGTCGACGTTATAAAGCAGGAGAAGGAAGCAAAGAAACAGAAGACAAAGAGCGAGAAGGTGGAGTTCTACGGTTGATATTCATGCTGTATGACCTGCTCCCGCTGCCTCTGTGCCCGGCTGCCCAGACTCATGGAATGGTGCGCAGGTGACAGGAAAGGAGAAAATGGGCGAGGCTGAAATAGAGGCGCGCCTGAAGGACCTTCAGGGCTGGTCAGTCGAGAACGGCAGACTTACAAGGCTCTTCAGCTTCAGAAACTTCGAGGAAGCATTCACGTTCATGGTGCGATGCGCTTTGGAGATAGAGAAGATGAACCACCATCCTGAATGGTCAAATGTATATCGAAAGGTGAAGGTGGAACTGACCACCCATGAGGCGGGCGGTATAAGCTCGCTTGACTTTGAGCTCGCTTCCAGGATGAACGAGATACTGGGGAGCTTCTGCTTCGAGTGACCGCAGAAGAAGGGCTCACAAATCAAACATCAAAGGAGGATTGTGGATGATAACGGAACACTTCACAAAGGTCAAGGCGATGGTATTTCCGAGGGAAGTGCTTGCCGGCCATGGTGTCGTGAAGAGGGTGGGCGAAATTTTCTCGGAGCTTGCGCTCGGAGAAAGTGCCATGCTCGTGACAGGCGGGACAACATCCTCAATTGCCGGCAGGAGGGTGAGCAGGATATTGACGAGAAAAGGGGTCGCTGTCAGCATCGAGGTGACCGGTCACGCGACTCAGGAGAACCTTGATTCTCTCGTCTCAAGGGCCGAGGATATTGCACCAGAGGTTGTCGTCGGCGTTGGCGGCGGAAGCAAGATCGACCTTGCGAAGATGACTGCCAGGGCATGCTGCGTCCCGTTTGTCAGCATACCGACTTCCGCGTCGCATGACGGCATATCGTCGCCCAGGGCATCGATAAAGTCGGGGGGCAAGAACTGCTCCCTTGAAGGCGTCACGCCCGTCACAATCATAGCAGACACAGAGATCATATCGAGAGCACCGTACAGGATGCTTGCAGCTGGATGCGCCGATGTGCTAAGCAATTCCACAGCGTTGAGGGACTGGGAAATAGCGGCGAGGGCAGGAAGGGAGGAGATGAGCACAACCGCCTATGCCCTTTCCAGCTACGCCAGTGCCTCCATATTGCGTGACGCTGCAAGGATAAGGAAGAACGACGAGATGTCTACATGGCTTGCTGTCAGGCCGATAATCGCATCGGGCCTTGCAATGGGTGTTGCCGGCTCCTCCAGGCCAGCAAGCGGCTCGGAACATCTATTCTCTCATGCCCTTGACTCAATCGGTTCGGGCAGCGCGATGCACGGGGAGCAATGCGGTGTCGGGTCCATAATGATGGCTGCTTATCAGGGGAGGGACTGGAGGTCTCTGAGGGCAGCGCTGATAAAACTGGGCTGTCCAACAACTGCGAGGGGGCTCGGAGTCGCTGCCGAGACGGTGATAGATGCGCTTCTGAAGGCGAGCCAAATGAGGAAGGACCGCTATACAGTGCTGGACAGCAAACCGCTCTCGAGGCAGTCCGCAACAAGGCTTGCAAAGAGAACCCTGGTTATTTGAGGCATTGCCTCCATTTCCGCTATCCCGCCTCCGGGTGCGGTCCACGGTTCCCCGTGCCACTCAGGGTCAGTCAGTGATTCTGCCAAATGGCGCCTGCAAAGACACATTCATGTATTCGTCCGTCAATAGGCAGTGCCATGTCACGATTTTCATGCCGGGTTTTCGAAGGAGTTGGTATTTGTGTCAGGTATTACACTGATAGGAGAACATATAGCAAGGGTAGGTACGCAGTTCGTATTCAACGGCGGTGCACCTGAGTGCAGGGAGTGCAAGCTTAAGATCGCCTGTCTCAATCTTGAGCCGGGACAGCATTACAAGGTCGTTGAGGTCAGGCCGAAGCACCACGATGAGTGCGTCATCCACGAGGAAGGCGTGCGGATAGTAAGGGTCGAGGAGATTGGCCACAATATTGCAGTGAGGAGAAGGCAGGCGCTGGAAGGCTCGCTGATCACTCCGGACGAAAGGCAGTGTCACTTCATAGGCTGCGAAAACTACAGGCTCTGTTTCCCGCTTGGCGCGAGAAAGGGGAAGTACAAGGTGATCAGGGACATGGGTGCCGTTCAGTGCAGGATTGGCGAGGATCTGCGTCTCATTCAGGTGTAGGTTTCCCGTCAGGGATCCCGGTGGTTCAGTCCAGCAGTTCCACATCCACTGTATCGCCTTCGGCAACAGCCTGCCCAGCCTGCTGCATAACAATGCCGTCGGCCAGCGATATGCTCGTTATCGCTCCTGACTCCTTGAACACTGGAATGCATTTATCCCCCTCCAGCCTGACAGGCACAAGGTGCGCCATCCTGCCTCCGGGCCTTTTCTCTCCAGAGTAGGATGCCGAAACAGTCGTGGGGCCTCTCTCATCCCGGTTTCCGGCCATCTTCCTGACTGAAGGCGCAAGGAGATAGTGGGCCCCCAGAAACGATGAAACAGGGTGTCCTGCCAGGCCGAAAACCGGCTTGCCCTTCACCATGCCGAACATAGTTGGCCTTCCAGGCCTGATCCTTACACCGTGGAAGAGGAGTTTCCCCTCCTTCTCTATGACACCCGCGACAAAATCCCTCTGCCCCATTGAGCTGCCGCTGGCAAAGACGCATGCGTCGTACCGTAGCGCCGAGAGGAGTGCCCTCCTTACCGTTCCACGGTCGTCAACCGCTGTGGGCATTATGACCTCCTCTCCTCCAGCCTTCCTTATGATCGAGGCTATGGTGTGCGAGTTGACATCGTATATCTGTCCACGCCTGGTCCTGGTTCCCACTGGTGCAATCTCATCGCCTCCAGGTACTATGGCCACAACCGGCCTCTGCAGAACAGGCACCTTCCTGAACCCCTGCGATGCCAGAGCGCCTATGACACCAGTCCTGAGGAAACTTCCCTTCCTCGCGACCACTGCCCCCTTTCTTATGTCAACACCCTTCAACGAAACTTCTTCCCACTTCGAGACGGCTGAACTGAATTTGACATTCCCGCCCTGTTCCACAGTCTTCTCGAACATCACAGATGCATCCGTCCCTTCGGGCATCGGTGCGCCAGTCGCTATCCTGACGCACTCCCCATGCCGCACCCTTCCCTTGAAGAAACTGCCCGCCTTCACGTCCCCTACTATTCTAAGCACTTTCTCCGTCTCATCCTCCGCGTCGACGCTCCTGACCGCATAGCCATCGACAGTAGACCTGTTCCACGGAGGCACGTCCGTAATCGCCCTGATAGTCTCTGCCAGAACCCTTCCTGTTGCGCAGTCGATCGTCACCATTTCCTTCCTTTGAACCTGTCCTGTGCTTGTGATCACCGCACGGACAGCCTGCTCCAGTGTCCTGTAATTCCACCGCCTGTTCATCTCTTCACTTCTCTCACAATGTGTCCTATCTCGGGAAGTATTATTTTTTCGACTGCCAGCCTGCATGCATCTGGTGACCCGGGCAGGCAGAAGACTACCCTTCTGCTTATTATGCCTGCGAATGACCTGCTCATAATGGCCGCCGTCCCTATTTCTGCATGGCTCAGTTGCCTGAAAAGTTCACCAAAGCCGTCCATGACCTTATCCATAAGCGGCCGAAGTGTTTCGTATGTTATGTCCCTCGACGTGATGCCTGTGCCGCCTGTGAAGAGAACCACGTCTGCTCCCGTCTCTATGCTCTCCTTCAGCGCGGCGAGGATCTGGCCCGCGTCGTCCATGACTATCTTCCTGGCGAGGACGCTGTGCCCCTTTTCCCTGGCCAGCTTTTCAATCAGTTCGCCCGAACTGTCTGTTTCCTTCGTTCTGCTGTCGCTCACCGTAACTATTCCGATCGAGACTTTGCCTGGAGAAGTCTCTCTGTGCTGATGCACCGCCAAGTCTACTCCACCTTTTCCTTCCTCACAACAGATATGTCGCTTATTCTCGTGGCTGGATACTGGCCATTTGAATCCTTCTCCGTTCTTTTCACCATGTCCCAGACTGTCAGCAGAGCCACACTTACGGCTGTAAGGGCCTCCATTTCAACTCCTGTCCTCCAGTCCGCCTCCACGGTGCACCTGCAGTGAACGCTGCCTTTTCCTACTGTGAGCTTCAGGCTCACCGAATTAAGCGGTATCTGGTGGCAGAGGGGTATGAGTTCGGACGTCCTCTTTGCAGCACTTATGCCCGCAATTTCAGCCACGGAGAGGACATCTCCCTTTCTGTTCTCCCCCGAGATGGACGCCATACTCGCATCGCCAAGGCGGATGCTCCCTACTGCCTCGGCTGTTCTGTGCACTGTCCTCTTGCTTGTTATGTTTACCATCGAGGTTTCCGGTCTCAGCTTCTTTCTGACTGCCACTGTGTCCTCCCCCCTATGTCCTTCTTCCAGATTGGAACCTCATGTTTTATCCTCTCTATAATCTCAGAGCAGCCGGCGAATGCGCTGTTCCTTCTCTCGGAGGATACTGCAACAACAACACTCACATCGCCGGCCGAGACGTCACCGAACCTGTGCTCCACTGCCGCGTCGATGAGTTTCCATTTCTTGGTGGATGCTTCCACTATGTCCCTGATCCCCTTCATAGCCATTTCGGGATAGTGCTCATAGTGCAGCCTCTCTATTCTCTCCCCCCCTTCCCAGGGCCTGACAATTCCTGTGAAAACAACCACAGCGCCTGAGCCAGAAGTATCCAGCCTGGCAACCACCCTGTCAGGTGATATCTCCCTGTCTGTGATCTCTATGTGCATCATCCACCACTCACCGGCGGCATCGCCGCGACCCTGTCTTTGGAGTTGAACTCATCCGCATCCCTTGCCATCGATTCGTTTACTGCAAACAGCGTGCTTCCCATGTACCTTGACAGCGATAGAAACTGTTCGGTTATGCATCTCCTCAGCTCCACTATTCTCCATGGTCCGCCACCTGCCATCTCCACGTCTATCGCATCGCCACCTGCTATTTCCCTGTAAGACGCGAAGACCATCACCCTTACCTTCAATACACATTCACCGCCCTCTGCCCTGTCGCCGGGGAGGAAACCTGTCATTTGAATGTGCCTCACCTATATCTACCATGACGGCTGCGTATTCGGAAACAGGCGTGAAAGCAGCACTCAAAAACCAATTATATCTGCAGCTGTTGACATTAAGTGATCAACATGGCAAAGAAATTCTCGGGCATTTTCACGGCAATCGTCACCCCCTTCACAAGGAAGGGAGAGCTTGACGAGGAATCTATGGCTGCTGTAGTGGACTTCCAGGTCAAGTCCGGTGTTGACGGCATATATGCATGCGGAACCACCGGTGAGGGTGTCTCCATGACACTTGAACAGCGGAAGAAGGTCGCCGAAATATGTGTCGAGGGGGGGAAGGGCAAGGTTGTTGTCATGACACAGGTCGGTGATGAGGCCATAGAGAACGTAAGTGAACTTGCGAAGCATGCTGCGGACATTGGAGTGGATGGCATTGCCGCGCTGACACCGTATTACTACAAGCCGGACGACGGGGCAGTCCTGGACTACTACAGGGCGATAGGCGGTTTCACAGACCTCCCTCTTTTCATATATCACATACCTCCTTACACTGGCCTGTCACTCACCGCGAGAACAATGGCGACCATCATGGAGGAGGTCCCCACCGTAAGCGGAGTCAAGGACAGCAGCGGCGACTTCAAGCACCTGCTGGAGATACTCTACTACAAGCCAAAGAACATTGCCGTTTTCAGCGGTTCCGATGAATATGCGCTTGCAGGGCTGATATCGGGTATGGACGGCTCGGTTACGGGATATGCAAACGCTTTTCCTGAGAATTACATAAAACTCCTGTCGCTCTTCAGGCAGGGCAAGATCGACAAGGCTGTAGAACTTCAGGAAAGAATAACAGCGATCAAGGGCCATCTCAAATCACCCCCTATACAGCCGATCAAGGAAGCAATGAAGATGAGGGGAATCAGCGGCGGGTTCGTCAAAAAACCGCTTCGGATCATGACGGCCACCGAAGTGAAGCAGCTCAGGTCGCAGCTCAAGGGCATAAACGCTGTCTGAATCCGCTTCACTTCAGCACGGGCATTTCGCAATCCTGCCTGCAACGCACCAAAATAGACAGCAACGGTTATGAACCTCTATTCTCATGAAAGCGGGAAGGGCCAATCTGAACCGCCGGTGGTTGCATGAACCTGCTGATGAAGGGAAAAGTCAAAGAAGTCTACGAGGTCGACAGAGATACACTTGAGTTAGTGTTCACCGACAATATTTCTGTGTTTGACAAGATCATACCCAACCAGATACCGCGGAAGGGCGAGACACTCTGCAGGGAAAGTGCATTCTGGTTTCAGCTGGCAAAGGAGATGGGAGTGCGAACCCACTTCAAGGAGCTCGTCTCATCGAACAGGATGAGGGTGCAGAGGGTCGACATCATTTCCGATTATTCGAAGATAGACAGGGACACGAGGAACTACCTGCTGCCGCTTGAGTTCGTCGTAAGATATTACGCAGCAGGCAGCCTGATGGACAGGCTGAAGACAGGGGAGCTGTCTTCATCCAGCCTGGGATTTGCCTCAGGGCACGTTGTCACATACGGTGAAAAACTGGATGAGCCATTCTTCGAGGTCACAACAAAGCTTGAGAAGACGGACAGGCACCTTTCCATGAAGGAGGCCCTCCAGATATCCGGCATGTCAGAGGATGAGATGGAGCAGGTCAGAAGAGTAATTCTCAAGATAGACAAGAGAATTGCAACGGAGGTTGAGCAGAGGGAACTGATCCATGTCGACGGGAAGAAGGAGTTTGCCTTCGACAAAGATCGCAATCTCCTGCTTGTGGACACCTTCGGCACCTCGGACGAGGACAGGTGGTGGGATGGCGAGGCTTATGGCAACGGCAACATAGTCGAGCTGAGCAAGGAGTTTGTGCGTCAGCATTACAGGAAGTCAGGCTACTACGATGCACTTGAAAATGCCAGGAAGAACGGACTGCCGGAACCAGACATTCCTCCCCTGCCGGAAGACCTGGTGCTCAGGACAACTGAGCTCTATATAGATATGTTTGAAAGGATAACAGGGGAATCGTTCGAATAAACTGGAAGGTGGAATGTTTTGAAGGCACTAGTTACAGGCAGCTCAGGGCTCATAGGCGCAAGGATTTGCAGCATGCTCATAGGAAAGGGGTGGGAAGTCAACGGAATGGACATCAGGCTTGTGCCCATGGAAGGCGTCCAGCCGTTCCAGTGCAGCATCATAGACCCGGAGTCAGTTCGCAGGGCGATGAAAGGGTGCGATGTCGTCTTTCACCAGGCTGCCGCATCTTCCTCCCCCATGTTCTATCCAGACCCGAGGGAGGGCGTAAGCGTGAACGTCAACGGAAGCATGACGATATTCCAGATTGCGCATGAGATGGGTGTGAAGAAGGTGGTCGCCGCCTCGACCTCCAGCATCTATGGAAACACATCAGTGCCTTCCAGGGAGGACCAGCTTCTCGTGCCGCCAAACATGTATGCCGCCTCCAAGCTGGCAATGGAGTCTGTGGGCCTTACTTTCTCAGAGGTTACCGGTCTTCCTATAGTGTTCCTCAGGTATTTCAGCGTCTACGGGCTCGGCGAGAGGAGGAAGGGAAACATAGCAAACATGCTCTCCCAGTTCATCTGGGATGTGCTGGAGCTTGACGGGAAAGGCAGGAGACCGGTGATTTACGGCGATGGCAACCAGACACGCGACCTCATTTTCGCCGATGATGTTGCTGAAGCCAATTTCATGGCTTCGGAGGGCCCAGTCCCGCCTGGTGTATACAACGTCGGTACGGGAAAGGAGACATCCCTGAACGAGCTTCTCAAAATCATCTACCGTGTTACAGGCAGGGAGGTCCCTGCCGAGTACGTCAACAATCCGATAAAGAACTACATCAACAGAACCCTGGCGGACACATCCAGGACGCAAAAGGTGATAGGCTTCAGATCGAAAACCACCGTAGAGGAAGGCGTCCGCTCGGTCGTTGACGAGCTTACTGCATCGAAGTGATATGCAGCCCGCCTGTCCCCCCGACGCACTTCAGTCCAGCACTGACAGGCTCTCCGTCTCCTTCTTCCTTCTGCCGGAAGTCATTACTATCGCGATGCCTGCCGCGAACACCACCGCCCCTGAGATGACGACAAGCGGTCCTGCAGGTATGCCGGTGTAGTACGAAATCGTCACTCCTGAAAGAGCGCTCAAAGCACCGAGCACGGCGCTGAGGATCGAGTATCCTCTGAGTGTGTAGCTGATATTCCTCGCGGCGGCCGCTGGAACAATGACAACTGCCCCAACGAGGAGCGTTCCCACCTCCTTGATGCCAATTGCGACAACCACCGCAACAAGGAGAAGATAAATCAGGTTGACCCTCTCGACATTGACACCTGAACTCACTGCTATTTCTGTCGATATCATGCTCAACGCCAGCTTATTGTAAATCGCCCTCGTGGCTGCAATAATGAGTGCAGAGGCAGTGACAGTGAGGAGGGCGTCTGCCGTCGTTATGTGTGATATGTCGCCGAAGAGTGCTTCGAGCAGGTCAGGCTGCGGTGTTATCATTATGCCCAGTGCGAGCGCCAGGACGAACAGGACGCCAACTATGGCCTCGACCGAGAGTGTGGTGATTTTTCCAAGAAACCACGTGGCAGCCATTGCAGCTGCAACAAAGGCAAACGCTCCAAGGAAGGGGTTGAAGTCGAATATAAGCCCAAGGGCGAGCCCGGGCAGGGCAACATGCGAAAGCGCATCACCCACAAGCGCCATGTGCTTCGAAATCATCAGCGAGCCCAGATACCCTGCTGCCGGCCCGACTGAAATGCCCACCAGATAGGCGAGAAGGAGTTCCTCCGGCGTCAGGGCAGTCCCTCCTCACTGTGGTCAAATTCCGCTCTCCCTTCTGTTAGCCCGCTTCCCATCATGAGGCCGATGAGTTGGGAATGGGATATCGAGCCTGAGCTGCCGTAATACAGGACCTTCCTGTTGATTCCAAGGACCATGTCCGAGTAGTGCGTGACCACATGCAGATTGTGGGATATGAGCAGTATTGTGAGCCCGAGCGTCTCCTTCAGCTCCCTGACATGGTTGTATATCGGCTCCTCGGCCCCTATGTCAATTCCCGTCGTCGGCTCATCGAAGAGCAGTATGTCCGGGTAATCCACTATTGCCCAGGCGAGGAGTACCCTCTGCAGCTCCCCACCGGAAAGGGAGCCAAGCTGTTTACCGAGTATAGATGGTCCGAGCCCTACCATGTTCAGGCATTTTCCCACATCTGTCCTGCACTTGAATGCCAGGAACTCTCCGGCAGATATGGGCATGTCTGTGGCAATCAGCCCCTGCGGTACATAGCCCATTTTCACACCCTTCCCCCATTCCACTTTTCCAGTGTAGCGTACAAGGTTCAGCAGTGCCCTGAAGAGCGTTGTCTTGCCTGCTCCGTTGGGACCGACGATGGCGACAGTGACGCCCCGTTTCACGTCAAAGCTGATGTTTTCGAGAACCGGATTTCCCCTGAAAAGCACATTCAGGTCTGCAACGCTGAGGATTGGCAGGACAGCTGTTTTTTCATGCACGGTCCCTGTTCCCTCCCCGGGCAGAAGCCGTGCACCGCTGCCTTGCCCGTTCCCGTTTCTGCACCCTTTGATCGCCTCGTTCTGCGCAACCTCATTTTGAAGCGGCAGGCGTCGGTCAGCTCTGTTCCTGCTGCTCAAGCATCGACTTTATTTCATTCAGTCTCTTCTCGAGATACTCCATCTCCTGCCGCAGATATTCGCGTCCCTGCCTGACAGGCCTTTCGTCCCGGTAGATCCTTTCGCGCAACGGCTCATGCATATAGTATGGCCCCGGCTCATAGTAAAACGGACGGAAGCGTCCTCTTCCGTGCAGGCAGCAGTACTCCATGTGGCAGCACTCGCACATTCCGGACCACCGTGATTTCGATGTCAGGCGACCGTATTTAACGATTACATACCGAGTAACCGGTTGTTGCTGCATACGCACTGTGCAGGAATACTCCCTGCACATCAAAGGTGCGTGACCCGAAACGGCAGGTGCTGGGGTGAGGAGAGTCTGCAGCCCGGCATCCTTCCGGGTCTGCTGCTTATGCTCACTCCACTGCTCTTTCGTGCGTGCCCTCGATGCAATTTCTCCGAATGCTCATCAGCTGTACAGTCGAAGGCTCGCCAGGATGGTCCATTGTCCTCGTTTTTGTGAACCCTGCCTTCTCGTATGCTCTTATGGCTGTCCCGTTACTCGCAAGAGGTGTGACAAGACATGTGTTTGCGTCATATTTCCTGAATACCACGGACTGCAGAAACAGTCGCAGGATCACAGGTCCGAATCCCTTTCCACGGTACTCAGGCTCTCCAATGAAGATGTCAAGGCTCGAGGCATTTCTCTCCCCCGGATCGAAATACTTTGAAGTCTCAGGATAGTCTTTCCACAGGTATGACTGCACATAGCCTATTGGCCTGTCATCGCAGGCGATCAGGTAGGGGTCTGCCGGGTCCCTTCCATGAATCCTTGGAAGGTACTTCTTTTCGATGTCGGTGTATGATGCATGCTTTCCGTTCAGCCATATCTGAACAAGGTACGGGTCGGACAGCCATCTGTGCATCAGCCGCAGGTCGCTTGTTCTGAGGGGTTCAAAGGTCACCCGTCCAGGCAAGAATCCATTCATCCATTTCTCACCATACGCGATACTGAAAACCTGTTGACGTAATATGCACCTTGCCTGTAAAATCTTCCGACGGACAGGTCAAGCTAACTGCGCTGAGTCCTGTGACTGTTTGTTCTCCCTGCGCATTCCTGGCCGTTGCCTGCGTCTTGTCCGACCTTCAGGCAGGGTCTTGACGCTCTGCGGCAACTGTATGGCCCCGGATGAGATGAATTATAGCTGAAACTGATATGCCTGTGTTTATTGATGTGGGAGATGAAAGGGAATGGCAGAAGCTGGACTGTTTTTTGTTGTTCACAAGCATAAGGCCACTCAGCTGCACTATGACTTCAGGCTTGAGATCGGCGGCGTCATGCCATCCTGGTCAATTCCGAAGGGACCGACGCTTGACAGCGGTGTCAAACGTCTGGCAATGCCGACGGGAGACCATGATCTGGAGTACAGGAAATTCGAGGGATTACAGGAAGGGTACACTGGACGAACCTCAGCTGTGATGATATGGGATGAGGGAACGTATATTCCAGAGACTGAAGTCGCAAAGGGAAGGAGACAGCTTGTTGAGGATCCTGCCCTGTGGAACGACGTCGCAGGCAGAGATCTCCGTGACGGGAATCTGAAATTCATGCTCCACGGAAAGAAGCTTCACGGCTCGTTCGCACTTGTGCGAACAGCAGGGATTCGCGGCAAGGAGTCATGGCTCATGATCAAGCACAGGGACGAGTTCTGTGTCGCGGGATATAATGCAAACGATTATGATTTCTCGTCAGCGACGGGCAGGACCCTTTCAGAGATTGAAGCCTCTGCTGATCATCAGTGAACTCCTGGAAGCGAGTGCAGAACGGCTGTGTCAGCGGTTCGGGCAATCACTGTTTTGGCTCCGTTGTCAGAGGCGGCCGCGACTTCGCTTTCTCGGCATGGAGCCCGGGCAGGCAGTCGGGAGCAGTCAGGCCAGTCCTCTCGCGTGAGAAGACAATCGGGGAGGCACATTGCAGTTTCCGAACGGTCGCTCTTCAGTGTCCCCTCCATCTGAACAGCCTGACAGACGCGAGAAAGAATACAAGGCTCATTGCAGCCATTACCAGAAGGAACACCACTCCTTCACTGAAGTCAAGCGTGACCATTATGTCCTTCAGTCCCTGATTGAAATAATACAGCGGGAGAACCTTCACTGCAGTCTGCAGGTACGAGGGGAGAAGTGAAATCGGGAAAAATGCACCCGTCAGGAGCATCATCGGAAAGGCAACAATATTGCCCACGAGGCTTGCTCCCTCAACACTCTTTGCCACCACCCCGAGCAGAAGGCCAAGGGAGACAAAGAGAAGGACACCGAAGAAAACATAGGCCGGAATCAGGATGTCAAGCCTGACGCTCGCAGAATAGACGAAGTGACCTATCCCGGCTATGATGGCAAAAGACGCTGCGCCGATCACCAGATGCCAGAGAAACACTGAAATGAGCCACTCCGACCTTGTCAGCGGTGTCAAAGAAAGCTGGCTGAATATGCCTACAAACCTGTCCTTCGCAACTGTTCCAGTCACCGTGAACAGCGAGTCTGTGAGAATGGAGAAGCCGACGAGGCCGGGGATGACTGTTTCAAGATAATCCTTCGGCTGTATCGACCCGAAGATGAATATCATCATTACAGGGAAAATGAAGGATGTGAAAAGTGTGACCTTCGTCCTGGCATAGATGCTTAGCTGGACTCTGAAGTATGCGGCGATCCTGCCTCCGTTCAACTCAATTCACCCTCCGACATTCTGCCAACGAGTTTTACGAACACTTCCTCAAGGCTGTCGTATCCGACCGAAAGGTGCGTGTATCCAAGGGAAGACTGCTCTATCTGCGAGATCAGCCAGGAGAGGTCTATCCCCCCGTCCAGGCGTATCTCCACAGAACCGTTTGTCTCCTTGGTCTTCAACCCGAGACCCCTGAGGTAACCAGCCATCCTGGCACTCCCCTTTACCACAAGCTTCCTGCCTGAACCATATTTCTCTATAATTTCGTCAGGACTGCCTGTGGCCACTATCCTGCCATGATTGATTATGGAGATGCGGTCAGCCAGCTGCTCTGCCTCCTCCAGGTAATGCGTGGTGAGCACGATCGTCTTCCCCTGCTCCCTGAAGGACCTCACTATCGACCAAATCGCCCTCCTTGCAGAAGGGTCAAGGCCGGTAGTCGGCTCGTCAAGGAAAAGCAGTTCAGGCGAATTCACCATTGCGAGCGCAAGTCCCAGCTTCTGTTTCTGACCTCCTGAAAGGTCATCAAACTGCTTGTCTGAAGAGTCGTCCAGCAGGACGAGCTTCAGGAGCTCAGATACATCCACCGAAACGGAAAAAAGCCTTCTGTAAAACTCGAGTGCCTCCGAAGGCGTGAGATGTTCATAGAAATCAAACTCCTGCGGCATGACACCAATCCTGCGTATGAGCCTTTCGTGGTCTTTCCACGGGTCAAGCCCCAGGACGCGTACATCCCCGCCGTCACTCCTGAGCAGTCCCTCCAGTATCTTCACAGTTGTGCTCTTGCCTGCCCCGTTAGGTCCAAGGAGCGCATAAACAGTGCCGTGCGGAACGCCGAAGTCTACCCCATCCACAGCTACTGTATGGCCGAACCTCTTTTGCAGGCCGGATACATCGATTACGCTCATCTCGTCTTCCATCGACCGCGTGTCCCCCCTTTACGGCAGAGCCCGCTATCTGAGTTCCTCGGGCGGGCATCATCATTTGTATCAGCCCAAGGGCATACATAATTTGAATCCCGAAAACTACCGAAAACCAGGCCGCTCCGGGCGGTTATGACAGTCCGTCGCACGTCGCATGGCAGGGCATCTTCGAAGCGCTTCTGTGCTCCTGAGGCATCCGCTTATATTCGGGACTGCAATCCTGAATTGTATGGATGGCTGATGAAATGGCAATTCGATGTGCAGATTGCGACTGTTCCCCGTGCGAGTGCCATGTGAGTTCATCTGCCAGGAATTGTCCTAGCTGCAGACTCCAGTCATGCTGCTGCTGGCCTGTTGCCTGAATTGATGATGCAAAGACCATTTGTGCCTTGCGCCTGCAGTCGTGCGGACTCCTCCCTGACCTGCTAGACTTCTCCGCATACATCTGTATGTATGAACAGACACGGTAAATATCGATGGCCCGAATAGTTCCAAGCGGCAGCCGAAATGGAACAGTCAGAGAGGATATCGCTCCTTCCATCAGCACCTCCAGGGAAGGCTGATGTCCAGCCGCTGATAGAAATATCAGGCCTTGTCAAGACATTCGGCTCTTTCAGGGCGCTTGACGGCGTCGATCTCAGGGTCATGCCCGGTGAGATATACGGTCTGCTTGGTCCGAACGGTGCAGGCAAGAGCACCATGATAAAGATCATGAACGGGCTGATCGAACCGACCTCAGGTTCCGTGAGCATACTGGGTCACGATGTCTTTGAGGACCCGGTACGGACCAAATCGGATATCGGCTATGTTCCGGAGACAACACTGCTCTACGATTCGCTCAGCCCAAGGGAATTCTTCGAATTCATCACCTCAATAAGAAAGGTCGACCCTGCCCGGGCAAACGATCGGGTGACGAACCTCTCGGAGGCGCTCGGGCTTGGCCCGTATTATGACTCCCCTATAGCAGCACTCTCAATGGGAACGAAGCAGAAGGTTGCGATTGTTGCTTCCCTGATACACGAACCTGCTCTCCTCCTCCTCGATGAGCCGCTGAACGGTCTTGATGCAAGGAGCAGCAGAATACTCAAGGATCTGCTCCAGTTCCACGTTGAAAAGAACAGGGGCGCCGTGCTCTTCTCGACACACATTATGGAAGTGGCGGAGCACATCTGCACGAGAATAGGGATCATACACGACGGGAAGATCGTCGCCGAAGGGACGCTGGAAGAACTGCGGAGTATTGCAGTGTCCGGGAAGACCGATGCTCGGGTTGCAACGACACTGGAACAGGTCTTCCTGAGGCTGACGCATGAGGAAGAGGAAGTGGAAGAAACTATCAGGACGCTTCGCGAAGCATTCTCTTTGAGGAGATAGAAAACCATGTGCAGCTCCGGGGGGTAAGGATTGCCTTTCGGGTCTGTGACGCTCCGCCAGGCCTGGAAGTGGAGCAAGACTCCCTATTCTGAACTTGTCTTCCGCTCGAGCAGGCTTATATCAAGCCCGGGTGGGAGCGACGAAGAAGCACAGAAGCGAATCAAGTCCACCATCAGGCAGTCGAGGACCAGCAAATTCGTCTACACCTTCTTCATCTGCCTGGGAGCCGGCATTCCTTTCGCCCAGTACGTCGCGGACCCGATGCCTGTATCACTTGTCAGCGCCATTGCACTCAGTCTGATGCTGAGCTTTGCCTATCTTGTCATTTACGCCCTTCTGATCCTTCCGTCCTTTGCAGACTCTGAAGCATACTCTCTTCTCTCGACTCTGCCGTTGCGCGGCACAGATTCGTCCAGGATAGCGATGTTCTCCTTTGTCAGGACTTTCGACTATCTTGCAGTCAGCTCGATAATAGTCCCTGTGAGCGCCGTGGCAATACTGACACTATCTCCAATGGCCACATTGCTTATGTTCTGCTCGGCAGTCATGAACTGCACACTTGCTGTCTTCACTGGTTTGTGGCTCGCAAGAATGTTCTACAGGACAATAAGCAGGGGTGGCAGATCAACCAGGGCGGCCATTACCCGAACTGTGTTCATCATTGCATGGGGCGTCGCAGTCATGAGCGTCGGCCTGGCATTCAACTCAGTATTCACATTCCTTCCCTACATAAATCACGTCCTCTCCGGTGACTTTTCGCCTGCTCTTGGCGTGATTCTTTCGTTGCTACATCCGTTCACCTTTGGCATGGTTATTTCGTCTCTTGCATTTCAGGGGCTGTACGCATCGGGGGGATTTGGCTCCGGCTCCGCTCTTTTCACAATTGTGAGCTATGCTGCCACCGGTGGTTATGCTCTGATTGCCTACATGGCCGCGACGCGCGCACTGCATGCGATATCAGATGTCAGCAAGGGCCATGGTGTTGTCATTGAAAGGGAAGTTGCACGTGAATTCACACTCAGACTGCGGAGCCCCGCAGTTTCCTACATGTTGAAGGATCTCCGAATTGCGGTGAAGAGCCCGTCAACTGCACTAATCCTTGCATTCCCTGTCTTCGAAATATTTGTTATCCTTGTAACTTTCTTCGACCTGCCCGCTCTCCGGGCCCCTGATATAGTCATTATGACGCTGATGACGGCTGCTTTCTCGCTTGTTGCAGGTCATCTTCTTCTGGAGGCTGAAAGAAAAGGTCTGGATTATACACTGTCATTGCCTCTTGGAAGGCATCTGGTGGTGACATCCAAGTCTTTCATCGCCACGCTTGTATTCATCCCTGCCCCGTTTGCTATTCTGTTGCTTCAACTTGCAAAAACCGGTTCACTGAGCGCATACTGCCTAATCCCTTTCATCGAGATTCTTGCACTGAGTGCAGCAACGACTTCAGAAATAGCAATGATGGTGACCGGCGGGCGCAGAGCGGAGGGATATGCCGGCGAGGGAAAGTCAGACAGCCCCCGTCGTAACATACGGTCAACGTCTTTGCAGCTGACAAGTTTCAGCATCGTGTCTGGTTCGAACATGGGCAAGGTCTTGATAGCAGTCATTGCAGCTGTATTCCTTCTTGTCCTGCCTGTTGCCGCATACTTCATTTGTCTCGCATTCTCTCACACGGAGTGGATTTCGTTTGTGGTGATGGCTGTTGCTGCAGGGCTGGAGTTGCTTGTGGTCCAGCTGCTGCTTCGACACAACCAGTAAGAGTCCTGAAGTGCCTGCTTACTGCAGTGCTGAACATATCTCTTCTGAAGCAGCTGCAAGTGTGGTTGAACCTGTCAGTTGATTCGTAGCCATTTTGCGGTACCGGGAATTAGCGAACTCTCCCAGCGACGAATGTGATCCGTCCATTCCACCTGTCAAGCTCCCTTGGCACTGGCGTGATATTGCGCCGAGTATCACTCCTGTATGCACAACGGTGGTTGTTTTCTTGCATGCTACATTTTGCTGTTTGCGAATTCAGATGTATCATCATCCCCAGTTAGCGAAGAGTTGATTGACAGGAGAATATCAGTCGTTTCGGGCAGCGAACTGGCAGCATTTCAGGAACCATCACCGGTTCAGTCTGAGGGTGCCGAAATGCCACGGTTGCTGCACGAGATATTCGAACAGAATTCGAGAAACAGCAGTTCAGCAGTAGCCATCGAGCACAACGGTTCACAAGTCACTTACGGCGAGCTCGAGAAGAGGTCAAACTCAATCGCCTGCCTGCTGCGTGCTTCAGGAATTGGCAGGGGTTCCGTCATTGGAATCATGCTGCCGAGGGTTCCAGATGCCTTTGCCTCGATGCTCGGGGCCATGAAGGTGGGTGCCTGTTACGTTCCTCTTGACACCGCATATCCGTCGGAACGCGTATCCTATATACTGCGCGACTCGGGTGCCCATGCGCTCATCACTCTCTCACATTTCGCAGACAATGCTGCAGACTTCAAGGGAAAGGTGTTTCTTCTCGACAAGCTGGAACGGCAGCCTGACGGGCTGCCTCTTGATGCGCCACAGGGTGGCGGGAATGAAATCTGCCCGGAGGATTTGTGCTATATCATATACACCTCAGGCACGACAGGCCGCCCGAAAGGTGTCAAGATAGAACACAGGAATGCTGTTGCTCTTGTTCGCGCCGAGAGCACAATCTACCGCTTGGGCGGCACGGATCGTGTCTGTCAGGCGGCATCCCTCGCTTTTGACCTGTCATTCGAGGAGATATGGATAGCTTTCAGCTCATGCGCGACGCTTGTTGTTGTGCCCGAAGTCAAATCGCACGGCGGGCCGGATATGGCTGACTTCCTATCCGAAAATGGAGTCACAGTCCTGTCAACAGTTCCGTCACTTCTTTCGACGCTCAACGACAGGTTTGAGGCGTTAAGGCTGCTGATACTGGGCGGTGAGCGTTGTCCCGACTGGGTAACAGAGAGGTGGAGCAGGCCCGGAAGGCGGATACTGAACACCTACGGACCTACCGAAACAACCGTAATCGCCACGTACTCTGAACTCAAGATTGGAGAAAAGGCCGGAATTGGTGTGCCGATTCCCGGCTATTCCGTCTACATAGTTGATGAAGACCTGAACCCTGTTGCAAGGCCGGGCAAGGGAGAGATATGCATTGGCGGTGCTGGGGTCGCGCGCGGTTATGTGAACCTGCCGGAGGAGACAGCGTCGAGGTTCATCACCGATCCTTTCAGCAGTCAGGAAGGAGCAAGGATGTACAGGACCGGCGACATCGGCAGGCTCGGTGAAAACGGGTCCCTTGAGTTTGTCGGAAGAATTGACTCACAAGTGAAATTCATGGGATACAGGATAGAGCTCTCCGAGATCGAGTCCGCGCTTGTCCGTTTGGAGGGCATCAGGGCAGCTGTCTGCAATGTATGGGACGACAGGCTCGGCACCAAGAAGCTCGTCGGGTATTTCGTCCCCGACGATGGTGTGCGACTGGACAGAAGGAAACTCAGAAACGCGCTTCAGAAGTCGCTTCCCAGATACATGGTGCCTTCGGTTTTCGTTCAGATGGACAACCTTCCATTGTTGTCAAGCGGCAAGATTGACCGCTCCTCCCTCCCTCCTCCGCCCGAACACGGCGAACAGGGTCGCCGCTCTGAAGAGCAGGTCACTTCGACACAGAAACGCCTGCTTGAGGTGTGGGCGGACCTCTTCAATCCGCTGGAAGTAGGGTTGAACGACGACTTCTTTCTTGACCTTGGCGGCCACTCCCTGCTGGCAGCAAGGATGGTTTCACTGCTCAGGCAGGAGGAAGCGTTTGAGCGGCTCTCAGTGGCTGACATTTATGAAAACCCGACAATAAGGCTGCTTGCAGTGAGAGTGGACGAAAGGAATTCCCAGCAATCGAAAGGTTGGAGGCAGACGGCATCAGCTGGGCCCTCAATAAACTCTGCTAAGCCAAAACGGCATCTCCTCGGTTCTGCCCTCCAGACTATCGGGCTCTATTTCAGTTTCGGGTTCAGGGCAATAGAGTGGATCACACCTTATCTTGTTTTTTTCACACTGATTGTAACAGGGCACCCGCTCTTTTACAGCATGATTCTCGCTGCGCTAAGCGGCATTGTTGTGCTTCCTGCCCTTCTTGGTATCTCACTTGCAGCGAAGTGGACCCTTCTGGGGAGAATCCGCCCTGGCCGATACCCGTTGTGGGGAGGCTACTACCTTAGGTGGTGGCTTGTCCAGTCCCTCATCTCCTCGCTGCCGCTGGATTATCTCGAGGGCACTCCTTTGCTGCCCGCAGTATATCGCCTCTTTGGAGCGAAGATAGGAGCTGAAGTCCATCTTGAAACAGACAGGCTAAGGTCATTCGATTTGATCGAAATAGGTGATGGAACATCCGTCGATGAGGATGCCTCCCTGCTCGGCTACTCCGTCGAGAACGGCGAGCTTGTCATCGGCAGCATCACAATAGGTAAATGGTGCTATGTAGGAGCAAGGTCTGTCGTTCGCGAAGGGGCGAAGATCGAAGACGGCGGAAGGCTTGACGATATCTCTCTTCTGCAGAAGGGGCGCAGGATTCCTTCAGGAGAAACATGGGTGGGTTCACCGGCACGTCCAGCGAACACGAGACACCAGGTGCCCCGTCCATCACCTGTCAGGACCAGGAGGAGCAGGCGGCTGCTTCCTTTCCTGTATGCCACACTCGTTCTTTCTCTTCCCGTGCTTGTCTTTGCAGCGATACTTCCGGGCGTCATTGTACTGCTGAGCCTGAACTTCCTCAGCGAACCGCTGCTCTATATCGCGGCGGTCCCGCTCGCGGGCGCCTTCTTCGTGCTTGCGGTCATGTCCGAGTTCCTGATAATGAAATGGGCCCTGCTGGGGCGAGTAAAGGCTGGTTCCTACAGGGTGCATTCAGGTTTCTACATACGGCACTGGATAGTCGACAGAATGCACTCACTCACTCTCGACTTCGTTGCGCCGATCCACGCTACTCTCTACATTGGCGCGTGGTACAGGGCGCTTGGGTCGAAGATAGGAAGGTCTGTGGAACTGTCCACAGCCACTTCACTCACTCCTGATCTCCTCTATCTTGGAGAGGGATGCACTGTTGCAGATGAAGTTTCGCTTGGTGCCCCTCACGTGGAGGCGGGCTGGATGACGCTTGCACCTACCATGCTTGGGCGAAGAACGTTTGTGGGTAACAGCGCGGTGATACCTGCCGGTACGGTGACACCGCCGGAAACACTTCTCGGCGTGCTCTCCACTCCACCCTCCCAGCCCGGTTCTGTGAAGAGACATGGCACCTCCTGGCTCGGGTCTCCACCAATAGAATTGCCACGTCGTGAGAAAAGCACTGCTTTCTCCAATGAAACAACCTACTCACCCTCAAAGAAGCTCCGAATCAAGAGGGCAATGTTTGAGATACTGAGGGTCACCATCCCTCCATCCGGGTTCATAGCACTTACAACCTTTGTGCTGGATGCCGTTGTCTTGCTTTGGAGGAATTTGGGTTTTGTTCCCGCAGCGCTCATGCTTCCCCTCGTATATGCGGGCGGTTGCGTAGCGCTTGCACTGTGCGCGGCGGCTGCAAAGTGGGCACTCGTGGGAAGATACAGTCCCTTCGAGAAGCCGCTCTGGTCCCTGTTTGTATGGAAGCTCGAACTCGCAAATGCTCTTTATGAATTCATGTCAACACCACTCGCACTTGAACCGCTTCAGGGGACACCCTTCCTGCCTGCCTACCAGAGGCTGATGGGCGCAAGTATTGGCCGCGGAGTATACATGCATACAACAGGCCTGCTGGAGTGGGATCTCACACGTGTCGGCAGCGGCGTCTCACTGAACGAAGATTGCGTGCTCCAGACCCATCTTTTCGAGGACAGGGTGTTGAAAGGGGCGTACCTTACAATAGGTGAGAGCTGCGACGTGGGCGAACAGTCCATTGTCCTGTACGGGGCTGAGATGGAGCCCGGCTCGAGCCTCGATGCTCTTTCTCTTCTTATGAAGGGAGAGAGGCTGCCGGCTGGGACATCATGGGCAGGCGTGCCTGCGGGGAGGGGAGCAGATCAGATCAGGATACTGCAGGCAGCAGATTGAGCTTGTCCTGCACTCTGCTCCAGGCATGTGTTCGCCAGAGAAGATTGTTCACATCTGGTTCTACGACATGGATAACCGGTTCTTCGAGGAGAGTGCTTTTGATATGCTCCCGCGGAAGGAGCGACTTCGTGCCATGCGTCTCAGGGATCCGGTCGAAGCCACTCGCTGCCTGAGGCACTCTGTACTGCTGCATGAAACTCTTGCGGGGGTAATGCACTGCTCTCCGTTTGATATTTGTTTTGGAAAGGAAAAGCACGGCAGACCGGTCGTTAGCTGCAGAAACAGGGGTTCTGAAGGCATCCGTCCACTCAATTTCAGCGTTTCTCGCTCCAGTTTCCTGATGGGAGTGGCTGTTGCCTTCAGCTACGGCATTGGTCTTGATGTCGAGCTGGTAGACCCTCTTGTCGGCGATGAACGTTTCTTCATTTCGTGGACGAGACATGAGGCAATCGGCAAGCTTTCCGGGACAGGAATAGCCTACAGGCATGTAGAGTCGCTGAGAAAACCATCCTTTTTCCTTACACGCAGTATGAACATGAACAAGAGCAGGTTCGTTTTTTCAGCCGCCGTCGGCTGAGGCAACTTCAAGGCGTTTTTCAACAGCACGGTGGGTGCGGAGGGGTCCGAACAATTTGGCCCGTTTACACTGATAATTTCGATCTGGAAAATCATACATGCCAGGAGTTTGGAAAAATCGAGGTCAGACTGGAATGTACTTCTTGCATAGCACCAACTTCATCCAGAACATTTCCGGACCCCTCAACCAGGCTGATATTCAAAGCCACAGCGTATCTTCCAGGTTTTTGAAATGCTGATCCCCCGTCAGGACTTTGGCATGATTCACACGGGCAAATGCCAGGACAATACCGTCAAAAAGACTGGGTTTTGCAAGCGATTCTTCCTTTGCGTTTTTTTCAAGCAGCAAATACATCTTGGCAGATTCCACAGCGGTTGATGCATCAATCCCCACAACATCTGACGCCTCGCAGATGGTCGCGAGCCTTTCCATGGCTTTGTTCTCACCTGCCCCTTCTCTCATATATTTCCTGGCCACTTCTGATAGCACAACATCTGGTGTCAGGACCTCGTCTGCCTCCTCAATTGCCGCAAGTGCTCTTCTTCCTTTTTGAGTGCCGGAAAAAATCTCAATCCAGGCGTACGAGTCAATAACGATCTTCACCGCGGTCACTCTCATCGAATTGCCTTATTCTTCCCTTGTCCAAGCTGAATGCTCTTGCCATTAAGGCTTTTCTGTGCTGTTTGATGAGCTCCTTGACCGTGTCATCCAGAGTACGTTTTCCAAGATTACGTTGCAACTGGCCAAGGCTCCTGAGAGTGTCTTTCGAAACCTTGATCGTCGTACTGTCCATAGACCAGTATAAAGTATTCGAGTATATGGTATTACTTACAATGCCCGAATAGAGCGGGCTTGGAGGGATTCAGCTCTTTTAGTGCGAATCAGTCCTGCAATCAACTATTCTGATGCGCTTGGGAGTCTGTGAGGGCTAATATTTACAGAATAAGAACATTTAAATGTTATGCTTTTATATGTATATACGATGCCTACGACCAAACCAGTAACAGTCAATATTTCTGAGGAACTCGACAGAGAGTTCAGGAAATACGCCGCCAAGAAATATGGAAAGCGTAAAGGGTACCTTGGGAAGGCATTTTCAGAGGCTAT
>JBJKPR010000034.1:0-74720 GCA_046706185.1 Candidatus Sysuiplasmataceae archaeon
TGTATTCAAGCAAAGGTCAAACAGGCACCGGCCTGAAAGAAAGAACTCTCTCCATCACCAGTGATGTAGGCGTTGGTCCAGGCTTTTCCAATTTTGCCACATTGCCGCAATAAGGTAGACTTGTCAAGAAATGGTCAAATTAAGAAGGGCGATCCCATCGATCCCATCTCTTGTCATACTGAGACCATAGTTCCGTTGGAAAAATATAACGGAACAACGGACAAGCTAGGAACTGAAAGAAACCTGTCGGACGCAAGAAAGGTTAGAATTTTTTCCCGCGCCAGAGCCTGAGAGAACTCTTATTAATAAGAATGCGATATGCGAGGCTATGAAATTAAACCCCGGTGAAGGGATGTTTTGCCTAAGGAGGATTTAACCATGACCACAAGGGAAACTGTAGAGCAATCCCCGGTATCTTCTGGCACCGCACGTCCGTATGCAGACTTTAGAGAGCATTTGTCCGCCCTTGAAAGTCGAGATCTGCTCCGAAGAGTAAAGAAAGAGGTGAAACTGGAGACCGAGATCCATCCTCTTGTCAGATTGCAGTTTCTTGGGCTCAAGGAAAATATGCGGAAGGGATTCATTTTCGAAAACGTTTCAAATGCAAAGGGAAAGAAGTTCAACGGCTCTGTAGCAGTCGGTTGCCTTGCTGCTTCTCATGAAGTATATTCCATTGGCATGGGCTGTGGTCCTAACGAAGTTGAGGCAAAGTGGAGAAACGCGCTAGCGAACCCGATTGAACCAAGGACAGTAAAGACTGGACCAGTTAAGGACGAAATACACAAGGGGGATAAACTCCTGGAGCACGACGGGCTGGGGGAATTTCCATTCCCTATTTCCACGCCTGGCTTTGATAACGCACCCTACTTTACCGCTTGCGGTTTCGTCTCGAAGGATCCAGAAACAGGGATACCGAATGCAGGCAACTACAGAGCACAGATCAAGTCACCAAGTCGTACGGGGCTGTTCACTGGGGGCGATCTGGTAACCCACTGGGAAAAGTGCAGGGCGATGGGTCGTGATCTCGAAGTCGCAGCTGTGATTGGCGCTGTTCCGGTATTCTCCTACACTGCAGTCACGAAGCTGCCTTACGGTCTGAGTGAATATGCTGTTGCAGGCGGCTTGCAGGGTGCACCGCTCGACCTTGTCAAATGCGAGACCGTGGATCTGGAAGTCCCTGCAACCGCGGAAATAGTTGTGGAGGGAATAATCAAAACGGACTACCTTGAACCCGAAGGGCCGTTTGGCGAGTCAAGTGGATATGTTGATCCGAGGACATTGAGCTTCGCTTTTGAGGCAACTTGCATCACACACAGGAAGAACCCCGTTGTGGTCAGCATTCTCAGTCAATTCACGCCCAGCGAAAGCAGCAAGATTAAACACAGGGGAATGGAAAGCGTAACCCTCGACTATCTTCGCAAGAAGGGGTTCGACTCTGTCATAAAAGTTGCTCATGTAGAACCGTTGGTCAATCTGAGGCCCTATGTCGTAGTTCAGATGAAGAAGAAGGACGACGACGAGCCATGGAGAGTTATGGATGCTGTCCTCAATTACAGGCCAGAGTACGGCAAACTCCTGGTCTGTGTGGATGAGGACATAAACCCCGAGGAACCGATGGCCGTAATCTGGGCAATATGCCACCGGGCTCAGCTCCAGAACGACTCCAAGTTAAGGCCTGGCAGGCAGACAAGGGGTCCTATGCACTATATGAGAGGCGCCGCCGGTCAGAAGCCGCGTGATGATTCCGACGCATCCCTGATGATAGATGCAACGAAGAAATTCGATATGCCTCCTGTATCTCTTCCAACAAGGGAACACATGGAGCATGCTATTGACCTGTGGAAGGAGATGGGTCTGCCGGAATTGGAGCTTGGATCGCCGTGGTTTGGTTACTCATTAGGGTTCTGGCCGGACGAGCTCGCCCAGGAAGCAAAACTGGCGGTCAGTGGCGACTTCTACCAGACAGGGGAGAAGCTGCGCAAACGTAAGGTGGAACTGAAAAAGGACGAGAGTCCCAGAGACGCCAGGCACCGGTGGACTTTCTGATCACTTCAGAATGACGCAGCAAACACATTCATAGTCTGTTTGCTGCGCCGCCGCTCGGCGTGTTAGCCCCTGCCGTCTCTGCAGCCCTGTAACTGGACTCTGTACCGGTACGCCGCCGGTGCAGCTGCACTGTATGTCCGGTCTATTTGAGCAGGAATTGAACTCCCTTGATGCTCGAGCGCAGGCTATGAATATCGACTGAAGCCGGCTGACCCTGCGGCAGGGATGATTCCGAAAGTGCCTTTGTCCTCTGAAGATAACGGGGGAAGGGACCGGGCATAGAGAGGTGAAGTAGTGCTACGGGTTCTCCGAGGCATATTTCCTGATGTTCTCGAACTCCTCAGAGTAAGGCGCAATGGTATTCGTTTCGCTGAACCTGAGCTCGGAAACGAACGGTGCGCTTTCTGAATAGTCTTCAAGCACATCTGAGACTTCGAGGTTGTATAGCCTGTCCTTCGGGTGGTCCCACTCGCTTGTTTTGGCGGTTCTACACTTGATGTAGAAAACGGCGGGCTTCACCTGCACTATAAGCGTGGCGATATTCTGTTTCTGCAGGTAGCCTTCAGTCTTTGTTCCCATGTGAATTCCAACATAAACCCTGTCTGGTCGTGGCGCGACTACCTGATAGGGAGAGAGCAGTGCCGCATGCGGAAACCCGTCATCATCCCTTACGACAAGGAATATCGCAGTATTCTGCCTATTCGGATTATCATGCCGCAGTTGCTCGTATAATGCCGGAGGAAGGTTCTTGCCAAGTGACTTGGACATTCAAATCATCTCGTTCCCTTTATTGCACAAAGAGTGTGATTCCTGTGAATCAATTTCTATCCTTGTCACTCCATCACGAGTTGATGCAAACATGCGTCTCAAACAGGGCAACGGAGTACCTGACAAGCGATAATGCGAATGCAGTAGGTAAATTTTGCGAATGGAAAAACCCCTCCCAGTAAGGTTCCTGAAGGACAGGACACCGATGCTGGCCACACGCAGTTTTTCCCTCACAGGTCTTGTGGACTGCGTCATAGTTCTGGACCACGGATGCACTGACGAGGGGGTGGGGCGCCGGCGCTGTCTGAAGGGTGCTGAAGGCTCTCCAGCTGTATGATTGCCAAAGGCAGGTTTTCAAACTGATGCAGTCATCCATATGAACCTGTGCTCCGGTCAGCAGATACCTCGGTGATCGCCCACAGCCGCAAGTGCACCGCGTGACAAGGAATTGCCAGATATACTCCACGGGCGCTCAGAGCCGTAGAATTCTCCGAATGTTCCCCTCTAGGATGTCTGCCTTTTCCTTCTCCGACAGGCTGCTCTCCTTCACAATGCGGGGGTAACCTGCCAGGCGGGGCTTTCCGCCGTTCGGTCCGTGAGGGTAGTCTGTTCCAAGAATCAATCTCTTTGAGCCAAAGACATTGTACCCGCACATGAATGCGGCTTCACTGCCCCCGACGGCAACGTCGTAGTAGAATCGCTTGAAGCTCCGCAGCAAGCCCTTGTCCTGGTAGGATTCAACCATCCTCCCGCCGAAGAAAGGAATCATGCCGCCAAGATGATGGGCGATGACTGGAAGCTGAGGGTATTTCTTTGCTATTCCTGAAAAGACAAGCCTTGAAAGTGCAAGCGACGTGTCGAACGGCCATCCAAGCACATGCATCAGGTCATATTCCTTCTCATAAGTCCGGCCGGCCGGCGGGCTGTTGGCAGGATGCAGATAGACAGGCATTCGCAGCTCTGCTGCACTTTCCCAGAGATCGCCGAACGTGTCTATTGCCCTTCCGTGAACGTTCGTTGGAACGTTCACTCCTTTCAGTCCAAGCTCAGTTTTTGCTCTTCTGAGCTCCTCATGGATGTCATCCTTGCTGCTGAGCAGTGGCACGGCACCCACAGCCCATATCCTGCCATTTGACTCCCTGGCAATCTGAGCCATGGAGTCATTCAGCAGTCGTGTCAGCGACAGGTTCTGTTTGGGAAGCGGCAGGAGGTTAGGGTCGAGATACGCAACCGGTGAGGCAACCTCCGCATCGATGCCGTATTCATCCATATTCTGAAATCGATGGTCCAGGTCACAGAACTGCGGAAAGTTCTTGTTGAGACGATCCTGTCTCTGAACGGCTGCACCAACGGTCTCATTTCTGTAGCGTCTCAGTGAATCCACGTACGCCAGGGGGATAATGTGGCAGTATGCATCTATTACTTTCAATTCAAACCCTCTCTGATAAGTGTCCCAGTGCTGACGAGAATAATCCAATCGCTATATCAATCTTGTAGCCGTTGTGTGGAAGAGGTTTCGGGTGCAGGAGCACTTTTGCCTGTGCCTGTTCCACCAGGTCACTGTTCAATTTCTTCCCCTTCAGAAAACCCTCAACCGTCTTTTCCCTCAACGGTCCTGTTCCGACCGCGCCGAAGATCACGTTTGCCCGTTCTATGACGGAGTCTTTGGTCTTCACCGCCACAGCCACAGAGCCGAGGGCAAAATCCCAGACGCCCCTTATTCTGGCCTTGCGGAAACAGGCAGCCAGTTTCCTGGATTCTGCAGGCAGTATCACATCAGTCACAAACTCGTCCGGCCCAAGCACGTGAGACTGGATCCTCCCGTTCAGCATGACTTCCCCTGGTATTAGCTTCTCAATGCTCATTTCCTTCTTTCCTTTTGGACTCGCTATCCTGACTCTTGCATCGAGCGCTATAAGCGAAATTGCAAGGTCGCCATGGAACGTGGCATAGGATCTGTCGGCGCCCATGACCGACTGGTAGTACCTGTTGTCGCCTGTTTCTGCATAACACTGGTCGCCCCCATTTCGCCAGCACCTGTAGTTGCTTCTGAAGTACGGGCACCAGACATCCTGGGTCAGCCCTCCGCCGACAGTTGACTGATTTCTCAATTCGGGTGAAGAGATTTGCTGTATTGTCTCTCCTATCAAGGGATAGGCGTTGATTGCTTCCGACCTGGAAACTTCTGTGAGCGTACAGGTTGCCCCGATTCTCAGCGACCCGTCTTCAAGCACATCTATCTTCTTGAGTTCCTTGATATTCTTGATGTCGACAAGATGTGTTGGTGTGGTCAGCAATCGGTTCTTCAACCTGCTGAGTATATCAGTACCTCCAGCGTAGACAGCGGCACTCTTTCCCTCCGCTGCAAGCACCTCAAGGGCCTCTTCGACAGTGGCCGGCTGATACAGGGTGACCGGCTTCATTGCCTGTACGCCTCCCTGAGTTCGGAGAGGACCCTATCCTGCGATATGGGGTGCTCGCGGATCCTTATGCCCACAGCATTGTAGATTGCATTTGTAATCGCGCTGGGGACGGCCCCTATCGTGGTCTCGGCAAAACTCTTGTAACCGAAGTACCACCTCGGCTCAAGGCTGTCAACGAAAATGTGATCCACCTGTTCGGGTACTTCCATGAACGTAGGCATCCTGTACGAGAGGAAGCCGACGCTGTACAGCGCGCGGCCCGGCGCCTCCGAATCCCACGGCAGGGACTCCGCTGTTGCGTTCAGTCCCTGCAGAAATGCCCCGTCCATCTCGCTTTCTGCAAGCAGCGGATTGATTACCTTTCCCGAATCATGCGTATCCACAAGCCGTTTTATCTTGTATGCACCAGTCAGGATGTCAACTTCCACTTCCACAAAACAGGCACCAACGCTCCTTATGAGCGCTCTGCCTTTACCTGTACCCGTCCTGGTATGGCCGTCATGGCGAATGTGACCACCTGCAGAAGCGGCCAGCTCGCCGAAGCTGATCTTCATGGCGCCGTCTGCCGTCGAGACAAAGCCTTCCTTCAGCAACAGTCCGCTTACATCCACACCAAGTGAGGCGGCGCCCCTCTTGAGAAGATCTTCCTTAAGCTTCTCGGCCGCAGCCAATGCGGCCCCGCCCTGCAGTGTGTTGGTACGTCCGCCAAGCCACATGCCCGTCTTCAGGTCGATATCCGAATCGCCCCATTCAACATGTATGTTCTGAAGGGATGTGAACCCGAGAATCTCACCCACGGTCTGTACGATGCCTGTGTCATGGTCAGTACCGCTTTCCGACATTGCATTCCTGATTAGCACGTCTCCACCGGAGTCGAGCTCTATTTCTGACGAGAACTCCTCGCCCTGCGAAATGGCATATCCTTCTTCTCCCTCCTTCCATGCCAGGTGGCCACCGTGATGATCGGAAATGCTCATTCCGATCCCTGTTACAAACCTTCCAGTCATCTGACCGGGTTCTTTCTTTCTCCTGTTCCATCCAAATGCTTTCGCTCCTTCCTCGATTACCTCTCTAGATGCATACGAGTCGAAGGTCAGCGATCCTTTTTCAACCTCGGGTTTTTGCGTGAATTCCTTGCCCCAATCTGATATAGGAGCCAGTTTCTGCCCCGGTCTCGCTGCAAACTTCAGCCTGAACTCTACAGGATCAACATTCAACAGTTCCGCGACTTCATCCATGACGCACTCAAATGCCCATTTGAATTCCTGTTGCGTATTACTGCGAGAAGCACCCACTGGCGGCGTATTGCTCTTGTAGCAGTATGCCTTGAATTCCCAGTTTGGTATGTTGGTTCCGTACAGTATCAGCTCGTCTCTTGCACTTTCGTTCATCGGCCCTCCTCCACCTGGTGGGACGTCTAGGTTGCCTGCAATCTGGAACGTCTCGTACCGGATCGAGACGATGCTCTTTTCCTTTGTATTCAAACCGACTTTGAACTTCGACACGACTTCAGGCTTGACGCTGATCTGACCAAGCTCTTCGCGCTTGTTCAGCATGTACTTCACTGGCCTGTTCGTGACCTTTGCAGCATATGCAACAAGGCCATCCAGCGGATGCAGCACCATTCTGGCACCGAATGTGCCCCCATTCCACCTGTCAATGTAGTGTACGTCGGAAGGCGCAACTCCCAGCCATTTGGCCAGCATTCCCTGGGCGTTGTGGATGCCCTGACTCATGCCCCAAAAGGTCAGCTTATCCCCCTCCCACCTGGCAACACCACTTACAGGCTGCAGAGGAACAATGGTGGCGCCCCTGAAATGGTAGGTGAACTCCTTTACCAGGTCGGAATTCAGAAAGCCCTCTTCGACATCACCGTGCTGCCACTTTGCAGTCGCGCCAGGACAGTAGGCCGGATCCTCCTTTTGGGTCTGGAGAAGATTACCTTCAGGGCGGAGCTTTACTGCATCTGGTGAAAGCGCCTGTTCCACGCTTACCACGTGCGGCAGTGTTTCATAATCGACTTTGATTGCATCAATGGCATCTTCAGCCTGATGTTCTGATTCGGCCACAACTAGAGCCACTATATCACCTTCATACATCAGCTCCTTGCTCATGGGATTTGAGGAAGGCGCGTTCATGCAAGTCAGTATCAGTTTCACTCCCGGCAGGCTTTCAGCCTCACCTGCGTCAATGTTCCTTATTCGTGCATGGGGGTGGGGGGAACCAAGAAACTTGGCGTAAAGCGAGTCTGGCAAAACCACTCTGGTCGCGTACTCAGCCTTTCCCAGGAACTTTGGAAAGGATATCTCTCTTACCGCAGGATATGCGTGACCGACCAGGTTCAGGTCTTTTGGAGGGTACCCCTGCCATTTCTTTGTGGCAATCTTTCGATCGCCTTCGATAAGTGTGTCTCCAGGAAAGTGCCCTCCTCCAGTCGAGTAGTCCCGCTCCATAGGCATCGAAAATACTCTGCTATGATCGGCGCTCGCCTGCGGGATTTTCCCCGCAGTACCCGAGAGCTGGCTTGCCTCCAGCACGGACCTGACAATAGCCAGATAAGTGCCACACCTGCAGAGGTGGCCACCCAGTGCTTCCTTTATTTCCTCGACGGTCGGCGAATGATTCCTCGTCAACAGCGCCCTTGCCGCGACGATCCATCCCGACGTGCAATAGCCGCACTGTGCAGCATGGTTGTTATATCCAGTCTGCTGGAGAATGTCGGGCTTGTCTTTGCTGCCCAATCCTTCGATAGTGACAATTTCCTTTCCTATAACGTCCGATGCCAGTATATGGCAGGAGTAGATCGGATCGCCGTCGACAAGAACAGTGCAGGCACCGCATGAAGCCTGGTTGCAGCTTCTCGGGGTACCGACAAGCCCCAGTTTCTCCGACAGGACTTCCCACAAAGTTGTGCGCGCCTCAAACTCTGCCCGGTAGGATTTACCGTTGACACTAAACTCTGAATTGATCCTTTCAACTGAATTCAAACTCATTTTGACTTCACTTGCCCTTTTCCTAGACCCAAGCTGTCCTGCATAATCGGCACCTCGAACCCTGCGTATCGGTAGAATATTGTGCTTCAAACATTTGCCTAATTTTTTCCCTGCAAGTAGCAAATTTATCCACTGAACTGCCGGATCAGTTGCTGTTTATCCTCATGATTCTCGGATAGATAAAGTTTACAATGCGGCCCTCGGCTGTAAGCTAATCAACAGGATTTTCCAGCTGCGATTCATGCCTGTTTGCTCAATTAGGTTCTTGTCATCCTTGTCTATGGGATGCTCAATCAGTGAACAAGTGAGTATGACATAAAATTTTTATAGACAGAGAATTATGTTTGTCGGCCTTGACAACAAAAACGTTGAACTATTTCAAGCTGCCTTGGGACATGAAATACAGAAGCGAGTTCCTCGACCTTCCTTTTGAAATTTCTGAGTACAAGGATAGGGTCTCGAAGGCGAAGGATGCCATGAAGAAGGCGGGCATGGACTGTCTTCTTATCATAGGCGACAAGAGAGACAGGGGAAACGTGAGATGGATATCCAATTTGTCTTCTGATTGGGGCACCACTACCATAGTTCTCCCGGTCGACGGCGAGCCGACTGTTGTGACAGGTGCCGCCGGAGACGGCGAACCGATGCACTCTCAGATGTGGTTCACCTGGATGGATGATGTGAGGCCATATCTTATGCGGGACCTGGAAGGTGCGCCTAAGATGATGCAACTCATTAAGCAGGTCATCAACGAAAAGAAGGTGGCAAACGGTAAAGTGGGTATCGTTGGCCGAAGACTGCTTGGTTATGATTATCTGTCAGAGCTTACCAGCTCGTTCGACAAGATGAAGCTGCAGGAAGCAACCGGCATTTACACGAACTGCAGGGTCAGGAAGAGTCCCGCCGAACTCAAGCTTATGAGAAAGCTGGGCGGGATCGCAGATCTTGGATTGAATGCAGTGATTGACAACATCAGGCCCGGCGTTAGCGAAATAGAGCTTGTTGCCGAAGCCGAGTGGGCAATGCGGATGGCTGGAGCAGAGCTTATCAACGCGGGATTGGACAACAGAGTTTCTGCTGGACCGAGAGCAGGGTTCAAGAACACCACACCGACCAGTCGTAAGCTGCAAACGGGCGACATGGTGTATGTTGACCTGACAAGCTTGCTCCACGGTTATGCGTTCGATGTTGGAAGGACATCCTGTGTTGGAAAGCCGACGATGGAGCAGGAAAGCCTGATGGAAACCGCTGTTCTGAGTACCGAGGCAATGGAGAAGGCAACCCGCCCCGGCGTTAAGGCATACGAGCTCGCTGAAGTGGCCATGAGGGTGGCCAAGGAGCAGGGGCATTCCGAGCACCTGATGCACGTGATACTTGGCCACGGCATAGGTGTCGGACACGATCCGCCTATAATCAACCCGGACAGTGAGGACGTCATACAGGAAGATTCTCTGGTTACATATGAACCGATGTACTCGACATACGACACAATGGCACTGTCTGGGAAGGTTCCTCTTCACGCTGTTGCCGAAGATTTCGTCCGCGTAACCAGCAACGGGACCGAGAGAATGATGTCCTCTGAACGGCGTTGCTGGCAAAGGTAAAATCTCAAGAGCTGGAGTAATTCCTCCCGCTTACTCTTCGAATGCATAGCAGTGCCCACATCGCTCGGTTCACTTATATCCAAGCTGTGTGTCATAAAGACAAGTCGTGTCCCATTTACATAAACAAGAAAGTGTCAATTGCGGATACAAGCGAGGGCAGGAAACTGCAATTGGCAGATGAGACATGTTATTGCCGAAGATACCGCAGGTGGAGAGAACATTAGACTCAGACAATGGATATTTGCGATTCCTCACCTAACTGCTGCCTGGGCACACTGTTGAAATCCGGCATACAAAGTTCGGAAAAACGTGTCTCTTGCTGAAGATCCTCTGGTATGGCCTTGTATTCACTTTCATCATGCATGCATACATGACAGAGGCGAAGACTGACAGATGCAATTACTGCTGCCTCTGAGGACGCGGAGCTTACATGACGCAGAGCGCAAGGTTGAGGTTGAGGAGCAGGAAACGGGGACCGATCTCCTCGCGAAGACTCAAAGTGCAACAAGCCTCCTTCGGAATGATGAACTGCTGTGAACAGCGTACGGGCCGTAATATATTCGTTAAATGTTATTTATTACTAATATATTCAGCTAATGTTATCTAATTTTAACAATCAGACCTGTCATGCCTCAGCCGGACCTCCCACAATCCATAAATATCGAGACCACATACCGGGGCTGAATTATATGGCAGATTTTGACGAGTCATATTTACCTGACCTTTCGGCGGGCCCTTCAAAGGTCGAAACCCAACCACCAGTCGTCGAAAAACGTTTAGGTCAGGGTGCTACAACCAGTATTGCAGCATTCCTGGGATTTTTGATGATATATTTCGATTCGTCAATCTACAACATAGCAGCGCCCTTCATCGCACCGCTATTCTTCCCGAAGACAAGCTATGTTTCCGCAGTCTTGCTTTATCTGTTGACTTACCCAGTTGGATATCTTGGCAGGCCGATCGGCGGAATGATATTTGGTCACTACGGCGACAAAACAGGAAGAAAAAAGCCGTGGCTATATTCCGTCGTTGGAATGGGGGCGGCAACAGTGCTGGTCGGTGCCTTGCCTACTTTCGCCCAAGCTGGTTTCCTGTCCACTGGGTTATTAATCGCTCTGAGGCTGACTCAGGGTATCTTCCTTGGGGGAGAGAGTACAGGAAGCACTGTCATCTCGCTCGAAAGCGTTCCAGACCGTCTACGAGGTTTCTTCAGCGGGTTAGTCCAATCCGGTTTTCCTTTCGGTCTCACTCTAGCAGGGTTGGATCTTGGTTTAGTTGCCTATTTCGCTCCAGGCAGCATCGGCATAAGAGGCTTCTATATTGGGGCTTTTGCATGGCGTTATCTCTTCCTCTTCGGTCTCATTCCGTTTGCAATCGCTGTAATTGCGAGATTTGTGGTTAAGGAGAGTCCCGAATGGGAAGCCAAAGGCAAGAGAGCAAAGGAGATGAGATCACCAGTCTGGGTGACCATCCGACATCACTGGAAGATCGTGATACCTTCCCTTTTGATAGGCTTCGGAGGAGATTTGATCGCTCAGGACACTGCCCAGTACATCCCGACTTTCCTGAGAGTTTTCACACCTGCAACTGTAGCGACAATCGCGCTTGTTGCTATCGTGCCGAACCTGATCAGGGGAGTGCTGTCCCCTCTGTTTGGATATGCCGGCGATCTGCTACGTAATCGGAAAGGACTCATGTACTTCTACGCCATAGCTACAGCAATACTAGCCTATCCAATGTTCCAGCTTATGAGAACCGGTGATACGCTCACGATAATACTGGCGGTACTGGTCATTCAGTCGCTTTTCCAGGTCTCGCTTGCAAACGGGGTCTTCATGTCAGAAGTCGTGCCTACCACCATCCGGTGGTCCTTCAATGGAGTTTATCAGTTTGGCACGACTCTAGCATCATTCGGGCCCTTCGTTGTGACAGCAGTGGGATCAGCTACCCACAATCCGTTCCTTACTATCGCGGGCGTAGTCGGCATAGGAGCCGTTGTTGCGATTGTTGGTATATTCTTCATGCCAAAGGATCGTGCAGGTCAGCCCCTGTTCTAGAGGAACCTGATATGTGTGATAGCGCTGGTGTTTGAGCGGACCATCCATACGCCTGTTTGCCGAGGTAATTCAGGGCGCAAACACCTTCCATATTTTCCTAGCGGGTTCCCGCCCCTGTCGGGTGCAGGGCCCATTATCAATCCAATTTCTTCTGCCCCTTCTTCAGATCTAAACCGATAGAAGACGCATGACCACTTCTGCAAATGTCGAGTCGAGTCTACCGGAGTATGCATCTCAAAATACTCATATACGGAGCATAACATTCAGCTGCCACTCCGTGAAACGTGAATACGATACAGTCGTTGTTGGTGGCGGGAATGCAGGCTTATGCGCAGCCATGACTTCTGCAAGACACTCAAGGAAGACACTTCTCCTTGAGGCGGCTCCCATGGCTGATCGGGGTGGCAACACAAAGTACACCAGGGATGTTAGATATCTTCACGGGAAAGACAAGTTCACATCCGGTTCATACGAATTTGACGAATTCCTGGAGGACATAAGACGGGTGTCGGACAATAGTCTCGATGAGGACATGGCTTCATTTGTGATCGAGAATTCTGAAGGCATACCGGGCTGGATGAACGAAAATGGAGTCAAATTCAAAAGGGAAATCCGCGGAACGCTGAACCTCAACCGGACCAATGCCTTCTTTATAGGTGGAGGGAAAGCTCTTGCAAACATATACTACAACCGCCTGGATGAGCTTGGTGTAGGTGTGCTATATTCCTCCGAAGTGGAGAACATCATAATCAAGGACGGAAGTTTCCAAAGTCTCGTTGTGGGTTTTGATGGAAAGAAAGTAGAAATTGGGGCCAGGAGCCTGGTGGTGTGTTCGGGCGGTTTCGAGGCTAACAGGGAATGGCTCCATTCAATCTGGGGAAATGCATCTGAGTCATTTCACATACGGGGGACCAAACACAATAAGGGGCTCCCCCTCAGGTCCCTCATTGCGCAAGGTGCTCTTACAGCAGGAGAACCAAAGGGAGGGCACATGGTTGCCGTTGACAGGAGAGGTCCACGCGTTGATGGCGGAATAGTCACTAGGGTGGATGCGATCCCTTTGGGGATAGTCGTAAACAAACATGGAAAGAGGTTCTACGATGAAGGGGAGGATATATGGCCAAAAAGATATGCAATCTGGGGAAAGCTCGTTGCCGAACAGGAGGATCAGCTGGCTTACGCGATAGTGGATTCCACCATGATCGGCAAATTCATGCCTACTGCATTCCCTCCGCTGTTGTCCGAGACACTTGACGAAATTCCAACCAGAATCGGAATCGACAAGGAAGGTTTCATGGACACTATTCAGGAATACAACCGGGCTGCAGCCGGAAAAGCGGACGGCAGCTTTGAAGCGCGGTCTTCAGCTTCTCTTTCCCCCAGTAAGTCGCATTTCTACAAACCGATCGATACACCGCCGTTCATGGCATTTCCGCTAGCGCCCGGCTTGACTTTTACCTATCTGGGGCTGAAGATAGGCAAAGATGCCAGAGTTCAGACCGCTCACGGTCCGATGGAGAATGTTTTCGCTGCCGGCGAGATTGTGTCCGGCAACGTCCTTCGCAGCGGATACCTGGCTGGTTTTGGCCTTACCATAGGTACCGTTTTCGGGAGGATAGCTGGAGAGGAGGCTTCCTTCGTTTGACAGACATTTACGATGAAGGATTAAGGCAGTTCAGGATATGCAATGCCTGCAGGTATTGCGAGGGTTACTGCGCAGTATGGGATGCCATGGAACGGAAGCCTGATTTACTCAGCTCCGACTTGAAATACTATTCAAATCTCTGCCATGACTGCAGGGACTGCTATTACGTGTGCCCTTATACCGGGGAGCATGAATTTCAAATTAATATCCCCAGGGTTCTTTCCCAGATCAGGATCGAAACTTATGGGGAGAACATCGTACCGAAAAGACTTTTTCCGCTAGTGAAAAGACCTTACCTTTCATGGGGTATTGTTTTGCTATTCTGTCTTGCCTTCACTTTTTTCTTGGCAGTTGACGTCGAAGGTCCGTCGGTCCTTGTGAGACCGGCTTCCATAGGGGCAGCGGTTATACCCGATTTATACTTCAAAATGCTGAGCATAATCCTTTATTCATACGTCCTGGTAATGTGGGCCATTGAAGGCTCAAGGTACTGGGACAGTATCAAGGTACAGGACATGAAAGTCGTTAGCAAGGACGTCACGGGGGCGGTTTCTGATGCCTTCTCACACAGGTACTTCAGAGGCGGGCAGTCGGGATGCAGCTATCCTCGCGAAAGTGTCAGTTCTGTCAGGATGATTGCCCATATGGGCGTCTTGTTTGGTTTCATACTTGATCTCTTTACGATAGCATTTTATCCTGGCCTGACAGCAGGCCTTGTATGGCTTTACATTATTGGAGCAGCCGGGATGTCAGTAGGATCCCTTCTGCTGCTCACAACAAAGTCCGTATCAAACCAGGAACTGGCCTCCGACAGTATGAAAAGCTATGATTATCCATTCACGATGACTATATTCATTACTGGAATAACAGGTGTGATTTTCCCTGTCGTCTCGGGAACCAGCCTTTATTCGGGGTTTTTCCTGGTACATGTTGCACTTGTAGCCGGCATCTATCTCATGGCTCCGTTCAGCAAATTCATTCACCCTGTTTTCAGGTTCCTGTCTCTTCTGAGGAATAGAATGGAAAGCAGGATGGAACTGGCCTCATCTTGACTTCCCCCCGGGGCGCTGGAGCAGAGTCACGAATGGTGAATACTGGATAGATGTATGTGCACGACTATGGCACCCGTGCCCGGCAGGAGGAGATTGGGGCCGACCCCGATCACCACCGATCCTCCTTTCAAATCTGGTCTGCCGTAACTACATGACAGGCTTAGTGTAAACAGCCGGAAAGTATCAGGGCTAATGGAAGCAGGCATCACGATGTCAAGAAAACTTCGTGGATTGCGATTTCATTTTCACCATCATATGCCTCGTCGGGAAGGGTTTCTCCTGAATGTGCCTTCTTGAATGCGTCGCTGTTCATCCACTTACGGAAATGCTCAAGCGACTCCCAGTGTGTCATGACAATGTACTCGTTTCCCCTGAGCGGCCTCATGACTTCATTCCTGATGAACCCGGGGACGCCTGCCAGATGGCTCTCCCTCTCTGTGAACAGTTTCTCGAATTTGTCCCAGTACTCCTTCTTGACTGGTATTGTGTTTTCAACAACTATCATCAGCCGGCAAAGAGGTGGGTATCGGTTATATATTTTTACAAATAAGAGCGACTCCCTCCCGCTGTCTGGCGCCATCTGGTCGTTTCGGGCACTGAATCGTAGATCGGGATATTGCTCCCACAGTATGCCAGATTCTGAGTCGGTGCACAGAACCAGTTACTACAGATTCTTGCAAGCAGCGCGATGGAGTGAATTCAAACTCCGCAATGGAAAACGTCACAGCAGCGAGTCCAGGGTGAGGGGCCAAGTCTCATGCACGCTGAGTATCACTCGGCGCTTTGATGTGCAAGTTCCACTCTATCAAAGGAGCCTGCCCGGTTAATCAGGCATCTTCTCTATGATCCTTGCAGCCTCTTCCGACGTCAGGGCCTTCATCGTAGTGGTCCGAACATTGCCTAGTCTTCTGAGCCTGAAGACAATTTGAGCTGCAGCCTCCTCGCTTGGAGCATCCAGCAGCACGACGGTATCGTATTCGCCCATCGTGTAGTACACATCCATCTTTCCGCCCAGTTCCGTTGCAAGCGCCTTTGCTGATTCCACGCGCTCAGGAGTCTTGTCGAAATTCTTTATGCCCTGATCCGTCCAGTTGGTCAGAATTATGTAATGAGGCACTTCGATTCCCCTTGTCAATTTGAATCCGGATTGTTCTATTTATCCGGTTCATTATTACTCTGCATGTTTTGATTGCATTCACACCCGGGTCGAAATTGCCTGACGGATAAAGACAATACTTCTCCGTTGCAGCCGAAGGGAGTATTTTGCCCCGGAGGTTGCCCACACAGGCTCCATCTCAACTCGCGCATCGTCAGGTTACATGCGAATTCAGGGCGCTGGGACTTTAGCATCGGTTGGCACGGCTGAAGGGACTTGGAAGGAACAGGCAAAGAGACCTGGCATTCATACGGTGTGGCCCTGACATGTATTCAGTGCTGCAGGCCTTCCTGTTCTTACAGACGAAATGATGAACATGCCAACAGTGGCTACCATGCACGAATTCTTCGTATACTGGTAGCGCATGCCTTCGAGCCGGGGCTTCTCCCTTGCCCATTCTACGGATACATTCCTGAAACCAGTCCTTCCTGCCCCTGCGTCTTGGATATCGGAGACATGACGAAGTCGAAGAGAAACGGCTTTCCCTTGACTCGCAGCTTTTCCACCGCAGCAGCCAGCTGTTCGCGGCGCTCTACCCTGAAGGCCGGTACACCCATGCTTTCAGCGTGTTTCACGAAGTCTATCGGGACATCCGAGAAGGCACCAACGTTCAGGTCACCTTCGTTGCCGTCCTTGAAGGAGTTACGCCACTGGCCAGCCCCCCATCCTCCGTTGTCGAACAGCATTATTATGAGTGGAACCCTGTGCCGTGCGGCAGTGTAGAGGGCGGATGATGTAAACATCAGCGAACCATCGCTGACCATCGATATCACCTGGCGCTCGGGTAAAGCAAGTTGGGCACCTATTGCGGCAGGCAGCCCCCATCCCTCGGTACTTGCTTTTTGCGAGATTGAAAAGTAATCGTCCTTGGAACGAAGGTCCAGCAGCCCGACAAATGGCGGGCCGCTCCCGTAAGAATGGTCCACTATTGTCAGGCTCTGCCCGTACTCTTTCTTGAGGATGGAGACAAGCTCTTCAACCGCCGCCCCTCCGGAATCTCTCACAGCCTCACGCATCCTGTCAACTTTTCTGGCAGTCTTTCGGGACCATTCACTGGAAGACTGCATCCACAGTGATGATTTCCTTGCAGAACCTGTCCGTTCCGCAATCTGCCCATTCAGCTGCGTTAGGAAAACCTTCGGGTTCCCTACAAGTGAAATGCTTGGCGTGAACTGCTTCGCCACATCCCGAATGGTCGTGCTCACGTGTATTATGAGCTGATTCGTGTTTCTGAACGGATAGGACGGATCGAATTCGACCTCAGTTGCCTCGAAACCGACGTACAGGATAACATCCGCTCTGCGAACCAGGTCAATGTTGTCCAGGAGTTTTCCCGCAAGCAATTTCCCGTCGGTCGGAAAAGGAAGGAACGGTGAACGCCCGTTCTGTAATACCACAGGAGCACCAAGCATCTCTGCAAGGGCGGCTATTTCCTGTATGGCATCGTACTGCCCAACTTCGGCCCCCGCCATGATTAAAGGCATCTCTGCAGCCAAAAGCAGGTCCGCTGTCTTCCTTACCCCTTCTGGCTCAGGAGTCGAACTGTAAATTCGCGCCGTATGGCGTCGTGTATCCAGCTTCACTTCGTCCGTCTCTTCAAGATACAGGTCCATGGGGAATGCCAGGTGGACCGGTCCCATAGGAGGGGAGGTGGCAATGTGAACTGCTCTTTCAATAGCTTCAGGAATCCGTTCTGCAAGAGGAACCTCGTAACTCCACTTGGTATACTGCTCGGTTACATGGGTTATGGCCTTTGGGTCGGCAGCGTAAGTATCACGACCGTTGTTCGTCCTGGAATTTACAGTTGTGCTGAATATCAGCGGTGCGCGATCCGCCCAGGCGATGGACATGGCTACCATCCCGAAGGCAGTACCTGACGAGTGGTAGAGATTGAGGAACGCCGGCTTCCTGGATGCATGTGCGTATCCTTCGGCAATAAGGCTCACAGCCGATTCGTTCAGTCCGCTTACATACTGCAACTCCTCTCGATGGCTGTGGACTGCATTGACAAGCGGCCACATTCCCAGTCCGGGAATGCTGAAGAAATGTTTCACGCCGTGTGCGATCAGACTTTTTACAAGCAACTCTGCGCCCGTGTTGCGGGCTTTCCCTGAAATCGAACCTGCGCCTCGTTCTGTATCCGGGTGATGGCGGTGATCTAGCGACAATCTATCCCTGCAACGTATGGTCTGCGTCCTAAAAATGTTTCCCCAACTGTGCGGGCACTGAAACCATACACTCCGTTGGGGCGATTAATACGGGTCCACCACTTCTGCATCAGTTCACCTTACGCGCCCTGCTGCAAAAAAAGACTGTTTCGTGGCGGTTAACCGTTGTGATTGGTAAGGTTAATGTCGAAGTTACCGTTAGGAACTTGCATAAGACAGCAGGAAGGAATGCGAAATAAATCTTAAGAGGTCACTATCTGTATTTTCACCTCTCGCCTTTGCCCTGAGATACCTTAAGAAGGAGAAGAAAGTCGTCGCACTTGTCTTTGCAGTGGGGGGGTTCACTTCTGCATTTACCCTCCTCATCTCAGTGTTTATTGGAGATGCTGTCAACAAGGTCCTCAGGTTCGGCCTGGGCGGGGTGGAATATTATGTCTACCTGATAATACTGGTTTCGGCACTTGCCTCTGTTTCGCACTTTGTCGTGAGCTATGGCTCACAGTACCTTTCACAGCGTTATTCATTCGAGCTCCGCGAGGATGTCTTCCACCATCTTGTAAGCAAGAAGTTCAAGTTCTTTGAGAGAGAGACATCGGGCAACCTGTTGTCGAGGTGCACGATGGACATAGAGGCGACCAGGAATTTCGTCCTGAACCTCCTTTCTCAGATGATACCCACCTTTCTGCTGATAGTCATCGCATTCTATTTTCTTCTTGAACTGAACGTCTTCTACTCCCTCTTTTTCCTCGTTGCAGTTCCTGTTCTGATTTACCTGGGCATGGCATTCCAGAGGAAACAGAGGGTGCACTGGAGGAGTATACGCAATGAATACGGAGTGATGAACGAGAGGCTCCAGGAGAACATAACCGGTCAGAGGGTAGTACGCAGTTTCCTCGGGGAAGACAGGGAGATCAGCAGGTTCAGGGACACCACAAACAGATACTTTACTGAATATCTCCAGGTGGCGAAGCTGAGGGGCGTTTACAACAATCTGATGCCGCTGTCGATAAGCGTTGCCGCCACAGCCGTAATTCTCTACGCCGGTTACAGCAATATGGTCTCCATAACCTCAGTGGGCTCGCTCGTTGCGGCAGTGAACATATTCAACACCATGATCTCCCCGGTCAGCATACTGGGAAGGCTCATAGTCTGGTCGGAGAACGCCAGAGCCGCTATAGACAGGATCGACGACGTCATATCCGGAAGGGATGAGGAGGCTTATGATGCAGCTGTTGAAAGGGACGCCAGACCGCCGGTTGAAGCACGCGCGATAAACTTCTCACGCGGCACAAGGGTCATTCTGGATAATCTCAGTTTTGACATCGGGAGAGGGGAGTTCGTGGCGATCACAGGAAGCACGGGGAGCGGCAAGAGCACTCTGATAAGCATGCTCCCCAGGTTCTACGACCTCGATTCAGGGGGCATCGCGTTCGACGGCATCGGGTATGACAGCTTCTCCCTGCCGGAGATACGGGAGAGGATTGGCGTCGTGCCCCAGGAGGTCAGCATAATATCCGGCACGCTGAGGGAGAACATAGCGTTCGGAAACGGGGAATACACAGATGAGGAAATCGCGGAGGCGGCAGGGATAGCGCATATCAGCGACTTCATAGACTCGCTGCCTGACCGCTACGAGACATTGGTGGGGGAAAGGGGCATTACACTGTCTGGCGGGCAGAAGCAGAGGATGGCAATTGCGAGAGCGGTGCTGCCAAGGCCGGACCTCCTCATATTTGATGATGCAACCTCTAGCGTGGATGCAGAAACCGAACTCGGGATATTCAGGTCCATAAGGGAAAAGCTCAGGGGAACTTCTGTCATAATAATATCTCTACGCGAGACAGGCCTCCTGTTTGCAGACAGGGTGCTGAAAGTGGAAGACGGGAAACTGAAGGCGGTCTCGGACGTCAGGAACGAACTCCTTGCACTCATCGCCGATCCTGAAGCGAAGGAGGGAGAAGGAAATGCCTAGGACATACGAGGAGGTGGAGGATGAGATCATCAAGGGTGGAAAGGGGTTCTCATCCTTCAGGAGAATGGTCGGTGACATGCTGACGCAGGCACGGGTTGTGCGGCTTCTTGTATTGTCCATCATAGTCACAGCCATAACTTCCACGGCGGCGTATTACGCGATCGGCCTGGTTGCGGATCAGATAACTGCCAGGAACTTCTACATGCTGGCGATTTACGCCCTTGTCTTCCTTGCCATGTATGTTCTCCAGTTCTTCTCCAACAGGCTCAGAACAATCACCTCGACATTCCTTTCACAGAACACAATAAAGAACCTGCGGGACGGTGCATTTGCTTCACTTCAGAGAGTACCTGTTTCCTTTTTCAGCAAGGTGAAGACAGGATACCTGATCAGCAGAATCAGCAATGACGGGGAATCCCTAAGTGAGTTCCTAACCTTCCAGCTCCCTGCCGTACTCTCGGGCGTGGCGACGCTGATAATATCCGCCGCCTTCATGCTTTATCTTGCCCCGACTCTGGCCCTCTACTCCTTCATAGTAATACCAATCCTTGTCGCATTCACATTCTCCATCCAGCCACGGGTGAGGAAAAACTACCTGAGGACAAGGAGGGCTATTGCCCGCATCACTGGAAACCTGGCAGAAGACATCGGTGCGATAAGGGCGATAAAGAGCTTCAACACGGAGGAGAAGGCCGCCAGGAGGTTCAGGGAACTCAACACCGAAAACTATGAGGCAAACATCAGGGCAAGCAGGCTTTCCTCATCCTACAGCGCCATCATACGGATTATCGAGGCACTCGGAATAGGGATAGTCCTGTTTGAGGGAGGCCTCGAAACGCTGCAGGGAACGGTGTCACTGGGCATACTTGTATCGTTCGTCTTCTACGTCCAGGGGTTCTTCAATCCTGTTGTTCAACTGTCCCAGACATACAATGCTTATCAGTCAGCCATGGTTGGCCTTACCAGGATTTACGGCATCATTGATGCGGAAAAGGAACCACAGCCCCAGAGTGCTTTGCAGGTGGATTCATTCGAAGACAGCATCACGCTCAAGGACCTCACGTTCTCCTACGGCGAGGGATACGCGCTCAGAAAGGTGAACCTGAATATAAGGAAGGGACAGAAGGTAGGTGTTGTGGGGCATACGGGTGCAGGCAAGACGACCATTTCAAACCTGATACTGAAATTCTACCATCCGACTGAGGGCATAATACAGATAGACGGCATTGACCTCGAGAGGATTCAGACAAAATCCTACCGCAGCCTCATAGCTTCGGTGCTGCAGGACCCGTTCATGTTCAGGGGTACTGTGCTCGACAACATACGCTTCTCATACCCTGAAGCCACAAGGGAGCAGGTACTGGAATGCGTGGAAAGGTTTGGCCTCAGCGCCATTTTCAAGAGGATGCCTGATGGCATCGATACGGATATCGGAGAAATGGGGAGGAACCTCTCAGAGGGGCAGAGACAGGCCATCTCCATTCTGCGTGCATTCATACGCGACCCGGAGATCCTGGTGCTTGACGAACCGACTTCACAGATTGACCCCATATCCGAAAGGGCGATAATCAGTGCACTGGAGAGGTTCCTGAAGGACAAAACGCTCATACTCATCACACACAGGTTCTCCCTCATTCGGCTCGTGGACAGTGTCATCGTCCTGGATCACGGTAGCATTGTGGAAGAGGGCGACGTTCCAACACTGCTGGAAGGCAGCGGGAAATTCTCCCAGCTCTATGAGTACCAGAGGCAGGACTACGAACTGATGTGAACAGCTGCACGCACTGCAGTTCGATTTTCTCCGGATCACATAGTCTGAAGCATCTGGTGCTCGCGCTGACCGAAGTCAAAATGTGAACGAGGAGATACCCTGGACTCTGCCTGCACCTTCAAGAATCTTCGACCACTTTCCACCCATGTCGCCTGAGTGGTACACTTCACCTGTCGTAGTCCCGAAATAGATTCCCGGACTCTCCATGGCATCCAGGGCCATCGCATCCCGCAAAACTGCCGTGTGAACCTTCCTCGGCAGGCCCCTGGTCAGTCTCTCCCAGGACTCTCCTCCATCAGGGCTGCGGTAGACAGCGATCTCGCCCTTAATGCACGAGTTGTGCTCCCTGCAGGGCTCTCCCTGAACTGACGGGATGATAAACAGCTTCCCACTGTCGCCATAAGCCTCGCCTTCGGCCAGGACCATCGGGAAGCCATGCCTCAGCGTGTTTCCAGGACTTATGTCGCTCCAGCTCTGCCCAAAGTCGGACGACTTGAATACTCCGCAGTGGTTTTGCTGATAAACGGTGGCGGGGTTTCGGGAGGAGGTTATCAGTTTGTGGGTGCACTTATGCACATCTGCAAGATGCCTTTGCATGAGCTTGTCCTTATCCTTCTCCCCCGACCCGGTGAAATCCATGGTGGCCCACTCCGAGGGGCATGGGTCCTTCACTCCTTTGTCAAGCAGGCTCCAGCTCTCCCCGGCATCGTCTGTTCTGTACGGTCCTGCCCCTGAGCTGACTATGTAGAAACGATCCTTCTGGCTCGGATCCATTTTTATCGTGTGTATGCACAGCCCCACCGTTCCGAACCCCCAGTCTACCCCCCACTCGTTTCTCTTCGGGGCCGTGAATAACCCTGAAACCTCCTCCCAGTTCCTGCCCAGGTCCCTTGACTTGAATAGGTGACCGTAGTGTGTGCCAACGTAGACTGTGTTCCTGTCATTCGGGTCAAACTCTATCGTCCATGTCTTCTTGACGTGCAATCCGTCATTCCTTTGCACCCAGCTCTTGCCAAAATCCCTTGACGCGAAGACGCCGTTTGTGTGTGTGGCCGCGAACACGGTTCTCGATTTTGGTTCATACCTTATGCAATTGACACTCTCCTTTCGCAGAAAGGGGCCAGCCTTTTTCCATTTGGCTCGCTCAGGGCCGGAGACAAGCAGGTAGCCGCCCTGTCTTGTTCCAACACCGACCACTACGTTCGTCTTCTTGCCTGAGACTTTCCTAGAGCTTTTCTTTGCCATTTGTGACCCTCTTGTGCTGGTTTCAATGCAAAAACCGACGCTGACGCCAGAACACTCCACGAGCCCTTACCCACTACTTATAGCGTAGGTTACTGCACGCGGCTACAAAACGGTCGATGTTCTCCGCTGTCCACGCATTGAGTTACGCTGAAAATCGGGCCGGGGAGCAGCACGCAGAGTCACTTCAGCCCGGTCCCGGGCACCGGCCGGCCGTTGCTTCCCGCGACGTCGCATTCAGCCCGCGAATACTCAGTCAAAAAGTCAGCTGTTTTTATATTCAGGCTATACTTCCGACAGTCCGTGAGCACTGAAGCACTTCGGGCCGTGGACGTGACGAAGACATACCATTCGCACGGCGCAGCCCCTGTACATGCACTGAGGGGGGTATCGATGTCGCTGAGCAAGGGAGAGCGGATAGCCCTCCTTGGCCGTAACGGCGCTGGCAAGACAACATTCCTGCGAATAAGTTCCACTCTGCTCCTGCCCACTTCCGGAACCATGGAGGTCTTCGGCAGCGATGTCGTTGAACATCCCGAGCAGGTTCGGCCTCTTGTTGCCGTCGTGCCCCAGGAGGGGAAGCCCTTCTTCCACCTCACTCCGCGTGAGCAGATATACGCTTATCTGAGGGCGAGAGGCGTCGACAGGGAACAGGCGAAGTCAAACGTTGGCGAAGCACTTGAACAGATGGGGCTCGACACCGTGGCAGACCGATTGTCCATTACGCTGTCTGGAGGGCAGAAGCAGAGGGTGATGGTGGCTACAGTCATAGCGACAAAGGCGCCACTCCTGTTCCTTGACGAACCGACCATAGGCATGGATCCATTCGCAAGGAGGGAGGTCTGGCGATCGCTGCGGCGCCTGACTGAGCACGGGTCGACGATTCTACTGACAACCCATTATCTTGACGAGGCAGATGAACTATCGCAGCGCCTCTATGTCATAGAGGGCGGCCGGGTTCTCGTGGAGGGTACAGCAGCCTCAATCAAGCAGCAGGTCGGAGGCACGATCAAGGTTTCAGTGGCCAACGGTGAGTCGCTGAAGCAGCAGCTCTCGACATTCGGTGAAATAGTCTCAGACGGCGGAACCGTCCACCTGATCACCACTCCCGAGCAGATAAACGAGGTCATGGCCCTGGCCATGCGAAAGGGCCTTTCCGCCACAGTGGGGCCAGTGACGCTGGAGGAGGCTTTCCTCAGGATAGTCGGAAGGTCAATCGATGAGGAAGAGGGGTGATGATGTGGTCATTGGTTTCAGATGGGGCGGACTCAGCAGCTTCATGGCGACAGAGACCCGCGTGCAGCTCCACGAGTGGCTCGCTGTCGTCACCGGTTCCCTAGTCCAGGCAGCGCTCCTTGTGTTTGTCTGGGTATGGGCCCCAGCTCTCCTTTCATACGCTCTCATTGGCGCGCTGTCCTACTCCGCATTCCTGGTGGGACAGCGTGTTCTGAACGAAGCAGCCTACATCCGGGTGGACCACAAGCTCAATGAACTTTTCCACGCCAGCCCGTTGTCTCCCGAGGCATACTTCCTTGGCATGTCGCTCGGCATCCTGCTTGCTTACCTCCCCCCTATGCTGTTCCTCCTTGCAATACTGGAGATGCTGCATCCGCTGAATGCTCTTGCGATGCTCACGCTGGCTGCATCACTCCTTTCCGTCTGGGCCTTCTCTTCCGCATTGGGTTACGGTGTGTCGACAAGGTTCAGGGACATGAAGACCATCTGGCCATACTCGAGCCTGCTTACCAACCTCTTCGGTATCGTTCCGCCAGTCTTCTATCCTCTGCAGTACTTCCAGGCTTCCTTGCGGCCGATCGCGCTCCTCATTCCGACGAGTTCCTCTGTTGCGCTGGTTGAGAATGCGGCCGGAATGGTTTCCCTGACAACGACGGAAGTCTACCTGGGCTCAGTTTCGCTTGCGCTGGAGGCCGTCGTGCTCCTCGCATTCGGCATTCATATGGCACGCCGCTCGGCAAGGGAGGGATGAGATGAAAGAACTGGACGGGAGGATGGCGGATGAGATCCGCGAAGGAAGAGTATTTCCAGCCTTCGCTCTGATCGGCTGGCGCTGGATCGCACGCAACCCGATCGCTGTGGCAGTGCCCATATTGCTGCCATTCTTCTTCCTCTACTTCCTGCACCTGATATCACAGTCGAAGTATTTTCCTCTCGAAGTCGCCGGCGCTATGCTCTTCACCACGCAGAACATAGGAAGCTGGTGCCTTGGGGATGCCTCCGAATTGCGCCTTGAGATGAGGCTGCAGGATCTGTTTACCGCATCCCCTCTCGGCCGCATCCGCTACCTCTTTGGCATTGCATTCTCCAACCTGGTTCCTGCAGTGCCTGCCCTAGTTATCCTAGCGATACTGCTCTCGTTTGTGACGCACGTCTCTCCCGCAGCTTGGCTCATCCTTGTGGCCTCCATCTTCGCTGTGTGGATACTCTACTCTGCTATCGGACTTGCCATTTCAAGCCGCGTCAGGAGCCAGATGGAAGTCTGGCCCGTTGGAAACCTCGTCTTCACTGCACTCGGCATATTCTCTCCGCTGTATTACCCGCTCGCCATTCTACCTCCGGCATGGCAGTTCGCAGCACATTTCCTTCCGGCCACTTATGCGGCCCTGTTGGTCCAGGGTGCCCTTGGGTTCACCAGCACCACCGCCGCAGAGATGCTTGTCAACGCAGCCCTGCTAGCACTTTCGACCGTTGTTGTCTTCGCCATTGTACTGCGCCTGTATACATGGCGGGAGCGCTGAATTTCGTCGCTGCGACTGGCCGATTGATTCAGAGACATTTCAGGCTGTTTGCGCATATGCTAAGTGCTGCCAGGACAAACATAGGTCACAGCAGTGTGCTCAGCTGTTAGCGAATCAACGATGACAGTGAGGACGTATTTCAGGAAGGTTCTCCGGTTACATATGCACCAGTGAATTCGCCTTGTGACACCATGGCGCTTTCGGGGAAGGTCGCCCTGTACGCGGCTGCAGAGGTTTCCATCAGCGTTACAAGCAATGGCACCGGGCGAGTAATGACGATGCACCAGTCTATACTACAGGGTCCCTGATGAGAAACGGATTGTGGTAATTGATGAAAGCCTACATTCTCTTTCAACATGTTTACTGCCTGCCGTGCATTTTTTATATCATGTCATACATTAACCATGCTAATACTTGTCGGGGGACTTAATTGGCTGAAGCAGTATCAGGGCAGCCAGAGCTGTCTGGCGAACAGTTGACAAGAGTGCTTGATGGCGCCAGACTGAGCAGGCGCATGCTCCTTCTTTTTGTTCTTGTGGGAGTCAGTTATTTCATAGACTTCGGATCTACCGGTGCGGTCCGCCCGGTGTTGCCGCTCCTGGTCAAGGCTTTCCATCTTACAGGCATTCTCTCAGGGCTGTTACTTACGAGCGCTGGAGTGGGCGGTGTTATTGGGGCTATATTCAGCGGAACAATATCAGATCGCATAGGTAGAAAGTACCTGTTTGTCGTTTCGCTTGTAATATCATCAATAGGTGGAGTCCTTTCAGCATACGCATGGAATTTCAACGCACTTCTCCTGGGCCGCTTTCTTGATGGACTTGGTGCAGGTGCGGTGACACCGCTCATACTGACATATGCAACTGAGTTCATTCCAGCGAAGAGGCGCGGCATTTTCACTCCTGCCGTAGTTGTGTTTTCGCTCATTAGCCTGCCTGCCGCACCTTTCATCGCCCTGTTGACAATTCCGACAACGTCCTACGAAGGTATTTTCCTTTTCGGCGCGATTGCTGGGTTCATTCTGGCCGCAATGACGGCGATGTTCCTTCCTGAGTCCGTCCGATTCCTGATCAAGCACAGCAGAAATGACGAGGCGGAGAAGATAGTGAGGGACCTTGTGGGTGATGCTGCAGTAGATGCTGCGAGAAGTTCAGCCCCGCCCCAAACTCACCCTGCAGGTTCAGGAAAGTCCACAAAGGCAATCAGCTGGTCCCAAATGTTCCGTGGAAAATACCTGAAACGGACTATCGGCGCTTACGTGCTTGCCTCGTGTCACGGGGCTGCCTCATTCGGGATTTCGGGGTTCATCATTGCTGTCTGGGTCACCTACTCACACATGTTCACCCTGCCGGTTGCTCTAGGCATATCTGCCACAATTGGTCTGCTGAACCCTGTCGGTCCCTTCCTCACAATGGGCGGGATACAGAGGTTTGGACGCAGAAGGTGGCTCGCGACGGTGTACGCAGTGACACTTGTCGCGTATGCTGGTGGAGCATATTCACTTTCCGTGCGCAGTCCGACCGACCTTATTGCTTTCGCCGCTTTGGGTAACCTCTTCGGCACTGCTTCCTTCTCTTCCCTCGCTACCTACACCACAGAACTCTTCCCTCAAAGTACACGTGGCATGGGAACTGGAAACGTCCAGGGGCTTGTGCGCTTCGGCGGCGTGTACGGCCCGCTGTTCTTCGGTCTTTTCATTGTGACGGGCTATGTGTATGCATATGTCACCGTCGCAGTACTGTATGCAGTGGCTGTGGTTTCAATAATCGCAACGGCATACGAGACAAGAAACAAGACGCTTGACCAGATTGAACAGGAACTGACCACTGTGTAGTCCCAAGCACAGGAATTGCTTGCCCATCCTGCGAAATGCATCATGCCGGTTGCCGCATGACATCATGCACCAGTTTTCTACACCCACCGGCCGATGCAGCCAATCAAAGGTATGTATACTTGGGAGGAATACGCCAAGCACTGACTGCCTGTCCGAGCCTCGAGTTCGAACATGCCCGCGGCTGATATCAAGCAACTGGAAGTACGACGATGAATAGCGATAAAACGGATCTCTGGCTCATGTTTGTGTCCAGAGGGGCGAGGAGTTTTGCCGCAGGAATACTCATCGTCATCGTAAGCCTCTACTACAAAGCACTATTCCACTCAGTTGTTCCCATCGGTTTTCTGTTTGGCGCGGGGGCACTGGGAGTTCCGGTCATTTCATATGCCGCTGGTAGATACGCGGACAGGTTTGGGCGCAAGAGACTGCTGCTGCTCACCATTTCTCTGCTTCCTATAGCAGTGGCAATGCTTCTTGTCACGACAAATTACTACCTGCTGATGCTCTCTGCAACAATCGGGGGATTTGGGGTTGCTGGCGCAATTGTCGGCGGCGGAGTGGGAGCATCCGCCGCTCCGATGCAGATCGCGCTGCTTGCAGAGAAGACAAACCTGAACAACAGGACGATGATCTTCTCACTCTTCCAGATAATGTCGAGCATCACTGCTTCTGCGGGTGCTGCATCGGCAAGCCTGGCCAATTTCCACAGCCTGTTCGATGTGGCGCTTGTACTGTCCACCGCATCGTTCTTCATCGCGCTTCCCATAAGCGAGAGTTTCAGGCCACAATCAAGCAAGCAGGAGGTGCACAGCGGAAGGCCGGAAAGAAGGGAGAGAACACGGGCCGAAAGAGAGAACATGAAGACGATAAACAAGTTTGTCATGACAGGTGTCGTGAATGGAGCCTCTCAGGGCTTCATACTGCCGTTCCTCCCAATCATTCTTCAGAGCAACATGGACATGAGCACTGGAACAATCGGGTACCTTTTTGCTGCAGGCGGCCTTATCAGCGCATTCCTGATGTTCGCCACTCCATACCTGACAAAGAAGCTCGGCTTCGTCAGGTTCATCATATCGACCAGGTCAGTTTCGTCCGTCTTCCTCATATACTTCCCGTTCGCATCGAGCGCAATTACAGCATCGATTGCCTACGTCGTATTTTCGGCATCGAGGACAATCTCTCTACCCGCCCAGTCATCTCTCATGATGAGCCTTGTAGATGAGAAAACAAGGGCATATGCCACTGGAACAAACCAGTCTGCGAGACTCCTTCCGTCCGCTGCCGCATCATCATCTTCCGGGGGATTACTCGAATTCTTCAGCTACGTAGTGCCGTTTGAAATCGCATTCGCGCTGAATGTGGTAAACATCTATCTCTATCACAAGTTTTTTGGAAAGATGCCGACAGCCAACAGTACGGCTTCAGTCATCCCAGAGACCGAGACAGAAAGGCTGTAGTCGCTCTTGCCCGGTGCAAAAGGGGGTGAATGTGCATACCTGCCTGTGCTGTCGCCAGCAAACAAGCAGCATCAATATCTGCAGCCCTTTTCATTTGTGAATGAAGGTGACTGCACCGTTATTCTCCTTGGCAGCGCTCGCGACAGCGCTCTCTTGCGTTCGGATAGTATCGGTCCAGGTGAGATGGCATTACACCGCTGTAAGGACAAGAAGGAGTGGTCATTCGGGACACGAAACTTCGAACTGCAAAAAGGGGAGTGCTTAACAGGGGATTCGATAATTCTAGCGCAGTGACACGCCCTGCGGCGTTGTGGTATCGGGTTCTACCACCACAGCAGTTCCGAAAGCAAGAACTTCAGTCATCACGGAACCTATTTCAGATGTGTCAAAGCCCAGCGAGAGTACCGCGTTTGCACCCAGTCCTTTGGCATGCTCGCACAGGCGCTCAATCGCCTGATGACGTACCTGGGCCAGCAGGTTGGTGTATACCTTTATTTCACCGCCGCCCCAGCTCCTGAAGAATGCCCATATATTCTGGCCAAGGCCCCGTGAACGCACTATGAGCCCGAATGTGTTGCCAATAACTCTTGTCACGCGGTACCCTGGAACATAAGGGGTGGTGACAACCATCAAGTCTGAAGGAGGCTCGTAAAGGGCACTGGTATCAACATCTGCTGAGTTGTCCGTCATTGGACGTTGTACCATCGCTGAAATATAAACATGCGTGCAGTCTCAATAACAGGCGGGTTGCTCGTCTGCCAAGATCTCCCTTTAATTTGCCAGGACCGCTCAAACCAACCGGGTACAATGCACCCCAGCATGTAACTGGGCATCATGTAAATTGATTGGCCCGTCAACGCCTTCAAGGATGTCAGACAGTTCCGAACCTGCACTTACAATACCAGTCCCGGACCGTGCAATCACCCTCATAATTCGTACTGAAACAGGCATTGAATTCATCCCGGTCATCACTGCTTCTAATCAACAACCGCCGGACCGGATCCATGGGACTCTTTACGCCTTGACGAGGACGCCAGGACCCAGTTACTGGCTTTCATGTGGCCCTGCCAAGTCCTCCGATCCTCAGGTTGTAGCCATTCTCAACTCTAATGGTGCCCTGTGAGCTGCTTTTTCAGAACTGACAGTGTCTCTAACAGCTTAAATCAGGATGGTAAGAGAACGCCAATCCATTAATAGATTCCATACACCGTCCGTTAATACTTATACGGTAAATTTCTAGATAATAATGTGGAATTTAGAGAAGGGAGGAATGAATGGCTGGACCAAATTCAACAAAAGTCGGCAAATTGAAGTCACCAGGCGAACCACCTTTTCGGCTGGATTCGATATTGGAATTGGCATGGGGACTGACTCTGAATTTCTCTCACGAGGACAAAGAGAAAGAGGTAGGCAAATCTTTACTGGATTATTTTGAGAAAACTGTTGAACAATACAAGGCAGGGTCGAAAGAAAGAGCTTACCTGAATGACGTGAGAGCTGCCCTGACTGGCTATCTGAGAACTTATGGTTTAGAACGAGATGCCTTTGTAGACCAGCTTGATGAATACAAGGAAGTGAAGGAGGCAAGAATCAAAGTGTACACCGACATTGGATCGCTCAGCTCGGTTTCCAAAGAAAGCGCCGTTGTAAAGCTAGCTTCATTTGTCGGAATAGGAAGCGCCTCCACAGCCATTGCCACATTCTTCAACGCTGAGCCTACACCCGGCTTGCCATTCAATCTGCTCGCAGCGCTCTTGGGGGGCATAACTGGATTGTTTCTGGTCAGCTCGCTTTTTCGTCTATTGGCACCGCGCCTTATAGACAGAGCAGAGAGGCTTTGTTATCGTGACAAGACGGGCATATGGAGAAACATGGAGCGGCCTTTGTACCTGAAAGGTCTATCGAACCTGTACGAGGCAGTGACTCCCATAGTCAAGCTTCATTATGATGGTTACAGGGAGAGAGTACTTGACAATAAGGAGGAACTGTACAAGTTTCTGGACGCCCTGTTGCCTGCTAATGATCTGTATCAATTGTTCTACAAGGATGCACGTCCATTCTGGTGGAGACGCATTGCAACATTCCTGCGGACAAAAGCCGCAGGAAAAAGAACAACCTCTGGTCTAAGGAAAGGCGTTTGAACTCTGCGTCTAGCCTACCCGTAGTCCAGAGATGCTTGGTGGAAAGGCACTACCGTGCCAACATCCAGTTAATATGCTGCGCGATATGTTATTACTAGCGTTCTGACGATGTCCTCGATGGTAGCAGAAGGAGCTGAAGCCCTCAACTCCATCGAACAAGTATCGTGCGGTACGCTCAATCGAAACGGCATATTAGCCGCCTTTTTTTTTGAATCACATTGATCAAGCAGTTCTGACTATCAGAGGAAATATCTCCCGGAATCTACAACAATGGTCTGGCCGGTGATGTAGTCACTTGCCTCCGACAGCAGAAATGCAAGTGTGCCTATAACGCCCTCTGGGGGCGTTATTCTTTTCAAGGAAGACTCAGATGCCAGCTTGTCCATGTAAGAATCCGGGAGCCTTTCCAGACTTGCTTCTGTTGGCAATATACCGGGGGAAACACAATTGACCTGGATATTATCACCGCCAAGTTCCCTGGCCAGAGCTCTCGTGAGCCCCACAACTGCTGCTTTGGATGTAATGTAGTGCATTATTTGAGGAGTGCCGGAGAGGACAGTGGTTGAGGATATGTTGATTATCTTGCCCCTTTTACTCTTGATCATGTAGGGCGCCACACCCTTTGACATTAACCAGCTGCCCTTAACGTTGACCGCCATCGAATCATCCCACTCTTTCTCCGTCAGGTCAAACAGGCTGGTATGCTTGAGCCCCCTGTATATTGCCGCAATGTTGAGCAGGCCATCTATTCTGCCAAACTCCTTGTTGACTGATTCTGCGAAAGACTTCACGTCATCGAAATTGCAGACGTCCCCCTTCATGTGAACAACTTTGTTTTCCATACCTTTCTCGGACATGATCGCCTTTGCCACTTTCTCGACATCCGGGTGCATATCAAAGAGGCCAAGTTTGACGCCATTATCCGCAAGCTCTTTCGCGCATTTACTTCCAAGTCCACCGGCCGCGCCTGTGATGACGACAACTTTTTCTTCCAAATCACTGAAACGAGTACTCATCAGAAATCGTATGAACTGTGAAGATTTTAATTCTTGCGAGAGCTTATAATTCTATCGTCATATCGTTTAGGGTGAGTGACAAAGAACAAACTCATCTGGAATGAGGAAACAGATACTATTCGGTTTACTAAACTGCAAATGGTAGAGCAGAACAGTGAACGGAATCGCTGCTGGCACGGAAGAAGATCTGTAAATGTTCAATAAGTTGAAAGAGAGGCACATGAACAATACAAAGGGCGCTTGACGCAACTAACTGAGACACGGATACAGACACCCACTCCGGTTTCTGAACGGTTTTCCAATCACCCGCAACAAGATTTTACGAATTTCTCGATTTCTATATTGCACTAGCTTTATATGTCGTCGCGTGCTACGGGGTGGCTATGGCTGCCGGTCATAGGAGAGGGTTTGCCTCGGCCATAGCCGGGGGAGTAATTGGTTCTTATTTCAACCTCTTCGACTTCCTGATTGCAAGCTTTGCAGCGTCTTTAGTATGGCCTGTTATATTCTTCAAAGGATTCTCGCCGTCAGCTGCACTTGCATATTCCACCCTATCATTCGCTCTTCCCTTCGTGGTCAGGCCATTTGGCGCACTCGTGTGGGGTCATTTCGGCGATAGAATCGGCAGGAGGACGGGGCTCATGTGGACAATGGTCCTTTGCGGCATAAGCTCCTTGGGAATAGCATTGCTCCCCGGCTATTCAGCTATAGGTTTGTCTGCGCCAATTTTGCTGTTGATACTCAGGTTGTTGTCTGGTTTCAGTTTGGGCGGGGAACTCGGAAATGCATTTTCATATGTTGGTGAGATCAAATCTCGTTTTAGAGTACTCTTTACAGGATTTAACCAAACGATAACCACGCTTGCCATAGCTTCAGGTTCTTTCTTGTTTGCAGCCATCGCATTCCTAATGCCTAGGGCAGCTTTCGTGGATTACGGCTGGAGATTTGCTTTTGTGGCCGGCTTCGTAGTGGCCATTATAGGATTGGTGATACGGTTCAGGCTCATAGAATCACCAGAGTTTTTGAGGTTACAGAAAAAGAAGGAAACGGAGAGAGTGCCAATAGCCGGGCTACTCAAAGAAAGATGGGGATCAGTGGTCTTGCTCTCCATCGCGGCATTCCCCTCAAACGCATGGGGAAGCGCGATAGTGACACCACTGTCCATCGAATACCTGGCAGCACTTCACGTCAACACCACTTTTGTTACCTCTAATATAGCTTTGACCGCGGCTTTGTCATTCATACCTGCTGTCATAATCGGAGTAATTGCAAGCTACAAGGGAAAGAGAAAGTTATTCTGGTTGGGAGGTTATGCAATTTCCGCCATTATGGTCTTTCCATACTTCATGATCATACATACAGGCAATACAATGTTGATCACACTTTCCCTATTCGTTTGGTTTTCATTGAGCATGCTGGCTCCAGCTGTCCAACCAAGTGCCATGGTCGATTTATTTCCCACAAAGTACAGGAGTTCGGCAACCGGTTTGATAAGCGGACTTACTACAACCATACTGGGGCTCTTCCTGATATTCGTTGAGACCCCATTGACCGCCGCTCTGGGTCCTGTGAAGGCGGTGCCCTACATTGCTCTGGCCTACATCATTCTCGTAGTTGTTGCGCTGGTCATTTCTGCCTTATATCTGCGCGGTCCACGCAATGTGGATTTGCTGGATACAACATCTGCCACTGAAACAATCTCATCGATTGCCGATGGTGTGGAAGGGTAGACACAGCGACTGGACGCCGTCATGAAGAATTGAATTTGATCTCATTGAGCCAGAATTTCTGTACGTCGCTGTCCTGGTGAAAAAATGGTGGGCAATGTATCGTTTCATCCTGCATGGAAATGAGTGTCTATCACCGGGTTTCATTCGGAACTGCACTAATCACTCAATCCAGAGTAGAGGCTCACTTGTCTGAGCATCGGGGCACTAACTCAAAGTGGTCGTTATAATAGGATCGGAAATTTCGGAGGACGGTTAAGGAGATTCTTCATAGGTTCGCCCGGTTCTCAGTCTATGCCCTGCCATGACAGCAAGGTGTCGAATAGTCTGGAGTGTGTCCTGATGGTTGGTCCGGACTCAGGAAAGCAATCATTGCCGCAAGAGTCTCTTCATATTGCCGCCCAAAATAAGTTCCTTTTCCTCATCCTTAAGGCCCGCTCCACGGATTATGCTCAGGCTCGTTTCGATACACTTTGGCCAAGTCTTGCCCCGCCAATCACTCCCAAATATCACTCTCTCAGGGCCGATACGGGAATCACCGACGAATCTGCACAGGAGTTTTTTCCAGGCTTCAAAAACTTCATTATCGACCGAGGCCACAGGTTCCGAAGTAGTAAGATAGACGTTTTCGTTTTTCCTGGCGACAATCCTTGCTGTATCGCAGTATGGAGGAAAGACACCCCCCGAATGATTCATCAGGATAGGCACCTCTGGATATTCTATTGCGATGTCGTCGATCAAAACCGGGTCGACAGACCTCAGTGGCTTAGCCACCAACGGAGGGGCGACATGAAATTCTATTGGATACTTGTACTTAGCCAATAAGTCCAAAACGGGCCCCAGGGTTTTTACAATCTGATTTGGATCTGTTTCGCCCAATTCATGAAACGCCATTTCCCCAACTCCCTTTACCCATTGTGACCGTTGAAAGATATTCGCAATCGACTCGGCAGCTTCTTGCCCGCCCTGATACTTCAGCTTATCTAATTCGTACGAGAAACGACAGAATGCCACAAAACGAGTCGGATGACGTTTTGCAAGTTCTTCCACTCGCTTGAAGGCAACATCGCAGTCGGGCAACGGACTCGGCATTATACATGCTTTCTCAACCCCGAGGGAATCCATCTGTCTAAGGAGATTGTCTGAATGATCTTCAACAGCACCATTGTTCTTGCTCACTACCAAAGGATGGGTTTCAGAATCGATTATCATTTACCTGCGGCTCCATCTGAAATAGTTTATTTAAGCTTGTTGGGATAAAATTACGTTTGGATCATACCTTCTCTTTTGAATCGCATTTGGTTATGGAGAATTCGCGGTCCTGCTTCGTAGCCGTGCTTGGCCCTCTGTGGTCATAGACCTCTTCAGGTATCAAGCCTCCAATAGTTGAGCGAATCCCCGTGCCGCTATGGTAGTGGAATGCCTTCTCACTGATACGCATGCAGTCCGGTCTAATGCGCCTGTTGATGTTCTGATTTACGCAGATGGGCCGGGCAACTCTGGAACTCCAATCCATCAGGTCAATCAGACCGAATGATCCAGACCAACGGAAGCTACCGTCTTTTCATAGTCCGCCACGCCATCTGCCAAGTTGAATGCAGGCTGGTAGCCAATTTCCTCACGTGCTCTTGAGATGTCTATGAGCCCGTAGCTCAATTCTCCGGCGCTCGCTACATCCACCAGACCAGGTCCCACAGTGATATCCGCGCCGGGGTGTCTTTTTCTTACTATTTCTGCAACGTCCTTAAGGGTATGAAGCTCTCCGCTGCCGATGTTGTAGGCTGTGCTCAATTTGCCGTTGCTTTTGTACGCAAGGTAGATCGCTCTTCCGAGGTCACCATTGTACACATAGTCGTTTTTCTGATCGCCGCCTGCCTTTATTGCCAGCGATCGATTGAAAATCCCCGCTTCGATTATCTTGCTGATACCAGACGCCACCCCATGCCTGGTCATCTTTCCAGGACCGTACGTGGATGCAAATCTGAAAGCTGCAAACTCAATTCCGTATTCCCGTTTGTACTGTTGCCCCAGCAATTCCGAGGCAGCCTTAGTAGCCCCGTAGAATGATGCCGGCCTGTATGGATGGTCTTCTCCAACCGGCTTGAAAGTCGGGTGCCCATATTCTCCCGTCAAATGACCAAGCGATGATTTCGAACTGGCATAGAGTACTCTTCTGACATCATGCTTCCTTGAATTCTCAAGCACGTTCAAAGTGCCGTCAACGTTAATGTGCCAGCCAACCTTCGGCTCGTTTTCACAGGTGGTTCCAAGCGCTGATGATAGGTGAACTATGGACGTAATATTGTTGTCTTCAATTACCTTTCCAAGCAGTTTCTCGTCCGTTACATCTCCCTCGACAAAGTCGAATTTGTCTTCCACGTTCCTGACAAGCGTCAGGTCCTTCCTTATGTCATACACAAGCGGTCTGACGCCTTCACTGATGAATTTCTTCAGGACAAACGAACCAATTGCCCCCAAAGCTCCTGTAATCAAAACGCCACTCCTGTTCCCTTCACCCGGACCCGCTGCCATTCCAACACCTGAAGGGTGAGGGAAATCATCCGAACTATATTTAAGTGTTCACGGCGACACGAAAAACTCACGTGGGGCACTTCTCAATGCGGTCTGTCAAAGTGATTCAGCGAAACATCTCACTAGCCGCAAGTCTGATGTCGACACACAGGTGCTACTCAAGACTTCAGACAGCATGTGCGCTTGATGATTATACTGGCAGAAGTCACGAATTGGCCGAAATTAGTTTGCTCCGAATCTCTGGTGCAACAAACTTATACTGCAACTCGTCATACGGCCCAGCATGACTAAATGCAGGGCTCCTGTTTTTGTAGGTGCAGAAAAGCCTCTTGAGATAAGGGAGTTTGATATCCCAGAAGTTGGCCCGGGCGAAGGGCTCGTGCGCATGGAGTTTGCAGGTATATGCGGTTCAGATGCAAGAGAATGGCACAACCCTGAAACTGAAACACCGATGATTTTCGGTCATGAAAACGTTGGAGTGCTGGAGAAACTAGGTGAAGGGAAGAAGTATGATGCGGTTGGTCAGGAGATTTCTGAGGGAGATTACGTGGCCTTCTGCAGTGTGGCGCCATGCATGAATTGTTACACGTGTGTTGTTCTGAAAGAGTTCTCACAGTGCGAGCGGGGCATCAAGTACGGACTCAGCCGGTGTGATTCCATTCCCTACCTGAGGGGTGGTTACGGGGAGTACGTCCATCTGATGCCGGGTGTTGGAATAGTCAAGATTCCGGGTAAGGAATACATTCAAAAAGCACTTCTGGCAGCTATAGGCAACAAGACATTGGTGCATGCCATACAGAGGGCAAACGGCATCACTGCCGGCGACACCGTTGTAGTCCAGGGAACCGGACCAATCGGACTGAGTGCAATTGTTCAAGCCAAGCTATGCGGCGGTCGGGTGATTGCTATCGGGGCTCCAAGCCACCGGCTAGATCTTGCTAAAAGCCTGGGGGCAATGAAGACGCTCAATATCGAGGAGCTCAAAACTCCCAAAGAGAGGGTCAAAGCGATAAACGACCTGACTGACGGCAAAGGGGCCGATGTAGTCATAGAAGCATCCGGGGCCGCCACGGCGTGCGACGAGGCATTGCAGATGGCCAGGATAGGCGGAAAGTTCATTCTCGTTGGCATGGACATGACAAAAAAGAGGACGATGGACCCATTCCAGGTAACAAGAAAGGGGATCCACGTTACGGGCACATATGCTGCCACTCCGACCGACCTGTACAAGGCGATGCTGGGCCTTCGAGAAGTCGAAATACCGTTCGACAGGATATTTACTCATAAGTTCCCCATGGTTGAAGCGACAGAGGGCATTCTGTCAGTCGACAGACTTGAACCTGTCATTGGGCTGATAGACCACAGCAAGTGAAGCGAGGTCAGCAGTAGAAGAACTGAGTCATTCGCGTCACTTCAGATACAGAGTATTCTGCTGCCTGTTGGAGTTGCATGGGCACTCCCGCAGGCTGGCAATTCCCGCTTTCGACGCCAGTCTAGTGTTGGTGCTCTAATATTGATGCTCCAGTGCTAGATAATAGCGCGTTTTAAATATAGTGACTGAGATGGAGGGCGCCATGACGAATGGGGGGTCAGCGTATGCACCAAAGACTGTGCCTTCAGCAAATGTCTCAGCTTCAGGCTCTGGTCCCGATATAAAAACTGTAACCAGGGTTGCCTTTCTGGGCGGGTTGGGAAGTTATTTTGAGTATTTCGATTTCTTCATCGCTCTGCTTGCAACAAGCATCGCTTGGCCCATAGTGTTCTTCACAGGGCTGCCTGCTGCCGCAGGGGTCGCTCTTTCACTCTTCTCCTATGCGCTGACCTTCTTTACAAGACCTGTAGGAGCTTACGTCTTCGGTCATTTCGGCGATAGGCTTGGGAGAAAACGTGTCCTTTTCATGACGCTCCTGCTAATGGGCATCGGCTCTCTGTGCATAACACTCTTGCCAGGTGCTTCGGCATGGGGTGTGGCCGCCCCCGTACTGCTGAGCATCATAAGGCTCGTGCAGGGTTTTGGCCTCGGCGGTGAGGCTGGGGGAGCCGCCACTTGGATATTGGAGGTGGCGGCAAAGTCAAAGCACCGCGGCTTCTGGACCTCATGGGTCCAGTTCGGTTCTCCTGCGGGTCTCGCCAGTTCCGCGATATTGACAAGTTCCCTGCTTGCCTTCCAGGGGCATGCTGTCTTCGTGGACTGGGGATGGAGAATTCCTTTCCTGATTGGAGGCGTGGCTGCCGTGATCGGAGGCTTTCTCAGGTACAGGCTGATGGAGAGCCCGGTTTTCGAGAAGGTTGCCAGTTCCCACACGGTCGAAAAGTACCCTGCGAGTCAAGTGCTCAAGAAACAATGGAAGAAAGTCCTGCTCATTGCCAATGTGAATTATCCTGAGACCTTAGGCACAAGCGTCCAGGTTGTTCCTTTTGCGGTCGTATACATGGTTCAGCTTCACATGAACCCGGCCTTCGCAAGCGGCGCATCCGTTTATCTTGGACTGGGTGCTATGCTCGCGACGATACTGGTTGGGGTGCTAACCGATTATGTGGGGAGGAAGATATTCTTCATACTTTCCTGCATTGTCGGTGTAGCGCTTGCTTATCCGTTCTATATAATACTTGGATCGGCCAACGAAGCCTACATTGTCCTGCTTATGTTCGCCTGGGGTTTCGGGGTGTACCTGCAGAACGCGGTTCTGCCTGCATTCTTCTCTGAATCGTATGAAACCAGGTGGAGGTACTCAGGTGCAAGCCTGAGCATGCAGACCGGTCTCCTGTTTTCAGGGATCGTAATAGGCATAGTGCTGCCCGCGGTGCTGGCCACGAGCAAGGGGGTCTACGCCAATATCTGGCCCTCGGTAGCTGCTATAACCATCATAACAAGCCTGATTTCTCTGATCGCGTCGCTGTTCCTCAAGGAAACGAAGAACGTCGTCGTTGATGATACGTCGATTGGAGCAGTCGGGGTCAGGGAATTGGACGGGGGAGATGAATAAGGGAGCACAACATACCTCCCAACTCCTGTGAGGGTGAAAGGCGAGCCTGCTATTGAGTCATCGCCATCGCATGCATAAGCGGGCGGAGTCGTCAGTCGCCTGCCCCGACTGCTTTTGCCAGAAGTATTCGGAAACAGGCATCGTGGATTAGCCGCACACGGGCGTCATTCCACGATTCCAGCCTGTTTCACCCTGCAGAGTCTGCGGCTTGGATGGTTTCGTGGAATGTGATTGGCAGGTTCAGACAATATCCGAATCCATCGTGCGGAAAACGAGTGTATCCATATCCACAATACGGGCGTGATGATAGCACCAAGTGAAGACTACCGGGCTCTTTGAGTTCTGAAGATAGTGTCCTGCTGCATGTTCCTTTCGTCTGTGAGCAGAAATCATTTGACAAGTTGGAAAAGACCAGCGCGTTCGAAACCAGTAAGGTTCGGCAATTTGTATGCTATACAATCGCGTGGTTTTAAATAACTCTATTGAGATGACGGGCGCTATGCAAAATGGGGGGTCAGCGAACGCAACAGGAACAGTGTCCACTGCAAATGCCTCAACTTACGCATCCGGTTCTGGACCGAACCTGAAGGCGATCACAAGGGTTGCCTTTCTGGGCGGGTTGGGAAGTTATTTTGAGTATTTCGATTTCTTCATCGCTCTGCTGGCTACAGGCATTGCATGGCCAGTTGTATTCTTCAGCGGAGTGTCTCCTGCTGTGGGACTTGCGCTGTCGCTGTTCTCCTATGCTCTCACATTCTTCACCAGGCCTGTAGGTGCCTACATATTCGGCCATTACGGTGACAGACTTGGAAGGAAATACGTCCTTTTCCTCACGCTCCTTATCATGGGCCTCGGCTCTCTCGGCATCGCATCACTGCCTGGAGTCACTGCCATAGGCGCAGCCGCTCCGATCCTGCTGAGTGTAATAAGGCTCATTCAGGGTATAGGCCTCGGCGGGGAGGCGGGAGGCGCTTCGACATGGGTTCTTGAGGTGGCAGCCAGGTCAAAGCACCGCGGCTTCTGGACCTCATGGGTCCAGGCGGGGAGTCCTGCTGGACTTGCCACTGCTGCGCTTTTGACAAGCAGCCTGCTGAGCTTCCAGGGACGAGCAGTCTTCCTTGACTGGGGATGGCGAGTCCCGTTCATCGTCGGAGGCATTGTCGCAGTGATCGGAGGCATACTGAGATACAGGCTGATGGAAAGCCCGCTATTCGAGAGGGTTGTCAAGACGCACAAGGTGGAGAGGTACCCCGCGAGCCAGGTGATCAAGAAGCAGTGGAAGAAGCTGCTTCTTCTTCTCCAGTTGAACTATCCCGAGGTTATATGCACTAGCGTAACAGTTGTACCGTTCTCTGTTCTGTTCATGATACAGATGCACGTCAGTCCCACCTTTGCGAGCGGTGCATCAGTCTACCTGGGAATTGGGGCACTGGTCGGAACAATCGTGGCTGGTATTCTGTCAGATTACATCGGAAGGAAGATCTTCTTCATACTTGCAGGGCTTCTGGGAGCGGTGTTTGCCTATCCGTTTTTCATAGTTCTGCAGACAAGGAGCGAACCGCTGATTATCCTCCTTATGTTCGGCTGGGGCTTCATGACATACCTGGAGAATGCAGTTCTGCCTTCACTCCTCACCGAGTCGTATGAGACCAAGTGGAGGTATTCCGGCGCCAGCCTGAGTATGCAGCTGAGTATCTTCATTTCAGGGGCTGTGATCGGGTTTGTCCTGCCTGCTGTCCTGGCGACGAGCAAAGGGGTCTATGCGAACGTCTGGCCGTCCGTGGCCGGCATCACCATCGTCATGTGCCTCATTACCTTCTTTGCCGCCTTGTTCATCAAAGACACAACACACGTGATTGTGGACGACACTTCGCTTGAATCCATCCCGGCCAGAGAGGTGGAGGGGGCAGACGAGTAGAGTGACGCATCCTGAATCTCCTGCACAGATGCATGAATGAGCCTTATGCTCACAGTTGACTCGACTGAAGGGGAGCGGGCGGGCCGCATGCATCAAATCATTGATTCAGCAGCAGGCCCGCGTAACCTGCTTTGGAGGGCTACCGCACTTCCGTGCGGGTCTGCCCAACTTTCTCCGGCGTCGATTTACCGAGTCTGAGCTGCTTTACCGAACCACATCGAAGACGATCGGCACGCTCAGGTTATTGAAGCGTGAGCTGTTCCACGTGTGATGCCGCTACGTTGCTGGCTTTTGCCAGCGAATCTCTCTGGCACAGTGCTATCACAAGTCTTTTCGGCGATTGGCTCCATATAGATGTGCGGAACGGGAATTCAGCTCAGCCTATCAGTGACTGCATGTGAGTCCGACGCAATATCGCGATACAGGTCCGGATGCCTGTTGTCAAGGCACGGGAGCTGCCTCCTGACATCTTCTATTCGGCTCCTGGTCAGTTCAGAAGAAAGCAGGCATTCAGTCTCGGTTCCTCTTGCTATCGACACTCCCATGGGGTCGTATATTGCAGACATCCCGGAGTATGCCCTTCCCACCTGGCCCGCAACAGCAAAGTACATTGTGTTTTCGATGGCCCTTGCCCTGCATAGGGTTGCCATCGTGTCTTCCTTGAGCGCGCCCTGCACCCAAGCGGTAGGCATCACGACGAGGTCTGCACCATTGACTGCGTACGATCGCGATACTTCCGGGAATCTCACTTCGTAGCAAACGCAGAGGCCAAAACGAAAATCCTTGATTTTACAAAGCCGGTGCAATGCTTTTCCCGAGGAAAAGATGTCTGATTCCCTATATCCAAACGCATCGTACAGGTGTGTCTTCCTGTATGACTCTTCCAGCTCGCCTTCTTTATTCAACCAGATTGTTGTGTTGTATACCGAATCGAGCTCCCTTTCGTACATGCCGACAATGACATTTGTCCCGTGTTCCCTGGCGACACGCCCAACATTCCTGATCCAGGCCGAATCGCTCATCGGCTCAGCCCTCTCGGCAACGTACTCCTTTGATCGCCCGTGACTGTAAAACATGAACATTTCAGGGAAAACAACCAAATCAGGTTCCAACTTGTCAGCTACACTCATCCACTTCTCTATCTTTTCGAGATTCTTCTGCTTGTCATCCTCACATACCAGCTGTGCGCAGCATATGTTAAGGGTCATTTTCCATCACACTTTCAACAGGCTAATCCAAGCGAAACATTCCTTGCTTATAATAATACACCGATCAGGTAATTGCCCCGCTCTGCAATGTATGTCAGGCAGGTCGCTGAACCTGAATGAATGCGATTGTTTCGCAGAAAGATCCAACTCGCCCCATCGGCCTTTGGCCGTTCCGCCAGGCTGGGACTCTACCGGGCAGCACCCCAAAGGGTCTATTGTGACAGCACCATTTCCTTCATGGCAGCATTTCTTTTCTTCCCTGCCCGCAAGAAGACTTTTAACCAGGGCACACCTTCTTTTTCTGTTGTTTTATGACCAAATCCGCAATCGACTGGCTTCTCGAAAACAGTCAACCTTCGATAAAACACCTTACCCTGGTCCAGTTGCTGGATCGGCCTGCCAGGGATCCGGAAGTCAGGGCCGCTAGGAAGGCAATAACCCAGACCGGCTGGGCAAAGAAGATTCTCTCGAACCAGGATTCAGAAGGCTACTGGGCAAGCGATCGCAGCCTCTACCGCCCCAAGTACATTTCCACGAACTGGATGCTGCTGATATTGTCGGATCTCGGCCTGACCAAGGCTGACCCTGGAATCGATAAAGCATGTCAGCGCTGGATGAAGCTATTCTCAACCAAGGACGGCGGCTTTGCGGGTTCCAACAAGGGAGGCGCAAAGTACGGCCATGTGTGCACCACAGGCAACACAGCACGTGCGCTGGTCAAGTTCGGATATCAAGATGATCCGAGAGTAAGGAGGGCCTTCGACTGGTTCGTAAAGTATCAGGCCGAAAAGGGAGGGTGGTCTTGCTTTGACGTCGGTACGCCCCGCAAGGGGAGAAATCTCGACTCGTGGGAGCCTCTCAGCGCCTTTGCAGTGTATCCACGTCAGAAGTGGACCAGAAGCATGAAGGCGGCGGTTGAGAAAGGTGCAGAATTCTTTCTTGAGCGGGAGCTTCACAGGCAGGGTGACAGATATGAGCCGTGGTACCGCTTCCACTATCCTGTGCACTACTACTACGACATACTGGTGGGACTCGATTTCATGACTGCTCTGGGGTACACGGAAGACAAAAGGCTGGATTATGCGGTTACGCTTCTAAGGAACAAGAGGCGTTCCGACGGGAGGTGGAACCTCGACTCTGTAAACCCTGACCTGGAGAGCCCTCAGGGCAGGTGGAACAAGGATCATCCTAGGCAGGCCACCACACCGTTTTCTCTGGAGGAAGCAGGGAAACCAAGCAAGATGGTCACGCTAACCGCGCTTAACGTCCTTAAGCGAATAGAAGAGTCTTCCTGACCGTATGAGTTCTCCTGAACCTTCAGGTTTAGCCTTTCGCTCGTGCCTCCCAAGAAACCGGTTCCTCCCCGGAAGGTGGCTGCAAATTCATCCGCGCCTGATACTGTGCTGAACAACCGCTAACCTTTTTGTACGGATACGCTTTTGTTTTCTTCAGGTGAGCAGTTGGCCACACTTGTAAATAATATTTCGATGGAAGTTCTCCACAACACGTCTGAAAGAGCCAGAGGCAACGGCGGTTCCATTCCTGTTGAGAAGGAGATCGTGGGCACTTTCAGCATGGAAGGCAGCCCGATGTTCGCATCCGTGCTTGATACTGGCGTTTCACGCTTTACGGTAGGATCAGATGAGCCTGTGGCACTCGGTGGAAAGGGCGTGATGCCTTCTCCGCTCACCTACATGCTGTACGGTGTCCTCGCCTGCTATACATCCACCCTCGCAATACAGTGCGCATCAAAGGGGGTCTCCCTAGGTGAATTGAAGGTGAAAGGAACGCTTACATATGATATTGGACCCGTTGTTGTGGAGTCAGAACTGCCTATCATAAAGAAGCTGAAAATAGAGGTCACAGCCAGCAGGGACATAAGGGAAATAATCGAGCTGTCAAGAAGGAGATGCCCTGCGCTGTTCGCCATCGAGCATCCGATAGAAACTGAATTGTTGCAGTCGTAGGCCTGTTACCTCAGGTATGCGTCTTCGCCTGAAATCCGGTCTCTCCTTACCTGGTTTACGCCCCGAATTGGTGAGTGTCCCCCAGCGCGACAGCAGCATGTTAGACCATGGATTGTTTTCTGAACATCCTGATTTCTTCCACGACAATCTTCTCTACCTTGTAGTGAATTCAAGAGAACCGCTCATTATCCATATGAGCCGCACGCTTCCGTGCTCCTGCGCTTGGACGATGGCAACCTTCTTCAGGAAGATCTTTGCAACCATCGCCTTTTTCCAGAAAGTAACCTGCCCTGATACTGTCTCTGACAGCTTCTCCTTTTCCACTATCTCCCCGCTCACCTGACAGGCATATCTTTTCTCTCCCCGCAGTGCGGCAGGAAGTTCTGGGAGCGCAGGTAACTGTGATAGGCGGTTTTGGCAAAAGGCCTAGGAAGGATTTAATATCAAATTATGATATCATGTTTTGTTATCGATTATTGAGGATGATTTTATGGAGGAGATGACGCGTCGCCTAGAGAGCGGTCTTTTCAGACCGTACATTCTGTGGATATGTTCCAAGTCAGCGACTTCGGGCACGGATCTTCTGACCGTGGAGAGAACGCACGATCATGTCCTGAGCCCTGGCAAGCTGTATCCAGTGCTTCACCAGCTCGCCGAAGATGGGCTGCTGCAGGAAGAAAGCAGGATTGAGCACGGAAAGGTCCACAAGTACTACAAAACAACGTCGGAGGGAATGAAATCTCTTGCCCGACTGAGGTCTGACCTGGGACCTCCAATGAAGAATTTCCTCATAGACTGGCTTATGCCAGCTGTGAGAAGCAATTGAGGGCGATCACACTGATCATACACGGAAGATATCATGTTAACTCTACGTCTCCCTGCTTCCGCAGGGCACCTGCTGCTCCCCTGCGCATGGCTCTCTGCACAGAGTCTGCTTACTCGCGATGCTGCAGGGCATACCTGTGCTGGAGTTTTGCCAGCATGACTGAGTCTCAGGGAGGGTCTGGCGGATGAGCGTTGCCAATCGGACCGGAACGCGGCAGGACGGCGCCATGAAGTCTGTGGCGCAGTTCCTCAAGTGGATGGGTCCTGCACTGATGGTATCAATCGCATACATGGATCCGGGCAATTACGGAACTGATCTTGCAGCGGGGGCAGGATACAGGTACGCCCTTCTCTGGGCAGTGTGGCTTGCATCCGGAATGGCTATGCTCCTGCAGTATCTTTCTGGCAAGCTCGGAATTGCTACAGAATATGATTTGTCCCAGCTTGTGCGCAACACACTGAGCAAAAGGTGGGCATACATAGTCTCATACTGGCTTGCAGCCGAGGTTGCAATCGCTGCAACAGACCTTGCAGAATATCTTGGCACCGTCATCGCGCTCAACCTGCTGTTCGGAATACCGCTTCTCTACGCTGCGATATTTGGTGCCCTGGACGTGCTGTTGCTTCTTGTTATGATGGGGCGGCGATTCCGTCTCGTGGAGCAGTACTTCATGCTTCTGATAGGCATCCTGGTGATCGGAATTCTCTACAACCTTGTAGTTGTTGGCATCGATCCGTATCAGCTTATTTACCACTCATTCAGGCCTGAAGCACCCAACACAGGCGCATTCCTCGTAGTCGTCGGCATCATCGGCGCGACTGTCATGCCCCATGCTCTCTTCGTTCACTCCTGGTTGACAAAGAACAAGGTAAACCTGCTGGGCAGGGAAACAGTCAAGGGCCCGGAGCACCCGAAGGACAGTTTTTCGAGCCCATCGGACAAACAGCCCGAAAAGACAATGAAGGAGAAACGGGGCATAATGAAGCTTCACAGGAATGAAACAATCGTCACGCTCACGGTTGCAGGGCTTGTGAACGCCGGAATCCTTCTTGTTGCCATACCGTTGTTTCCCAATGAAAGCCTCACTGTCGAGGGTTTTGTCAGCGGAGTGAGCAAGATCTACGGTCCTCTGATAAGCATCCTCTTTGTTGTCACTCTCCTCGCATCAGGCCTTTCGTCTTCAGCACTTGGAACCATCGCAGGTCAGGCTGTAATGGAAGGGCTGATTGGAAAGCGCTGGAATATCTGGGCAAGGAGGATAATCACGAGGTTTGTAAACGTATTTCCGACAACAATAGCAATACTGCTTGGCCTGGACCCCTTGATCCTCCTGGTATACAGCCAGGTTGTTCTCAGTCTCCTCATCCCATTACCGATGATACCACTGGTGTATTACACTTCAAGGAAGAAGATAATGGGTGAGTTTGTCAACAGGAAGGCGACTGTGGTTCTTGCTGTGGTTGTGGTATCGCTGATACTTTTCTTCAACACATATCTGCTGCTTACGCTCTGAGTCTGCACTGATGTCTTCCATGCCCTTTCCACTCAATTTCGATGCAGACATGCAGCTGTACCCCCGTGCGGCCAGAGCATGATTTTCATCCCCGCCCGTTGAGCAGCGTTCCGCATAAAGCACTGGATCTCAGGCAGGAGTCAGCTGTCGTGCATGACACTGCAAATGGATGTCAGGGAGCGACCATGCCGGCCGTGCATGCCCCCGTCCTGTCCGATGCGGGGAGGCATGCTCCTCAGTGTGTTCATGGGTCGCTGGTCCCCACGGATCCATTTTTCGATATTGTGGACCCATCGAAGTTGATTGCTCTTGTCTGAAAGTTGAATTTTGCGAACGCAATCTGTTTTCGGTTACGGGTCATTTTTCGGCGAATCGTAATATTTTGCCTTACAGGTTCGGCATTGGACTTATGAGCTGCAAACCGCTATTTTTGTCAAGTTGATAGTATGAGTTCTCCAGAAAATGCAAGCTATGTACTGGTCCATAGCGCCGACAGGGGCGAGATCAAGATTGAGATTGATGAGGACGGGTTCCTCGTCAATCCAGGTGACTGGTGTCGCGAGTTTGCGCTTGAAATCGCGAAGGACGAGGGCATTGACCAGGTGACCGACGACCACTGGAAGGTCATCAACTATCTGAGGGATTACTACACCAAATACGACAGCTGCCCGCCGATAAGAATGGTTGTCAAGGAAACGGGCTTTGACCTGAAGTCAATATACAGACTGTTCCCAACCGGACCTGCAAAGGGAGCATGCAGGCTGGCCGGAGCGCCCAAGCCAACCGGCTGCGTCTGACCATGATATACATAGCGTGCCCTTTGTGCGGCTACACAATTGACATTTTCAGCGAGGAGGACCTGAAGAGCCCTGTGAGGGCAAAGAGGATGAGATACCTATCGACAAGGGACCAGGTCTGTCCGAACTGCGTGAACGCAATTGGACGGTGTGAGAAGATAGAGGCTGCAGAGCAGGACATACCGCTGCTGCGGGTGACGGCAGACGACGACGTGAAGAGGGGGCTGGTCGAATTCTGCCGGAAGAAAGGGTATGCGGTGGCAACCGGCTATGCTCTTGAACATTTCAAGGAGGGGAAATAATGGCGGAGGTACCGCCCGAGGTAAAGAAAGGAAGGGAGATGCTAGATGAGGTTGCGAAGGGGGAATGGCCGAATTTCCTGAGGGAGGCCAGAAAGACAAGGTATCCGGTCGATCTCTACGGTACGGCACTTTCTATGAAGCGTGACCTGTTCACGACGGGGGGATACGTCTCAGTTCCCGGCGCGCCAACAGGTATTCTGATGCGGGTCACGAGCAGGCCAGACATAGGCGAGAACACGAATGTTGTGAGGGTCCTGATACCGTCGGGAAACTTCGTGACGTCCGACATGCTCGACAAGTACTGCGACTTCGCTGACGACTACGGTGTAGGCATGCTCCACGCCCTGACAACGGGGCAGGATATCGAGATCCCGGGCATTCCAAAGGATCGGATAAAGGAATTTGTCACCGACTTCAGAGCGGCAGGGATGGAGATAGGCTCGACGGGTGATGCGTTCAGAACAACGACGACGTGTGTCGGCTCCGCTCTCTGCGAACACTCATGCTACGACACAATGGGCGCGAGGGACAGCTTCTACGACCGTTTCAACGAATACGCGAAGTATCCTACCTTTCCACACAAATTCAAGGTGAAAATGTCCGGATGCCCGCTGGACTGTGCCAGGGTCACTCAGAAGGCTGACTTCGGAATAGTGGGTTCGTGGGAGGGTGCGCCTACGGTACGTCAGGAGGCGCTCTCGAAGCTGGAGGAGGACGCTCTCAGGGAAATAGTCGCCTCCTGTCCTACAGGTGCGATAACAAGGACAAACGGGGGAATAAGCATCAAAGGCGAGGACTGCACACAGTGCATGGCGTGCATAAGGACGGGCAAAGGCGCCCTGGCTCCTGGGGAAAAGAAGAAGTTCCTTATTTACGTGGGCGGCAAGCTACGCGGAAAGAAAGGACCAATGTCGTCCAAGATGCTTACCACCCGCGACTCCATCGACAGCACCTTTGACCTGCTGGAGAAGGTGGTCGACGCATGGTCGGAGCACGCAGCCAGAAAGGAGAGGCTGGGCGACATGATATTCCGCCTCGGCATGAAAGGTTTCCTTGACCTGATCAACATGAAGGCGGAGGCACACAACGTCAGGGACCTGCGGACTAATGTCTTCTATGCTGTCAGCGGGGAGGAGAGAAAGAAGATACCCGAAGATGTGGACAGGGGGCGAACGGCATGATCGAGGGTCCTCCAAGGCCCTACGCGGACTACCTTCCGCAGGCAATCAAGGGTTCGGTGGGCAAGTGGGTCGGGCATGACATAGTTGAGCCGGGCATCATTGAGCACAGGGACTCCGAGGGCAGGAAGGTATACACAGTCAAGGCCGCGTCAACGCCCAACGCAAGGTACAGCACAGAAACAATGAGGAAAATATCCTCTATAGCCAGGAAGTATGCCGGCGGTTCAATGCGTTTCACCCAGGCACTCAACATGGAGTTCATAACCGACAGCGCCGAAAATGCGAGGGCGCTCAGAAAGGAACTCAACGAACTTGGTTTCCCCGTCGGCGGATGGGGAAAGCACCTGTGGAACATGACAAGCTGCGCCGGTTTCTTCCACTGCGCCCTGGCAGCCACCGACTCGCCTTCAGTGCTGCAGAGCATCGCAAACGACATCTCCGGCTATTTCAACAGGGAAGAACTGCCTGCAAAGCTCGCAATCTCCGTATCGGGCTGCCCGAGCGCATGCGGCGGCAGTTTCCTGCCAGACATATCAGTCTGCGGTCTCCACACAGAGATACCTGCGGTGACGGAGGATGTCAAGAAGTGCGACATGCAGGGCACCGCCTACACATGCCCCGTGGGTGCTATCCAGCTCAAGCAGCTCGCCGGAGGAGAAAGGACGATAGAAATCAGGGAAAAGCTGTGCATCGGGTGCGGGCTTTGTGTCGGCGCATGTTCCGGCATTATATTCAGGACACCAGAAGAGACGGATGGACACGCGATAATCATCGGGGGCAAGGCATCCGCCTCTCCTTATGGAACGACGCTTGGAAGGGTCGTTGTACCATTCATGCCCAATGAACCGCCGAACTATCCGAAGACAGTGAGGGTCATAAGGAGGATCATTGAGACATGGAATGATGACGCAGCGGACGGCGAGAGAATAGCCGACTGGGTGGAAAGGATAGGCTGGGAGAAATTCTTCGAGAAGACTGGTCTTCCGTTCTTCGAGCAGAGTATGGAATACCTCGACATAAGGGGCATAACGACACTCAGGAACGGGAGCGGAAAGTAGTAATGGTCAGGATAAGCCCATGACAGACGTAGTATCGATTGTTGTCTCCGCCTACGCCTATCTCTCCGTGTTCGTTCTGCTGGTGGGCTCCGCTGTGATTGTCGTGAGGTGGATATTCAAACGCAAGGGACCCACGGACACATATCTCGGATACCCAAAACTTTTCACCTACCCCGGCCAGAACACCAGGCTAAGTGCGTTCAAGAACATACTTGCCAGAATGCTCCTTTTCAGCAGCGCGAAGGAGGACCCCTTCATCAGGGTCACAGGCCTCGTCTTTCACTGGAGCCTGTGGCTTATCATAATAGTCCACTTCGATCTCGTGTTCTACCCGTCCCTGGAGGCAGCAGGCATTTCCCAGGGGTTCCTCGAGGCAGCAGGCGACTACATTGGAACCACCTTGGGCGTCCTGCTCGTTGTATCGGGATTGGCGCTGTTCGGGAGAAGGATAGCCAACCCGTACATGCGGAAAATAAGTTTTGCCTCCGACTACTTTGCCATTCTTCTCATAGTGGCCGTCGGAACCGCAGGTCTCCTCGTGAGGCTTCTCCTTCCTGCAGACTTCGCTTACACCCAGGCAGGGCCTTATGTTCTCTCGCTTGTAAGCTTCGCCCCCGTGGCGGTGCCAGATTCTCCTCTTTTCATTGTGCATATGATGCTCGCCTCCACACTTATCATCTATTTTCCGCTGAGCAAGCTGGTGCATCCCTTCTCCTTTTTCACGAACCCCACAGTGCACGCACTCGCCCAGGATGGTGGCGGAAAATGAAACCGAAGATAAGGAATATTATCCTCGAGAGCCCGAGCGGAAAGGCGGAGGAGTGGCTTTCCAGGCAGAAGAACATCGAGTGGGCAGAGGAGACAAAGCCGAGAAAGGCGAAGGACTCTTCGCTAAAGCAGCTGAAAATCGAGAGGAACGAGGACGCAGGCATATTCGCCGATCGGTTCAAGGCGCTCAGGAACAGCAGGGCGTTCGTCGATTTCATGGAGAGCTGCACAAGGTGCGGCATATGCATAGACAAGTGCCATTTCTTCATTTCCACCGGGGACGTCAACAACACGCCTGTTGGAAGAGCCAATCTTGCAAGAAGGCTTTACAGAAAGGGAAGGAGGCTTTCCGCCAGCGACGTAGACCTGAACAGGCTGTTTTCCTACTACTACCAGTGCACTGAATGCAGGCGCTGTTCCTATTTCTGTCCGCAGGGCATTGACCAGTCGGAAATAACGAGAAACGTCAGGGACGTGATGACAAACATGGGCATGCTGCCCGAGTATGTTGCGGCAACGCTGTCCCAAGTATACAGGACAGGCAACAACATGGGTCTCAACAGCATGGCGATCGGGTCAGCTGTCGACTTTGTGAAGGAGGAGATGGAGGAGGAAACGGGCAGGAAGATAGATATCCCTCTTGACAAGCCCAGGGCGGACATGCTCTTCGTTCCCTCGTCAGCAGACCTTATAGTGAACAACGACACGCTGAAGGGTTATGCCAAGGTTCTCCACGTTCTCAAGGCAGACTGGACTATATCAACCAACACCGCGGAGGCGGCAAACTTCGGCACCTTTGCGAGCGAGAAGATACTGAGGGACCTCGGAGACATGGTTGTTGCCGAGGCAGTGAAAAAGGGCGTGAAGCAGGTTGTCTGGGGAGAATGCGGGCACGGGTGGAGGACGGCCAACAACTACGTGCGATACAGGCTTGCGGAACACGGAATTGCACTGCAGCACATCCACCAGCTCACTGACAGGGCAATCCAGAGGAAGCAGATAAAGGTGGACAGGAACAGGAACGACGACCTGTACAACTACCACGACCCCTGCAACCTTGCCAGAGGGGGAAACCTCGTAGACGAGCCCAGACGTGTTCTCAAGGCTGTTGTGAGGGAAACGGTTGAGGCTGAGTTCACAAGGGAAAAGACGCTCTGCTGCGGCGCGGGAGGCGGTCTCCTGGCAGACGAGAAGGAGTGGAATGACGCCAGGGCATGGGCCGGGTGGCCGTCCACGTACTACGCGTGGAAGACAGGCGCCCACTATCTGATATCGCCATGCGCTATAGACAAGGCGCAGTTTCCGTATGTGATCGGATATCACAAGGTAGACATGATCATGAAGGGTCTGATGGACCTGGTGGGGTACGCTATAGAGGTGTAAACAATGAACGTGGGAATAATTCTTGGAACAAACAGGCTGTCTGGGCTGAAGTTTGCTGGAATAGAGGCGGGGATGAGGGCATCCATGGGAGACAATGTGATGATATTCGTCACAATGGACGCGATCAGGGCGTTCCTCAAGGAACCAGAGATAGACGAGGGCGGCGGTGCGTCAACGATGCTTACACAGAAGGACCCTGACTTCAGGAAGCTGTTTGTCGATGCAAAGGCTGACGGGTTCTGCAAGATATATGCCTGCTACTTTGCCGCCCACCTGTTCGGGGCGGAGATGAAGGATTTCGGGGACCTTATTGACGACATCTGGGGTGTGACAAAGTTCGCTGTGGAGACAGATGACGCGCAGATAATATCGATATGGTAGGTGTGTGTTTTGCCTGTCACGGGAAAGGTGTACTTCGTCGGGGCCGGTCCGGGAGACAGGGAGCTGCTGACGCTCAGGGCTCTCAGGCTGCTTGTCAGCTGCGACACAGTCATCTACGACAGCCTGATCACAGATGACATAATGGCCATTGTCCCTGAGAGGGTGGAGAAGATTGCAATAAGACCCAGTCCAAGGGAGAAAGGCATGTCTGTCGACGAAATAGGCAGCGTTGCCGGGCAGAAAGCACTCCAGGGCAGGACAGTCGTCAGGCTGAAGAGCGGTGACCCGCTTGTATTCAGCAGGATCGGCGAGGAAATGGACTGCCTCAACGAGCTTGGCGTGGAATACGAAATCGTGCCAGGCATTTCCTCCGTGTTCTATTCGGCTGCCGCTTCGGGAACAATGCTGACAGACCGCAGGTTTTCCTCCTCGTTTGCAGTTGTGACGGCGCACGAAGCAAAGAAGAAACAGCACTCCAGCGTCGACTGGGAAATGCTTGCCAGGTCGGTCGATGTGATTGTCGTCCTCATGGGCGCCTCCAATATGCCCGACTACTGCAGGAAGCTGCGTGACGCAGGGGTGGACGGCAGGTGTGCGGTCTCCCTCGTGGGCAACGCGTCGAGGAAGGACCAGGTTGTGTCCACGATCACACTTGACGAGGCATGCGACGGCCAGGCGCAGGTCCCGAGCGACTTGTGCACAGTCATCATCAGCAGGAACAAGATCGCCACAGCCCATGCGATTGAAATTCCAGTCGCGCTGTTCGAGACAGCATGATCCTGCCGCCGGAACAAATGACCGTCCGCCACGTTTTCAATGCATTCGCCATGCCGAAACCAAGCGGATACACAGCATCGGCGAGTGACCGCGGATGGCCGGGTGGCTTCTCAGCACAGCGGCCGGCCCCTCTCTTCTGCATGGTTTATAACTGTCCACCGCAATACAATCGTGGGTGACATGGACTACCTGCCCGTAATGCTGAATGTCTCAGACAGGGACGTTGTGATCATAGGCGGAGGGGAAGCAGCTTACAAGAAGGCAAGAAACCTGAGCCCGCACTGCAGCTCCATAACCGTCATAGCCTCAAGCTTCTCAAGCGGGATGACCGAGATGCCTGTAACACGGGTGACTATGGAGATTTCCAGCTTGAGCCAGGTGGACAAGTTTCTGAAGGGCAGTAGCATAGTCATTATTGCGACAGATGACCCCCCACTGAATGACATGCTTGAGGCAGCATGCAGGCAGCGCGGGTTGCTATTCAACCGGGTCGATCGCGCTGACAGCCCGTTTATCTTTCCAGCCACCTTCGACGTTCATGGGGCGGTGGTGTCTGTATCCACGAAGGGGAAGTCGCCATCGCTCGCAAGGTTCCTCAGCCAGCTGCTGCGCAAGGACATTGAACCGTACGCCAGGGCTCTTCCTGTGCTCGAACGACTTCGCAGTGATGTTGCGTTGAAGCCGATGGAGGAGAGGGTCGACTACTTCAATGAGCTTCTCTCCGAACCCGAGTTCTGGGATCTTGTCGCAAGGGGGCAGATGGAAGACGCCTATGAGCATGGCCGCCGGCTTGCAGGCTCGAGGTAGACGTTCGGGGAAACAGGCATGCATTGCGCTGCCTGCCGATGCAGGGAAATCAGGAAAGAAATGGTTTATGTTCCGGTCAGGCGGCCGGAGCGATCAGTGTTTGGTCACAGTGCTCTGGGCTGCCTGCCGCTGGGCTGTTTTCATGCCGAGGGGGAACAGAGGCAGCGGGCCCTTCAGACCAGCCTTCTCCCACCTGTCGTTTATGATCACCGCTCCAGCGAGGTAAGTGGTGAAGAAGACGTCAATTACACCTGCTATGCCAGCGGGCAGCACGGCGCCAGGCATCGCGCCCATGATCGTCCCTGCATCAGTCAGGGTGAGCAGGGGTATTGCCCAGAGGATGAATGTGACCAGCAGGAAGAAAAGCATCAGGTTGTGGACAAGCGTCATCCTGAAACTGCCTATCCAGTAGATGAATGTCATGAACACGAACGCAAGCGCCATCATGCCTACAAGATGCGCATGCATGACGTCGGTCAGCCATCCAAGCTTGAGGAAGACTGTCAGCACTCCGAATGTTAGGAAAAAACCGGAGTATGTTCCAAACGCAGTTGCTCCAAACGTGTTTCCGTTGTTGTACTCCCAGTTAGCGGCAACAAGAAGAAACAGGCCGCTGAACACCAGAGCAGGCGCCATAAGCGTCAAATGCTCATCCCACCCAAAAAGCCCAAGCGCGTAAAACGACAGGATCATGAGACCGAAACCGTACGCGAAAATGCCCAGGCTCGTTGGATCTCCTTTCTTCTTTTCTTCTTCCAATATTCCACCCCACATTCAACGTCCGAGTTCAATGTGTGTGAATACTATTTTCATGCGTGCGTATATGTCGATTGGCTTACAGATGAGGCACTATGTACCTTGGCTAACGGACATCCGGGGGTGCCGCTGCCTTATTGTTCTACGAAAATCGGCGCTTTTCAGCGACTGCGGCTCTGTTTACTTATACAGGTACGTTCATACTTCACCTCACAGTCTTGGGAGTTTGGTGTGATTGGCTTCCAAGTGCCCGATTGAAGTCCTTCTCAGTGTCAGAAGGAAGGATTGCAGGCTGGAGAATACGCTTGCCGGGGTGAGCTGCAGGATAGAGCGCCTGGCGGTAAGGCCAGACCGTGTCCTCCACAAGGTCATTCCAAACAACGGTGAGGACATTGAGGCAGTGCTCAGGTCGAGGAATTTTGACACCAAGCGAACGAGGAACGGTACCGTGTGGGTGGAATGCACCAGCTGCAGCGTGTGCTCGTTCTTCGCCAGAATACCCTTCCTTGAAGTCGTCGGCATGACTTCAGCACAGGAGGACAGACTGATGGTGAAGGCACAGCTTCCGTCCCTTTCAAGCCTCAGATACCTCAAGTCGAAGCTCAAGTATGCCGGGCTCGAATACCATGTGGCAGACGTCAGGCCGTTCTCCCACATGGAGGTAACGCAGAGGGAGAGAGAAGCACTCCAGTTCGCTCTGGAGAGAAACTATTTTGAGTTTGAAAACAGGAGCACTCTAAGCGAGCTTGCGGAACAGATGGGAGTATCAAAGTCATCACTGTCCGAGACGCTGAGGCGCGGCACGAGAAAAGCGGTCATCCAGTATCTCAGCTCACATGAATGACCGATCTGCCGGCCGCCTTTCCTGTCCGTGTACCTCAGAAGTGTGATAAACGGGCAATGGATTCGTTGTTCGTGTATCAAAGACAACTGAGCGAAGAGCGGCGTATGCTCGTGAAGGCGGTCGCCGAACTTATGGAGAAGTATGACGAACGGTACTGGTCTGGACTGGAAAGGGAGTCCGCATATCCTTCCGAACTCGTCGATGAATTTGCTCGCATGGGGTTCTTCTCTGCGCCTGTACCCAAGGAATACGGCGGTAGCGGCCTTGGCATAACCGATGCCTCGCTGATACTGGAGGAGGTAAATGCGTGCGGCGGTAACGCACAGCCATTTCACGGTCAGTACTATCTTTCATGGCTGTTCTCGAGGTTCGCATCCGCTGCGCTGAAGGAACGGTACCTGCCCGGGCTTGCCACCGGCGCGATGAGAATGCAGACCATGGCGCTGACCGAACCAGACGCAGGGTCAGAGACAACGAAAATCAGGACATACGCAGAAAGAGAGGGAAACAGGTATGTCATAAACGGTGAGAAGGTCTTCGCTTCGAGGGTGGAGCAGTCTGACCTCATGGTACTTGTTGCCAGGACAACACGGTATGAGAATGTTGAGAAGAAGACTGACGGCATCAGCATCTTCCTTGTCGACCTGAAGGATGCGGAGGGGCTCGAGGTCAAGAGGATCAGGACTATGTTCAACAGCCAGACTTACCAGCTCTACATAAGCAACCTGGAGGTCCCTGCAGGGAACCTGATAGGCGAGGAGGGCAACGGGTTCAGGCAGCTATTCCACGTGCTTGACCCTGAGCGGGTCCTTCTGGCATCAGAAAGCATCGGTGACTGCAGGTGGTTCCTGCAGAAGTCTGTGGAGTATGCGGGCAAGAGGGTCGTGTTCGGCGGGCCGATAGGCAGGAACCAGGGTGTACAGTTTCCAATTGCCGATGTCTATGCAAAGATGAGGGCGGCAGAAAGTGTCAGGTGGGAAGCTGCAACGCTCTACGATTCCGGCGAAGGGAACATGAGGAGCGTGGGCGAGATGGCAAACATCGCAAAGTACCTTTCCGCCGAGTGCGCATGGCAGGCGGCGAACGTCGCAATGGACACCTACGGAGGGTACGGCCTTGCAGTGGACACGGGCATAGAAAGGAAGTTCAGGGAGGCAAGGCTGTACAAGGTTGCGCCCATATCGCACAACCTTATTCTCGCCTACATAGCACACAACGTGCTCGGCCTGCCAAGGTCCTACTGACTGCTACCCCATCCATTGAGCTGCCAGGGACGGGTCGAATGGAAGGTGCTGCTTCCGTTCCAGCGCGCGAGACAGATACCTCTGCAGCCGATCTTTGAATGCAGGATGGCTGCATCTGTCTATGATGAGGTTCGCCCTTTCCGCAGGGCCAAGGCCCCGAAGATCTGCCACCCCCTGCTCAGTGACCACCATGTCTGCGTCCTGCTTTGGAATGTCGACGTTTGCAAGCATCGGCACTATCCTTGAGACACTGCAGTCCGAAGTGGCAGAGGGGAGGGCAAGTATTGTTGTCCTTGCGGACCTCGTGAAGTCGCCTGAACCGCCCACACCGTTGTGAATCCTGCCGCCTATGTGAGAGACATTTGCCCCCCCGAATATGTCAATGCTTATCGCAGGCTGGACCGCAACAACACCAAGCCTGCTGATCAGCTCGCCGCTGTTGGTTATCTCGTTCGGCCTCAGGACAATACTTCCGTCGAAGCTTCCAAAGTCATCGAGGAAGGCATCGGTGTAATGCTGCTCCCCGGGCAGAGTGTAGACTGCTGAAGCGCTCACACACTTCACCTTCGACCCCAAGTAAGCGGTCCATCTGGAAGGTATTATCTCAGACCAGATCTGCAGCGACTCCCTGTCAATCTTTTCGATCACTGCGCTTGCTATCGGACCTGCGCCAAGCTGCAGCGGGCTGTCGAAACCTTTCCACGACAACTCCGAGTCAAGCACAGTTGACAGCCTGTCGGCAATCTCAAGGTCGTCCCCACTAACCCGGCTGTATGAACCAGCGACCTCCTCCCTTGTTTCGCCTGTAACAACGGCCGCGATCTTCGATGCCTGTATTGTCATGCAGTCCCTGCCGACCCTGTCCATGACACTTCTGATCTCTATTGGCTCTCCGTGTATCGGCAGGTAGAGATCATGGAGCCCCATCAACTCTGGCTTTGCAGTATTAATCTCCACTATCACCTTCCTGCTGGCATGGACCATAGCCATGGATGCATCGACCGAAAGCGACGGCACAATGCCTCCCTCCTCTGTGATTCCTGTTGCTTCGATCACCGCAACGTCGATGGGGCTGCCGGCCGGGATGCCTCCTTCCCTCAACATTCTCGAATACTCCGCCACCCAGTAATCGAAGAAACTGACCCTGCCTGAATTAACCTTCTCCCTGGACTCACTGCCGCTCAGGTAGTAGTACCGCCGTGCAACATCGATGCCGTTAACGAACTTCTCGAACGATGCCGTCGCTCCACCTCCGTTGAGCACCGTGAGTCCCGTCTCCCCCAGCTCGCCCCTGAGGCTCAGCATCGCTGACGGTATGAGCTTGGGCACCGACTGGCCGCCCATACCACCGAATGCCAGGCACTTTGCGCCACGGACATGCTGTCTCACCGCACTCTCCTCATCCGTCAGCTTCTCCAGGAGCTGCCTGTTTCTGATCCTTTCCGTCATCCTGCCGCACCATCTTCAATTTCCGGCCGACAACGAAGCATCGCTGCTTCGGTTGCCCCCTTTTTTACTTCCCGTCGCTTTCCTTCCTGCATCGATCAGCCGCTCTGCCATCCTGACGTGCACCATGTCCACCAGCTCATCGCCCAGCCTGATGGCGCCCCTGCCGCTCGCCGCCGCCGATCGGAACGCATTCATGACGTTTTCCGCCCATGAAAGCTGGTCTGCGGTCGGTGAAAATACATTCTCCACAGGAGCCACGTGCGTCGGATGTATAACCTGCTTTCCGGAGAAGCCGTATCTTCTTGCGTTCGTTGCCTCGTCTACAAGGCCCTCAATGTTCTTTATCTCGAAATAGACCTTGTCTATTGCCTCTAGGCCGTATGCCCTTGCAGTCAGCACTATTCCAGTCAGGACATACGGGTTTCTTTCATATGCCGAGAGCTCCCCTCCGGCCAGCAGTGAAAGGTCTCCCCCTGCCCATGCAATTGCATCGGTCCCGTCTGATCTGGCAATATCTTCCAGGTTCAGCATCCCCTTCGGTGATTCGATCACAGGCAGGGTGCCTTTGCCGGTGGCTTTTGCAACGCCATCAAGACGTGTTTCCGCCTTTGGAACGACGACCGTGTCCACAACATCCATCCTCCCGGCCATCTCAATGTCCGATGAACTCTGTCTGTCCGAAAGCGGGTTGATGCGCACGCATACCTCCCCGCAACTGAATTCAAGTTCTCCGAGCATCCTGGACAGCGTTCCCCTTGCGTTTCCCTTCTCAGCAGGGGGCACGGCATCCTCGAGGTCGAATATGATTGAGTCAACTGCAAGAGAGGCGGCCTTTGTTATCATATGCTCGTTGTTTCCCGGGACGTATAACTGCGCCCTCCTTATTTTCGACGACAAGTCAGCGCCCTTCCTTCCCGCCTTCCCACTTCCTGCCGCGCATCGGTATCATGAATTTCCTGTCGAATGTTACAAGAGTTTCCCCTTTCTGATTTCTCCCTGTGGTCTTTATCGAGACTATGCCAAAACCGGGCCTGCTCCCCGACTCCCTCTTTTCCGTCACCTCCACTTCAGCATAAACTGTATCCCCGCTGAAGGCAGGCTTGCTGAACTTCGCATTGTCGAGGGAAAGCATGAACCCCTTCGAACTCGTGAACTCCACCATCAGGCCGACAGCTATTGCCAGGGTCAGCATGCCGTTGACCACCAGCCTGCCGTTGAACGGTTCACCCGGGTAGCTCTTCTGAACGTAATCGGCGTTGAAATGTATCTGGTTGGAATTGTTCGTAAGCAGTGAAAACCAGATGTTGTCCGTGTCCGTCAGTGTCCTTCCGACACGGCTCCTCTGCTTGCTTCCGACTTCGAAATCCTCGTAATATGGCCCGTCATCGGTGAGTTGCATGAGTGGACTGTAATATATGCATAAATAAAAACAAGCGTCGGCGTTCACCTGCAACTGGCAGCATCCCCTCTTGCTTTTCGCCGGTGTGGCTTCACACTTCGCCTGCACCCTATGACTTTTTGGCGAAGCCGGATTCTGGGGCAGGCCGAGCCTTATGCGGTTGCCTGCCCGATTGTGTATGTGTGCGGCGGTTTGTCCATTTCGTAGTACTTCCAGAAGTACGATTTCCTGAGCTCAAACCCCAGAGATGGGGTCAGTGTTGCCTTCGTCCCCCGGGGCATCCGCACGATCGCATAGGCGATAAATCCATTCCTTATGCTGTGGTCTGTCACGCACCATTCAATCGTGTTCTTCAAAGGGGCAGATGAGAGTACCTCGGCTCTACGCGATTTCCATTGAAGCGGGAAACCGAGCCTCAGGCCCAAACTGCCAACTGCCTTGTCCCCTGCATGGAAGGAAACAAATTCTGCGAGAGTGCTGGACAAGTCGATGTTCGCATCTTCAGTGTTGTAGACTGTCTCCTGTGACATCGGAGTAGGGTACAGGCTGAAGAACACAGGTGGATTTTCACCACTTGTCGGCTCCAGGCTAAGTTCGAGGCGCAACAGCACGATGTGCTTGTCCAGCGGCGCAGAAACGGACAGGGGCACCTCAATCAGGTGGAAATTCATGTCCTTTCGTGCTTGTTCCGAGACTCCGAGAGCAACACCATGCTGTTCCGCATATTCGGAGAGTTCTCTTGACACAATTTCGTCCGGCGGGGAAACATCCACCTCGTGAACCCAGTTTCTTGCATCCTCATCTGATGCCTCGACTGTGTTGTCCAGAGGGAAGTGCGGGTAGATGTCTCCAAGTTCAGGCCTGCTGATTTTCCTTCCCTGTATTTCACGTTCGGGGAAACCTGCCGGATGGAAACTCACCTCCATTTTCATTGCCTTTTTGATTTCCTGCATTTTACCAAATCCCCCGTCTACGCTCAACGTGGAGAATTGCGCGTTTAATGAGTCCACTAGCCGCAGGCCTGTCCAAATCAACATTCTATGTATGCTAATTACCTCAGGGCAGCAATACTGATATGCCTTCCCCGACACCGGTGCCGGCCTCTGCAGCCCTGAATAGAAGGCTGGTATGAAACAGCGTTTGCAGGAGACGGTGGCAACTGTCGGTTTTGTGGCCGGGTCAGCAGCAGTCCGTCTTCAAAGCGGTTTCTCCTCCATGGTGCGATCACCGGCTGAAAGTCTGTTCGATTGTTTGCGGTATCCGAAGTGAAAAATGTACATTGCCACAATTGAGGCAAGCCCTGTGAATATCGCAGACAGAAACAACAGCGTGGATCCTCCGAAGTGATACGCCATTCCTCCCATCGCGGGCCCCAGGCTCCATAGTGAGGAGTTGATGAGTGCGAAGATGCCCAGGTATTCCGCTCTCCGCCCTTCCGGCGCCAGCTTCGAAACCCAGACAAGCATAGCGGGCGAAACAAGCGCGAAACCAAGCTGCCTTATTGCCTGCGCAGGTATCAGGACGGACCAGGTCGGAGCTATCATGAAGACGGTGAATGCCGTGACTGCGGCTGCCGTTCCGAGAAAAAGGTTCGGCATCTCACCGTGCCTGTCGACCCATCTGCCAGACTGCATTCCGGCAAATGCGGTTGTAGCCAGCCCTGCCACTGCGATCAGCCCCACATCGAAGTTGTTCGCTCCAAGCATTGTTGCCCAAACGCCGTAAAAGGCTCCTGCGGCGCCAGACCCAAGCGTCCGGATGGAGACGACGCAGGAAAAGAGAATCAGCGGTTTAAGGGTGCCAATCGACTTGATGCCCTCCCTTCTGCCTGCGGTGGTGTCGGAAACAAGCAGCAGAACGTAAACGCCCGTTCCCACCATTGCAACTCCTGCAAAGTAGAAAAGGAAGCTGAAGCCGAAGCTGTCTATCAGCAGGGCGACCACCATGAAACCTGCAATCGAACCTGCCGCCGATGAGGATGTCAGTGTCCCGTACGACACGCCCCTCTCTCCCTCCTTTGTCACATCTGCAACAAATGCCTGCAGCGCTGGCATGCCGATGGAGAGCACTATGGTTCCTGCCACGAACGACAATCCCGCAGTCACCGCATCCGGCAGGAATGGTATTGAGACATAGAATGGAAGGGCACCAAGCTCCGCCCCGACCAGGAAAGGCTTCCTGCGGCCAGTCCTGTCCGACCATCGCCCTGCCAGCGGTCCCACCAGACTGCCTGCAAGATAACCGGCAGACATGAAGAGCAGCGCTGCTGCCACCGAGGCGTGCCTGATGCTGACAAGGTATATCGGGAAGAAGGCAAGGAACACTCCCGTTCTGTTGCTGGAAAGGAGTGAATACAAGGCGAGTGTGACAACTGCGCGCTGGACCACGGCGCTGTATCCGCCTTCTGGTAGATATCCATGAGTCGTGGAACCTGCCGATGAACCCCCAGGGTGGCAGTGTCTGCCGCAATGCCTCCTTCAGCCTTCTTCAGCTCTTTTTCCTGCGTGAAAGCGCAATCGCAACACCGGCAACGGCGACCACGAGGACGATTCCTGTCAGCAGATACAGCATGTCTCCGACTGGCAGAAGTCCGCCGCCTGTCGCAGTCTGATTTTTGTGCGTCTGTGTTCCTGTCTGCTGGGTGAAGGAGACCGGCTCGCTGACTGAAGAACCATGAACAGCAAGCGTTCCAGAGGTCGTGCTTTCATTGTAGCCGCCTATCTGACCGATTGTGTAGGAATAGGTTCCATTGGGCTCCGCGAATACGATCGTGGACGAGGTCGAGGACTTGTTGACCCCGTTGAGCGTGGCAGACCATGAAGTCCCGGCCTGCAGTCCTGTTTCTGCAAAAGTGACTGCATAAGTTACTTCGCTGAAATACACTGCTACAGTGGCTGGCGCACCTGTAACGTTGAAAACACCACCCGCAGCCTCAAATTCAGTGTTATTGGTGCCTATGATGTACCGGTAGGAACCGTTGGGCTCGGAAAATGCTATGTTGGATGTGGTGGAACTGAAGGACTGGCCATTCGTCAAGTTGACGAACCATTCGGAACCCGCCGGTAGTCCTGCTTCTGTGAATGTGGTTGCATACGGGGGGCCGCCCGCAACAGAGCTGAACGCAACTGATAGCGAAATCGGGGATCCGCTGACTGCGAATGTGCCTGAAGGCTGAGAAGGAGAGTACTGTGAGTTTGCTGAAGAGGCTGTGAAGGAGTAGGTGCCATTTGAGAACGAAGTCTGAATGGATGTTCCACTGCTGAAGAAAGAACTGCCTCCTGATATGTTCCACCACCATTCTGTGCCTGATGGCAGCCCTGTTTCACTTACTCTTACGCTGTACGTGACTGGATTGAACTGCGCCGCGGCGGACACGGAAGCACCATTGACTGCGAACGATCCGCCGTTGGCCGCATAAGCGTTGTCTGCTGTCCCAATGATGTAACTGTACGTGCCGTTTGGTTCTGCGAAGGAGATAGTGCTTGTGCTGCTGCTGAAAGAGCCTCCTCCTGTGATGTTGACAAACCAGGCGATTCCCGACGGCAGTCCAGACTCTGTGAATGCCACGCTGTATGTGACTTCCACAAACGAGTCAGTCAGCGTGATGTTCAAACCATTGACGGTGAATGTACCGGAAGCCTGAGAGGGAGCATAAGTTCTGTCGGATGAGGACACAGTATAGCCGTACGTCCCATTCTGCTCCTGCAGTGAAGCGCTGCTGCTCCCTGAAGCAACAGATATCCCGCCTGTTACGTTGAAGTACCAGACGGTTCCCGCCGGCAATCCGTTTTCGGTCATTGTAACCGTATACTCGTTTGTTGCGAAGTACAGCTGTACGGTCATCGCGCTGCCGTTGACAACGAAGTTGCCGGGCGGGCAAGTCCATGAAGTGTTCGAAGATGACGCAATGTAGCCGTATGTGCCGTTCTGTTCCTGCACTACTGTGGATGCGGACGCCGAGACGGTGATGTTCTGGCCATTGCTGAGGTTGACATACCAGGAAGTGCCTGCAGGCAGCCCGTTTTCAACAAGCGTCACCTGATATGTTGCGTTATACACGACCTGAATGGCAAACGTAACGTTCAGCGTTGCGCCCGGGCCGTTTACGCTGAGTGTCCCGCTTGAGGGAGATGCAGTGTAATTGCCTGCACTCTGAACAGAGTAATTGTATGTTCCGTTGAACTCATAGAAGCTGATGTACTGAGTGTTGGACGAGTGGTCGACACCCGCCACCATGGCAGACCACTCTGTTCCAGCAGGAAGACCCGATTCGGTTACATTCACTGAATATCCTTGGATTGTTCCAGAGGTGATAGTTGACAGGGTGCCTGAGCCGTAATTGGCACAGTATACATAATTGCTGGTTGAGTCATAGGCAAGCGCTTCCGGCTGATTCCCCACAGACACGGACGCCACAACCGAGTTTGTGCCGGTGTATATCACACTTATGTTTCCAGTGTATTCATTGACTGCGTAGACACAGGCGTCCGCGGGATCGTAGACTATAGACAGTGGATTTGAGCTCACATTCACTGTGCGGTCGACCGTATTTGTGACGGTATTGACAACGGACACATTATACCCGCCTGCGTTTGCCACATAAAGGTAGCCGCTGACAGGATCGTATGCCATACCTCCAGGCCCATAACCAACGTTGACCATGGAGACAATTGCGTTGGAACTCGTGTTTATCGCCCAGACTGCACCATGTCCGAATATCGCCTGGCCGGAGGCATAGATGTACCCGTTTGCCGGGTCGTACGCCAGGCCGACAGTGTAATTGCCAGTTGCTATTGTTGCCGTCACCGTATTTGTTGTGGTGTTGATGACTGAAATATCGTCGGAATAGACATTCGCAACATAGATGTTCCCGTTTGCCGGGTCGAAGACTATACCATGAGGCTCGTACCCCACGGGGACCGTTGCCACCACTTTGTTCGTTGACCCGTCTATCACGGAAACATTGGAATTCCCTGAATTTGTGACATAGATCGTCGAGTCTGCAGGATCGCATGCAATTCCCGCAGGCGTTCCTCCGACGTAAACCGAGGAAACAGCCTTGCCTGTTGAGGCGTTTACAACCGAGACGTTGTTTGTGATGGTGTTTGCAACATACACCTGGCCGTTCGTTACGTCAAAGGCAACTGCAACGGGTGTCATACCGACCCTGACCGAGCCTGTCAGCTGGTTTGTTGAAGTGTTCACAACAGATATGTTGTTTGACGCCGACTCTGCAATGAGCAGGCTTCCGGATGCCGCGTCTACGGCCATTCCTGCAGGGTTCACTCCGACATTCACGCTTGCTGAAACTGTATTCGTCGACGTGTCAATAACAGAAATGTTGTTGCTGTTGGAATTCGCAACGTAGACTGTACCACTGGCCGGGTCATATGCTATGTATGCCGGATCCAGTCCAACTGTCATGTTTGCAACGACGGTCCTCGAGGTGACATTCAACACAGACACGAGTTCAGGGGTAACGGCGGTGAAGTATATGTTGCCGTTAGCGGGGGCGTAGACAGCGTCGAAAGGATAGTTCGGCAAGCTTATGCTGTAATCAACGTAATAGTAGGTCATGTTGATGGCTGATATGTTGCTCGAACCGTAATCCACGACATAGACGTGCTGGGTAAAGGGGTCGTACATGATCGCTGTGGGGTATGAGCCAACGGCGATGTTCAGTAGAATTGTGTTGGTGGCCGGGTTTATCACGGAAACGATATTGGCGTACTCATCGGAGACGAATATATTGCCGTCGCCCGGAATGTATGAAATGTAATAATCACCGGAACCGACCATGATCGATGCAACAACCTTGTTGGTCGTTGTATTGATTACAGATACATTACTCGACATCGCATTCGCGACATATATGCAACCGTTTTCGGGGTCGAATGCCATTTCCGATGGCTGGTTGCCGACCCTGATGAACGCAACCTGACTCAGGGTCGTCGCGTTGAGCACAGTCACAAAAGAGGAAGCAGACTCAGAGATGTAGACCGCTCCCGCGGAAGGCACGTACAGCACGTCCGCAGGCGTGAGCCCGTTGCCGCCTATCAAGTTGCCGGCCTCCAGGGTATTGTTGAGAAGGAAAAGGGTCTGCTTCACGCTAGTTGCAGGAACATTCGGTTGATTTGAAACGGGAAGCTTCGCGGGTGTATTCGCACCGATCGCTGGAATCCAGCCAGGTGAACTGCCTGTTGCGTTGTTTTCTCCGCCTGTCGGCGAAAGGTGCTGCAGAGGGGTCACAGATAGGCTCGCGGCCAGCATTACGGCGATTATGATTGCACATTTGATCCTTGAGGCAGTCACGCTTCTCTCTTTCCCCCTGGTAGGATTGAAAAACCAATTGCTGTCACATTCAAAATCGGACCTGCGGCTGCTTCCCATTGCACATCAACACTCCGCTTCGCCATGGCTGGCTCGCACACCAGGCAAATGCGGTGGCAAACTGTGAGGCGGAGAATATCAAGCTGTCGCTATGATTTTCAATTAATATAAAATGATGAAAAGAAATTTGTTACCAATTTCGCCGCCGGCCCCTTCCTCCGGATCCAGTCGCAATTGTGAAGAGTAATGGAGCGTTACCTTGTGGAAGAGAGCGCTTCAAACCTCAAATGCGCATTGTCTTTCACCCGGTATGGATCAAGTCGGGCAGGCATGCGATTGCCTGGACCGGGCATTTTGCCAGCATGCTTCACGAGCTGAAGCAGGCTACTTCCTCCTGTCCCTGTCCCATCTTAGCAGCACCGCTGCCATCACCACAGCAGCATCCCCTATGATCACATAGACGTACCAGGGAACCGTGAAGGGCTGTGGCGGGGCGGGAGCGGGCGAAGGCGCGGGTAGCGGTGGTGCCGGAGCCGCGACGCTCGGCAGATAGGCCCATTCCATGACAGGATCTCCCTGCAGTCCGTAGACTGTCAGTATCACCGAAAATGTGCCGTTGATGGTCGAAAGCGCAATGCTGAAGTTGGGATACATCGTTCCGTTCACGTATACCTTGCTGCTCATGATGTCAGACACTGTAGCGTTCTTTATCTGCGAATAGGGAATCTGCACGACCAGCGTTCCGCTGACGGATGCATTGAAATCAACCGATATGTTTCCGTTTCCGTCTGTCAGGTTGGAGACAGTGAGGTTGTATCCTGAAGCTGTAATGTTAGACGTGACAACCACGGACTGTGCCGGCGGTTCCTTTGCAAGGTTGAAGTTGAGTGTCAGGTCAGATGTGACATCAATGCTTCCCGTGGATGGGAAATACCCGCTGTCTGCGACTGAGTAGTTGTAGTTCCCGGCTGGCAGGCTGATGACGTAGAAGCCAGTGGAGTTTACGTAGGCCGTATACGAGCCGAACATCACGGATGAGTTGCTTGGGTCGACTGTTCCGGAAATTGTGTATGACTGGTTCACCCTCTGGAGTGTGACATTAAGGTAAGTCACCTGGCCGTTAGATATATTCACCAGATAGTTCTCTGAGGCGTATCCCTGTGCTTCCACCGACACGTAGTAGCTTCCGGTTGGAAGCGACTGGTCGAACTGACCGTTCGTCACTGAAACGCTGATTCCGCTTGCGCTTATGTAGGCGTTTGCAGGATAGACCGTACCCGCGAGATAGCCGAAGGTCGTAAGCGGTATCAGGGTTATGTTTACATAGTAGGTGGATGGCCCGAAGTAGAACAGGTCAGTGAATGTCTGGTAGCCGCTCCTGGAGACGTTTATGAAATGATAGCCCTGCTGCAGCGAAAGGACAAGAGGCACGCTGCCGTAGGCCGTTGCCACACCGTCTACGGTCAATGTTGCACTTGGCGTATGAACATCGAGGTACACGGTGGCATTCTTTGAATAGACAACTGGTATGTTTAGCGACGAGCCTGCAACAGTGAGGCCCCCAGAAAGAGCAACGCTGTATCCGCGCAAACCTTGGACCTGGTATGCGTAGGAACCATTCTCCTCGCTGAAGGTTATAGAGCCCGTTGTGCTGCTCTGCGTAACACCCAGAACTGTAACATTCCATTCGGTGCCTGAAGGCAATCCTGTTTCAGAGAAGACAACCGGATATGTGACCTTCACGAATGTTATCGAAACAGTCAGGCTGCCACCGTTCACTGTGAAGTCACCAGTGTAAACGGGCTTGAATGTCTTATTCGATGAGGCGACTGAGAAACTGAAAGTGCCGTTGAAGAGGCTCGCCGTATATGTGACAGTGGAAGAACTAAGCGGCCCCGATGAATGAATGCCTGTGATGTTAACGTACCACTGGCTGTTTGAGCCAAGCCCGGTCTCGCTGAAAACAACAGTGTATGTAGGTTTGCCCGTAAATGACACGTCTATAGACACCCGACCGCCTGAGACGTTGAAACTGCCAGAGGGCGGAATGTTGAAGCTCAAGTTCGAGGTCGACACAGTGTATGCATACGTCCCGTTTGTCATCGGTACGGAATAAGTCGACCCGTAAACTGGCCCAGAAGAAAAGTGACCTGTGAAGTTCACGAACCAGGGAGAACCGGACGGAAGACCGGTCTGGTTGAACTCGACCGTATACTCGTTGTAGGCAAGAACGTTGAAAAGCACATCCCCGCCAGAGCCATAGACTCCGTTTTCCTCATACTGGACAATCCTTGAAAAGTTCAGCTTGCTCGACAGTATGAGGACTGTCGGCTGCTGATACAGGTAGACGTAGAATGTCATGTTTATGAGCATTTCGTTCATGGCCTGGAACCAGCGCTGAGCCTGTGGCATGTCATTTACCGTTGCGTTCTGGTAATCGTTGATCATTGAGGTCATGTTGTCAGCCTGCTTAACCATCTGCGGCTGACCCATCAGCTGGTTTGAAGGATTGCCATTGAACCAGTAGGGTGTCATGGCGTTCGGACCGGGATATGCGCTCGAGTTGACGGGCAGGGCCATGGGTCCAAGGTAGTCAGTCGGATACGGATAGTCCGGAGCCCAGCCGAGTTCGTATATGGGAAACGGATCCAGTCCCTGGGACATGCTGCTTATTAGCGCATAAAATGAAGCGGGAATCACGGCGTACTGGAACCCTGGAATCACCTGCTGCATGTAGCTGCCCCAGCTGATTGCGCCCTCGAGCGTCGCCTGGTCTCCGATGAATGTGAATATTGGAACGTTGAGCGGCTTGCCGTTGTAAAGGTCAACTCCGCCGGTTGAACTGTATGATATGCCCATCGCTGAACCCATCGAACTGTTTACAAACCCGGCCCAGAGCGTCTGGGCAACTGTCAGGTTGAAATAGGGGACTCCGACCGTAGTGCTGTTCAGGTCCGATATGCTCTGGTTGTAAAGCATGCCCGCCGGAAGCATTCCAGCGTACTTGGTTGCAAAGGAGATATTTCTCAATGGGCGGCCAATCTGCTGGTTCAGGTACTGGTCGTACTGGAAGGCGTAGGCAAACGTCCGCCTCACAGTAAGACTGTCGAAGAACACAGGGGGAAGGTTGGCAGCGGAGTAGTATCCCTGAAGGAGCGTAAGATTGACCAGGGCGTTGAAGTTGAACCAGAAAAGGCTGAGTGTTGGAAATGAATCCACGACTGCCCTGCTCCCGTTCATTATTGATTGCGTTTGTTGCCAGTCTGCCGGTGAAAGTATTCCCGATGAAATTGACCCTACATATCCGAGCTTAAATTTGAGAAACGACCCGTAGGGGCTCGTCGTGTACAGTATCATGATGTTTCCTATCGAGGCTGCCGGTGCCCACTCGGTCCCATTTGCAGCTGCAGGTGGATGGTAGTTTGCGTTTGCCTCTAGATACATGATGTTTCCAGGCATGTTGTATTCAAGAACATAGGGGCCATCGGACATGACATGCGTATACAAGTATGGGTTTGTCTGACCGCTATTGCCGTATTTCATGTAATCCGTAAACCCTGCCGGCGAGAAGTTCAATCCCTCGCCATGCGCATATGTCCAGTTTGCGTCCGAGACAAACACACCGGGGGAAGACATGTACTGGAAAAGAAGCGTGGGCGGCGTCGGGTGCTGCAGGTAGAGGGTGAGTGTATCCGAAGCGTTGCTCCATGTCACATTGTTTGTAATGTTCTGAAAGCTGTTTGACTGATAGTAGTTTCCAGGGAGAAGCGCCTGGGCAAGTATCCATCCGGGAGTGCCTGGCGAGCCGCCGACAAACAGGAGGTCTCTGATAATGCTGAAGGCGGCATCCCACGAGTTGACCTGAGTCCCGTCCTGCCAGGTCGCGTTGCTCCTTATGGTGAAAGTGTAGACCTGCAGCGGGGCATAAGTCACGCTACTTGATGTCCAGGCTCCGTTTACGTACTCGCTTATTGTCCTTGTAACCGACACATTGTTTATACCATTCCCGGGGGTTGGGAGAGCCGAGGCAAGCTCCGGGAAGTAGGCTGATGTGCTGGAGCCCTCCTCTCCAACAAGCTCCTGCATAGTATTCATCAGTATCTCATTTGGAACAGTATTGTAAGCAATCTGGGGGTCAAGAGTATAGTTTCCGTTTGTCGGTTCTATGCGGTTGAAGAACTGCCCTGCGTAGTTCTCAAAAAGGGCTGATGAAGCGTTCACCACAAAATCCCACACGGCCGTTGCATTCTGCCTGATACCGCCCAGCGCGCCGGTTGACTGGTTCACCAGCGCCGTAGCCGTGTAAAGCTTCAGCTGGTAAAACCCTGCCTTGAGGCTAGTCATGTTGTAGTAGCTTGCGGCGGCCGGAAATCCGTAGGCGCCGGCCGACGAATTGAATGAATAGCCAAACTCCTTTGAAGCGTAGAGTGCATAGTTGCCGTTGATGCCGGCCCTGTCCACCACCAGATACTGGTTGTAGACCTGATAGACATCCTGACCGCTGATACCGATGCTGCTGACAGGTGCACTGTTGTAGTAGATGCAAAAGGATGCATTGCTCCCCGGTGTCTTGATGAACCCGCCCATCGTGTCCATGAGCATGCCAAGAGATGCATTCTGGCTCATATGCGTGTCAAGGACCTGGACTGGAATCATGTCATTTGTTCCCGCATATGGGCCAGATGGATAGTTTATGGTATACCAAATCATGTAGTAGCCAGGACTCTTGAAAACATGCGAGACGCTGATTACTGTGCTTGTCCCGCCTGGCTGGACAAATGTCGACGTCCCATCGCCAAAGTATACAGTTGCATTATTGAAAGGTCCATTCGTGTTAATGCTGAGGCTGTATGTTGCATTGACGTCCGTCACGAGCTGTGGCGGCGTGACCGACGGGACAGCATCCACGATTGCGTTCATCCGTCTTCTGTGCCCGGCCGTCGCTCCGCTCCGGGCCGGCTGCATGGTTGCAATGGATGAAATGAGCAAAGCCGCAATCGCAAACAGTGCAAGAGCCTTAACAGCAACACGCAGCCTGTGTTTCCGTAGAGCACGATCGCTGTTACGCTCAGATATTAACCTGGAGTTTCCGGACATTTGTTTCCCCACCTTTCCGATATCCGGCTCGACCATTCGATTCGGGTACCGACATCGTGTATGAATCTGACCTGTTATGATACTTTCGTCTTTCATCGCAGCTGGATTTGAGTCCTCAGGTCCTGCGGTTGGCGGCAGAAATCTCCACACATTCGACCCTTTTCCGTCTACTTCTTGTCAACAGCGGAGCTCATTCTTTGAAGGAGAGCCTTTTCTTTCCCGGATCAAGACAATGTTTGCAGCATGAACGTAATCTGGTTCCGAAGCTTTATCTCTCATTCGATAATTTGTTCCTGACATAATGGTGGGCGCCAAATGACAACAAGCTTCGTCATTCTTCCCTCTGCCGGGTTTGCGTTCGGTCTGGTTATTCTTTTCTGGCTGCTTAGCGAATTCATAGGCTCCATATTGCTTCCTGCTCTGCGGAGGGGAGGTGTCAGGATCCAGAGAAGGGCAGTGGGACTGGGACTATTGAGCCTGGTCAACTGGATTGTCCTTTTCACCTCTTTTTCTCTCTTCTCACATGTCGCATTCGCGCGACTGCCTGAATGGACTTACTATGCCGGAATTTCCGCCATGCTGACTGGGATAGCTGTTAGGCAGTGGGCTATAGCTGTCCTGGGCCGTTTCTTTTCACCCGTTATCGGCGTTCAGGAGAAACAGACTGTGGTGAAGAGCGGCCCATACAGGCTTGTACGTCATCCATCATATACCGGGCTTTTGCTGATCGAGCTCGGCATAGGTTTGGTGTCTGAGTCATGGGGTTGCCTGCTCGCGATACTCGCCGGTTTTGCGATAGCTTTTGGCTATCGTATAAGGGTGGAGGAAGGAGTCCTGCTTGCCGAGCTCGGTACAGACTACAGAGATTACATGAGACGGACGAAGCGCCTTATCCCCTTCCTTGTCTGATCCCGAGTTGTCGTGCCAACCGCGGATTGGGCATATCTTCATCCGTGAGCCGATGACCAAGGCATTCAGTGCCCTGCGATCAACCTTGGGTTATACAACTGTCAGTGCCGATCAGACACTCAATCTGCACACACTGAGCTGTTCTGTCCGTGCCCTTGCCTGACCGGGGAGGTTGCCCAGTCTTTCAGCCCGTGGCTATGACGCTTCGAGGCTAGCATAACCGGATGACGTATGTTTGAAACCAATGCTGAAGACATCGACCCTGCTGCAATCGCCGTTCCCCTGAGAAGCTATTTAGCATCAACCTGAAGATGTATGAGGCGAACGCTCATGCCTAAATCTGCAGTCAACTGGCTTCTGGAGGGCACTCAGCCTTCGATGCGCTACATGGCGCTCACAAGGTTGCTTGATAGGGGAGAAAGCGACTCTGAAGTTGTTTCAGCAAAGAGAGAAATTCCAGTAAGGGGATGGGCCGCGCAGATACTGAAAAGGCAACGCCCTGATGGTTCATGGGTGAAAGGGGAGGTGGAACTGTTCCGCCCCGAGTACCTCGCCACTTACTACATGCTTCTGATACTCTCCGACCTTGGTATGACGCGCGACGACACTCGAATCGCCAGAGCATCAGAAATGTGGATCGACAAGTGGGCTAGAAAGGACGGAGGGTTCGATACAAACCCTGGCGTTACCAGGTCCGAGGCATGCTTCGTGGGCAACACGGCAAGGGCGCTTGTCAAGTTCGGGTATGCAGAGCATCCGAAGGTGAAGAGAGCTTTCAGGTGGATGGTGGAAAACCAGCATGAGCTCGGCGGATGGGATTGTGCAGGCAAGGGGAGCAATCTTGACACATGGGAGCCAATGAGTGCGTTCGCTGTGTATCCACGGAAGTATTGGAACAGAAGCATGAAGGAGACAGTTGAAAAGGGAGCCGAGTTTTTTCTTGAGAGGCATCTTCACAAGCAGGGAAGCAGATACGAACCATGGTACCGTTTCCATTATCCTGTCCACTACTACTACGATCTTCTCGTTGGTCTGGATTTCATGACCGCACTTGGATATTGCGGCGACAGGAGACTGCGATATGCGCTCAAACTGCTGAAGAGCAAGGTGAGGACCGATGGGAGATGGGTAATGGATGCAACACATCCTGATGTCGCAGGATCAACGCTCGCATTCTTCAAAAGATATTTCAGGGAACATCCAGAACACAGGCCCATACCATTTTCCCTTGAAAAGGCCGGTAGGCCGAGCAAGATGATTACTCTGACTGCGCTCTCCGTTCTGAAAAGGGTGGAAGAGGGGGGCTGAGCCGCAGGTGTTGATCGGCCATTGCTGCCTGGGCTGATTGCAGCCTGAAGCCTAACCCTGCATAGACCAGTAAGGCCAATCATCCATTTCGGCTTCAGCATTGCAGGATGCCTGCTATCCATTATGGCAATGACAGAGTGTCGATGTTTGCTCTTTCTCCTTCCGCGAATCACGCCCCCACCTGCCACCATTACAACCAGGAGGGCAATCAATTCTATGCCCGTGGTGTTCAGTAATCCCGGGAGGGAGGGCAGGGATTTGATGAAGTCGTCGCGCTGAAGATTTTCGTGAAGTCCAGCGGGAGTCATTTGACGGATGTGCTTCCGCGTGACTGGTTTGACTTGTAGTTCGCGGTCTGGCAGACACCGAATGAGGATGCTCCGCTCATCTCATTGAAGGACATCTCACCGGTAGAGGGGAGGGTGTTAGCCTGAAACAGAGTCGGCAGCAGAGTGGACATTCGTCTGCTGCACACTGTGGCCTCCTGCCGGATTCGTCATGTCTGCTTGGCCGGCCGTTGCGCGAGTTCCCACATGTTGCCCTCAGGGTCCTCGAAATGCGCGGTTCTCCACCCTTCGGGCAGGGTTCTGGGAGGATGTACGAAGTCAACACCCTTCCCCTTCAGTTCAGCGGACTCCTTGTCCACGTCCTCCACGAATACTACATAGAGGCTCCTGCTTATGCCTCCAGTCACGGGCAGGATTCTCCCGCTCGGAATTTCCTTTGAGAGAAGCCTGGCCGACTTTATCGCTAGGACTGGCGCTCCCCTTTCCCCAATGGAAAGGTATGCTTCATCGTCTTCGAGCTGGTCCAGCCTGAACCCCAGTTTCTCGTGGTAGAACAGCGCACATTTCCTGACATCTCCAGCGGCGAGAACAAACGCACTTACATGGTCTATCGCAGTAACACCCCCTCAGTCTGCCTTCCGGATGCACGAACTGGTGCTGAGCACGGGATGGATTTAGCACGAGCGCCGGCGGCAGATGACATGGTACAGCGGGCTCTTACTACAAAAACAACGAAGGGAAGGAGAGTATACTTCAGTCACACCCGTTTCATGCATTGTAACTACTCACGTTTTCGGAAAGTGAGAAGGAATGGCCTTCTCTTGCGACTTCGAATTGCACATTTTTATTGAATTTGTACATAGA
>JBJKPR010000035.1:0-4627 GCA_046706185.1 Candidatus Sysuiplasmataceae archaeon
CCGTTGAGCCCATAGAGTGAATGATATATCACCGTGCCGAATTCATCGATTGTAGGAAGGCATGTTGGTTCACGGCCTGATCTGCTCCTTAGGCAGGTTTTAGTGGCTGTATGCCCTTGGCGCACGCTCTGAAGTCAACCAGAGATGAATATCATGGACCAATCTTGAATGTGTTCGCTGCCTCACTCGCCTGCGAATATGCAGCCTGGTAGTTGGCCACATCCCCTCCCCAGAGGATTGAGAAGAAGTAACTGGCGTTAGCAACCATGATCTCGTTCTCCGTGTAGTTCGTGCCGTTGTAGAAAGAATATGTCTTCAGCACTACGGCAGGTAGTCCATCAACCGTGCTGTTGGTCATGCTTATCAGATGATAGCCGCTGCTCTGATTGTCAATAAAGGCAAGCGTGTTTGAACTTCCAGTGGAAAGGCTCAATCCGGCATACCAGGCAACAATAACCGCCATATCGGCGGTGCCATTGAAGGCTACCTCCCCCACGGTGGAATTCCCTGTCTCTGAACTATTCCATGAGTTTGGGTAGTCTATCGACCATGCAGGTGCCTGGTTCTTGTACACCAGGTAACCGGAAGGAACTGTGGGTGCCCCCTGGAAAACAACAGCGAGGACAATGACGACAACCACAACAACAACCCCCATCACAATACCTGCATTCCTCTTTCCGTGAGACTTCACGCGTGTTCTGTTTGTTGCGGCTGTCTCTGCACTCGGCGTGTGCTGCGGTGACTCCTCCGACTTTTCCTTCTTTTCACGAGCCTGGGCATCTTGGTGCCTATCCGCATCGAAGAACTTCCTGACGTCGCTCTCCTGCTTGCTCGGGATGCCTGAAAGACCGACGCCGCAGCTGATGCAGTACATGTACCCGTCTGGGTTCTCCTCTCCGCATCCTGGACATTTCATAGCAGCCCCTCCAGCTTCGCCCCGCAGCCGTAGCAGAATTTGGCCTCCTGAAGCTTCTGCTCAGCTCCGCACATGGGACAGAACCTGACTTTCGGAACGCTCCCAGACGTAGCAGCTCCATCCTTAGCGCCTGAGGGTTGCGCTTGAGGAGCGGCATTCTTCGTCTTTTGCGTAGCGACACTGCGTTTCTTGCGGCCTCCTTTTACGGCGGCAGTAGTTTGTGCATGTGAAGGTGTATTTTGTTTTGAGGCTACTTTCGCTGGAACAGTACCAAGCTCTTTTGCGAGCACTGCCTCGTACGGGTTGGGTCCTCCAGGCAGTTCATATTCTTTCCATTTCGGGGCCGTCATAAGGCCGCCCCATACTTGCTTCCACTCCTCGACGGTATAGATGCGTTTTTCCTTTTCCTCCTGCTCCTGGACAAGCAGCCCCCACACGTTTATGACTCTGTCCCTGGCACTTGCCACCTTACTCGCCTTGCTGCCGCTTGGCGCCAGTTCATTCAACCTGGCCTTTATCGCATCCTCTTCTACTTTCCGCTTCTTGTTTACTTGGGCCACCTTAGCCTTGTTACTGAAATCGTCAGGATCCGGGATGAGGTAGTTCACATTCGACCTGTAATGGCTCAGCCTGGAAACTTCATCAATAATATCCTGTCCTGGCAGTTCAGGATCAGCTGTCCTGAATCGCTCATATACAGGTATCCACTCTCCTTTCTCGAACTCCGTCAGGGCTTCGAACTTCTTCTTGACTGCTTCGAGCATCCTTGCCTTGGGAGCGACGCCGTAGTGCTTTAGCAGGTCATCGAGGAAGATTGTGAAGTGTATCTGATACGGGAGCTCTGTCTTCGCTTTCTCCATCGCATCCCTGGCCATTGCTACTGAATTTGGGCTTGCCAGGACAAATTCACCCTGCGCTGATCTTCTGAGCCCGTCGGCCTCGAGTCCGTAGTTGATTCTCCTGTTGACGTATTGAGCGATTGCCATTCTCAGTGCCTTCTTCGGAAAGGACGGGTCGGCAAACGCAGCCTCGAGAATATCCCTTCCTGCATCGTAGCGGTGAAAATCGTCGGATTCAATTGGAATTAAGTAATATAGGAATCCACCGGGCAGATTGATTCTCGTCGCCCATTCCCGCATCTCCGGGCCGGCGGCATTCTTGTACTCAAGTCTGCTCAGGAAGCCTGATTCAATTCTTTCTTCAACCTTTCCCCTGAGGGCTGGGGTTAGCGCAGCTACCACTTCGGGACCAAGCTGATTCTCCATAACGATCTGCTGCCGAAGACGCTCCTTGCTGGCGTACTGTCGCATAAAACCACCCATCGATTCCACGACACAGACTTTGCAGTTAAGTCCATCAGACTTGTCCGGGTCGGTGTTCCCGCACTCATCGCACTTGAGGTATACCGTCCTGTTCTCGTCCATATATGGTTTGGCATTGGCAAGAACCTCTTCAACAGAGGGTTCTGGCTCCGCGTTAGCCTCGTCCCGTATCTTCCTCAAGTCGACTGCTGTGTCGGCCATTGTCTTAATCTCTTCTGGTGTGGCATCACGGGACATGAACTCCGTAGGGCCCGCGGAAAAAAGGTCCTTGAACATGTAGTCCTGGACTGCGTCAATCGGGTCTGCCTCCTCGACGAGCACTGGATCAGCTGTCTGATTATTCATGACAGCCTCCGACTTTCCGCAGAACGGACAGTGTTTCGCTTTCAGGGGTATCTCCGACTGGTGGCACCAGAGACAACTCTTGAACTTTGCCCCGTTCCTGCTGACTGAACCCTGGATGAGATGAAGGTACTTCTGGACTTCACCGTCGAGCCTGCTTGCCTCAGAATCACACTCTGCAGCCCAGTCAGAAAGGTTTCTGATTCTTTGTTGATTCGCAGCAATACGCTCGGCTGCGCCTTGTACGGGCACTTCTCTGATTCCCGGTGTGAAGAAACCGTAGTTAGTCATGCTCTCGGGACCGCCAAGAGGAGACCAGCCCAGCCCCATCATAGGAACAGGAACCATGCGCCTTTCCGTTGTCGGCGTGTTTGCTATGTCCTGCTGACTCATGAATATGCCCTGTCTGGCGTTGTTTGCCCTGTTTTTCACGTCCATCTCAAGTTCATAGTAGTGGTACATCAGTCCCCTGAGCAGCTGCGTCGGCCACCGGTCAAGCGGAACCGTTGAGTCAACTAGCCTCTTCATGAGCCTGTAGTGCCTGTTGCAGAGCATCAGATACGGGAAGTCGCCCTGAACGAAACCTTTATTGTCGTAATTATCTGGAAACTCTTCTGAACAAACCAGACTGCAGACTTGACAGTATATTTGCACCTGTCTTCCTGGTTTTCCACGTTGGATTCGTGGTCCTTTAGCCTCGAATACAAGCCATCTGTATGAACTCCTGGGACCCGCAAGTACAGGTGCTGGCCCCGGATAGGATGAAGGGTCTACCTCAACCCACAATTCCGTCAACTAAATTACCTCCTCACTCAAGGCGAAGAAGATTCATGATATTTCAATCCGAGGCAGGTCGCAGCATCCAGAGCGGCCAAAGACCGGGCAACAGTCTTTTATTCACGACAATTGATGGTCAGCCCGTGGTATGAATGGTCAATTTCACAGATGAATTCAGGAATCGCATGTCCAGGCGGCTCAAAATGTATGATGACCTTGACAGCAAAGGGGAAAAAACAGTACGCGTGCGTCATGTGAAGCTTGAAAAAGGAGACAATTTCACCTCCCACGCGATATCCGACAACGGCAAGAAATGGACAGCGGATGAGTCCGGACCCAGTGCACTGGAGTACTTCCTTTCGAGCATGGCGCATTGCCAGATGGCTCATTATGCAGAGCACTGTGCATCCAAAGGAATTGACTTAGACTCCCTGACAATGGATATAGACGGCACCTTCACCGTCTCGCACCCCAGAAGCTTCGAAAAGATAGAGTATTCAGTCTGGATCAAGTCGCAAGAAGATGTGAACCGGCTCAGAGATGTTTCACAACAGGCAGAGCTTGACTGCTTTGTGACCAACACACTGAAAAGGGCATGTGACGTGCATGGCAAAGTGTACATCAACGAGGCGCTGGAGCTCGAACTCTGAGCGGGCATTATTCACTTGCCTCAGGGGTGAGCATTCCAATTCAGTGGTGGTACTCTGATAGAGTTAGCTCTCAGGCGTGCTTGAAAAGCTATCCTGTCAACTGACTTTACTGAGAAGACATCTGAGGAGGAAAGGGGGGAGCCGCCTTCTTCATACCTCTTTCGAAGAGGGAACCCATCATGGCACCGAACAATATCGATATTGCCAGACCGGCTCCAATATCGACAAGATAGAAGCCAGTACCGTATTTCAGGTTCAGCAAGCCGCCAAGGACAGACAGAATCAGCCACATTACCAGACCAAACACGAGACCCTTCACAATCCCGCTTTTTCCAGGAATGTGGTCCGATACTGCGCCAAAGATAAGTCCCAGTATCAAGCCTAGGATAATACCGCCTATGACTGCAGCGGCGGCGGCAATTCCAACAGCTAGGTTGAAAAGGGCATTTACATTCAAAGTAGTTCCTGCAGGAAGGCTGGAACTTATAGAAGCGATTATCGTGCTCTTGAATGCGTAAAGAAGAGCGGCAACCACGACTGCATCCAAAATTCCATAAATCACACCGGAAATGACACCTGCTTTTGCACCTTCTCCTACTTTCCCTATTTTAACGCCTCCA
>JBJKPR010000036.1:0-86512 GCA_046706185.1 Candidatus Sysuiplasmataceae archaeon
TCCGAGCTTGACACACGCGCGTATATCACCACGGCGTCGGGCGTGATTGACTGTTTTGCATCTTCCACTATGATTGTTCCGGTAGGCAGTTGATGCCCTTTTATGTGACCGCTCTTCCACATGCGCCCTGCCGTTTCATAGGCTATTCCTTCCTGTCTCGCCCAAACAGACAGCTTCATCCGACCATAAACGGATACAAAACTATTTGATCTTTATGATACGTGTCCGGAGCCTCGGGGGTTCTATCCTGTCATCAGCTGCAATCACACTTCCCCAGCCATCTGTTCAGGCCATAGCCGCATGACCATTCACCCTGCTCCCGCGGTCCGCGGCCCTCAACCATCGGTTCCAGGAAAAGACTCTGATGACGGAAGCCGGCCTCCTGCCGCTGGAAAGTTTTATTTCAGGCCAAAGCGTGGCAAACAGCACTAAAGGGAGGATATATCCGTATGGAGACAGAGGGGTGCTATTTTCCGGATGAGCTGGAGTACACGAATGACATGAACCTTTGGCTCAGGAAAGAGAAGAGCGGCAGATACAGGATTGGAATGACATCAGCTCTTCTGTGGACTGCAGGCAAGCCGGTGAAGGTGCTCATGAAGGAAAAGGGCACTGCGGTGGCCGAGGGCAAGAGCGTAGGAAGTGTTGAGGGCAGAAAGTTCTTCGACACCCTGAGAGTTCCGTTCGGATGCACCATCGAAGAAGTAAATACAAACATAGACGAAGGCTCACGGCTCAGCACCGCCTCAATCTATGGGGAGCACTGGCTTGCAGTTGTGGAGGTAACGACAGAAGCAGGCATTTCAGAGTTTATTGTAAGCGGCAGAGAGGTCCGGGAAAGGGCAATCGAAAAGGTGAGATCGCTCAGGCTTCACTGCTTCTCAGAGCTGCCTGATGCTGAAATGGTGGAGATAGGGAGCGAGTGCAGCGCAGTAATGGCCAGGCTTTCCCAGCTCATGGAAAACAGGGATGAGGGGTTTGCAGTTCACCTTGTCACAGATGATGTAACAGCTCCGATAGAGATGGTCAGATGGTCTGACGAAACGGGTAACAGGCTGGCCGAGACAAGGAAGACTGACAACGTCTACCATTTCATTGCAGTCAAGAAGTAGAGCCTACTTCTCAATTGGGTTCCTTATGCCGTTGCCCCACTCGCTCCAGGAGCCGTCGTAGTTTACTACATTCTTGTAGCCGAGGAGGTGTGCAAGAACGAACCAAGTGTGGGAAGATCGCTCACCTATCCGGCAATAGGTGACTATCTTCTTGTCGGGCGTTATGCCCTTTGACTCGTACAGGCTCTTGAGCTCGTCCGCGCTCTTGAACGTCCCGTCGTCGTTTACCGCCTGCCCCCAGGGGATGTTGACCGCGCCTGGTATATGGCCACCTCTCTGTGCGCCCTCATTTGGGTATTCTGGAGGCGCGAGCACCTGGCCAGTGTACTCGGCAGGGCTCCTGACATCCACCAGCCCCCAGCCCTTCTTGCCGAGTATGTCCTTCACATCGTCGATGTACGCCCTTATTGACTTGTCAGGTTCCTTCGCGGTGAACTTGACGGCAGGATAGCTGGGTACATCCTTCGTAATCTGCCTGTCCTCGGCAAGCCACTTCTTCCTCCCGCCGTTCATCAACTTCACGTTCTGAACGCCGTAGTAGAGTAGGTCCCAGAAAGCGTATGCGGCAAACCAGTTGTTGAAGTCGCCGTACAGCACGATTGTAGTGCTGTTGCCTATGCCTGACCGCCCTAGCAGTTCCTCGAGCTGCTTCCTGCTCAGCAGGTCCCTTGTGACTGGATCATTGAGGTCCTTCTTCCAGTCAAACAGGACTGCTCCAGGGATATGGCTTTGATTGTAGTTGGGCACAGGGTCGTAATCAACCTCGACGATGCGGACAGATTCGCTTTTGAGGTTGCCGGCGACCCACTCGGTGCTGACGAGTGAATCCTTCTTTGCATACTCCATGACTTCACCTTCTTATTGGATTGGGCCGTGCCGTATTTGAAATTTTAGTCTATCGAATGGCTACCTGCCTGTGGCAGAGACAAGTACAGCTGGATGCATCAAAAGAGATAACTACAAGTTGGATCTTTGTTCGGAATGACGGTGAAACAATGCCTGACGACCCTCATGTGATGCACTGTGCCTACTGCGAGCTAAGGATCGGCTACAACCCTGACCCATCCACTGCGGAAGTGCCCCTCTTCTGCGACGACGACTGCTACGCGCACTACAAGGAAAAGTACCCGGACAAGGTCAAGCAGGGGTGGCCCTGAGGCCGCACTGCACCATAGGCTTAAGACGTTCCAGACCTCTTTACTCGGGCATATCCTGATTGCAGCCAAAGGACAGAAGCATCCGCAACCGGGCATATTTGATACATTCAGGACGGTGTGAATGATGAATTTCAACCATACAGAAGAACAGAAGCTGATAGCTGCAACAGTAAGGGGGTTCGCAGAGAAGGAGGTGGGACCCATAGCCTCAGACATAGAAGAGGAGATGCGGTTCCCTGTCGAGCTCCTTCCAAGGATGGCTGAAATCGGACTGATGGGCATGCAGGTTCCTGAGGAGTACGGAGGGGGAAACCTGGGAACAGTGAGTTATGCCATGGCTATAGAGGAGCTGGCAAGGGTGAGCGCCTCAGTTGCCATCATCGTATCGGTCCACAATTCACTTGTCCTCTACCCCCTGCTGAGGTTTGGCAGCAGTGAGCAGAAGGAGAAGCATGTACGGGACATGGTGGCTGGCAGGAAACTGGGAGCATACTGCATAACAGAGGCAACGGCAGGCTCGGATGTTTCAAACGAGTCTTCCCTTGGAGTCAGAGACGGAGACAGCTACGTTCTGAACGGCGAGAAGCTCTTCATCACAAACGGGGACAAGGCTGACGTATTCTTTGTAATGATCAGGACGGCGCCCGGAAAAGGGAGCAGGAGCCTGAGCGCATTCGTGATCGAGCGTGGTACCAAGGGGTTCAATATCTCGGAGCCGCTCAAGAAGATGGGCCTCAATGCATCAGGAACGGTGTCAATTCACCTTGACAACTGCATTGTACCCGCCGAGAACATGCTGGGGTCAGAAGGCGACGGAATGAAGATTGCGCTCTCAACGCTCGACGGGGGAAGGATAGGAGTGGGTGCCCAGAGCCTTGGCATTGCACAGGGCGCCTTCGAGGCGGCGCTTGGTTACTCAAAGCAGAGGGAGCAGTTTGGAAAGAAGATATCCGAATTCCAGGGCATCCGGTGGATGCTGGCAGATATGGCAATGAACATAGAGGCGTCAAGACTTCTGCTCTACAGGGCTGCTTTCATGAGAGACGAGGGAAAGGATTATTCGCTCGCAGCCTCCATGGCAAAGCTCTTCGCATCCGAAACTGCAAATGTGGTTGCAGACAGGGCAGTGCAGATTCACGGCGGAATAGGGTACATAAGGGGCACACCCGTAGAGCGTTTTTACAGGGATGCGCGCATCACCCGCCTCTACGAGGGAACGAGCGAAATACAGCGGCTGGTCATCTCGCGAAAGCTGCTGAAATGATCATGCCCCTGTCTTTGAGATTGCCCTGTCAAGTATCTCGACGGCAGTGTCTATCTGCTCACTTGTGACGTTCAGAGACGGTATGAGGCGTATCCCCGATTTTCCGCAGCCCAGGAGTATCAGCCCCATCCTGTGTGCTTCCGCCAGTATCTGGTCGCGCTCCCTTGTGGCGTATTCCTTTGTCTTCCTGTCCCTGACAAGCTCGATCGCAAGCATCAGGCCCAGGCCCCTCACGTCACCGATCATATCGTGCTTCAACTGGAGTTCAAGAAGCCTCTTCCTGAAGTAGGCGCCCATTTTTTCCGAGTTCTCCACCAGCCCTTCGTCTCGCAGGACATCGAGCGTTGCGAGGGAGGCGGCGCACCCCACAAGGTTTCCGCCGAAGGTGTTGGAATGGGCCCCCTGTATTCCGAAATCCAGATCCTTCCTGAAGACAGTCGCTGAAATTGGAATGCCTGAGCCCAGGGACTTTGAGGTTGTGAGTATATCAGGCTTGATGCCCCAGTGCTCTATGCCCCACATCTTCCCGGTCCTCCCGAGCCCAGCCTGGACTTCGTCATCAGCAAAGAGTATGCCGTACTTCTCAAGTATCCTCTTGACAATGGGGTAGAACTCCTTCGGCGGAACGATGTAGCCACCTTCGCCCTGGACGGATTCCCCGAACAGCACGGCCACTTCGTCAGGCGGTATAAACGAGCTGAAGTATGTCTCTTCAAGTGTTCTTGCGCACCAGAGGTCACAGGAGGGGTATTCAAGGTGGTAAGGGCACCTGTAGCAGTTTGCAAACGGTATGTGTGTGACTCCATCCAGCGTGGGAAAGAACCGCTGTTTCTGCACGCCCTTGCTTGCTGTCAGCGACAGGGCCCCCATTGTCCTTCCGTGGAACCCGCCGATGAATGCTATCATTCTCTTCCGCTGGGTGGACCATCTCGCAACCTTGATCGCGGCCTCCACCGATTCGGCTCCGCTGTTTCCGAAGAATACCTTCTTTTCGAAGTCTCCAGGTGTCACTTCGGCAAGCCGCTGAGCGAGAGATGCCTGTATGTCGTAGTAGAAATCTGTCCCTGCAAAATGCATCAGCTGCTCAGACTGTTTCTTGACAGCTTCCACTATCCTCGGGTGGCAGTGTCCGACGTTGAGCACACTTATCCCGCTCGAGAAATCGAGCAGTGTGTTTCCGTCAACGTCCTCAACCACAAGACCGCTCGCCCTACTCGCCACAACAGGCAGGCTCTTGGTGGTGGTGGCAAGGTATTTCCCGTCCTTCTCGATGATCTCCCTGGCTGCAGGGCCTGGGGGCGGAATCTTGATATCAGGTACCTTCTGCATTACATTCTTCATGGTCGACACTATAAACACTACATTTGTTCACCCTTTTAAATGGAGGTCTGACAAGGGGGCTGTGCTGCTTCAGGCGCAGAAGAGCTGTAATAAATAAAAATACGCTGCTGCCAGCTACATTTGTGCTGTCTGGCAAAGTGGAGTTTGGATGCAATGCCCCTTCAGTTAAACATCTATAAAATATTACGAATATAGTAATACGCAAAGGAATACCGAGCATCGCACTTGCACTTTTCCCGACTCTGTGAGGCATTCTGCGGACGAGGGAAGTGTGCTTAAGATAATCACGAAACGCTTATAAAAGGACCCCTGATACAGGGTAATTCACCTAGGTGCGTTGATTTGGAATTCAGATACACAAGATTTGAAAGAGCCCGCATTATAGGCGCGAGGGCCCTGCAGATTTCAATGGGTGCGCCTATCCTTGTGGATGTGCCGGCGGGCATGATCGACCCTGTTGACATCTCAATGCTGGAATTCAGCAAAGAATTAATACCAATGACAGTTAGACGAAAGAGCGTAAACAACTAGGTAGTTGCATGATCAGCGAAGAATCAAAACCGGAACAGTATCTGATACCCGAGGACACCTACCTCACGTCCGGCGTTCACATAGGCACCCAGCAGAAGAGTGCCGACATGAAGCAGTTCATCTTCAAGGTAAGGAGCGACGGCCTTTATGTGCTTGACATAAAGCAGACCGACCAGAGGATCAGGGTCGCATCCAGGTTCCTTGCAAAGTTTGACCCGAAGAGCGTGCTCATAGTCTCTGCAAGGCAGTACGGACAGAAGCCGTCAAAGTTGTTTGCGGACATGATCTCTGCGAAGTCTATGCCCGGAAGGTTCGTCCCCGGAACAATGACAAACCCGAACCTTCCCGAATTCACTGAGCCCGAAGTCATTTTCGTCACAGATCCGTCAGCAGACCAGCAGGCGCTGCACGAGGCGCTGAACATAGGCATACCGATAGTTGGTCTGTGCGATGCAAACAACGAGACTCGAAACGTCGACCTTGTCATACCGACAAACAACAAGGGAAGGAGGGCCCTTGCATGCATTTACTGGCTCCTCACGAGGGAGGTCATGAAGGCACGGGGGCTCATCAAGACCGATGAGGAGTTTACACACACAATAGACGATTTCGAGGCATCAATTTAATCGTCAACCTCAGCACTACCCAATATCGGTGATGCTGAATGAGGTATCCTGCTGTTGCCGGTTCGTTCTATGCATCTTCTCCCGAATCGCTCGGAAGGCAGGTTCGCGACTGTTTTACATCCAGCCTCGGACCGGGTGAGTTGCCATCCGCCGAAAACAGAGGAAGAGGGAGGAGAATCAGGGGGGTTGTCGTCCCGCATGCGGGCCTGGTATATTCGGGCCCGGTGGCAGCCCATTCGTATCTTGAACTCTGGAAGGACGGACTGCCTGACCTCTTTGTCATAATAGGGCCAAATCACTACGGTACAAGCAGCCTTGCATCCCTGGCAAGTGAGGATTTCTTGACTCCGATGGGTGAGGCACACGTTGACCAGCAGATTTCGGGGAAGCTAGAGGGCGGTCTCTTCGAGTTCGACGACGAAGCACAGTCCGGAGAGCACTCGATAGAGGTACAGCTCCCTTTCCTGCAGTTCATGAGGAAGGAGGTGAGGTTTGTCCCCGTCTGCATGGGGGCCCAGGATTATGAGACAGCCCGGGAGGTGGGGAGGAAGATTTCAAAGGCAATAGAGGGCATGGACGCAGTCGTAATTGCATCGAGCGATTTTTCCCATTACGTGACGCCGGAAGCGGCGAGAGAGAAGGATATGGTGGCGGTGGACAGGATAATTCACAACGACCCCATGGGACTATACGACGCGGTTACAAGGCTTGACATAAGCATGTGCGGTTACGGGCCGATCATGGCAATGCTCAGCGCAGTCAGCTTCAGCAGGGCGGAGATGCTCCATTACGGCCATTCTGGGCAGGTCGAAAGGATGAGGGAAGTGGTTGCCTACTGTGCAATAAAAATCGAATGAAAAGTGTTTGTTTAAGAAATTCGGCTGCTCGCCTGCAGCGCGGCCATCAGGACGGCGGTTTGTTTTCCCCGTCCTGCTTTCCCTGCTCCGCGGGCGTTTCCTGCTGCTTCCCTTCATTGCCCGGCTGCCTTGGCTGCTGGCCAGACCTTGGAGAGCGCGTGTGTACCCTCTTTCCACTGTAGGCTATTACCGCGAGAGCAAGCGCAACGAGCGTCACTATTCCCATCAGAACTGAACCCAGGCTCACTCCACCGATGACATTGTAGTTCCAGAACGGTTCGACTGATGATATCTGAAGGCTCTGAGCCACAAGGCCCGTGCTTGTTGCCGAGGGGACGGAGTCTGCGTATGCCTCTATTACATAGCTGCCCTGGCTGGCGCCGCTCGGAATTGTGTAGGACACAACGCCTGAAGCGCTCGTGACAGTGTACTCCCTGTACGATGACTGGAACCCGGGTATCCACACATAGAGCACGTAGGCGCTTGCCAGAGAGCCTCCGCCGCTGGTTGATATGCGGTAATAGATGCTCACTGTCTGTCCCGGAGAGTATGTGTCTGTAACATAGCTCGACTGGGAGATGGAGAACGAGAGCTGAAGGCCCGATGCCTCATAGATTGTCACTGACTGCGTCAGGACACCGCCCGACGAGCTGTTCGTTGCCGTCAGGAAGACAGTGTATGACTGGGATGGCTGCTTCGGAACAGTGAACTGGAATGACGTTGTCTTCGGTGTACCGCTTGCCACTGTGTTGCCGTTGTTGTCCTGTATGGTGTAGTAGTAGACAGGCGAGGAGAACCCCGAGCCTATTATCCGGTAGCTGAAAGTCACAACAGAGGAGGCAGCGTAGTCTGAAGCACTCGGGTTGATCACAAGGAGCGCCTGGCTGATATACACCGACACTGTGGAGCCTGCGGAGTCACCCTTGGCGTCGGAGGCGGTGACCTGTACGTCCATGTAGCCGTTTGTGCCTGCTGGGACCTGGAAGCTGATCGTGCCGTTGGAGTTTGTCCCGGCCGCGACAGCACTGCTCCCTATGAAGGCGGAATATGCAGCAAATGCCGGCGTCAGTGCCGTGCCGTTGCTGACGAGGGTCCATGCCATGGTGAACTGCTCGCCTCCAACATAGGAGGTCTGGCCCGGAACAAGGTAGAGGGTGTAGACAGCCTGCTGCTTTGCCACCTGGAAGGTGTATGTGCTCGTGTTGGTCCATCCGAATGCTATTGTCTTCGCTGTCACCGTGTATGTTCCCACTGTTGCATTGCTGCCAAGCATGAATGCATATGAGGCTATGCCCTGCCCGTCAGTGGTGAGGTCGCTTCCGCTGTATGAAGATATGACTGACCCGCTCAGTGACACGTTGACGTAAACATGCGCCCCCGGCACTGGTGAGTAGTTGTTCGGCCTGGGGCCCACCGCTGCCTGAACACTTACGATCACTGGTTGTGAGGCGTAGTAGACATTCTGGGATGTTGACGCAAAACCCATCAGCCTTGAAACGCCAAGGTCGAGCGTTTCGGACGCATTGTGGCCGAAGCTGTCTACTGCATACAGCTTGACAGCCACATTCGACGGAACTTCTGCAGTGGAGGGGATAACAAGGTTAAGCACACCACCGGACACTACGCCCACGAGTGACTGCTTGCCGCTTGAGGTTGTGTAGTTCATTGTGTATGAGACATTAACTCCTGCTGCGGGTGCATTGTTTGATGTGTTTGTGACTGTATAGAATATAGTGGCCGGCTCGCCTGGCAGATAGTAGCGTTCATTGGCGTATGCAGACAGCACAAGTGCCTGGAAGTACAGCCCAGTTGAGTAGAAGGAGTAGTTGTTGGGTGCCTCTGATACATTCAGGAAGTAGAGGCCGTCGGGGACGGAGTAGTTGACAAGGTAGCTTCCATTCCAGTAGCCGCCTGAAAGCGGAATATTGCTCTCATTGAATATCGTGCGGCCCGAAGCCCAGCTTGTCAGGCTGACGTTTATCGCGCCGTTGTACGGGAAGAACTGCCCCTGGAAACCAAGGGTTGTGCCCTGGCCGAACACGTAGCCCGGCCTGGTCGGAGTAATTGTAAGAATCGGGGAGATGAGGTAATAGACTGAATGGCCGATGGTCGGGTCGTAGTTGGATGAGCCGGCAGGATAACCAGCAAATTCAACCGTTATGTTGTATTCTCCAGCTGAGTAGCCAACATAGCCGGAGTAGAATGAAACGGTGGCAATACCGTAGTCATTGGGGGGAATGTAGCCCGAGACAATGTAGTTCTGTGATGTGTTGGCCATGCCCGAATACATAATCTCGTAGAGCGAGGCGCTTGTGTTGCCCGACATCGGGTTGCCGAACTGGTCGAGCGTGAGTATGCTGACATAAACATAGCTTCCAACAACGAAGTAGGAGTTGCTCTTCACATAGCTCGAGAGTGTGGTATGCACATGCGACGTGTATACTGGGTAGGCAATGGAAAACGATGCATTGGCCACAGCGACCCCTGCAACGCTCAGCTGGAGCTTGTATGCCCCGGGTGAGAAGTAGCTCAGGTCGAAGAAGTTGAAATTGTTCAGTACCCATGACTGATAAACACCGTTGCTTGAGGTCGTAACCGACATTGCCCTCAGAGTGCTGCCGCTCGTTGTGTTTATCAGCGCCAGGTTCACAGTCTGGGCCGATGACTGGTTGAGGTAGACTGCAAAGAAGAGTGCTCCGTCAACAGTGAAGCTGTTCTGTACGTTCCCGTAAACGTTGTTTGTCGTGACTACATTGCTTGTTCCGCTTGCGGCCGAGGCCTGCCCGGGGAGGAAAACAAATACCCCTGACAGCACCATCAGCAACACTAGCACTACCGGTGTTATCTTCATTCGATCACTTCGCCTGACTAGGCAGGGGTTTTTATTCAAACGAATTTAACTAACTTTCCACAAGAAAATCAGAAACTAAAATGTGACTCGTGTGTCCGGAGTGCTGCTGAAGACGTCGTTGCATTAGTTTCTAATCCATCCAGTGCATTAGCATCTGGGGGACTGGAACTGTTCGGGTGATTCGCCGGTGATTCAGGATTTGGAAAGGAAGATATCCCGCCAGCTGAGGATTTTCAGGAAGAGGACGGCTGCATCACGTGAAGCTTGGTCCAGGGCAAGAAGGGTCCTTCCAGGCGGTGTGAACGGTGAGGATTTCTTCTTCCGTCCCTATCCGATTCAGGTAGAACACGCATCGGGAGCAATGATATTCGACTTCGACAGGAACGCGTACATAGACTTCAACATGGCATCAGGGGCGCTCATACTGGGACATGGCAACAGGGGCGTCAGCAGGGCGCTGGAAAACACAATGGAGGCATACGGGACGAGTGCTTCAGGTGCACCCAACCCGCTCGAACTTCAGCTGGCGACAGAGATCACCGACATAGTGAGGTCGGCCGAACGCATCAGGTTCACATCGAGCGGGACGGAGGCGAACCTGCTCGCGATCAGGATTGCCATGGCGCGCGGAAAGAGGAGCAGGGTCGGGAAGTTCGAAGGGCAGTACCACGGCTCATTCGACTACGGACTGGTGAGCAGCAGCACTCCAAAAGGGGAATGGGGGCCGATCAGGGCGCCATATCCGTTCGCCTGCTCTGGAGACATAAAGGAGCATGCCCTCTACAGCACTGTTGTAATGCCGTTCAACAGGCTTGAAGAGACGGAAGCACTCATAAGGAAAAACAGGAGGGAGCTGGCCTGTGTAGTAATGGACCCTGTCGCCGGCGGCTACAGGGCAGCAGGAAGGGAGTTCCTCCGGGGCGTCAGGGAAATCACGGAGAAATATGACATACCGCTGATACTCGACGAAATCACGACGGGGTTCAGGCTGGGGCTGGGCGGGTTCCAGGAGAAGTACAGGGTCACGCCCGATATAACGACGCTCGGAAAGATACTCGGCGGCGGAATGCCCATAGGCGCGGTGGCTGGACTCAGAGAGCACATGGAGCTGCTCAATCCTGACAAGAAGGAGGGTGAGGATGTCTACCATGCGGGCACCTACAACGGAAACAGTTTCTCAATGGCTGCAGGACTGGCGACGCTCAGCCAGCTCAAGAAGGAGGGCACATACATTTACCTGGAGAAGATAGCACAGACGATCAGGAAGGAGGTCGACGGTCTTGAACAGACCTACGGCCTCAGGGCACAGACACTGGGCATTTCGTCAATTATCAACATAGCGTTCACCAGGGGCAAGATAGTTGACTACAGGGACACCTTCAAGGCGGACGCAAAGGCAAGGTTCCTTTTCGACCTCTGCCTTGCAAACAAGGGTATATTCGTTTTCCCCGGCAGGCCCGCGTTTGTTTCAACCGCGATCACCAAACCAGATATGGCAAGGACGCTTGAGATCGTGGAATCCACATTCGACTACATGGCATCGGCTTCGTGATGGGCGTCACCAGACATGAAGGTTCTCACTGCTGCGGCTGAGTGGCATGGTCCGACTGGCTTGGCGAGAGGTCCCGTTCCAGCTCCCTGACCGCCTCCTCGAATATCTCTATACCTCTGTCCATGAATTCGCGGGAGATGACGAGTGGCGGCGAGATCCTCATCACGTTCCCGTAAGTTCCCGCAGTAAGCGTGAGAAGCCCCTTCCTGAGGCACTTGACCTGAAGCTGGGTTATGTCAAGCGGTTCCTTTGTTGCTCTGCTCTTCACGAATTCCACCCCTATCATAAGGCCGAGCCCCCGGACATCGCCAATGATCTCGTGCCTTTCCTGCACTTCTTTCAAACGCTTCATAACGTATGAGCCGAGGGCCAGTGCCCTTTCAGGCAGGTTCTCGTCCAGTATTGCCCGTATGTGAGCAATGCCTGCGGCCATCTGGATCGCGTTTCCGCCGAACGTGCTTGAATGCGCACCGGGTCTCCACCTCTTCATTATCTCCGGCCTGGCGATCATCGCGCCAAGCGGGATGCCGCCACCGACAGCCTTTCCGGCGACAAGTATGTCTGGAACCGTTCCGGACCATTCGCTGCTCCATATCTTCCCTGTCCTCCCGAGGCCTGCCTGGACCTCGTCCGCAATGAGAAGTGCATTGTTTCTGTCGCAGAATTTCCTCAGGTACGGCATGAAGCCATCCGGCGGGACAATGTATCCTCCCTCACCCTGGACCGGTTCAACAATTACGGCCGCAAGGGAACCAGTGCTGCCGCCAAGGTTCATGATCTGCTCCTCCATGAAATGCATGCAGTACATGTCGCATGAGGGATACTCCATCTTGAACGGGCATCTGTAGCAGTAGGCGTAGGGGGCGAAGAGAACGTTGTTCATGGGGCCGAAGCCGAACCTGTACTTCAGCTTGCTCGTGAAATTGAGTGCGGGGCCGACCCTTCCATGGTACGCACCGAAGAAGGAGAGAAACTCATACTTCTTTGTGAAATACGTGGACAGCTTGGCCGCTGCGCCCACTGCCTCGGCGCCGCTGTTGCCAAAGAATGTGCCTCTCAGCTGCCCGGAGAACGATATGTCGGAAAGCAGCTTTGCAAGCTCCGCCTCCTTGTCGAAGTATGTGTCGTTTGCAAATGAATGTATCAGCTTCTCGGACTGCTTCCTTATCGCGTCGACAACAGACGGGTGCCCCCAGCCGGCGTTCATGACAGCGATACCGGCTGTCCAGTCAATGTACAGGTTTCCGTCCACGTCACCCACCGTCGAGCCCGATGCCCTGTCAATTGTGAACGTGAAGACCCTGTCGTAGGCATGCGACACATATTCCCTGTCGAGCTTTACCACTTCCTTGCTCTTCGGTCCTGGAGGGGAAACTGCCACTAGTGGCGCATTTCTTGCCCACTCCTGGACCCAGGATGGATGTGGAAATTCAGGCTTAGCCTGTTCCTGGCCCCCGGTGGCAGTGCCCACGCCTTCGCTGCCAACCTGCGTCACGCCTTTACGCCCCTCTTCAGCCTTTCAGCCTGCTCTTCCCGGATGGCTATGGCCTGAGTGGGGCACGCCGCAACGCACTTGGGACCGCCAGTCCCTATGCACATGTCACACTTGTAAGCCGTTTCGACGCCCATGGTGGGGTCGAGGAATATGGCGTTGTAGTCGCACTTGGGCAGGCATGCGTTGCATGCTATGCAACGCTCCTCCTCCAGTACCCAGGTCAACCTTGAAGCATCAAATGAGATCAGGTCTGGCGGACAGACAGACGATGGTGCGCATTCATTGCACTGAACACAATAGGTAGCACTGTAGACATTTACCGCCGGATTGAACTTTATCTTGATCCTCGGCTCCTGAACAATGTCGTCCGGGTGAGCAGAAACGCATGCAGCTTCGCAATCCCTGCAGCCGGTGCACTTGAGAGGGTCGAATACAAGACCGTACTTCTGTGTAACCGCCATAAAGTTTGACCTCCTGCCGTTGTTTGCCTTGCTACAAACCACGGCATTAGCAGACAGGAGTGTAACATCCCAACTGTCAAACTTGCAGTATCAAAATGACCGCAGACCTTACAAATAGCTTTGGAGGAGGGTCTTTTATACCTTTCCAATCTGCTTATATATGTGCATCAGAAATACGAAAAAATTCCCGTGCCTGCGAAAATGCAGTGTTTGGCGATCACAGGGGAAGTGAATAGTCTTCCTTGACCGTGTTCAGGACGACCTGCGTCTGAGTCCTTTCGATGTAGTCCGTCGTCAGCATCTTCTTTATGAAAGAATTGAGCTCGGTCCTGTTAGGGAAACGGGCAATTACGATGGAGTCCCACTCACCAGTTACATCGTAGACTGCCGAAACGTGCCTGTCGTTCGCTATCCTGCGCTGCACTTCCAGCAGCTTGCCCTTGGATATCTGTATGCCTATGATTGCGGTCATGTCGAACCCCGCTCTCGTGGTGTCGACAAGGGCGGAGTAACGCAGGATGATCCCGTCGTTCTCCATCTTCCTCACCCTTGTTGACACCGTGTTCAGCGAGAGGTGCAGTTCCTTCGCAAGGTCTCTGTAGCTTTTCCTGGAGTTCTGCTGCAGAGATTTCAGTATCTGCAGATCTGTTTTGTCTAGCACCTCTGACATCCACACCAGCAACCGACTGATGCAGACAGCCATAAATAACAATTTGCTGAGCTGAAGTGCCTAGATCTGAAGCCATGAATCGATGAAGCTGTCGACCAGGTTGTCCAGGAAGGTTGCGCGGTAAGTGATGATTACGCGGGCGACGTAGTCCTCGTTGTTCACTGCGTACGTCGTGCCGTTTGATGATTTCAGAGAACTGACAATGCCGCTTTCAGTGAGCTTCTTGAGGTGAAACGAAAGCGCGCCCTTGGAGAATGTGAACTGCGAGAGTATATCATCAAAGGAACAGCCCGGGTTCTGCAGAAGGAGAAGCACTATCCTCCTCGGTGTCTTGAGCTTCAGGACTGAAAGAACACGCCTGTCCTCCTGGCTCACTTCTCCTGAGACAAAGTACCTCTTTCGGAAGCCGTCCCCCTCGGAATTTATCAGACGCGCTCCCTCAAGGTAGCTGAGGTGGTACTGGACCACCCCCGTCTGCATGTCCAGCTCCCGCTCTAGCTCACGCGGGTATGTTCCAGGTCTTTCCCTGATGAACTGGAAGATACGTCTTCTTGTTTCAAGCGAAAGTGGGTCTTTTTCCATCAGCCTTTCCCGTCATTTGAGAACAGAGGCATAGAAGAAGAACAGGACGAACACATCCATCACACTCATGACTATGATTGGATCCACCAAGCTGAAGGCGGTGAAGAGAACCAGGTAGAGGACATATGCCTCCTTTGCAAAATAGAAGAGAAACGCGATTGCAAGAAGCAGGGTCTTCGTGCTCCTGACACGAAGTGCGCTGAGCGTGGATATCGCAAAGAGCAGAACAGAGAATCCGAGCACCAGGAACACCAGGAATAGGACTACTTCGTTCATCGGGCGGATATAGCAATCATTGATTTATCCATTGTTTCATCCGTTCGGAATTCGAGCACTTCCCGAAAAGCAGTGATTTACGGGTAATTTGCACCTCTTTACCGGGGGGGGCTCAGTGGCCCGGAATGAGTTGAACTACTCAATTCTTATATAGTGTTGATGAGAAATTGAAGACATTTGACACGTGAATTGAAAAGGAGTGAATGACATATGCAGAACAAACTCAAGAAAATGATGATACTTGCCCTGCTTGGACTGATGCTTGCCTCAGCATCTACCCCCACATTATTCCACAGCCAGCAGAGAAGAGATGCGGCCGGTGCGGTCCAGTATGCTGTACTGCCCAATGCGTATTTCCAGAGTATCCTCTCGACAATTTCATCCAGCACACCGGCAAACACCACTTTTTTTGCGCCATTTGACTATAATGCTTCGAATTTCACTGTTTTTGGAAAGTTCCTTTCATTCAGATTTTACAGCAGTGCGGAATCGGGGTCTGTCGGCCTCTACAATGTAAACGTCAACCAGTCTCCCCTTGCGAACGTGAGCAGGACTCTCTATAACGAATTCCTTATACCGTACGCGGGAAGCCTTCTGGGCGAGGGGGCCGTGGGAAGCATCTTCTATGCGTATTCAAACAGTACACTGCTGATTGCCCACAATGATCCGCAGGCGCTGATACAGGTATACACATACCAGTCCAATGTCACAGTGCAGGCTGTGCTCTCCAATGGTCTTCAGCCAAACAGCAAGTTTACAATCCAGTCGCAGACAGACCAGTCGGCGATTCTGAACGGGACAGTTGCAATGATGTTCAACGACACAGAGCTTGCTGGTTTCTTCGTGTCAGACGGTTCCGATTTCAGCGAGCAGCAGGTGGCAAGCGGCAGCTTCTATGTAACAAAAACAATACCTGCGGGCTCCTATCTGAACACTTTCAGTGTTCCGAACGGCAATTCACCCTATGCCTCAGCGCTGTCAACGATAGCACAGGCAATGGGGAGGAACACAATATCATACTTTGCGGCGGTGACGCTTTCTGGCGGCCAGGCGTCGGCGGATGCTGCCTACTTCAACAACGCACTGAGGGTTGAACAGCTGTCAGTTGCAAAGGGAGACGTGAGACTGCAGACGTCCAGCATGCAGCATGGTCTTCCTAACATCATTGTCCTTATGATTTCAGATTCAGTTTTCAACAGCAGCAAGTCCGGCCTCGTTGTCGAGGTAAACGGGAAGGCGGTTGTCAATGTGAGCTCACTTCCTTCAATCGTCAATCCGTTCGGAAATTCAACAAAGATGAATACGACAGAAACGGGGGCCTACACGATTGTTACCGTATATTCGCCGAGCGAGATAAACTCGCTGCAAATCTACGTGAGAGCACCGCAGCCCGCAAACGTGCTGCTGACTGTGGTGGCTCCGTTCACAGGTGCACTTGTTCTGGTGACTGTTGCAAGCATACTGCTTTTCAGAAGGAAAAGGCTCGGCGGTGACTAGGCTCAGAGCTGTTTTGAGTTCGGCATCTTCATGACTTTGAGGACGCCTGCCTCGAGCGAAAGGAGGGGTCCGGACTGGTTATGCCCGTTCGCCTTCATGACCTGCAGGTTCCTCTCGACAAGCGCCAGCTCCTTCGTGTCCAGCGTGTTGGGGTCAATAGCGACCATCAGGACGCTGTTTCTTATTATGATAAGGTCCCTGATGTGGTTCAGGAATCCTATCACGACATCGAAGCTGTTCTGGTTGATCAGGTATTCGATGCCGTCAAGCATGATGAGGCAGGGGGAATTGTCCCTTGTGAAGGAGACAATGCGGTTCAGTATCAGGTTTGTCTGTGTGGGCTCGATGCAGTCCTTTCCGACAACGTGCGTCAGCCAGACTATTGAAGCATTCTCCAGATTGTAGCTTGAGCGCAGCCGCTCAGGAAACTCCCTTGTTATGAGAAGGCCCTTTACGCCCTGTATCATCGCCTCCGAGAATATATCGAAGAAGAGTGATGGCTTCGGCTCCTCCACAAGATACACCTCGCCCGTAATGATCTTGCGGCCCTCATGCTCCACGATAGGGTCTCTCAAGTAAACGTTCCCTTCCTTGTTGCGCCCTACACTGGCAAATCATTAATATTTAAAGGGCTCATTATCACATTTGATATTCAGACAGCATGGGATCTTACATTTATATTCGTCATAGGGATGTCGTATTCCGCATTTTCGACCTGCGGTGCGGAAAGGTAGCTTCCATGGGGAACGTTTCGACGGCTGTCATTGCCATGATACTGCTGCTCGGGGCTGTATCTGTCCCGATGCCAGCAGCGCAAACGCATGTTTTTCATGGAGCCGGAGGAAGCCAGGAGGCACGGGCCAGTGCCAGCAGCCCGCAGCCGGCAGGAATGGTCAATGCGACAGTTTCTCAGGTTGTCACCTCCCCGGCAACTTACGGTTCCATCATACAATTCAGCGACGTCAAAGGATTGCCAGCCGGTTCGGTCGTCGGAACCAACACCACGGCCCTGACGGACAGCCTTGGTGCGGTGATAAAGTGCTCCAACCAGGCCTACACTGTTTCATCGAACGGGAGCATTTCATCTTTCAGCCTGAGTCTGCTCGGCAACGCCAGCGAGGGCCCCTTCACCCTGGATGGAACGACAGACACAGCCTCCTTCCGGATACCTGATGCAGGCATAGCTTCTGTCCCCTCCGGCAAAGGCAGCGCAATATTCGTGTCGCCCGGCATCCAGTCAACTTCCGGCAGCATCAGCGTATACGGTTCCGATTTTCTTCAGTCGCAGAATGTCGGATATCCCGTGGTGGGAAATCAGTCATACGCGAACGCCGGAAACGAGGTCGCAGATTCGAACGGCGCCTTTCATCTTGAATTCCAGCTTGACAGCTTGCCTGCAGGCAACTACACTGTCAGGATGTCCGGAGCAATACAGGTCACGACAGCTCTCACTGTCGTTCCAGGCTTCCAGCTCATACCCGGTTCGGGCCATGTAGGGCAGAGTGTGATCGCAAGCCTGTCAGGGTTTGCGCCCGGAAGCACGGTGACTGTGAGCTGGGGCAGCAGCTATGTGAAGTCCGCAAGAACGTCTACACAGGGAGGGGCGATCATAGTCATAGATGTCCCAGCCCTTTCCTTTGGTCCGCACACTGTCTACGCAAATTCATCGGCTTTCAGCTCTGAGGCGACCTTCATGCTTAACGCCTCTTCAATCATACTCTCAAGCTACGGTGCAGTGCCCGGCAGCACCGTAAATGTCTACGCCGAGGGCTTCCACGCCATGACCGGCGTGCACCTGATATACGAGGGCAGGGCGCTTGGTCAGCCCGTGGAGACTGCGGACAACGGCACTGCTATTCTTCCTTTCAATGTCCCGGAAATGACTGCAGGGACCTACCGCATCCACGCTTCTTCATCGGATGGCATGTCGTCCAATGAAACAACATTCACAGTGAAGCCGACGATACTGTCGTCGAAGGAGAACGTCTACGTCGGCTCCCACATTGAAATTTCAGGCAGATTTTATTATCCATCGACATCAATAAAAATATACATTGGCAGCATACTGATACCCGGAACCTTCAAATCAAGCAGCAACGGCACATTCTATACCAACATAACAGTGCCCGCAGTCCCAGGGGGCAGGATAGCAATTGGCGCCTACGACACAGAGGGAAACAATGCGTCTGTGTTCACTATGCAGGTAATGCCAAGGCTGTACATCAGCAGCGACACTGGAAGCTCGGGAAGCAAGTTGCTGCTGGGAGGCAACGGTTTTGCACCGGGCAGCATGCTGACAGTGATGTGGAATGGTGAACCAGTGGCATACGGTGTGAACGTGGCTGCAAACGGCACTTTCAGCACCATGCTTACAGTGCCGGACGGTATACCGGGAAGCTATTTGATTTCAGTCGGCAACTCAACAGCCGCGCCGCTTGTTTTCAACCTGGCGCAGTACACTGGTTTCAGTGAGTTCCTTCCTGCGATACTGCTCCCCCTCGTCACTGCAGTCGTCGCAGCGCTTTACCTCTTCGGAAGGTTCAGGGTGCGAAGGCAATGAAAATCGGTCCTGCTCACTCGTGGGCTGCGTTCTCAACCTTCTGAAGCTTCTCAGCAGACAGTTTCTCCGCAAGCAGGACCGCCTTCAGGAGCAGTTCTGAATTCTCCCTGAGCTGCTCCTCCATGGATGTGATGAGGTCCTTCCTGCTGTCCTCCCCCCTTATTTCCCCTATCTTCCTATCCAGTGTCTCAAGCAGCTCGCGTTCCTTCTCCTCAATTCTCTGCTCGAGCGTCTTCAGCTCAGAACGGATTGTGTCCCTGGCGCCCTCAAGCTCCCTTATGTCCTCCTCCGCATCCATACGTTCCCCCTGGGGTCTCGCCTGCGCAGCCGTTATCGCGCTTTCTATCCTGTACAGGTATCCGTCGAGCCTGTCCTCAAGCTGTTGCCTCCTCAAAGACTCCTCCTTCAGCCTCTCCTCAAAATCCTGCGCGAGCGGGGTCCTCTCCTCCTGCTGCCGGTCCGAAGTTATGATCGACTCAGCTCCCCTCTCGATGAGTGCAAGATGCTGAGCGTCCAGAGTACGGGGGTCGAGCGTAACAAGGAAGGCTATGCCGCTCGTTATTATCATGTCCTCTATCTTGTTGATGAACTTGAGTACCTGATCGAAGCCGTTGTTTGTAATCAGGTACTCTATACCATCTATCAGCACCAGTCCCTTGCTGTTTGAATCAAGGAACCTTGTCAATGCATTAAGCACGGAACCAAGATGCGTCGGATTGACGCATCTCCTGCCGACGAGGTTTGTGAGCCATATCACATTCTCCTCATCCACGCGAATGCCCCTGACGCTCTGAAGCCTGTCCGGAGGCTCCCTGCCTATTATCATGCATGGAATTCCATCCGCAGCTGTGTACCTCACAATTGCATAGGAGGCCTCCGCCCTTTTCTCGTGCACTATTGTGATGCTGCCCTCCTGCAGCGTCCTGCCGTGCAGCAGAGACTGAACATCTGTCTCAGTGAACCTCTTTGCCGGTGATACGTCCTCATCTCCCTCCGCGGGGGGATATTTCCTTCTGAAAAGGTGGTCCGGCGGGTTGTTGCCCCTGTAGGCAGCGCCCGTGATTTCCACCTTGCCTCCCACGCTTGAATTCTGCTTGAAATTGGCGGACCCCGTTACTGAAATTGATCCGTTGATCCTTGAATCGCTCTCCATTATCAGGTCTCCCTCCACGATGGCATTTCCGTCTATCAGCGCCTTCCTGCCGATCCAGAGGTCACCAGATGAATGAATGTCGCTCCTGATCACCGCGGCCTCGAATACTCGGATGTTCCCCTCCCTGTCAGTGAAGTACCCTCCGCGCCCCAGCGGTTCACTTTCATTTCCATCTTTATCGCTGCTTGTGCCGGCAGCCAATATGACGGACAGCCATGCCGGCCGGACGTGGAAATGCATTGACAAATGACTGCTGCGGGCCCTCAAGGCTCAATCCCAGACACAATAGGCGCATACATGTATAAAACTAAGCCAGTCCGCCGGAAAAGAGTGCACCGCACACGTGCGGCACCTTCGGCTTGCTTTATCTATCAGTCCAATATTCTGTAAAAGCCGGAGGTTGACAACGGAAATCTACAATGCGGTGAGCCTTGCGATTATACTGCCGTTTCTGGCCCTCTACATACTCTACAGGACAGACCCGAGGTACCTGGCGGGAATAGCCCTCATACTCCTCGTGAGTGCAGCAATTGAGGACTCCGTCGGCAACTCTCAGGCGGCCAATGATGTGGCAATAGTGTCGTACTACTGCCTTGTATCTGGCGTGATCCTGATGATATTAGACGGATACATTGAGGGACACCGCACAGGCAGACTTGGCAGGGCGCTTGGAAAACTCAAGCAGCTGCTCAGTGGTCTTGCTGCTTCACGCGAGCTGACGATTAAACATGCCGCTGAACTGCTTCCCCTTGCCGCTTTTGCACTGCTTGCAGTCGTGATAATGCAGTCGTTCCTTGGGCCGGGGTACGTTCTTGTCACAGACATGGTGTTCGGGCCCATCGTTCCTACAGCAGGACTCTATGGCCTTTATCCCTTCATCGGCGGAGGGAATGCGCTGACAGCGTTCGAGCTGGTCGCCAACTCCGTCATTCCAGGCTGGGCGGTGCAGAAACTCTTCCTGTTCCTCATATTCTTCATTTCAGGATATGGCATGTATCTGCTAGCCGGAAGAACGATGGGGCCCTCGAGATACTACGCGTCCTTCCTCTATACAGTCAATCCATTCATTTATGCCAGGATTCTCGCAGGCGCGTGGGCACTCTCCTTCGCGTATGCCCTGGTCCCTGTCGCCCTTCTCGTATTCATTAACCTCACTGAGTCAATAGGCACAAGAGCAGGACGCCTGAAAAGCTCGTTCTATGCTGCTGGTCTATTTTCACTTGTTGCAGTCTTTGACACGCACACGCTCGTCATCCTGATCTTCCTCTCCATCCTCTACTATATCATATCCGCATTCTACAGGGGAGCCGGGGCACTCAAGTACGCCAGGCGAACTGCGCCGCAACTCTCGATTTTCATTGCCATGTTTGTTCTCTTCAATGCGTACTGGCTCGTTGAGTCACCAACCTCATCCGGCAGCATCCTTGGCGGTTTCACGTTCCTTGACGCAATCGTATTCGCATCACAACCGACTGTTTTCCACAATGCGCTACTGAGTGTTGCCTCGATGTACGGTTTCTTCAGGACTGGATACCTGTACCCGATAACGTTTTATCCCGGGCTCATTGTCCTTTTCATCCTTTTCCTTTTTCTTTCCGTCTTCGGCCTCAAATCAAACTGGAGCGACAGGTCCAGGGGACCGCTCGCAGTGACACTCGCGGTTTCGCTCGTTGTTGGTATATTGCTCGCCACTGGAATATCTTCTCCTCTTACAGCGGGCCTGTACACCTACCTTTTCAACAATCTGCCCTTCTTCAACGGTTTCAGGGAACCGCAGAAGCTTGTGGCAATGGTCGTGCTCGCATACAGCTACCTGGGTGCCCTCGGGCTATATGAGCTCGAATGTTTCCTGCGGAGCGAGGTGGAGGGACCAAAGCGATGGAGGCGAATGGCCGAGGTCGCGATCGTGATAGTCATCGCTGTCTCGCTGGTCGCGCCGTTTGCGTACTCCTACATGGAAATAAACGGGTTTGAAAACCAGCTCACAGACGTGCAGTACCCGCACTCCTGGTACACGGCGGAGGGCATCATGGCGCAGAACAGCTCCGACTACTCTGTTCTTGTCTTCCCGTGGCACACGTACATGTATTACAACTGGACACAGACCAAATTTGCATCGCCGTTCAACCTTTTCTTCAGGCAGACAATGATCTTCGGCGGGACAAACTCGTACATTGGTGGAGAGGAGGCGTTCCAGGGGGGAACCGGACAGCTTATTTCACAAGTGCTGTCAGAAAGGAATAACATAACGCACCTGGGCAACATAATGTCGCTGCTTGATGCGAAGTACCTCTTCCTGAGCAAGAGCGCCGACTACCAGAACTACTCGTTCGTCTACAGGCAGACAGACCTGACGCTTGTGCTCAACACGAGCGAGTGTGCGCTCTTTGTCAACAACCACCAGGTTGCCAGGGCCTACATAGTGCAGCACATTGGGCATGTTGCGTCCTATGCTCAGCTGGTGAACCTGTCAGACAGCGTAGACCTCATGGACTATGCATGGGCCGTTGGCGGTGCCGGAACAGTCGGGGTGAATTCGTCAGTCGTGCCGCTGAAGAGTACCGCGCTCTCCGACGCCCAATACAGTGTATCCATTCCGGGGCTTCTGGAATTCAACACAACAAGCTACCTTGTCTTCATCCCGCCTGCAGGCAGCCCGGGCTCGTGGAAGGCGAGCGGAAACCTCCTACCATACATCCCAACCCGTAACGGGTCCGCAGTTGCGGAGCCGTACGCAATATACGAAGTGGACGGTGGTCCGGGTACGGTGACCTTCAGCTACGCCCCGTTTAATACACTTCAGATAGCGTACGCAGTATCGGCGACTTCGTTCATCTCAGCAGCTGTTCTCACCGTTTTCGTCCTTTATCCGGAGGAAATCGGCATGATGCGGAGAAGAATTGCAGCGCTGTTCTCAAAAAGGAAAAAATAGTTTGGGACGGGTCACAGCCCGCCCGGGGTGCCAATCACTCATTCCATATCTTGTGCATCCTTGTGCACTTCTCGAAACGCTTTGAGATATAATTCCAGTTTACATTCTTGAAAAAGGCCTCCACGTACGGTTTCCTTGCCGTGCCGTAGTCTATGAAGTATGCGTGCTCGTACACATCCATCAGAACCAGAGGAACAACTGTGGCCGGAAATCCTGCGTTCTGGGCATCGAGTACTACATTGTGCAGTTTCCCGTCGTCAAGACCATAGCAGAGCATGGCCCATCCCCTTGCCGCCATCGCGGTAGCGATGAAATCCTCCTTCCACTTATCGTACGACCCGAAGTCAGCATTCATTGCCTCAACAAGATCGCTTGACGGCTTTGTTCCGCTGCCGCTCTCAAAGTCGCCGAAGTACAGTTTGTGGTTCCACATTCCGCCAAGGCAGAAAGAGAGCTGCCTCTTCGCCTCGCCGTATTCACTATAAGTTCCGGCCGACTTTGACGGGTCTGCAAAGCTGCCTGCGATCTTCTCGTAAATCTCGTTGGTCTTGTTCACATATCCTTCATAGAGCTTGAAGTGCTCGGAAAAAGTCTTTGCCGAAATACCTTCCACTTCTTTGTACTTCAGTGGTACAGCTGTATACTTCTGCCTTGCCAAGAAATCACCGAAGTTGCCTATCCCATTGATGTAATTTAAGTTTTTTGTTTAATAATTTGTAAAATTCACTTCCTCGCACAGAAGACAAGCTTTATCTCAAGGACAAATCTCACCCTCCGGGAGAATCCGATGACCATGCACACTGGCGAAGACGTATTCAGGCGGCTGTCCTTCATAGAGGGCGAGTGGAAGGGTGTTCTGAGCAACAGGGACGTGGGCAGGTTCACGGACGACCTCAAGTGCTCCGTCGTGGATAACAGGCTGATCGGCACATCCAGCCTTTCAGTCGACGGAGAAGAGGTGGGTACCAGGAGTTTCGAAATCTGGCTGGAGGACAGCAATGTGCTGGGTATCTGGGATGTGGACGGGGAAAGGACTGGACCCTACGTCTGCGAATACGAGAAGGAGGAAGACGAATTCCTGTTCAACCTGAGGGACAATCCCACTTCCATCGACTACAGGACGATAAGGAGGATTGACATGATGCACTTCATAACAATGGAGCAGCTGCCCAAGGAGGGAACGTCATCAGTGGAGACACTTCAGATGGAATATCAGAGAACTCTCTGAGAATTCCTGAGCACTTTTGAAAAACCGCTCCCGTACTGCATCGCCTTCTTCTCCTTCGCAGACGCATTTAATGAAAGCAGTGCTGCGCATTCCCTGAGCACCTTCTTCCTTGTTTTCCCTTCGACCTTAGACGAGGGCGCCAGGGATGCTGCAAATTCGACGATGCGCTCAGAAAGGAAGGGAAGGTGAAGCACCTTTCCGAAGTGTGATGCAATCCTTTCATCCCTCTTGATCCCAGATGATATCAGTGCGCTTACATCCTCCCTCATCGCTTGAATGCGTTCTCCTTCTCCCATAGATATGTACCTGCTGTATCCGCCGAAGAGTTCATCGGCACCCTGGCCCGTGATTACGTCCCTCTCCTTCACAAAACGCATGAGGTGGAACATGGGCGCGTAAATCGACACATCGAGCATGGAATGCTTCCATCCGGGTAAGCCATTCAGCAGGCCGGCAACTCCTTCAGCTGCCCGCCTTATCTCCTCTTCTCCTGCCACGACTGCCACCAGCCCCAGCCCCATTTCATCCGCCGCCGTGACCGCTGCCCCGATGTCGTGCGAATCAGCCGTGCCGACCGTGTAGAGCGTGACACTCATGCGCCTGGCAAATACCGAGGCGATTGTGCTGCTGTCAAGGCCCCCGGAAAAGAGGATAGCCGCCTGGCTCAAGTGGGCAGAAACTGACGTCGCCTCCTCTTGTAGGAGGGACAAGAGCTTCTTTGCTTCTTCAAGGGACATGAGTGGCGGATTGCAGTCCATGCCTTAAGACAATAGCGGACAGAATCTCTTTCCATGGGGGCGCTTATACCGTGCCTATGAAGCGCTACAAAGACAGGGGGCTCGTCATAAGGGAGTTGAGGTGGGGCGACTTCGAGCAGATGGCTGCCAATTACAGCAACTACTATGATGAACTCAGGGATAACCCACACTTCGGCCTAATACTGGACAGGGATAGACCGTCAGCAAGCAGGCAGGTGGACTGGTTCGCAGCACTGTTCAAGGGGTTCATAGAGGGGAGGACCATTGCTGTGGTGGCTGAATTGGATGGGAAGGTTGTTGGTGACTGCGACATAAGGATAAGACCTGACCTGGAAGGATTGGCGCACCAGGGTTTTCTGGATATTGCTGTCACCGCCCCCCACAGAGGCATGGGAATTGGCAGGGCACTGATGAATGCTGTGCTGTCGGAGGCGAAGGGGAAGATTGAGATCGTCTTTCTTGACGTACTTGCCGACAACGAAGCGGCGAAGATGCTCTATTCCAGCCTGGGCTTCATCCACTGCGCGACAATGCCAAAACTGCTGAAGCGTGGAAACATCTATCTTGACGTTGACAGAATGTACATGGAAACAGGTAGTTTCTCCGCCGGATAGACGGCAGCGGCCAACGGACTGGTGATGAAAAGTGTTTTATTGCCAGCGGCGCTATGTCTTTGGAACGGCGTTAGAACAAGGAGAGTGGCACCTTTGAAGAAAATCAGCTTTGAGCGCGGTCTGGTACTGGCGCTTGATGAAACAGATAAGCGGAAGTCTATGGATATAGTCAACTCTGTCGGGAAGTATGTCGACGCGATCAAGCTCAACTGGCCGATTATACTGGCTCAGGGACCCCAGGTAATCACCGAGATATCTAACCATTTCAGGGTGATATGCGACCTAAAGATATCTGATGTGCCGCATACCAACGCGATGATAACTTCGGCCGCGGTGAAGCTCGGAGCATCGGGGCTGATTGTCCACGGCTTCCCTGGCAGGGACTCGGTTGAGGCATGCCTGAACAGCGCACGAGGAGCATCAGTGTACCTTGTGACAGAGATGTCCAACCCCGGTGCTTCCGAGATCAATGTCATGTTCGCGGATACGATTGCCGAGATGGCAGTAAGCCTCAAGGTCGACGGAATAGTGGCACCGGCAACCAGGCCTGAGAGGATCAAGCACCTAAGAAAGATCGTGGGGAAGATACCGATACTGACGCCAGGTGTCGGACCGCAGGGCGGGTCTGCAGCTGCCGCCATACAGAGCGGCTCCGACGCACTCATTGTCGGTAGGACCATCTACGAGGCGAAAGACCCGCTTGAGGCTGTCAACAACCTGCTCTCGGAGATAGAATCCGGCAGGGCAAAGTCGCAGGCAACGAGCTGAGAGAAGGGAAGAAGTGCTCTTGAGTGCATCATCGCCTGCTGTGGACTGAAGGTCAGAGGCGGCTCAGGCTGCATACACGACCGAAAACCGCACTGTAGCAGCTGGTGCAAACAACTCATTCTGGCGGAGGTCCGAAAGCATGCAACACTTAAATAGCAATTGCACTTATTGCGCAAAAAAGCCTCTTGGTTGTGCATCTTTCCATGGCATATGATAGCAGACAGGAAGGCGCCGAAAAAACGGTCCGGCCTGCAGAAAAGAAGCATTCATATCTTCGCAACGGGCTCGCATCGTTAAAGCGTGCCGACTGGACCACGTTCGGCGCACTTGCAATAATAGTCGTTCTGGGAGCATACCTGCGGTTCTACTTTGATTTTCTTCAGTCAGTAGCAGGAGGCTTTCCCGCCCTGAGCGGAGGTTCGGACGCTGATTTCTATTTCAATGTCATCACGTATGCGCTCGGTACAGGCCACCAGATGCTTTACGACCCTATGCTGAATTTCCCCATAGGATCGTTCAACCCGTTCCTTCCATTCTACGTATGGAGCACTGTGCTCCTTTCATGGCCGGTAGCATTCATACTCCATATACCGGTTACAGGTTCCATATTCTCCGGCCAGCTGACTGCCGGCGTTGTTGCCTACTCGGCCATGTCTGCTCTTTCCGGGGTTGTGGCAATCGTTGTAACATACTACCTCGGCAAGGAGCTGTTCTCAAAGGAAGCTGGAATAATCGCCGCCGCGCTCATGGCTTTCCTACCTTCGATAGTCAGCGAAAGCACTGCAGGTTTCGGTGTCCATGATCCGTTCGTGCTCATGCTCACTGCAGTTGTCTTCTTCTTCCTGTTCAGGTCGCTCAACACAATAGTTGGAACAAGATGGGTCGAGAACTGGAACAGGAAGGGCAGCCATCTCCCCGATTTCGTGGCGATAACTGCAGGCGTGGTGAAGTACTACAAGGAGAACAAGACTTCACTCCTCTATGCAGCGCTCTCCGGCGTTGTTCTTGCAGGAATAGCGAACGCATGGGAAGGATACTCCTACATTATTGTCGTAATTGCGCTCTTCTATCTTGTCCAGTCCTTCATATACAAGTTCAAGAACAGGGACACGCTTGCGCTGACTGCCATATTTGCAGTTGTAGGCTCGGCCGTTGTAATTCTCGCCGCACCGGTTTACTACAACAGCAATGCAATTTACCCGTGGTACTACGTTTCACTCGTTTTCTTCCTTGGAACCCTGATCATAGGGATATTATACACTGTCTTCAGGGATGTGCCCTGGCTGACACTTCTTTCCGGCCTTGCTGCCTCGATACTTGTCGTGGTAGGAGTTGTCGAACTGGTTGACCGGAACCTGCTGCACAGCATTATCCAGAGAATACTCACTGCACAGAGCTATTTCATCAAATCGGCTGTATACACCACCATCGCCGAGGCACAGACGCCCCCGTTCAGCCTTCTTGCTCTTTCACTGGGTGGCGCCGTATTCTTCGTTGCATTTGCTGAACTCGCGTACATGCTTTACAGGTCACCGAAGGGGTTCAGCAACTCGAGGATGCTTCTGATAATCTGGTTCATCATATCTGCCTTCATGGCCGTCTCTACGGTCAGGTTCGTTCTCGATGCCACAACAACATTCGTGATATTTGCCGGCGAGGGCCTTTATGCCCTTATCAGATGGACCGATTTCAGCGAAATCAGGAAGGGATTCCAGACATATGGGGTAAGCTGGTCAGGCGCGAGGAAAAGCATCAGCATAAAGCATGTGCTCGTCGTCCTGTTCATAGCGTTTGTAGTTGTCCTTCCCGTCGTCTGGACGGGGATAGATGCGGCCACGCCCTCCAATTCAAAGACATCTCTGAATTCGCAGGTTTACGACGTGCTCCCCTCGTTCCTTCGCCCCTCCGGCTACTCGCTGAACGCGACTTCCTCGCCTTACTACTTCGGCGCCTTCGGCTACAGTCTTGAAACACAGTCGACCTACTTCATTCCTGCATGGGCATACCTGAACAACATTACGGGTAATATCACACCGTACTCAGAAAGGCCAGGTTATCTAAGCTGGTGGGATTATGGCAGTGCAGCTATTACTTTTGCACAGGTTCCGACAGTCGCGGACGATTTCCAGCAGGGATATCAACTTGCTTCTGCATTCCTTTTCAGCCAGAACCAGACACAGGCAATATCGCTCCTTGTCTCGAGGGTCCTGGATGGAGCCTACGCAAAAAACCAAAACTCGCTTCCGCAGAACCTGACGGCGACCCTCGCATCGTTCGGGATTAACGCCTCCTACGTGCAGGCCGTGCTCCAGAACCCTGGAAGCTACAAGAGCCTCGTGCTGGCAAATCCTGAAACGTACGGCCCCTTTGCATCTTCGGTCACTGACCAGAATGTGAAGTACGCAGTGCTGATGGTCACAATCTCAAAGATAGGGCTGAACAATGTCGTGAACCTTTACCAGAAGGTGTCACAACTCACACACGACTTCATCGGTTTCTTTTCGGTCGACGCAAGGCTATTCCCGTTCAGCGCAACAAACACCGGTGTTTTCTACGCCCCAGCGTTTCTGGGCGGAAGGCCAATAGCAGGTCCTGGCGTGTACAACATACCTTACAACTATTACACGATCACAGCGACGACAAGCACTGGAATATCGTACCCGCTCCAGTCAATACCAACCGGCTCGCAGGTCACTGGCTACAACATCAACTATCAGCCAATGTTCTACAACATGACGCTTTATCGCTTCTTCATGGGCTATTCGGCCTACGATATAACAGGCAAGAACCTGAGCGGCCTTCCCGGTCTTTCAGGCAACTTCCTTTACAACAGCCAGCTTTCAAACATTGGACCACTGCCGGGCTGGATGGAATCCCACTTTGAGATGATATACAGGACAGCGTATTACAACCCCTATCCGTTGAAGTACGTGAAAGCACATCCGAACGACTGGAAGGCGATAAGCTTCGCTCAGGCCGTCAAGCTTGCAAATGCCGATCCGACATTTTCCAATTATACTGTGGACCTCAGCCCCCAGAGCGATTTTGAGAACGGTATAGTGATGATGGAGTATTATCCCGGTGCGTATGTGAACGGCACAATACTGGCCAGCAACGGCCAGCCTGCTCCGGGGGTAAGGGTGACAGTGCTTGACCAGTGGGGAATACCGCATGACGTGACATACACAAACGCCCAAGGGCAGTATTCCGCCATAGCACTCCAGGGCAACGACACAATAGTCTACAGCTCTGGCCAGCTCTCGACCCCTGTGCAGAACCTGACGCAGGTAGGCACGATACTGAAGGAGACGAGCATTAATGTCTCCTATTCCCAGGCGATGAGGGTATCGACGATAAACACATCCTCCGGTCTGGCCATATACAACATAAACATGGGGGTCACAAGGCTGAGTCAGACCTCGGTGACGGGCCACATTTTCTTCACTGCACCCGGCAACACTACGTATACACCCGGAGTGACCCCTGTGCTCACAAATGTCGGGGTCGAACTTCTTAACACCACTTCTGGCCTGCACTACAGTACATATGCCCCCGATGGCGTGTACAATTTCGCGTCCGTTCTGCCTGGCACCTACAATGTATACATCAGGAGCGGCGGTGCAAGCTACCTTGCGAAGGCAAACCTTACTGTTGCCTACGGATTCACCACTCCCCAGGATCTCGCGATAACACCCTCGTACATAGTGGGTAGCGTTCTGAGACCTGACGGCGAGCCTGTTGGAGGGGCGGGAGTCAGCATACAGGGGCTTGAGAACAACTACACCTCCCTCGCGAAGTCAGCGCAGAACGGCTCCTACGAGTTCTCGACGCTGCTTCCAGGAAACTACACGGTCTATGTCTCATCCGGCGGCTACACCTCAGGCCACTACACCATACAGTCGGTAACGTTGAATTACACGAAGACACACCCCGGGTTCAACCTGACTGCGCTGAGTGAAGTGACGCTGAGCGGATATGTGAGCATGGGGGGAAGCCCGGTGCCACATGACACACTCTATTTTTACAGCAAGATAGGAGGTGTTGCGCCATTCGCAGCCATGACGGATGCAAATGGCCGTTATTCGATTAGCATAGGTTCGGGCAAGTACACTGTGTACTCTGTCTACTACCTGGGCTCAACTCCATATGTCCTGCTTTCGAACGTCAGCCTTGCTGGCAGCCAGACCGCCAGTGCTGACTTCAGTCTCGGCCGGGCTTATGCGGTTACGGGAAGTGTCAGAAGCCCGTCGGGCACAATCGCGGCGAGCGCACATGTCACCATCCAGGCTGCAGGTGCCTCGCTGAACTTCACCTCGAATTCAAGCGGACGATTCTCAGCGCTCCTTCCGAGCGGCACGTACGGCATATGGGCCTTCGGGGGCGGAGGAGCGTACATAGGCGAGTTCAGTGTTTCGAGCGGTCCGGCATCCATCCAGATTTCGGAACTGAGCCCGGCGACATATACCGGTATTGTGAGGACAACGGTATCGGGCATTCAGCAGAACCTGACAGGAGCAGAGCTGAGCTTCAGCTACGGCGGCTTCACTTACCAGACAGTTACAAACCTGACAGGCTACTTCTCGATGATCCTGCCCGATTCCCTGACTGCGGATGTGCAGGTCTCATCCTTTGGCATGACAGGTATCAGCGAAACTTTCTCGTCCAAAACCACCGGCTTCAGGTACATAACGCTAGTACCGTCACAGGTGCTGTTCACTGGCTCCATATCCAACGGAGTCAGCCTTCCCTCGGGTGCAGCCTTTGCACTGAAGGCACAGAACGGTACAATCGTGTCCGTTCCCATTGTTTCGGGTTCATACAGCCAGTCAATTGACCCTGGAATATACAGCATCTCAATCGCCAATTACAACGACAGCGCGATCGTGTACACACTTGCTGCTGGACAAGGGAGCCTGACTGTTCCAGTGGGGCACAATACAGTGTTCAACGCCACTGTCGTGCCCGAATACAACCTCACAGTCTACTTCTCATATCCAGCATCATCCGGCATATCCAACTCCACCGCCGTAACGAGGGTTGACATATTCGGCTCTCCATTGAGCCAGCCGCTCGTGCTGAACGATTTCAGGAATGGGGCGGGCACATACCTCCAGGCCGGCAATTACACCATATACGCCTACTCTGCAGTAAACAGCAGTTCGTTTTCATTCCTGAGCATTGTAGACCTGCAGTCCGCAATGACTTACAGCATGAGCCTCACTGCAGTCTACGACCTGAGCGGAACAGTGCTCTATGGAGCCAGGACGCTCGGATCGGCTACAGTCATCATCACCGGAACCAACGGTGCAAGCGTCCAGGCCGCCGTTCAGTCCAACGGCACCTTCGCAGTTTCACTTCCGCCCTCAAGCTACACTGTCAATGCGACTTATGTGTCCACTGCCAATGTCAGCGGCCAGACGATGTATGTCCTGTACTACGGAGAGACCGCTGTAAACCTTTCATCTTCGACAAACGTCAAGGTGCAGACAGGATATACTGACTACAACAGCTCCGTCAGCGGCACCGCTGCATGGTTCTACGGACTGCCTGTGCAGTCAAACATCAAATTCATTGCCGTCAGCCCAACTGCTGTGAGCACTCAGGTGGCAACGGCGGGTAACGGGAGCTATTCGCTGTCTCTCGCTCCAGGCAACTACACTGTTGAAACATACAGTTCCAGTCAGCAGGCATCAAACATAACTCTGATCAACATAGCTCCAGGAAGCAGCCTCGCGTTCAATCCGGTGCTCAACTTCGCCTACAATGTGACAGGAAGCACGACAGTCGCAGGAACACCCGTCCCCGCGACAATCACATTTGATGGCAGTTCAGGAAGATTTTCCATAAAGTCGGAGAGCAACGGTACCTATTCGCTGCTGCTGCCTGCCGGAAACTACAGTGTCACCGCCGGCTACAACAATACGGTGGATGGCACAGACTACGTCTACACATACAATTCGACCGTTCAAGTCACATCCCCATCCAGCCTGCCCCTGCTCCTTGCGCTGCAGTCCACATACTCTGTGACGGTCAAGGTAATCTCAACTGAACAAACACAGGGACCATCCGGTTTCACCCAGGTATCCCTGCTTGTCAACAACACAGGCGACGTCCCTGATGTCTTCTACATGAGTGTCGATACGGCCAACTGGTACGGCTCGTTCAAACCAACCTACGTCGTTCTGGGCACCGGCCGCAACTCGTCTGCGATAGTCAATGCAACGCTGTCATCATCCAACCCAGCGGGGGGGTACAACGACGTGTTCTTCAGTGCTACTTCACTATTCTCATCAGCCAACGCATCTGCTTCGACGTCGTTCAGTGTCCCTGAATCATATGGTTTTTCCACTGAATTTGTGTCATACGGCACAGAAAAGGTGGGTAGGACAATATCGTTCTCAGTGGTGGTTAACAATACTGGCAACACAGTTTCAAACTTCGTGGCATCCGTGAGCAACTTGGCCGAGCTGAGGGCAGAGGGATGGTCCGGTGGAATATACACCACTGCAAACGGGCCGTTCTACAACAGCACCTACTTCTCTCTCAAGCCGCACCAGAACCAGACGCTGACTGTTTCTCTCACCGCAACTGGCCCCAACCCGACCTTGATGCTGCCGGTTGGAGTCAACATCACTCAGAAGGAGACGGGCTCATCGTATTCACTCAGCGTTCCAATCAGCCTGCCGGAGCCGGTTGTCACTCTCAACGGAATAAGCGTGACGGGACAGGGAGCCTCTGTGCTTCCGCCGCCAATCATTTCAACCAAGCGTGCAGTCGTGATATTCATACTCGGTGCACTTGTAGTTGCAAACGTCTACTTCGCAAAGAAGAGGAGGCTGATCAGGTGAGGGGTGCAGTTGCACTTGTCCTGGCGGCTCTCTTCCTTCTTTCCCCCCTGATTGCGTCGACGCAGGCATCCAATTCTGCACCGCAGTCAGCAGAGCAGAGCACGAGCGCTGCAGCTATATCGGCCACGTTCAGCGGATCCGTGCTCGTGGCAAACTCATCGACACACATGTACGTGCTCAATGTGTCAGGGGGGCCATCAAGTGCGGGCAACTACAGCTATAATGCTTTCCTGTCTGCCAGGAACATAACTGGTCTCTCCATAACACCCACTTCAGGCACGAATGCAAGGGGCGTGTTCTACCTCAACCTGACCGCCGGGCCGGCCGCAGAGGTTGTCACTGTCACTTTCAACCTCACTGCAGGGTCAGGAAGCAGCCAGACTGTCGCCACCAGGCAGTTTCTGGTCACGGTTGTCAACCCCGTAGCCATAACAGTTCCTGTCACAAACCAGGGATCCTCTGGTGTGCAGAACGCGAATGTTTCCCTTTACATTGACAACAGGTACATACAGTCAAAGAACGTGTCGCTCAGCGCAGGTCAGAGCACTACGCTTACATTCGACTGGATTGCATACAACTACCCTCCCGGCAACAACGTGGCAACTGTCAAGATAAGCTCCAACGGGCAGCTCTTCTTCTCCAACGGCGAGATACAGACAAGCTTCACGATATACATACCCGGCGGTTCAGAGGCATCAATCGACAACTACCTGATAATAGGGTGTATCGTGGCCGCTGTTGTACTCTTCATGATATACTTCAGGAAACCAAAGCCCCGCTTCTGACCGCCAAATTTGTTATAGCGCCGCCACCTTCCTGGTGGCATGGCAACTGAGAGGAAGTTCGCTGGGTTTGGGAGCAAGGGCTCACCGCCGTTTCGAATGTCTGAAATACCCCCTGGCGGGTTCTGCATCTCATCGTTCATACTGCTGACGAACAGCGAGGGCAAGGTCCTGATGGGCAAACTCAACCCGGACTACGGGTGGGACCACATAGGTGCGCTCGACGAATGGAGGAAGCAGAGGCACAGCACCGGATGGATGCTTCCCTCCTGCCATCTCATTATGGGCGAATCGCCGCGGCAGGCTGCCGAAAGGATAGTTGAGGAGCAGCTTGGCCTCACGGGGAAGGACCTGAGCGGGCCGGAGGTCTATTCCGAAACATATACCGCAGGACCTGAAAGGCAGGGAGAACACTGGGATCTTGAATTTGTGTTCAGAGGAAAACATGATGCCCAGGTGAGCCACCCAGCGTGGAAGGTCCTTGCTTATGTGGACCCTGATGCGCCCGAAGAGACTTTCACGAGGAACCATCAGGACATACTGAGAAGCTCAGGACTCAGGAAGCGACGTTGAACGCACGTTGGCATGGAGGTGCGTGCATTCTATCGCAACCGAAAAGATGCAAATACCAAATTGCGTTTCCTGAATGCTCAGCAGGAGACATGTTGTTTCCCTAAACGGCAGATGCAGGTGGTGTGACAATGATACTGTTGCCATTCGAATACCATGCGCCCTCGACGCTTGAAGAAGCACTTGATTTACTGGCATCCTTCGGAAGCGTTGCGAAGGTCCTGGCGGGCGGCCAGAGCCTGATTCCGCTGATGAAAATGAACCTTGTGGACATCACTCACATTGTTGACATCAAGGGGATAAAAGAGCTCTCGTTCATAAGGTCAGACACGGACAGTGGCGGAAGGGAGGCGCTTGTCGTGGGGGCACTTGCAAGATACTCCGACCTTGAACGGTCCGAAGCTGTCAGGAGGGCCGTGCCGCTTCTCGCAGATACTGCTGCAGGTATTGGACATGCGATGGTGAGGAACAGGGGGACACTTGGAGGCAGCATTTCACACTGCGACCCCGCAGCGGACCTGTGCACAACTGCGCTTGCGCTGGGGGCAAGAATGAACATCTCTTCCGCACGAGGAAGGAAAAGGACGGTGGACGCAGCTGATTTCTTTGTGGGACCGCTCACGACATGCATGGAAGAAGGTGAAATACTGGAGTCTGTCACCTTCCCGGCAGCTCATGGTCAAACAGGACATTCGGTAATGAAATTCACTCTGGGCCAGGGGGACTTTCCGCTGCTCGTGGTAAGTTCCTTGGTGAGGGTGGAGGGAGGACGTATCGTGGAAGCGTCTGCAGCCCTGGGGGGTGTGTCGGGCACTCCCATCCGTGTCCATGGTGCGGAGCAGGAGCTTCTGTCCGCCGGCAGAGTCACGCGAGAGGACGTGAGCAGGATCGCGCTGAGGACAGCTGAATCGATTGATATGGAGGAAGACACCAGGGTCTCAGGATCGTACAAGAAGAGGCTAGTCGCATCCTACCTGGGCAGATCGCTGGCTGAAGCGATTGGCATGGCAGGTGGCACTTCATGAGCGGTGAACCTAAAATGAGGATAAGAATGAGGGCAAACGGTGAGGAGAGGAGCGTTGAGGTGGACGTCAGGGAAACGCTTCTTGACGTCCTCAGGGACGGGCTCGGCCTCAAAGGACCGAAGAAAGGATGTGACGAGGGCGTCTGCGGCGCGTGCTCGGTACTTCTTGACGGCAGGGCCGTCTGTTCGTGCAATGCACTTGCGGTTGAGGCGGACGGAAAAGAGGTAATAACGATTGAGGGGCTTGAGAAGAACGGGAACCTTGACCCTCTTCAGCTCGCTTTCATGGAGAATGATGCGCTTCAGTGCGGTTACTGCACATCAGGCCAGATAATAGCGGCAAGGTCATTCCTCAACTCGGGCGACGAGGACTTCAGCGATGAAAACGTGAGGAGAGCGCTTTCAGGCAACCTTTGCAGGTGCGGCTGCTACACCGAAATAGTGCATGCTGTCAGGAAGGTTGCGCAGTCGGAGGGATTGCGCTGACACAGCTCATGCAGAAAGGGAGGACCAGGCAAGAGGTCTGGCTTCCGAGAATGGATGCATACGAAAGGGTGACGGGCCGGGCACGGTATGCAGCTGACTGGGTCCTGCCTGAGATGCTTTATGCGAGAATCGTGACAAGCACAATACCAAACGGCAGGGTGGCTTCCATCGACACCTCGAGGGCGAAAGGCATCACAGGCGTTTCCGACATAGTCACCTGCTTCGACGACAGCACCATATGGCATGCAGGCGAAAGGGAGCATGAGAGAAGGGTGTTTGCCGAGAGAGTTAGGTTTGTCGGTGACTGCATAGGCGCCGTTGCCGCCGAGTCGCGAACTTCCGCCCAGAGGGCTGCGGAAGCCATCGGGGTAAGCTATGAAGAGTATCCCGCCGTGTTCACAATAGAGCAGGCGGAGAAGGAAGGGTCTCCCAGGGTCTGGGAGGATGGCAACATACTCGTGACACCGGACTACGGATTCGGAGACGTAGACGATGTGCTGAAGGCGGCAGATACAGTCATCGAAGGCAGGTATGTCACATCGAGGGTGCACAATTCGCAGCTCGAGACTGCCGCTTCGGTCGCATGGTGGGAGGGGAGGAAACTCACCGTGGTTGCCGCGACACAAAGCATCTTCGGATGCAGGAACGGGATTGCCAGAGATCTTGGCATGAGGCCGGAGGACGTCAGAGTGATAACACAATACAAGGGCGGTGGCTTCGGCAACAAGTCTGATTCAATGAACTACGACCTGATCGCGTCCATTCTCTCGAGGAGGACAGGAAGACCTGTGATGGTTGAGTACAGCAGGCAGGACGAGTTTGCGTCTGTCCATGGAAGATGGTCGTCGGTGCAGAGCATTCGGCTGGGGTGCGACAGCCAGGGAAAGGTGCTTGCAATGGATGTTGACGCCAGGTGCGACATAGGCGCATACACGAGGCGCATCAAGCCGTTCGCCTTTGTTGACGGGGCACAGTCGTACTACTCCTGCGTTGCATTCAGGGGAAGGGACAGGGGCATTTACACCAATACACCGGCAACGGGACACATGAGGGCACCCTCGGGACCCCAGTCGTGCTTCGCCTCCGAAACAATAATGGACGAGACAGCCCACAGACTCGGCATCAATCCGCTGGATTTCAGGATCATGAACGGGGTCAGGAAGGCTCACAACAGGGAGACGCTGACGTCCAACGGGCTCAGGGACTGCCTGATTCTCGGCGCGGAGGCGTTCCGGTGGAGGGAACGGTGGCATGCCCCTGGATTGGACAGGGAAGGTGACCTGATGAGAGGGGCAGGAGTCGCGATGGCATCTTGGCACTCCAGGCTCGGTAAAGGAGAAGCTGCGGTCAAACTGACCTCGAAGGGAAGGGTCGAAGTGTACGCAGGCGTCGTGGACATAGGCACGGGCGCGAAGACAACAATGGCGATCATAGCTGCAGAAGCCCTTGGAGTGAAGGCGTCGAGCGTTGACCTCGTCTGGGGGGATACAGACAGGTGTCCCTACTCTGTCGGCGAGTCAGGAAGCAGGACAACAAGCTTCACAGGCATGGCAGTCAGGGAGGCGGCGCTGAAACTGAAAAAAAGGATACTCGAGGCCGCCTCCGAGATATCGGGGATGAATGCAGAGAGACTGGAACTGGAGGATGGAATGGTGACAAGCGCGGGAAAGACTGTGCTCAGCATCAATGAACTGGCACAAAGGCTGGATCGGGAAATCACGGAAAGGGCTGCAACGGACCCGAAGCTTCCGGAAGGGGTGGACCGCCTCTCCTTCGCGGCCCACTTCGCAGAGGTGGAGGTCGACGCGGCAGTCGGCTCCGTCAAGGTGAAAAGGTACGTGGCCGCGCACGATTCAGGAGAGCTGGTGAACAGGCTCACCGCCAGGAGCCAGGTACAGGGCGGTGTCGTCATGGGCATCGGAATGGCGCTGTCGGAAGAGCTGCTTCTTTCAGAACACGACGGCTCTGTCCTCAACGGTTCCTTCATGCTGTACCGGCTCCCCGGGATCAGGCAGACACCTGAGATTGAGGTGCTCTTCACAGACACTGATGACCCCTACGGCCCAAAGTCGCTGGGGGAAATACCGCTCGTACCTGTTGCGGCAGCAATCGGAAACGCAATATTCAATGCAACCGGTGTAAGGATGAGGCAAATCCCCTTCACACCGGAGAGAGTTGTTGAGGCGCTTGACGGGTCAGCAGTGAACTGAAGAAAGCACGACCGCAGGGCATATCTGAACGGCTGCCCCTGCAGCAGGGGGGCGCACATCGGTCACAGGACATTGCCTTCGGCATCGGTCACGAGCCTGCCTTTCCTGTTGTCAAGGACAACGAACCTGTTGCCCCACGGGTCTTCTACGACAGCGCATCGGCCGATAGCAATGTCGAACGGGTCGACGGTAATCCTGCCTCCGAGCCGCCTGAAATCAGCGGCAGCATCGTCTGCCGAGTCCACCAGCATGTCCACCTCGCTTCCATCCAGCGTTTCAGATACCAGGACAAGCTCCGTGTTGGAGTCCCGCATCGCAAGGCCTGCCTCCCGGGCCGCCCGCCTCCAGACGAGCCTCAGCCCGAGCATGTCGCGGTAGAAACCAATAGCGCGTTCAACATCAGGAACATGTATCCTGACGCAGTCAACTTTTCTGAACATGACAACACATCCTCTAGAACAGCTTTTATCACTTCACCCGGTGCCTGCAAATGCGCTCCCAGGACCGCACGGCATTTCCGCCGGTGGAAAGACGGAAACGCAGGAGGGCCGGGACCGGGAGTTGAACCCGGGTCTAGGGATCCACAGTCCCACAGGATGCCGCTACCCCACCCCGGCCATGCGCGACTGTGAAATAGGGGGCATTATTTAAAACCATGACGAAGTGGACGGCTGCGAAAAAGTGAATGTCTCGGGACCGGAACAGGACAGACATAGGGAATGGTGATGTGAGAATGAACGGCGAAGTGAAGAGGCAGGTCGTTGAGAGGACCGAAGCAATGGTAAAGGAAAGGCTGAATGGGGAGAGTTCAGGCCACGACTGGTGGCACATAGAGAGGGTGAGAAGGAACGCATTGAGCATTGCAGGTGCTGAGGGGGGAGCAGACATTTTCGTCGTGGAGCTTGCAGCACTGCTTCACGACATCTCCGACTGGAAATTCAACGGCGGTGATGACAGCGCCAGCTCCAGGGAGGCCGGAGTGTGGCTGAAGGGGCTCGGTGTCGATGAGGAAACGGTTGAATGTGTGAGGACAGCGATAAAGGACGTTTCGTTCAAGGGCAGCGGTGTGAAGATTGTGCCATCTTCAGCCGAGGGAAGGATAGTCCAGGACGCTGACAGGCTGGATGCCATAGGTGCCATAGGCATAGCCAGAGCTTTTGCATACGGAGGGAAGATGGGAAGGCTGATGTACGACCCGTCGATAGGACCGAACATCCACAGGACCTTCGAGGAATACAAGAGTAACCGGGGGCACACGATCAACCACTTCTACGAGAAGCTCCTGCTTCTGAAGGACATGATGAACACGGATGCGGCGAGGAGGATGGCCGAAGAAAGGCATGATTTTATGCTGGAATACCTTGACAGGTTCAAGAGCGAATGGAAGGGAGAGTACTAGTGACAAGGTGATGAAAAGATGCCTGAAACAACAGTTGCAAAGGAAAAAACAGCGCTTGTGGTGATAGACCTTCAGAAGGGCATAACCTCATCCCCCGTTTTCCCAAGGAATTCGGGCGAGGTGATAAGGAATGCGGCAAAGCTTGCCGATGAATTCAGGAAGAACAGGATGCCTGTCTTTCTCGTGCACGTGCTGCCCGTTCCGCCGCTGGCCCTCAGACCGGAAACAGACGCTGAGCAGCAGGTAACTGCCGGCATGGCCGCCGACTGGGGGGAATTAGTGCCTGAAATGGGTCCCAAGGAAGGGGACATTGTAATAACGAAGAGACAGTGGGGTGCCTTCTACGGGACAGAGCTTGAAATGCAGCTCAGGAGGAGGGGAATCACGACAATCGTGCTATGCGGGATATCGACCAACTTCGGTGTCGAAAGCACCGCGCGGTTCGCTTACGAGTACGGGTTCAACCAGATATTCGCGGAAGATGCAATGGCCTCCAGGTCGGAAGAGGGACACAGGGTGGCGCTACAGACGACATTTCCAAGGATGGGAAAGCTAAGGAGCACAGAAGACATCATAGGGGCACTCCAGAGCAGGTGAGGGGCCGGCTGCAAGGCGGGCTTGAAAAGACGGTACGTTACAATTATATACCAAGGTCGGAAATAATCAAAAGGGTATCAGATGGTAGAGGTAAAGGAGCTCGCAGCCAAGGCACACGAACTGCAGAAAAAGGGTTTGCAACCTACGGAGATAGGTGACGAACTTCACCTGACAGTCGATACTGTCAACTACCTGCTCGAGGAAGGAGAGGAGGGGGCCCTGCCGCCATCTGACGTCAAGATAGGTTGGCGCTCCCTCGGCGTCAGTCCGCACAGAATGTGGCTAGTGGGCGAAATACTGGCAGACATGGCAAGCGAGGAGCTCGCGAAGCAGGATGTGAAGGCAGATTCTGTTGTGGGCATAGCGCTCAACGGGGTCGGCTTCGCAAACACGATTGCACAGATACTGGAGGCAGAGGTCATCGTTTACAGGCCACCTTCCGAAAGGACCAATTCAGGAGGTGCGTTCAGCTCAAACTATGCCTCACCAAAGGGAAAGAAGGTCGTGGTTGTGGACGACGTGCTTTCCACAGGCCACGCGATGGAATCTGCCGTCAACGACATTCGTGCCGCGGGTGGAGAGCCTGTTGTATGCCTTGTGATAGTAAACAAGAGCAGCCAGGACGAAATAGGAGGCGTCAGGCTAAGGGGGATAATAAGGGCAAGGTCCATCGGCGGTACAATACTTGGCGGTGGCCCGCTCAGGTCGTTCGCCTACAAGTGAGCACGGGGAAATACAGATTAATATTCGGGAAGTTATTCCAGTCAGCAGCGGAGCGTGTTGAACCCTTGCCTTGATACCTGCCGCAGAGGATCGCCGGAGTACCTGGACGGGCAAGTGAATGCCCATGTGAAGGGGGCGGTCGCATGATCAGCGTCGTATCCGACGATTTCAGGTTTTCATATGACGTTGCAAACAGGCTGAAGCGCTTCGGTGCTTCCTTCGAGCACGTGGATCCGGGACAGAACATACCAAAGGGCACGATGGTTGTCATCAAGAAGGGCCGCCCGATGGTGATCATGGAAGGGAGCAGGTTCACGATTTACGGCGAGCCTGAAGATGCAACTGTGAAGGCATGGCTTGTTTCCGGGGGCCTCACGGACTGGAACAGCGATGTGTATCTCGGGATAGACCCTGGAGAGACGCCCGGAATAGCCATCTTCTCGAACAACAGGCGGATTGCAACGGCAAGGGCGCGGACACCTGAGAGCGTGTCATTCTACACTAGAACGCTTGCGGCACTCGTAGGAACCAAGAAAGTCAATGTGCGTATAGGGGATGGCGACCCGACAAACAGGGACAGGATAATAAGGGCCGTCTGGTCAACGTGCAACCAGGTCGAGGTTGTGGACGAGAGGAGGACAAGCAAGCAGGCCGGGTCTGACGAGGAAGCCGCCTCGCTCATAGGGATGACGAGGGGAGAGCTGCTGACCGAAAGGCCGGAGGTGCTTCCCTCCGAGGGCGAGCTGAGGAATATACAGAGGAAGAGCAGGCTGCAGAGCGGTGGACACACAACTATTTCGCGCCTTCTCGCTGAGGCCGTCGCGAGAGGGGAGAAATCGATGGAGGATGCAATAGAGCAGCAGAAGAGCGCGGAGAAGAGCAGGAAGTCAGAATAGATGGTCTGAGACGACCCTGCTTGGACCGCCGACTGTGCACCTCATTGTCTTCAGCCCGAGAGAGCTGATCCTCTTTTCAACTTCAGAAGCAGTTCCCTCCGTGCAGTTGATGTAAACGGTTGCACCTGTGTCTATGGAAAAGTAACATTCAGTCCCCCCCTTCCTCATCGCCCTGACCTCACCTATGACTGATAGGGTCTCGGGCTTCCAGAATATCATACCAGTGGGTCCGCTCATTGTGACAGCATGAAGCATCAGCGTGTCAGCCTCTGCAAGCGCCCCGATCCTGCCGGCATCACCGGAGCTTATGGCATCCTCCATCCTTGATAGCGCACCGTGGAGATATGACAGGCGGCCTGCGAAGAGTGGAGACCGGACGACCTCCCTGTGAGCATCCTCTGTCTGCTTCAGATTCTCGATGAGTGCCACAACCATCTCAAGCCTGACTTCTTCGCCTGCAATGCAGTACGCGTAACTGTCCTCGTGCCTTGTTCCCATTTTCCATCTTGAGAACCCCCCTGTCACAGCCCTTGTTGCGGACCCTGCCCCGAGCCTGGAAAGGGCAGATAGAGCCCGCGGCTGAAGCCTGAGGCCCGCAGCCGCAGCTGCAGCAGTCGCAAGGGCGGCGAATCCGGACGAGGATGCCCCCAGTCCCACACCGGAGGGAAAGCTGTTCTCAGATTCCATCCTGAACTTCTCGCCTGTCCCGGCCATCCTCCTCACCTCATCCACAACACTCAGAATCCGCTCCATCGCCCTGCCGTTCGCCTTCTTGCCATCGACAACAGCAGTATCCTCGGCGAAGTCGCCAAACTCCAGTGTTGTCCTTGTCGAGAGCGGGGCTGTGGCGACCGAAATCGAATCGTGGTAGGGTAGACGCAGTTTTTCGTCGCTGAGCCCGTGGTACTTTATGAGTCCCTGCATTGGATGGGCAATTGAAGTTGCTTTAGCCGTGCACACACCTCATACGTCTATTATGAACTTGGCATATCCCTCTCCGGTATTAAATTCCAGCATGTGGTATGTCACCGCCTTCACATCGTTCCTGAGCTTGTGCCTCCTCCTGTCGATCTTCTCCCCTCTCGCAACACATTTCAGTCTCAGCCCCTCGACGCTTACATTGAAGTCGCAGAAAAGGAAGCTCATCGTGCTGTGAAGGAAAACGAGCTCGTTAAGGAAATCAACAAGAAGAGATTCGATGGATGTTCCTTCCAGCAGTATCTCTTCCTCCCCCTTCGCTTTCACGTTTCCAAGGTCTGCTATCTGCTCGAACAAAGCGGTCGCGGAGTTCTCGAATATCTCGTCTGCCGTGGCACCGAATGCCTGTATCTGCACGTCCGCTGTGTGATCCAGCAGCCTGTATTTCACACTATGAATAAGTGGATACAACAAAATAACAGTTGTTGTGCAGTGCACAGATATATTATAAGTGGATTTCAATCAGCAGGCATGGAAACGAGAAACTCAAGATTGTTCTCTCTTCTCGACGGCAAGGCAGATGTTGTTGCGATCGTAAACAGCGGCGACAGCCACACGGACCACAATTTCAAGTACTTCACGAAAGCGAAATCTGGCATATTCGAAGGGTCATTCGCATTCGTCGGTCCGAAAAGCACAAGTGTCGTCACAAGCGTTCTTGAAGCCGGGTCACTGAAGGGACTGGATGTAAGGGTCAGGGTTTCCAGCACAAGGAAGCAGTCAGAGAAGATTATTGGAACCATGCTTTCAAAGTACAAGACTGTAGGGCTGAACTACCCAGCTGTCACATACGAGGGATTTAGACAGCTCAAGAGGAGCTTCAGGGGCAAGATAGTTGACGTTAGCGAGGAGATAGCCAGGTGCAGGGCAGTCAAGGACAGGGATGAGATAAGGAGGATCGGGGAGTCGTGCAGGATTGCATCAAGGGTGGCGGACAGGATACCGGACATGATGACTGAAGGCATGACTGAAAGCCAGCTCTCCGCGAAGCTTTCGATGGCACTGTACGAGGAAGGAAGCGAGGGGCCCTCCTTCTCCCCCATAGTGTCTTTTGGCAAGACGACTGCAATACCGCACTACTTCCCAGGCAGGGTCAAGCTGAAGAAGGGGGACTTCGTGCTCACTGACTTCGGTGGAAAGTATGACATGTACTGTTCCGACATTACAAGGACATACATGTTCGGCAAGGCAAGCGACAGACAGCGCCTGCTGTACGAGACCGTCAAGGCGTCGCAGGAGGCACCGTTTTCGATGATAAAGCCCGGAGCGCTGGAGAAGGATGTGGATGCGACCGCTAGGCGAGTTATTGACGGAACCGAGTTTAAGGGAAAGTTCATACACGGGCTCGGCCACGGCCTTGGACTGCAGGTTCATGACGGCGGACCTGTCCTTTCACCAAGAGGCGAGGAGAGATTGGCAGAGGGAATGGTTGTCACAGTTGAGCCGGGAGCATATGTGGAAGGCTATGGCGGAGTAAGGATAGAGGACGACGTTGTGCTCACAAGGAATGGCTGCAAACTGCTGACGGATGCCAGGAAAGAACTGATAGAGGTCTGACGCTGCAACCCCCCTGGCCCAACTTTCTGGCCTCACGTGCCAATTCAGCGGCACAGAACGCGTGTCCAGCATGCCCCTGCAATGACAGAATTACCGTCAATCGTGGCTTAGGTTGTCCACGGTCACAGTGTTGCCCTGTTCAAAGCGCCTGAGCACGTCAAGTGAGTTTCCGTCCGTACTTACACTTCCTACCCTGAAGACAGGTACGTACGGTTCGGGACGCGAACTCCTGCTGACTGGTGTTGGACCGAAGAAGATGCATAACGACCGCCCCTCCTCCCAGTAAGCTATGTCCCCGACATCAACATTCTTGGTCTTCTTGCCTACAGGGATGGCCTCTGGTAATTCGAAGTATATCTCCTCCCCCCACACATTTCCAGCAGCGGTCACCGGCAGCTGTGCAATGAGTTCATCAATCTCAGGGGAGTCGGTGAGTTCCCCCTCCACTTTCCCCGAATGCAGGCTGAAAACAATGCGTCTCGACATGCCACACGTAATGCAAACCAGAGCAGATGAAATTTGCCAAAATCAGGTGGAAGCACTGCCCCGTCAGGAACAAGTTTATGTATTGCAACAACGGAATGGTCTTCAAATGGAGAACAGCGACGAAGGGGACAGAAAAGGGGGGAAGGATCCGGTTATTTCCGGGCCTCCTGTTGAGGTGGAGATAGAACAGCCCTGTGTTTCCTGCGGCAGGAAGGGAGTGGTCAACATAGTCTCTAACCTGGAACTTCCCTACCTCGGGGCTGCGATGCAGACGACATACATCTGCCGCTCCTGCGGCTTCAAGCACTCCGACCTGATCACGCTTGAGAACAGGGGAGCGCTGAGATACGAGGCATACGTGGAGAACGAGGCAGGACTCAGCCTGCGTGTCGTCAGGTCGAATTCGGGGACAATAAGGATACCTGAGCTCGGAGTGGAGATAGAGCCCGGGCTGGCGTCAGAGAGCTTCATATCAAACACGGAAGGGATACTGGAAAGGGTCGAGGAAGTGATAAGCGTGCTCATGAGAGACGCGGAGCTCGATGTCCATGAAAAATGCACTAGGCTGCTTGGACAGCTTGAGAGCATGAAAAACGGTCAGAGGGCGTTTCATCTCGTTGTAGAAGACCCTTACGGAAACAGCGCAATACTTGGTGAAGGCGTAAAGGTAACGGAGCTGACGGAGGAGGAGGCTGGCAGGCTCAAGAAGGGGGAAATGACTTTCGACCTTATGCCTTTGCAAGTTGACCACAGAAATGAGGACAGCCAGGCAGAAGACTGAGGATTGAACAGCCGGGCCAAGGGTCTTAGAAAATCATTTAAACATAGCTATGTTGTTCATTCGTCCTGGTGCCACCATAGCTCAGGCGGTAGAGCGGCTGACTTGTATGATTTCAAGGAAATCAGCAGGTCGGGAGTTCAAATCTCCCTGGTGGCTCTCGCCCCAGAGTTTTTGACCCGGTAGCTGTCGGTTCGAGGGGCAGGACAGCATAATTCCACGTAGTCAATCGCCTGTTGACACTGAATATTGCAGTGCAAGGAGATGCCCGTTTCAAGTGCCTGAGGTGACTGTGCTGGCAGGAATAATCTGGAATGTACGCTCCCCGCTGGAGCCTTTAGCTGGCTGGCAACCATTAAGGCGCTCACGAGAAGCCGATATCGCTTCTCTTTGTCAGAATTGATCACGCGGGGAAATAACGTATCATAGGAGTTCTACCTCAAAATCGAGTGCTTTCTTTAAAGCAGAAACATAAATTTATGACAGCCAACTGGTTTGATCATCGGGAATTTTGACAGAGCGGCAGCCCCCTCCAACACGGTGCAGCATGTTTGAGGTAATTAGGAAAAGAATAAAGTTTGAACCTCCCTCAATGATTCAGGGGCGAATATACATGGAGAGGAAGGTAAGAACCATCCTCTCGATTGCAGTGTCTGCAATCCTGGTATTGTGGATTCTGTTTGCGTCCCTTCAGTTGAAGTCATCGATCGCATCGAACGCACAACTTTCTGAACTAACAACCGGATATGCAACATTCGTTGTTCAAACCGAAATAATATCCATAACGTCTGCCCCGATTAACATTACATTCACCTACAGGTTCGTTAACATCTCATTGACATTCGCGCAACCACATAGTATGGATCCTGCTGAGCTTCGATTCTACATCACGAACCAATCGCATGAAATGAAGCTCCCGAATGGATCGCTCTCACCCGGAATATATGCCGACTATGAGGTTGGCTTCTATCCGTACGGCTGGTTTTCAATATGGGGGCAGACAATTGTGCCGATCTATGCAGGGATAATGACAAATCCTGATGGTAATGTTGTATGCGGTCATCTGGTAGATGGAACTGAAGTTAATGATTCGTTCGTCCAGTCAGGTGCTGTGTTGACCTTCTTCTTCATGCCCGGCCTCCCGTCCATTCAGGGCTACGTCATAAGCGCAATATACAATGGCTCTAGCATCGCCAGCATCATGCTTGCTGACAGAGTTTAGCTACGGGAAAAACCATTCAACTTTGAAATACATCATAAAATTATTACTATATACGTGTATAGTCTTAAGAAAACAACATGGAACTGCAGCGATTGAAATACATGGTCCCCTCTGTTCGAAACCAACGATCTTCCTGAGCCCGATTAAGTCACAGATTTGATATGCATACATTTCATCAATGCAGCGGCTTCTGTTCGGTGGAGGATCGTTAAGCATTCACGTAAGGTGCCTGTCCCATCCATGCAATTATTTTGGAGCAGGGCAGCGCCTGGAAAGCAGGTTTCCTGCCAAACTATATCAGGGCCAGTTAATTGCCAGACTTTCCAGGATCATGCCCTGAGGGACAAATCTCCTCACTCCGCACCCTCTCCGCCCTGGAATGAAGTTCTGTAAAAGGAAGGCAGCCGTTCAGGTGCGACGCAGGAGTCACTGAAATGCCATGTTGACCATTGAACCTAACTCATCCCCCCTTTATTGACCATACAGTTCTCTGTTCCCTCACGCGTTCCCACAGCAGCACTTTGTCAGAACATTCAAAGCTCGTTACAGGGGCCGAAAACGCGGCATTGCCGCTAAACGAAAATGAAACTTGAGCAACCTGTCTCCTGGCATATTTCGAAAAGGATTAATTACACAGCGCACGTAATGTGCGGCATGACTGAAAGGAGATCAGGCAGTTCATTTCACAACCTCTGGGACACACTACGGGAATTCAGCGACGAGAAAGGCGAGAAAGTAAAGTACTACTCACTGCCCGCGCTGCAGGAAAAAGGTATCGGACATGTATCCGCACTTCCGCTTTCCATAAGGATTGTGCTCGAGTCCCTGCTTAGGAACTTTGACGGAAAGACAGTGAAGGAGGAGGACGTCAGGGCGCTGGCAAACTGGAATGCATCCAGGCCTGAAGACAAGGAGATACCATTCAAGGTTTCGAGGGTGCTGATGCAGGATTTCACTGGAGTTCCAGCCGTGGTCGACCTCGCTGCAATGCGGGATGCAATGGCAAGACTTGGAAAGGATCCGCAGCTGATACAGCCGCAGGTTCCTGTGAACCTGATCATTGACCACTCGGTACAGGTTGATTCGTTCGGAACAGGAGAGTCGTTCATAATAAACAGGAACATGGAGTTCAAACGGAATTCCGAGAGGTACACACTTCTGAAGTGGGCTGCGGACGCATTTGAAGGGTTTGACGTCATGCCGCCCTCACTCGGAATATGCCACCAGGTAAACCTTGAATATCTTGCAAAATGCGTCACAGTCAGGGAAATGGATGGCGTGAAGATCGCCTTCCCGGATACGCTTGTCGGGACAGATTCGCATACAACAATGGTCAACGGAATAGGCGTCTTCGGCTTTGGTGTCGGTGGCATTGAAGCCGAGGCTGCAGTCCTGGACCAGCCGGTTGCGCTGTCGCACCCCGAAGTTGTCGGTGTGCACATAACAGGCAGGCTCGTGGAGGGAACCACAGCGACGGACCTTGTGCTGACACTTACACAGCTCCTGAGAAAACACAACGTGGTCGGAAAGTTTGTGGAATTCTATGGCCCCGGAATTGAGAGCCTGTCCATTCCGGACAGGGCAACACTTACAAACATGTGCCCCGAATACGGCGCAACTGTTGCACTCTTCCCCGTTGACAACGAAACACTCAGCTATCTGAAGTTCACTGGAAGAGATCAGGAGCTTATAGATACAGTCAGGAACTACTACGACGCGCAGGGGTTCTCGTCCATCGACTATACGAAGGTGAAGTTCAGCTCGGTTATTGAGCTGGACCTTTCAAAGGTTGTGCCTAGCATTGCTGGCCCGAAGTTGCCGCAGTCGCGGCTTGAGCTCGGTGCAGTGCGGGACAACTTCGTGACTGAATTCCTTCTGACAGGGCAGACAGGCAATTCACAGGGGAACAACTTCTCAAGTGAGGGTGCGCCCGACTCTGTGCTCCAGCTGCAGAAGCAGGCACGGCTGAAAGATGTGGGCCGCAGCGCAGAGATTGCCTTCCCCGACGGGAGTAAAGGGACCATTTCAGACGGCGACGTTGTGATTGCTGCGATAACAAGCTGTACGAACACAAGCAACCCGGAGGTGATGATCGCTGCGGGCCTCGTCGCAAAGAAGGCGGTAGACAGGGGATTGACAGTTTCGCCCAGGGTAAAGACAAGCCTTGCGCCGGGCTCCCGGGTTGTTACAGACTACCTTGAGAAATCAGGACTTATAGAGCCGCTGGAGAAACTTGGCTTCTACCTCGTGGGATATGGCTGCACAACATGCATTGGCAACAGTGGCCCACTGCCCGAACACGTCTCAGACGCAGTGACAAAGAACAGGCTCGCTGTCGCAAGCGTTCTGTCCGGAAACAGGAACTTCGAGGCAAGGATCCACGGAGATGTCCGGGCAAACTATCTCATGTCGCCTCCGCTCGTTGTCGCTTATGCAATCGCAGGATCGGTAATGAAGGACCTCACGAAGGAGCCGCTGCAGTCTGCAGGGGGAAGCGATGTCTACCTCAGGGATATCTGGCCCACGAAGGATGAGATTGCCTCTGTCATGGCCTCATCGATCACTCCGGAGATGTACAGGACCAGATATTCCGGTCTGGACAGCGCAAGCGAGGAGTGGAATTCGCTCAAGGCACCCGCTGGAGAGCTTTACAGGTGGGACGAGAGGAGCACGTACATACAGTCCCCTCCTTTCTTCGAAGGGTTCGACCCGGCGGGTTCGGGCCGGATAGATTCTGTCAAAAATGCAAGGGTCCTAGCAGTCTTCGGTGATTCCGTCACTACTGACCACATATCTCCTGCAGGCGCATTTTCACCGGATACGCCGGCGGGGAAGTACCTCATGGAAAAGGGCGTATCACCATCGGATTTCAACACATACGGCTCGAGAAGGGGAAATGACAGAGTGCTCGTAAGGGGGACCTTCGCGAACAGGCGGATAAAGAACCAGCTACTTCCTGGGGTTGAGGGCGGCTTGACATTGCATTTTCCAGATAAGGAGAGGATGACGATTTTCGACGCGGCGATGAGATACGTGCAGGAAAATGTACCTCTTGTTATGTTCGCGGGCTCTGAGTACGGGACGGGCAGCTCCAGAGACTGGGCGGCAAAGGGGCCGAAGCTCCTTGGTGTCAGGGCGGTGGTAGCAGTCAGCTTCGAGCGCATTCACAGGAGCAATCTGATAGGCATGGGCATACTGCCCTTCCAGTTCATGAAAGGGGAGAGCAGCCAGTCGCTTGACATAGACTTCTCAAGGGAGGTGAGCATTACGCTCCCTGAGGGCGTGAAGCCACGGTGCGAGGCAGAGATGAGCTACTACAGGACAGGCCAGTCGGAACAGTCAGCTGCCAGGCTCGTGCTTAGGCTCGACAATGAAATGGAACTTGAATACTGCAAATCGGGCGGAATACTGCAGTATGTAATGAGGAGGCTCGCCTCCTGAGCAGGTGCGCCGGAATTCTTTAACTACAGGTTCCAGTTAGGCAGTTGCATGGAAGACGACGGAAACGATTTCAGCAGTTATGCCAGGCTTGCATCTATCATCAGGGGAGACCCTTTCCTGAAGCACCTGGGTGTAGAAGTTGTCCAGGTGGAGAAAGGGTACGCGAAATTGAAGATCGGAGAGGCGGAACACGTCCTTCGCTACGGCGGTATTGTAAACGGCGGCGCCATAAGCACACTGATAGACGCTGCGGGAGGGACCGCCACGGCAACCGTGAATGGCGGAAAGAACCAGGTCACTATTGAGCTCAAGGTGAATTTCCTGGAGGCTGTCAGGAAGGGAGAAATGACATGCGAGGCAAGGGTCATCAGAGGGGGCAGGAACATTGTTGTGTGTGAGATGGACCTGTTCGACCAGGATGGAAAGACATGTGCCAAAGGTATAGGCACCTGGATGATACTCTACGACGACAAGTTCCCCTTCCAGCAGAAATGAAGATGACAAGGTCGAGGGCATCTGGAAAGCAAGCCGTAAAAGGTCAAACTGCCGGCTGGCTTTCTGTTAGGAGGAAAAGGGCAAGAGAAGTCCTGTCCCTGCTTGGTGCGGATTATCCCGCGGCAAAATGCGCGCTTGACTTCGGGTCTCCAGAAGAGTTGCTCGTCGCGACGGTACTCTCTGCACAGTGCACCGACGCGATGGTAAACAGGGTTACCCCGGAACTCTTCCGAAGGTTTGCTGTGCCAGAAGGACTTGCGCATGCGCCGCTTCGCGAGATCCAGTCTATTATCAGGCAGTGTGGATACTACAGGCAGAAGTCGAAGTTCATAAGGGGCGCCTGCAGTGAGCTGGTGAGTCATCATGGCGGGAAGGTGCCAAGGTCACTTGAAGAGCTTGTGCTCCTGCCCGGCGTCGCCAGGAAGACTGCAAATGTTGTTCTCTCTGTTGCATTCGACATCAACGAAGGGGTGGCGGTTGACACACACGTGGCTAGGCTCAGCAGGAGGCTTGGGCTTTCTCGAAGCAATGACCCGGTCGGGATAGAGAAGGACCTGATGCGCGTGGCGGAAAGGGCCGACTGGGGAAAGCTAACCACACTACTGATAGCGCATGGCAGGGCAGTATGCACGGCGAGGAAGCCGGCTTGCACCTCATGCTCGCTGAAGGGAGTATGCCCTTCCGCCTTCAGGGTGTGAGCTGTGCATGCGGACAGAGTCCGCCGGGGCGTCTCTTCGGATCGTTCAGTGGCAGAAAAACACAGAAACGCATTCGAGGGCTTATGTCAAACCCAACGCTTGGTTCATTCATGCTTCGGCCAGCACTGTTGTTGCGGTAAGCGAGGTGATAGTTTTAATTCGAAGGCGACATCTGGGCACAGGAACAGATGAAGGGAAAGGCAAAGAGGAGTGATCACGGGCGGAGAGACAGCTTTTCGGTTCTGCGTAGTGACATTGTGAAGTGCAAGAAGTGCCCGCGGCTTGTGAAGTTCAGAGAGAAAATTGCAGCGCAGAAAACCAAGCGTTACTCGGACTGGAACTACTGGGGAAGACCTGTGCCGGGCTATGGTGATGAAAAAGCGGAACTGGTGATCATAGGGCTTGCACCAGCAGCCCATGGCGGAAACAGGACTGGCAGGGTGTTCACAGGCGACCTCTCGGCAAAGTTCCTGATCGGATGCCTTTATGAAACAGGCCTGACAAACCAGCCCAATTCAGACAGTCTGGATGACGGCCTGAGGATGACAGGATCATACATGCTCGCTGCAGTCAGGTGCGTCCCCCCTGACAACAGGCCGACGCCCAGGGAAGCCGAAAACTGCTACCCTTTCCTTGAAAGGGAGCTGGTACTGCTCATAAAGGCAAAGTCGGTGCTGCTGCTGGGCAAATTCGCCTTCGACTCGTATGTGAAATTCCTCAGGGCAACGGCTGGAATAAAGACCAACGGGCTCAAGTTCAGGCACGGGGCAGTCTACAGGCTTGAAGGCAAGCCGACAATCTATGCTTCCTATCATCCAAGTCCCAGGAACACAAACACAGGGAAGATGAACAGGGATATGTTCATCAAACTGCTGAACGACATAAAGAGAGAGCTTGGCAGGCAATGATTCTCTGCCTCGGGCTGCATCAGTCGCTGGATCCTGTCTTTGTTACTCTCCCGCTTGACCTGTCAAAGAGATAGACCCTTGCCTTCGGGACGTACACAGTCATGGTGTCCTTTATCAGATCCCTTTCAGTCACATCGGCGTAGAACTCGAACGGCTCGTCCTCCACCATGGAGTGGACGAGTATTTCATTCCCGAGCAGATCAGTGGCCAGCAGCCTGGCCTCCACCTTGACTGAGTCATCAACTGGCCTGAGCGACACGGATTTTGGCCTTATGCCCACAATGCTTGAAGCGGATGCGTTCAACGCACCTCTTACCGCTTCACCCTCCATCATGTTCATCGGGGGCGAGCCCGTAAAAGTCGCGACAAATGTGTTTTCAGGCTTGTGGAATATGTCGAAAGGTGTGCCGCACTGTGTTACAAGACCATCGTTGAGTATTGCGATCCTGTCGCCCATCGTCATCGCCTCGATCTGGTCATGAGTGACAAAGATTGTTGTCAGCTTAGTCTGCCTCTGTATCCGCCTTATCTCGAAGCGCATCGATGTCCTTAGTTTTGCATCAAGGTTTGAAAGCGGTTCATCCATGAGCAGCACGCTTGGCGATCTGACGAGAGCCCTGCCGATTGCCACACGCTGCCTCTGCCCGCCCGAGAGTTCCTTCGGCTTGTTCGCGAGGTAGTCTTCTATCCTCAGCAGCTGCGCCACCTTCATGACCTCATCCTTTCTCTCCTTTACTGGCACCTTCGCCATCCGAAGGGGGAAGCCTATGTTTTCCTCGATCGTCATATGCGGATACAGAGCGTAATCCTGAAAGACCATGGCTATATTGCGGGCTCTTGGCGACAGGGCGGAAACCTCCTTCCCTCCTATATACAGCTGGCCCGCCGTCTGGTCCACAAGGCCCGCTAGAATGCGGAGAAGTGTAGTCTTCCCGCATCCGGACGGGCCGAGGAGAATGAAGAACTCGCCATCTGCGATTTTCAGGTTTATGTCTTTCAACACAGTGTGTGTGCCGAATGTCTTCTCCACTCCGTCAATCACAACATCAGCCGTCTGTACCACCTACTTTAGCGCACCTGCCAGAACATCGCTTCTCAGGTACTTCTGAAGGAAGAATGTGACCAGTATTACAGGTATGATAAGTATGATCGAGAATATATCCGCTACGGGTACGCCGCCGATTCCCCTGCTTATGTACACATAAATCACGGGCGGAATCGTCGGGTTCAGCGGAACAAGTATCTGGGCGAAGACGAATTCATCCCAGGAGAAAAGCCATGCAAGTATGAAAGCGACGGCTATGCCTGAAAGAGCGAGTTTCAGGTCTATGTGGTAAAACGCCTGCAGCTTTGAGGCACCGTCTATTGTCGCGGATTGCGACAGGTTTGAAGGGACTGTCCTGAATGTTCCAATGAGTATGTAAGCGACCATTGGTATGGCTATGGAGCTCTGGGCAAGTGCAAGCCCGAGCGATGTCTCGTACAGCCCCAGTTTGATTATGACAGCGCCTATCGGAATTGCAAGCTGAATCTCTGGAAGCATCTGAGTGACGAAAAGGAAGAGTATGAAAGCATACCTCGGCACAGTTGGCAGTTTAGAAATAGAGTAAGCGGCAGGAATGCTCACAGCAAGCGAAATGAGTGCAACAAGGAAGGCAGTCTCAACGCTCATCTGAAGCGGACCAAGGATTGCATCTATGTTCTGCGTGGCGAGGAACCAGTTGGCAAGCGTGAAGTGAGAAGGCAATATGGGAGGCAACTGCCTGAACACCTCCTGCCTGGCACCAAAGCCAACTATGAAAAGAAGATAGATTGGAAAGAGGACTACAACGGAAATCAGGACCAGGAGGACATACCAAACTGCATCGACAGCAACACGCTTTGCGGAGAGCATCTTACACCTCCAGGCCGAGTCGTCTTGATACCGCTATGTAAATCACAATGAAGAGGCAAATCAGTCCGAGGAGAACGGTCGCGATGGCTGCGGCGAGCTGTGCATCGTGTATGCCATAGTTGGTGAATGTAGAGTATGCAAGAGTGCCAAGGAAGCTTGGATAATCGCCAACAAGCACGAGTGCGAGCGCCAGCAGGTTGAATTCCTGGATTGCCCTGATGGTTACGGCCATCATGATAAAGGGATAAAGGTTTGGCATCGTTATGTGCCTGAACTGCTGAAGGAAATTGGCCCCGTCAATTGCAGCGGACTCGTACTGGCTCGCCGGTATAGATGCCAGGCCGCCCAGGAGAATGAGCATTATTAGCGGGAAGTTCTTCCATGAATCTGCTATGGCAAGCGAGACCAGGGCGACCCAGCTGGGCCGGACCCAGTTGATGCCTGTAGACGCTATGCCGCTCCTCACTATAATCGAGTTCAGGTACCAGGATGTAGGGTTTGGAGTGAAAAGGAACGTGAACATGATGCCGCTTACAACGGTCGCGACGCCGAAAGGAATCATTATGATAGTCCTGAAGAAGGCTCTTCCGAAGAAGGATCTGTTCAGCAACAGCGCGGTGAGAAGTGAAACAAGGAACTGGAGCGTCAGCGCCAGTGCAACGATCACCGCGGTATTTATGAGGGCGGTCAGTGCGCCTGAATATGTGAAAATATAATCGAAGTTGCCCAGGCCGAGGGTTCCATTAGTCTGCTCAAACGCTAAGTAAAGGGAATCAGCCACGGGATAGAGCGTCACTACTGCGACAAGAACAACTAATGGTACCAAAAAAAGAATTTCCATCAGGTTCTTTTGAAAGAACCTGATGAATGTCCCCTGGGCCAAGAGTTACACGCCCTGTAGACTCTCAACTGTGGGGACCTATGTAGTTTCCGGACGGATATATCTGGTTGTTATTGTACGCTGTCACCTGATTGGGATAGTTCTGTTGCAGGTATGTGACCATGCTCTGATGTGCTGCGTTGAGTGCTGTGGTTATATTTCCGTTGCTGGCCATTATTGATGTCCAGGCAGTGTTGAAGACGGTCTGCCACTGGTTCAGCCATGGAACTGCGGGCCTGAATATGCCGTTCTGCTCTTCATACTTGAAGAAGTTGAAAAGGTAGCTTATGTTGGACGGCAAATTGTTGTACGCCTGCTCATTCACGACAGGCCAGCTGAGGTTCAGAAGCAGCCCTCTCTGGACTGTCAGCGTGTTGAGGAAGTTAATGAGGTCCAGCGATGCCCAGACGTTCGAGGAACCCTGAACGACTCCAAGCACGTCGCCTCCGACTATGTACTGTGCCGTGTTGTCAGGTCCCTTGAATACGGGCATTATACCAAGGTCGTAGGTGTTGGCTTTGGTTCCGACATATGTGTAGTTCTGCATTCCAAGCCCTTCCAGCGCGCTCGTGACATAAGGCCACTGCGGAATATACTGGTATGAGCCGGCCGCAAGGCCAGTGTAGGTTGCCCAGTAGCTTGTCGAGTATTCGGGCGACATGAGCCCCTTCTGATTGAGCTGCTGCAGGTATGTCAGTGCAGCAATGTCACCGGAATCGTTGAGCACCATCGGATTGCCGTTAAACTCGGCCATCCACTGGAACACCTGTGTCGGTGTGCTTGCTCCGCCGTGTCCCTGCATATTGAACGGTGCAGCGTAACCGTTGTTTTTCAGCAGCTGCATATCGTTCTGCAGGTTTGTTGTGTTGTCAGGAAGTGTCGTTGCACCCACGCTGGTCAGGGCTGACTGGTTGAAGTAGGCAAGCTGCACATTCCCCCTGTAGGGGAAGAAGTAGTAGCTGCCATTGAAAAGACCCTCGTGGTAGTACGCTGGTATGATTGTGCCGTTCGCCGTATATCCTGTGGAGCCGCCGGTCATTGCCTCCAGCTGTCCCAGGTATGGGTTCAGAGGCATGACAAGGTTCTGTGAGACGAGCGCACCCATCTCGGAATTGTCCTCTTCGACCACGTTGATAGATATCTTGCCGGCCTGTTTCTGCGAAAGCAGAGTGCTTATGACATCGGTTGCGCTTAGATCGGTTGTCTTCACAGTTATGTTAGGGTATGCCTGTTCGAATGCAGTTATCACATGATCCTGCGAATAATTCTTTTCAGAGCCCGCAAGACTCCAGTTCAGTGTTATTACCGTTTTGTTACTGGGCTTGTAGAACTCATAGGCAAGTACACCAGCTGCAGCCACCACAATTATAACAACAACTACAATAGCGATGACCTTTCCGGAGACTGCCGCCATATCCTTCCTAAGTCTTCGCGCCATAGGATAGACGATCCAGCTAACTCTATAAAGCATTTTTCGATGCGCGAAGGAGGATCAACGATTAAATACATATACCATGGGAGAGGACACGGGCAAATTCAATTCCTTGTCAACGGCGTGATTACATTCAATTCTGACTTATTATCGGCATCGATAACAAAAATCTTTGTCCTGTGATAAGACGCAGAACATGACGGTGCTGTAATGCAGAGTATCGAAGTTCCCTCTGTTGAGCCAGACCGGTCAACGAGACCAGAGACACCGAGATGAACGGATTCTGGCATGAAACATGCCGTAATACCGCCTTGACACACTCTTTCCTTACACAGTCAATTCTTCTGTAGCCGGCTATCGCTGTCAGAACCAGCACTTCGCAGCTTCCCCAGGGTGTTCGAAGACATGCCTTCACAACAACAAACCTATCTTTGCAAAAAACCGGCTGACTGCAATTCGCTGCAAATACGATGCCCGTCCCAGTTGAGCTCACAGCTATCATGCATTTTGACACTTGATGCGCTATCGGGGAGACATCGAGGATCGGCGAGTGACCAGGCAAGAGTCATACAGCCCGTTGACAACAGGTCTAAATAGACACCTTACCCGATCAGAGCTGATGAAAGAAACTCGAAAGTTATGGGTCGGTTCGTTGGTGCTTGAGTGCAAGGAATTCCACAAAATGATCGCATTCTGGAAAGCTGCCCTTGGATACCAGGAAGTGAGTCCTCCGACCGACGACTGGGTGATTCTGCATGACCCTTCGAGCAAAGGTCCGAACCTCTCGCTGCAGAAGGTGGCTGAAGCGCCTGGAGAGGATTATCGCTTTCACTTCGACCTGTATTCCTCTGATCCCGAACAAGAGATAATCAGATTAATAGGACTGGGAGCGAAGCTCCGTGAGCCGTTGCAGGCTGAGCGAGACTTCGCCACTCTGGAGGATCCAGACGGAAACCCATTCGACGTCGTTGTCAAAAAAGAATTCTCATACGGGCAACGCACATAAAGATCATGGAGATTCAAACAGCTGAAAGTAAATTTAATTTTGAAAGAGAGAAACAGTTCCTGTTTGCATATTTTCTTGCTTTGAAGCGAACTGCTTTGGGAATGCCTGCGCATCCTTTTTGAGAGCTACTATTCAGATGCCATTCCCAAATCTGCTTATGACGATGGGCTTACAGATACTGGATTTGACAACCTTGGGCGTAGACGACTGTGACTGACTCTGGAACTCCACTCATAGCAAGTGCTGCCGCAATCTTGGCTATATAATGCGCTTTGGGGCGCATTTCACTAGGCAAAACTCTCCAATGATGGAAGGCAAATCCAACCCTCAGGTCAGTGGTTCTGCAGGCAAAGGTCGGTTACCCCGGCAACAGCAATTACATTCAACGCTAACATTCCGCCGAGAAAGAATTTTCACTCCGTGATGTGTGTCACTACCCGCAGGAAAGACTTCACCACATATCAGGAAGCGCTGAAAGGATGATTGGTAGCGAGTCCACAATGATGAGGAGTGATGGGCAGAGAAGCTGTGGCCTTCGGATCTGAAAGCGCTCACAGAAGCTCTGTGCTTAGGTTCAGACAGTGTGGTCTGTTGTTTGTGACCAAGAATCGTTCAATCTGTTTCAGACTCATCACGAGGAACGACAGAAAGACAGGAAGGGATTCATGCAGATGATGACGAGCGGTTCACAACGAAGATGACAAGTGCAACAATGGTCAAAACTACGAACGAGATGACCCCAAATAGAAGTGAAGCCGTGCTCCAGAAGACGTATATGCCTAGCAAACTGAATCCAGAATAAGGAAAGTTTACAAAAGCGTTAATGAGTATGTCGCTGAAAACTCCCACGACTAAAGAAGCAAGACCGAAAGCGAACAACAAGGTAATTACATTTTCAGAAAGCCTGCTCATGTCACCTGTCCCCTTAACCCGAAGCTAGTCGGCGGTTCAAATCAAGGAAAGTAACAGTATAAAAGTTTTGACCTCAAATCAAATTTCCGAGCGGGAAAATGAACAAACTAGATGGAGTCGGGAGGGAGCCCCGCCCTTGGGTTCAGATAAATGAGCTACCTATCTGTGCCCAGTGAAGTTTCAAACCTTCTAAACCTCTTCATGACTGTGTTGATGAGATAATAAGATACTTGCTGTCTTGTCGATTTCCGTGCCACTTCCATCCCCCCAGGGGTTCATGGCGGATTTTGACTGTACCGCTATCTCAATGTGTCAACATGGTCTTGTAGTTCCGGACATGCTTGCTAGGGCACTATCCGGACCTCTTGGAGACCCTGCGAACGTAGCGGAACTCAGTGCTCCATGAATTGTCTCCAGCCTTAGTCGTCCCCTCCAGTGTCAGCCCATCTGCTCCTGCTCTGCTGAAGACGACATCATTCTCGAGCATGTTCCAGCTCGCAGGATCGCTCTTGAACCTGATGCCTTTTGCCGTCTTGGTGACATTCTCGTTCATCACAAACAGTGTATCGCCCATGTCGGAGAACGCGAAGCCCTCCCGTTTTGCCATCAGGCGTTCGCCTGATACGTCTGGAAACACATGTATATGCTCCGCATAGAACATGGACTCTCTCTCATGATCATCGTCAAACTGCACAATCTGGAGGCCATCGCCTCCTGGTGTTTTCAGACACACCATGCGTGTGTCGTACTCCATTGCACCTTCCTGTGTTGGCATCTTGCCCTTTCCCCTCCACTCCCCGATGAGAAATGAAAGGTCGCCAATTGCTGCTGGCCCCTCGTTTTCAGAATGTTCGGACATGTATCAACAACTGCTATTACCTATTTAACACGAAAGCAGTCAATTGAGCCGCCAACTGAGAAAAGAAACGAACAATAATCCACCGACAAATACAAGTCTATATCAAATACGTGCAATCTTGATAGTTCGTTGGTCGCGAAAACGAACCCCAGATTTCTGAAAAGGAAGTGGGCCATCTACATATTCAATTGAAATATGAGCATATCAGGGGTTTGTCTGAAGTCCAAAATGTGCCAGAGATCCTTCTCGCAGGATAAAATGGCATTCTCCAGGCACTTGTCTGACATACCTGGAAAATCGACAGGCAATTCCTGACATTTGTCAATTTCATCGTACCAAAAGTTGTCAGGTCGGGCATCTGCAACTGCGTTCAGGATTGGCGCTTCACCGGTTTGCCGTCGACGACCACCTCGAGGGGAGAGAACATGCCGGCGCTCACTTCTACCCTATGTCTTTCCGATTCTCCTACGTCGAACTCGTACTTTCTCACTGCTGGAGAAAAATCAGGCTCATCCACGACTGCCTTGCCATCAACGTCGATGCGAACATGTTTCATAAGCTTGCTCCAGTTGACCTTGACCATATGCTTCTCATTCTCTCCAACTTCAAAATCGAATTTCGTCATGTGCCTAAAGTCATCTCCGGACTATATAACGCTGTTAGGAGTATAATTCCAAGACCACTGGTACTGTTAATTTACAATACCATTTCTGACTTGAACTTGTGACAGCTGTCCTCTGAACAATGACTCCTACAGTGACTCGACCATAGCGATTAGTGGTCACAGGACATCATGGCGAGAACCTCTTCCAGTGTCCTTCGGAGACCACTTCCACAAGTCCGTCTGTCACCCTTATCGCAGTCTGATCGTCAATAGCATACGCTGGCACAGATATACCGGCGGCCCATTTTTCCACGTTGGCCAAAGAAGCATCCGGCATTCCCGGGCGGTCCAGATGAGGATACAAAGCGAAGTCGACCATGCCCAGCATATTGTCGCTGCCTACCGGCAGCGTGGGGTCGTCATAATTGCCTATGCCGGGACCAACCACCATACTCCCGCCGCTCAGACCCACATAAACCGTCTCCGGCCTCAACATCGGGAGGAGGTCGGCAAGTCCCGATTGCCGCATCCAATAGCAGAGATAGTTCACGCTACCCCCTCCAACAAGCAAGGCATCAGTTTCTTTTACTGCAGGTACCCAGTTTTCCTGTTTGATGCTCGGTAGGGCAGTTAGTTCAAGAACTCCCAATGACTTCCATCCCAGCTCACAGAATGGGCTGATAGACACCCCGCGGATCAGCCGATATACTCCGCGAATGCCACCCGGATAGGCGTACCAAGCGGTTGGTATGACGAGGGCGCTGGACTGTGATATCGGCTTACCCAGCAATTCGACCAGTGCACGGCGGATACTGGCGTTGGAGATTCCAGATGAGGTGAGTAGAAATTTCATGTTACATCTCCTTGTCATTGTGGCGAAGATATCTGCTCACGACTGTGTCATACATGATCCTGTTCATAGATCCACCAAGTCACGCAAGAGAATGGCATATATAACAAGTCTTTTCGCAAGGCGAATTGAACGGCGGAGTTGAGGTGGCCAGAGGTCACAATGCGAACGCAGTGAGACAACACAAAGACACGCGAATTTCGGCAATTTGTTAGGGAGCGAATGGAGAAATCTGAACTAAACAGTGAGAGCCGGGAAGGGGCTCTATTTCTGAGTTCGGATAAAGTAATCACTCGTCTGAAGCTAGAATGATTCTTCAAAGTTCAGCAGACGCCTGCCGTTACTTCCCGACTCCGGCAACAAGAGCTTCACCCTGCTGTTCTATGTGTTATCCACTGTCGCGACAAGTCACCGAAACCGCGCCCTATCTCTTTCAACTCCATCTGTCGCCCTTCTGAAATACTCTTGACCGTATCAGCAATCTAGAAGTACAGCATGCACATTTCAAAGGCAGGACCAAGTCTCGTCAATGGAGACAAAGGATATCACTCAACCGTACAACGAGGCCATGGATATGCTGAATAAGTACGGGTACCGCCCTTCGACCAGGATCGATGAATTGGTGAGGTGGTTTGAGTGTGATACGCCTAACCCAGACATCGGACTTGAAGCTGTCATAAAGAACAGGTACCTTGTTGCTCATGAACTCATAGAGATAGATGAAGTGAAGCGAAAAGGGCTGAAACTGACCAAGGACGTAATTCTTAAGAATCCTACCAAAGTGGATGCAGCCCATCTGCGAGCGGCAGAAATCGAAATTGAGATTGCAGAAAGGGAGAGGGACTATTCACATATAAAACAGAGATACCGCCACATCAAAGGTTGGTCCGAAGAACCGAATATGCCGGAGTCGCTTCGCGCACAATACGCCGACTTCTACAGGCACGTGACTGACATACTGAGAAAGGCGGCAGGCAATCCCTGATCTTTGCGAAAAATACCGGAGCGGTGGTCGTGTACTTCCCTTGGGAGTGAAATCTGAACTCGTTGAGTAGAGCCGGGAAGGAGATTTGAACTCCTGTCTGCAGATGTCGGTGTTTCCTCTGCAGTCTGCCACATGGCCGCTCTGTCATCCCGGCTGAATATAAATTGGATAGCCACCCGGATTATAATTCTTTATGCGCCCCTCTTGTTCCTGCCGATTATTGCAGCGGTCACTTTCTCGGCTGCCTCGTACGGGCTAAGCCTCCTGTCTGCAACATCTCTCACCACTGATTCCAGCTCCCCCGGCGAAAGGCTGGCGGCCGCCTTCCTGTGAATTTCCATTGTCACTAAGTCGAAGATTTCTTTTCGAGCCTGCCTTGCCCGCCTTTCAAGGTACCTGTCAGGCAGGGAAACCCAGGACCTGTGCTCAGCAATCTGCTTCAGAAGCTCTTCCAGCCCCTTACCCGAGGCTGCAGAGGCAAGCAGGACAGGCGGCTTCCACCCCTCCCAGTCATCGACGAGGTCAAGCATCGACTTCAGGTCCGCAGCTGTTGCCATCGCACCCGGCAGGTCCATCTTGTTAACCACATATATGTCAGCGATCTCAAGCAGGCCCGCCTTTATCGACTGCACATCGTCCCCCGTTCCAGGCATGGTGACAACTGCAATAGTGTCAGCGAGGCCCATGATGTCAACCTGAGTCTGGCCCGCCCCGACCGTTTCCACGATAATCTCGTTGCATCCCAGGGCATCAAGTATCCTTATCACGCCGGATGCCTGAAGCGAAAGTCCGCCGGTGCCTCCTCTGCTGCCCATGCTCCTGATGAAAACGCCTGGATCGCCAGACAGGTCCGTCATCCTAATCCTGTCCCCGAGAATTGCGCCTCCCGTCAGCGGGCTAGTGGGGTCAACAGCAACTATGCCCACCGTCCTCCCGGCCTTCCTGAAGCTCTTTGCAACCTCGAACACAAGTGTGCTCTTCCCCACGCCCGGAGCGCCAGTGATGCCCAGAACAGAAGCCCCCCTTGAGCCGCTGAAGACAACCTTCATCGCCTCCTCGTATCCCTCGTCCTCGTCCTCCACGACGGAAATGAGCCTGGCGGCCGCCTTCCTGTCCCCCTTTGTTATTGCCTTTGCAAGAGTGATGTAATTCATTGCAATCACTGCGCTGTCTGTTTCAGCTCTTGCGCTTGAGTTTCTCCCTGTGGAACTGCACTATGTCCTCAATAGGGGTCCCTGGGCCAAATATGGCTGCTATGCCGCACTTCTTCAGCGCCGGTATATCCTCCTCAGGTATGATGCCGCCTGCGGTGACTACGACCTTCATCCTGTTCTTTCGGACCAGCTCCATGACTCTGGGGAAGAGCACGTCGTGCGCACCCGAAAGGCTGCTGAGCCCGATTGCATCGACGTCCTCCTGTATTGCTGTCTGCACTATCTGCTCGGGAGACTGGTGGAGGCCCGTGTATATCACCTCCATTCCTGCATCCCTGAGGGCCCTTGCCACTACCTTCGCGCCCCTGTCGTGGCCGTCAAGCCCCGGTTTTGCGATGAGAACACGTATTTTGCGCGGCATCCTGTTCACCTATATAATGCGCTGCTCCCTGTACTCCCCGAAGACATCGCGCAGGACGCCGGTCACCTCTCCGAGAGTCGCCTTTGCCTTGACCGCGTCAAGTATCGCTGGCATTGTGTTTTCCTCCCCTTCGGCCGTTTTCCTGAGCCTGTCGAGTGCTGCCTCATACTTCGATCTGTCTCTTGTCCTTCTCAGTCTCCTTAATCTTGATATCTGCCTGTCCCTGCCCTTGGGGTCAAGCCTGAGGATTGGTATGTCGAGTGGCTCGTCCGTCGTGAAGTCGTTGACACCGACTACTATCCTCTGTCTGCGCTCCACGTCCTTCTGGTACCTGTATGACGACTCGGTTATCGCCTTCTGGAAGTAGCCCCTCTCAATGGCGCCGATGACGCCGCCGTAGCCCGATATGTCATCGAATATCCTGTATGCCTGGTTCTCCATCTCGTCCGTCAGCCACTCGAGGTAATACGAGCCTCCCAACGGGTCTATGACGTTCGGCAATCCGCTCTCATACGCTATTATCTGCTGCGTCCTGAGAGCGGTCCTGACAGCCTTCTCAGTCGGTAGGGCAAGCGCCTCGTCGAGGGAGTTTGTGTGCAGTGACTGGGTACCGCCGAGGACCGCTGCCATTGCCTGCATCGTAACCCTGACGATGTTGTTCTCCGGTTGCTCTGCAGTGAGTGTACATCCTGCCGTCTGTGTGTGGAACCTGAGCTTCATTGCCCTTTCGTCCGTCAGGCCGAAGCTCTCCTTCATCTCCCTTGCCCATATCCTTCTTGCGGCCCTGTACTTTGCAATCTCCTCAAAGAAATCGTTGTGTGCATTGAAGAAGAACGAGAGCCTGGGCACAAACATGTTGGGGTCCAGTCCCCTTTCGACTCCCTGGCGAACGTACTCGAAGCCGTCCGCAAGAGTGAATGCGAGTTCCTGAACAGCGGTTGAGCCAGCCTCCCTTATGTGGTATCCGCTTATGCTTATCGTATTCCACTTCGGTACATGGTGCATGCCGTATTCGAAGGTGTCAACGACGAGCCTCATAGAGGGACCCGGCGGGAAGATGAAACTCTTCTGTGCTATGTACTCCTTGAGCACATCGTTCTGAATTGTGCCGCGGAGGCTCTTCTTTGAAATACCCCTTGCCTCGGCTGCACCGAGATACATCGCCCAGATGATGGAGGCAGGTCCATTGATCGTCATCGATGTGCTTACACTGTCAAGGGGTATGCCGTCGAACAGGACAGTCATGTCTTCAAGGGATGAGACTGCAACGCCGCACTTTCCATATTCCCCTTCTGATTGCGGGTCGTCCGTGTCGTACCCGTAGAGTGTCGGGTAGTCGAACGCGACGCTGAGCCCCGTCTCACCGTGCGAGAGAAGATACTTGAACCGCTTGTTTGTTTCAAACGCACTTCCGAATCCAGCGAACTGGCGCATTGTCCAGAGCCTGCCGAGGTACATATTGTCGTGTATCCCACGGGTGTACGGATAGGCGCCAGGCAGCCCCAGCTTATCATCGTAGTCGAAGTCTCCGTCCGGGAGGTAGACGGGGGCAGTCTCCATCCATGACAGATTGAGGTATCCCGCCTTCCTTTCTGTCGCGCCGGGATCAAACGAGCCTGATTTACGCCGAGCTGCATCTTTCCTTGAAGCGGAGCGTGATGATTCCCCCCTTTCATTCTTCTTGAGGGACAGTGCCATGAGCGTTCAATGATGGTCTGCAAATAAAGCCTTTGCTCTGAAAGGCACTATATCGGGATGCGCGTTCCGTCGGGGGCGAGCCTGAACCTGCCGAAATCCTCAGAACCCAGGAGAAAATCGCCGTCGAATACCGGGCCGTCCCTGCAGACCAGTTTTCCGTCGAGGCTGCAGGCGTCGCACACACCTATACCGCACTTCATGAATCGTTCGACGGAGTACTGGCCGGGGACGCCGAATTCCTTCGCCACCAGCGCTGTGCGGTACAACATCTTCTCAGGGCCGCATGCCATGATCTGTCCCACACCGCCTGAGGCCAGCAGCTCCCTGACAACATCGGTGATGAAACCCCAGTGCCCCTTGCTGCCGTCGTCGGTGGATATGTGCAGCTCGGCACCCGAACCGGCCGCCCTCTGCTCGAAGAAGAGCTCATCACTGGACCTCGCACCGAAGGCTGCCTTCACTTCCGCCTTTGCAGAGGAGGGCTCGACTGCGGCTATCACGGACGCGATGCCCGTACCTCCTCCCACTATGAGGACACTGTCCGACTTCACTTGAAAACTGTTGCCGTAAATCCCCCTGATGCCGAGCCTGGCACCGCTGCTCAGGGCGGCAAGCGCCTTCGTTGTCTCGCCTATCGGCCTGAAAGTGAACCCCTTGCTGTCACCTGTGTAGGAGAGAGACATCGGAACCTCGTTGACGCCCGGAACCCAGACCATCACAAACTGCCCGGGGAGCGCTGGTGAGCTGTCATGGTACCTGATGGTCCATATCGAGGGCGATTCCCTCACCACTTCCGTGACCTCGACTATTTTCAGGCTACCTTCCTGCAATCCCGACCATCTCCCTCACGGATGAGAAACCCTCGGACTTCATGAACTCCTTCAGTTCTGCTACGGCACTGCCGAATACACCTGCCCCCCGCTCTGCAACTGCCGTTCCTATCTGCACGGCGCTCGCTCCTGCCATCAGGTATTCCGCCACATCCTCTCCAGTGTAGACGCCTCCAACGCCCACGACAGGCACCGAACAATTCCTGCTTATCTCGAACACTGCCCGCAGGCCGACGTATTTGACTGAGTGACCTGAAAGACCGCCGTAGACATTCGAGAGCACGGGGCGCCTGAGCCTTGCCGATATGGCCATGGCCCTCACGGTATTGATTGCAACAATTGCATCGGCTCCCGCTTCCTCCGCCGCCGACGCAAGTACAGCGATGTCGGCCACGTTGGGAGTCATCTTGGCCCACACAGGGATCTTGACAGCGTCCTTCACAGCCCCAACAACTGAGCGTATAAGGTCCGGGTTGCTTCCGACCTCCGAACCGAAGCCCTCGACATGAGGGCAGCTGAGGTTCAGCTCTATAGCGTCAACGCCGTACCCCTCCATCGCTGCTCCGAGCGTTGAGAACTCTTTCGCATCCCCGCCGAAAATGCTTCCGACCGTGAGGACGCCTGCCTTCTTCGTCCTTGTGATGACATCGACAAAGTCCCTGATGCCTGGGTTGGGGAGCCCCAGTGCATTGAGCATTCCACCCTCGAATTCAAAGATTGTCGGGTTCCTGTACCCGTTCCTCGGGGAGGAGCCAATCGACTTTGTTACAACACCGCCCGCGCCTGAGTTATAGACGCGTATGAGCGAGCCTGAGGTCTCGCCAAGAATGCCACTTGCAAGAAGCGTCGGGTTTCTGAGCCTCAGCCCGCCAACATCCGTCTCGGTTGATGGTTCGCCCACGCTAAACCGTACCAACGATCATTATTTTAATTGTGCCCCGGACTGCACGAGTGCCTGCATGGCTGCCTTCAGGCTGAAACCATGACTGAGCCCGTTGTAAGATGCATGCTCTCCAGGTTGTATATGGTAAGTATGACTTTCCCGCCCGAGTCGGTAAGGGAGTAAGCACCCCATGAAACATGCTGAGCCGTGCCCCCAGTCTGAGTCTGGGCAAGGGACGGGTCGTTTGTGACGTTCTGCAGCGAACTGAGGCTCGAGGAGAAAAACGATGCCCATGCAGAGGCATAGTCGCTGCTCACGGTCAGCGTTATTGAGCTGACAACGTTCATGCCCGCGTAGCTGCCTGTCTGGAATGACTGGTTGCTGTAGTACGATGTCGAAACAACTGCAGGGCCGCTGCCTGAAGCGGAGAAAGGCTGGCCCAGCAGTGATACAAGGTTCAGTGACAGTGCCGCACCATCCGATGCGTTTGTTGCCGTCAGCTGCGGGCCGTCCAGCATTATAGCTCCGCCGCTCTGGTTTTCAATTATACTGCCGTCTTCAAAGACGAACTCCTGTGGGGTGTAGTACTGGTTGGGAACGCTGAGAGAGAGGGAGCCCCCCGCGATCAGCCCCTGCTGTACTGACTGGAAATGAGGCCAGCCGGGCGGTGCGGTATCCCCCAGCCCGTACGTCTGGACATATCCGTGATTGCCTGTGCCTGTAAGGGAGAAGGTGCCAAGGGCGTTGTCCGCGCCATAGCTTATGTACCATATATCCAGGCCGTTGCCGTTGGCATATATGTTGACTGTGTTGTGGTCCCCGTTCACCTTTATGATGAGAGTGAAGTTGTCAACAGAGGTGGTGCTGCCGACGTTGACATTGAAATGATTATAGGAACCGTTCAGGACCAGTGCGGATGTGTATCCAGGAGGCTGCGTGCCGTACTGTACTGCTCCGTTTATTCCGCTTGATGTGTTGTAGACAGTCTTGGAAGGAGTTGGGACATAGAGCGGCACACCTAGCGGAAATGATACAACAATCGACTGGGCATTGGAGAAGACAAGATGCCCCGTTGTCGGCGGTGCAAAGGGGGCGTATCCGTTTGATCCCATGATGAATGTGGAAGAGGCTGGAAGTTGCCAGCTCCCTGATTCAAGATTATAGCTCTGCAGCCTGAATTCCGAAAACTCTGTGTACACGGCGGACATGTGACTGAATTCCTGCTGCCTGACAGTGGAGGGGACGTAGCCTATGACATACAGATTGATGAAGGCAAGCACTATGAGCAGGACGAACATTGTGGCCACCGCTCCTGCTACTCCCTGGCGGTCAACGTGCAACCCCTTCCGCTGCATGAATGAGTTTTTAACCTCCTCTCCACTCTTTTTAAGGCTGCGGCGAAACTCTCGAAAGTGATAATCTCCGTCCAGAGGCACCTTGATTAATATAGCCCTGCATTCACATTTTGAGGCTGATAGGCACGATGAGAATCTACGACACGATGTCAAAGGAGAAGGTTGAATTCGTCCCTTTGAACGCACCGCGCGTCAACATGTATGTCTGCGGCCTGACAGTCTACGATGCCATGCACGTCGGTCATGCAAGGACGTTCGTCTCTTTCGACATCATCGCCAGGTACCTCAGGTCCATCGGATTTGATGTGAACATGGTTGTTAACATCACCGACGTCGAGGACAAGATCATCGCAAGAGCAGCGGAAAGAAACATACCGGCGCTGGAACTCTCAGGCGGATACGCAGCAGAGTTCAGGGAAGACATGGAATCGATGGGTGTGAAGAGTGTCACCAGATATGTCAAGGCGTCGGAGCACATAGGCGACATAATATCAATGGTCTCAGGGCTTGTGAAGGATGGTTACGCATACGTGATTGACGGAAGCGTGTACTTCGACATCGGCAGGACGCACGACTATGGAAGGCTCTCAGGCCAGTCGATAGACCAGATAATAGCCGGGGCGAGAGTTGAGGTCGACGAGCGCAAGAGAAACCCTGGCGACTTCGCCCTGTGGAAGGCTGCAAAGAAGGGGGAGATAAGCTGGGAGAGCCCCTGGGGGAAGGGAAGACCAGGATGGCACATAGAGTGCTCCGCGATGTCGATGAAGTATCTCGGAAACACGCTCGACATACACGGCGGGGGGGAAGACCTTATCTTCCCGCACCACGAAAACGAGATACAGCAGAGCGAATCATTCACCCACACCATCTTCTCAAGGTACTGGATGCACGTTGGCCTACTGAACACAGGCGGGGCAAAGATGTCGAAGTCGCTCAAGAACTTCAGCCCGGTCAGGGAAACGCTGAGGGAATATCCTGCCGAAACTCTCAGGTTCTACTTTGTAAACAGCCTCTACAGGAGGCAGATCGATTTCAGCAGCTCTTCCCTCGCCGAGAGCGACCAGGCGAGAAGGAGGCTCGAGGGTTACGTCCAGGCCGTTGCGGCAGCACAGGGAAGCGGCAGCGGAAGCGAACTTGCTGGAAAGCTACTTGGCGACTTCAAGCTCGCGATGGATGATGATTTCAACAGCAGGGACGCGGTTGCGTCACTTTTCACCAACCTGAAGGATGCGGCAAGGCTGTCTGAGGAAGGCAGGATCTCGGGCGAGGGCGCAGGCAGGATACTCGATGCGGTGCGATCCGTGAACAGTGTCCTTGGCATACTGAGAGAGGATGCTTTCATCAAGACAGAAGTCAGCAGCGAGATAGTGGAGCTCATAGAGGAGAGGGAAAGCGCCAGGAAGGCAAAGGACTTCAGAAGGGCGGACGAGATAAGGGCGAAGCTGAGCGACATGGGCATAGTCATAGAGGACAGCGCTTCCGGGGTGAAATGGAGGAGGAAATAGCAGGTCACTCATGCGTGAAATAGAAAAGAGTTCCCTGCGAGTCCCTCTTTCTCGGGTTCACGAAGCCGAACCGCTCGAACTGGACCGGGACGGACAGCGGTATGTCGGCAACGTTCTTCTCCGCAAGCCCCTTAACTGCCGTCCCGTCTGGCATTATAACTGTGCAGGGCACGTTCTCCTCTGCAGGAACCCACTGGATCCGCTGCAGATCCCTGTTCTCCCTTCCCCTGAACTCCGACTTCTCCCTTCCAAGCACCACATTGCAGAAATCCTTCAGGCGCACTTCCTCCCCCTCAAATGAAGCCATGTCACCCGACGCTATCCAGACGCTTCCACCCGTTCTTATGCTTCTTCTTCCCTTCTCAGGATGGTCAGGATGGAGGTAGCTTTCCACTGTCACCTCCCCTCCGAGGCCCTCGACTGTGGTCTGCACAGGCTCATCGACGAAGAAGTACCTGTTGGCCTCAGGCTCCAGCAACCGCCTGTTTTCAGAATAAACCGAGTCTATCGGAACCTCGATGTCTGCAAGGCTCATGCCAAGACTGAGTATGAAATTCCTGATTGCCTCGGGCCTGAACCCCCTGGCAGCAAGCGACTGGAGGCTCCATGTCCGCGGGTCCTCCCAGCTGGTGTACACTCCGCTGGCAACCTCGGCCCTGGACTTGCTCTTGCTTATCTTGACGCCTTTGAGCCTGAGAAGACCGAAGTGCTCGAAGTCGGGCCCGCTGATGCCCATGCTGTCCCATATGAAATTCTCCATCATGTCCTCCATGACGAGCTCCTTGCCACGGATGACATGTGTCATCTTCAGCTCTATGTCGTCAACGGCCCATGAGAATTCTAGCATCGGCCATACGCTGTATCTGTTGCCCACCCGAGGATGAACCCTCGATGAGACCCTGCACAGGACCCTGTCCCTGAACGCCGGGTTCTTGTGCCCCATGTCAGTCCTTGCCCTGAGGACTGCCTGCCCTTCTGCGAACTTGCCCGCGACCATCATTTTCCAGTATTTCTCGTTCTGGCCGACGCTGTACGACCTGTGCTCGCACTCTTCGCCTTCCTCCCTCAGCCTGCGAAGCGTTTCTGCGTCGCACATGCACACGTACGCTATTCCCTTTCGTATGAGACGCTCTGCCCATGAATAGAAGACATCGAGCCTGTCCGATTTGTAGTAGACAGCATCCCACTTCACACCCAGCCACCGCAGCCCATCCTCTATGAGTCCGTACGACTCCATGTCCGGGAATTTCTCCTCGGAGCCGATCGTGTCGTCGAACACGAGCAGAAGCCTGCCTTTGTACTTCCTTGCGTACTCGTCGTTGAGTATGAACATCCTTGTGTTCCCTATGTGCGGCGCCCCCGAAGGGTACGGCGCGAGCCTGACAGTGAACCCAGTGCCAGCACCCTCAAGCTCCCTCAGTCTTGAGACGCGCTCCTTCTTCTCCCTTACGAGCATGCCGGGCGCGAGCCGCTGAAGCTCCACCTCCTGTTCGGTTGCGGTCAGAGTGTTCACCCTCCTGACCGCCTCATCGGCAAGCTTCATCACATCTTTTACCGGAACGCCCTTGAGCCTTGCCATCAGCCTGCCCATTACAGATTTGACTTCTGCCGAGCCGCCGTGCGTGCACGCATTGTGCAGTGCGGCTATGAACGCCTCGTCGTCCTGGCTGTTTGCCATCGTATCGGTTTGTGATACTGCGGTTGTTTCTTAACCCTTGTGCCGCATGGGCTCCGGCTGCAACCACCGTGCAAAGCTAATAAACGGCATTCCTTTCTACTTACCGTTGAAGCTGACATTCATAAAAGAAGGTGCGATTTCGGAAAGGCTGTACCAGGAGAACATAGCCGAGGTCGCATCGAGGGAATCCACTCTTGTCGTCCTGCCGACTGGAATGGGGAAGACGGTAATTGCGCTCAAGGTGATAGACAGGGTGCTTTGGACAGAGGGCGGAAGGGTCCTTTTCATGGCGCCGACGAAGCCGCTGGTTGAGCAGCATTTCTCGTTCCTGACTGAAAAGCTGCAGCTGCCGGAGGGCGAGATAGTGACCATGACTGGAGAGGTGAGCCCGGAACGCAGGGCGGAGTGGTGGAGGAAGGCGAGAATCGTGGTTTCGACGCCGCAGGTAGTCGAGAACGACATAAACTCCGGAGCAGTATGGCTCAGGGATTTCTCGCTTGTTGTGTTCGACGAATGCCACAGGGCTGTGGGTGACTACTCCTACGTCCACATTGCTGAGATCTACACCGCGGAAAAGGGGGATGGGCTCGTCCTGGGCATGACAGCTTCCCCTGGCAGCGACCTGCTTGCCGTGGAAGGAATATGCAGGATGCTTGGAATAAGGAGGATTGAGGCACGGACAGAGGATGACCCCGACGTTGAACCCTATGTCCAGGACGTTGCTGTCAAGTGGGTTGAGGTTCAGTTGCCTGAGGCTCTCAGGAGAATATCACGCGCTCTCAGGAAAATGCTCGCAAGAAGGGTGGATGCGCTCAAGAGAATGGACCTGCTGCCAGAGGACTTCGGCGGCACGACACGGGAACTGCTTGGTGCCGGCAGGAGGATAAGCGATGAGCTGGCGGCCGGTCACAAGAGCAGGGGGATGTTCGAGGCGCTGCGCATCCAGTCGGAGGCGATAAAGATTGCCCATGGGATTGACCTGGCAGAAACGCAGGCTGCCCACGCTCTCAGGCAGTATGTTTCGAAGCTCCAGGAGGAGGCAGGTGCAAAGAAATCAAAGGCCTCTGTTTCCATTTCCCAGGATGAGCACTTTGTCGAGGTCGTCCAGATGCTTGAGCAACTCAGGGAGGAACATCCGAAAATGGCCAAGCTCAGGGAGACTGTTGAGCAGCAGCTGCTGAGAAGTCCAGGAAGCAGGATCATGGTTTTCACGCAGTACAGGGATACGGCCGACGCTGTCGAACGGATGACATCGTCGATTGCGGGAGCAAGACCCCTGAAGCTTGTCGGCCAGAGCGCAAAGGGGAGCAAGAAAGGGCTGAGGCAGAAGGAGCAGATTGATGTAATCAGCAGGTTCGCCGCGGGGGCGGCGAACGTGCTCATAAGCACGTCTGTGGGGGAGGAGGGGCTTGACATCGCTTCGACTGACATGGTGGTCTTCTTCGAGCCTGTACCCTCGGAGATAAGAACAATTCAGAGGAAAGGAAGGACTGGAAGGCTGAGGGCGGGAAAGGTGGTTGTCCTGATCACGAAGGAAACAAAGGATGAGGGTTACTACTACTCCTCGAAGAGAAAGGAGAGGGCCATGAAGGCAGCCCTGATGAGCCTAAACATGTCTTTGCAGGGAAAGGCGCCAGTTCGGGCACAGGTTCCCGAAAAACAGAAGAAGCTCTTCGATTTCTGAACCTCAGCGGGAGCCCATGAAGCGCTGCTTCGCCCAGCCCATGATCCTGTCGTAGACATTAGGGTTAGTAAGGAATATCAGTATTGCCCCGCCTAGCGACTGGACAATTGTGCTGAACACATAGGTGTAAATGGGCACATTGATGCCAAGGCCGATGCCGATGAGCTGGTCTGAAATGAAGGTCTTCTGCCATTCAGGGTAGTAGAGCACATAGTAGCACGCTGACCATGCTATTGCCCAGAAGCCCATGGATATGGACGCTATGCCAAGCGACCTTATCAGGAAAAGCCTGTACGCGGTCACGGCTGCGAAGTAGCCGGAGAACAGGCCAAGCGAGCCGTAAATCAGGAAGTAGTAGGCGAGGTTGTGGTAAGAACCAGGAAAGAAGACGTCTATCAGTCCTATCACTACACCAAGTGCAATGCCCAGCCAGTATCCAGCAGCGCTGTCGAATTTCCCGTAGTACCGCCAGCTCACGACGTTCAGCCACGAACCTGCTGCGTATGTCCGTCCCTGCTCCGCGCCCTCTGCCTCTCCCATCGGTGCCACTCAACCGCATAATCCCGCACGCTGCAGGCACCTGAATGCCGCCCCGGCGGGATCTCAGCTTTTTCATTGAGAAAGGCACCGTATTTAATTCTTCTGAATGGAGGAGCCGGCTGCGGCATGCCACAGCGGGGGTATGGAATAGGTATTAAACGGAACCTGGTTTAATGCTGATAGCACGCAGGGAACGGGAGACTGAAGACGTTGCTTTACAGAGAGGTTGCTGAATTCTACGAAAAAGTGGAAGCCACTACCAAGAGACTTGAGATCACTGCGCTCATAGTTGATATGCTGAAAAGGTCCAGCTGCGACGAGATCGCCAATGTAGTCCACATGACCCACGGGAAGCTCTTTCCGGATTTCTATCCTGAGAAGATTGGCATGGCTGAGAAAATGGCCCTCAGGACGCTTGCGACGGTGTCAAGGACTGACGCATCTGCCGTGGAGAGGATGTACAAGGAAAAGGGGGACATCGGAGCAGTAGGTGAGGAACTGCTCCGGAAGGCGTCGTTGAGCGCCCTCGGAGGAGAGGAACTGACTGTCAACCAGGTCCACACTATGCTCTCCGAGATAACGGGCGCTTCCGGTCCCGGCTCCCAGGAGCAGAAGGTGAACCTGCTTGCGAACCTGCTAGCGTCTGCCACCCCGGGCGAGGCGAAGTACATACTTCGCATCGTCATTGGAAAGATGAGGATCGGCGTTGCTGCGATGACGCTGGTCGAGGCTCTCGCAACGACCTTCGCTTCAAAGTCTGACAAGGATCAGGTGGAGAGGGCGTTCAACATAACAAGCGACCTTGGAACTGTCGCGCTCACGCTGTGCAGGGAGGGACTTTCCGGATTGAAAAGGTTGAGGCTGAAGGTCAATGTCCCGCTCCGGTCCATGCTTGCAGAGAGACTCCCTGGGATCGGGGAGATACTTGAGAAGATGGGCGGGAAGGCTGCGTTTGATTACAAATACGACGGTCTCAGGATGCAGGCCCATATAGAGGACGGGAAAGTACGCCTGTTCTCAAGGCAGCTGGAGGAACTCACCGGGCAGTTCCCCGAGATAGTGGAGAGCGTGTCCGCTGCATTCAAGGGCAGGTCTGGTATAATTGAGGGGGAGTGTGTCCCGGTGGACATCAACACCGGTGAACTGCTTCCATTCCAGGTGGTATCGAGGCGCAGAGGTAGGAAACACGGCGTCAGGGAGGCGGTCGAGGAATTCCCTGTCACTCTCTTCCTGTTCGACCTGCTGCTCTACGACGGTGAGGACTACACAGGAAAGCCATTCCCTGAAAGGAGGAGAAAGCTCGAGGAGGCGGTCGGGAAGAGCGACAGGGTGAAGGTCTCCACAATAGTTGTCACCGGTTCGGAGGACGAGGCAGAGTCTTTCTTCACGCAGTCTCTTGAGTCAGGATGCGAGGGAATAGTAGCGAAGTCGGTCGGCGACGATTCTGTATACCAGGCCGGTGCGAGGGGTTGGCTCTGGATAAAGTACAAGAAGGATTACAAGGCAGAAATGATCGACACGGTGGACCTCGTTGTCGTCGGAGCATTTGCTGGAAGGGGAAGAAGGAGCGGAACATACGGCGCGCTGCTGATGGCAACCTACAACAAGGAGAAGGATGCGTTCGAAACAGTGACCAAGCTTGGAACAGGCTTTGACGACAAAACGCTTGAGCTGCTGCCCGAAATGCTGCGGGATTACGCGGTGCAGAAAAAGCCTCCGTCCGTGGAGAGCCGTGCTGTTGCAGACTACTGGTTCAGGCCCGCAGTTGTTCTTGAGGTTCTGGGGGCGGAAATCACGCACAGCCCGATACACACATGCTGCTGGAGCCAGGTCAGGAAGGACGCTGGCCTTGCCATAAGGTTCCCCAGGTTCACAGGCAACTTCAGGAAGGACAAGGATGCATACGATGCAACAACAAGCAGGGAAATACTTGAAATGTACAGGATGCAGCTCAAGAAGGCAGAGTGAGCAGTCACTTCCCGAGCATCATTGCAGGTATGTCCGTGGGCAGCTCCGCAACCCTCACGCCAGCCGCCTCCAGAGCCTTTATCTTGCTCTCAGCCGTTCCCCTGCCCCTGTTTATTATAGCACCGGCGTGACCCATTCTCTTGCCAGGAGGCGCACTGCGGCCCGCTATGTACGCGAAGACAGGCTTGCTCACGTGCTCCCTGATGAAATCTGCAGCCTCCTCTTCCGCTGTACCGCCTATCTCCCCCACGAGCACAAGCCTCTTCGTGCTTCTGTCCTCCTCGAACCTTGAGAGCACCTCCACGAAGTTGGACCCGATGATCGGGTCGCCGCCAATGCCCACGCATGTCGTCTGCCCTATGCCGTTTTCGGTGAGAGCATTGACGATCTCGTAAGTGAGCGTTCCGCTCCTCGATATGACGCCGACGTCCCCCTTTGCAAACATCTTGGATGGCATGATGCCGACCTTGCCGAACTCGGGCGAAGTCACTCCGGGACAGTTTGGCCCTATCACAGTGGTGCCCTTCAGCTTTGCATAGTTGACAAACTGCATCGCATCAAGGAAGGGTATGTGCTCTGTTATGACCACAACAAGCCCGAGACCCGCGTTCACCGCCTCGAACACAGCATCCTTTGCAAACCTTGCCGGCACAAAAGTGCAGGATGTGTTGGCGCCTGTCTGCTCCACAGCTTCGACAACCGTCTCGAAGACTGGGATGCCTTCCACTTCAGAGTCGCCCTTTCCAGGCGTCACTCCGGCGACCACCTTCGTGCCGAACTCCTTCATAGACTTTGCATGGAACTGCCCCTGGTGCCCTGTGATGCCCTGCACCAGCACCTTTGTTTCAGGCCCTACCATTATGGCCATCAGACCACCGCCGCTTTCACAGCCTTCCTTGCCGCATCTATCAGGTCCGTGGACGACTCTATACCTATCTCCTTCAGTATCTCCCTCGCTATGTCATCGTTCACGCCGCGGATCCTGGCCACAATGGGCACATCGATGCCTATCGTGCGGACTGCCTCCTTCACACCGGAAGCGACCGTGTCACACTTCGTAATTCCGCCGAATATGTTGAGGAAGATGACGCCCGGCCTGGCGTCCTTCATCAGTGCCAGTGCCTTCGTCACCTTCTTCGGGTCATCTGTCCCGCCGAGGTCGAGGAATACACCAGCCCTGCCACCGTTTATTGTGAGTATATCCAGCGTTGCCATTGTCAGCCCTGCACCGTTGGCAATCACGCCTATGTTGCCATCCAGCTGGACGAACGCGATGTCTTCCTCCTTCGCCCTCTGCTCCAGCGGGGTGAGATCGTCCACGTCCTCCGAGAACTCGGAGTGCCTGAACAATGCATCGTCGTTGATTGTGACTTTCGAGTCGGCGGCTATCACCATACCACCTTTTGTCACCACGAGCGGGTTGATCTCGGCCAGTTCGCAGTCTTCTGCCATGAACATCGCATAAAGGTTCCTTGCCAGGCTGTCAACCTGGCGCGCCCTGTCGTCGTCGAGCCCGAACCGCGCCTTCAGTATCTTCGCAATGAACGGAGAGTAGCCGAAGGGCGGGACAGCGACCATTGCGATACGTTCATGCGGGACGCTCTCTATCTCCACGCCCCCGTCGGGGCTCGCCATCAGGAGGACGGACCTGGAGCTCCTGTCTATTGCGTAGCTCAGGTAGAGCTCCCTTGCGACCTCGAGCCTTTCCTCCAGGAGGACGGACTTCACCCTTTCCCCCTTGATGTTCATGGAAAGAATCTCCTCAGCCCGCTTCCTGGCGTCATCCACATTGTCCGCAAACTTTATCCCTCCGGCCTTTCCCCTTCCCCCGACAAGGACCTGCGCCTTGACGGCCACAGGGTATTCCACCGATTTTATGTCTGAAGACGTCTTCGCGACAGAACCACGCGGCACAGGTATGCCGTATTTTTCCATCAGCTGCTTGGCCCGGTATTCGAACAGTTTCAAAATGCACACCTCGTTTCCCCGCCCGGCGAACGCGTTTTCGAAGCAGCCGGGCCGAAACGTGTTACAGGAGTCGTAATTCAGATATTAACGTTAACACATGAGCGGCAGTCGGTCGGGTGCCGCAGCGGATTTGCAGGCCGTGAAATGCGAAAGGGGCGAAAGGGAGCATGCAAATAGAAAAATAGATAAGCATGATTGCCAAACGACTATCCGTAAACCCGGACAGAAGGGGTGGCGGCGCTGAACAGCATCGGCCAGTTGAACAAAGTGGATTGCAAACAGTACTGTGAATTTGAGGGACACGAACCAAAGAGCTGCAGCATTCCTGAGAAGCTCTTGTCGGAGATAAAGCGGAGGCTCACCGAAGGCGAGCTCATCGTCTATCCCACGGACACGATTTACACCATTGGTTCGGATATTTTCGACGAGCAGGCGGTGAAAAAGGTCTACATGGCCAAGAAAAGGCCGTTTGACATGCCGTTATCCGTCAGCGTCCTCGATGAGAAGATGGCGTCAAGGATAGCACACCTCAACAAGGCGGCCAGGCTGCTTATAAAGGAGCTCATGCCCGGCCCGCTCATCATACTTGCTGAAAAGACAGGCGACGTGCCGGACCTGCTCACTGCGGGAGGGAGCACCGTTGGCTTCAGGATGCCAAACCACCCGATCGCCAGGGAGATAATAAAGGCGTACGGACCGCTCACCTCGGCAAGCGCAAACAAGCATTCTAGTTCCAATCCAGTCTCCATTGAGCAGTGCATGAAGGAGCTCGGCCAGGATGTGTCGATGTATCTGGACTGCGGCAGGAACCACGTCGGAGTGCAGTCGACTATAGTGGACACAACGGACGACACGTTCCCGATTGTAAGGAAGGGTCCGGTTCCCGAGGAGAGAATACTTGAGGTTCTCGCTTCTATCTGAACGAGAGGGTGTTCCGAACGGAGCGGGATGTAAGGGAGAAGCTGCTGAAGGCGGGTTCGATTGCAAAAGAGGCAAGGGAGAAGGGGATCGAGCTTTCTGAATCTGGCAGTGTAATATACGATGTGGTTGAAGAGGTCGAGGAGTTCATCGTAAAGAGGGGAGGAAGGCCCGCGTTCCCTGTCAACATAGGTATTGACAGCGTAGCCGCGCACTACACACCCCCGTTCGGGGACACTCAGAGGTTCCCCGCCAGGGGCGTGCTGAAGTTTGATGTTGGCGTGGAGGTTGATGGCTATGTCGCTGACACGGCCGCGAGCAAATCGTTCGGTGGAACACTCCAGGGCCTTGTCGATGTGTCCAGGAATGCGCTCGAAAGCGCCCTTACTCTCATAAGACCTGGAGCAAGCCTTGCCATGATAGGCACAACGATAGAGAACATAATAGCAGGAAGCGGCTACAGGCCGATCTCGAACCTCATGGGGCACAGCATCGAGAGGTACAACCTGCATGCAGGGTTCAGTGTCTACAACGTGAAGAGGACGGACGACAGCACTACAATTCCGGACGAGATTGTGATTGCGGTCGAGCCGTTTGCGACTGACGGCGGAGGATACGTGGTTTCCGGGAAGCTTGGCAACATATTCTCACTTAGCAGGGAAAGGAAGCTTGCGGACCCCGAACTTCAGCTTTTCCAGCAGACCATACTGGAGAGGTACAACAGGCTTCCGTTTGCTGAAAGGTGGTTGTCTGACATCAAGGACTGGAGGAGGAAGCTCAACAAGCTGCTCAGGCTTGGAGTCCTTCACGGCTACGAGATGCTCATCGAGGGCAAGGGCGGTGCAGTGAGCCAGTGGGAGCATACGCTTATCGTCTCTCAGGACAGTGTCACAAGGACGACTGCATGAGCAGGTGGAAGATACACAGGCGCGCTGCCGCGATAGTGGTACTGTATGCTGTTGCTGTCACGGCCGCAATGTCCTTCTTCGCACTGAACGGGTACGCGCCCCTTGTCTTCTACACATCGATCCTCTGGATCTTCCTGCCGCTGATGGTTTACGCGTGGCTGCAGAACAGAAGGAGGAGGAAGCGTGAGGGAGATCTTTGGTAGTCTGGTTGAGCAGTAGCCCCGGGCAGATTCGAACTGCCGTCGCCGGCTCCAAAGGCCAGCATGATTGACCACTACACCACGGGGCTGTCCTGTGATTGATTTTTCTGTCCGTAGATAAGCCTTTGTCAGCCAGCCCTTCGCACAGGCATGCGTCACAGATCGAGCCTGCCCGCCCTTTTCAGCACGAGCATTGACTTGAGCGTTATCCACTTGCTCGGGCTCCCGGCGGTCTCGAGCGCGAAAGGGACAGGCTTGTTGCGCAGCCTGTAGCCCGCGCCGCGGCCGATGTCGGGATGCGCCCTGGCGATGGACCACGTGCCGTCCCTTCTCCGATTTCCCTCGAGATATTCAAGCGCAGGGCGAAGGCGCCTGTCGTCGGCGAAGCCGAGTGAGGTGATTACATCGAGCCCGACGAGTATGTCGTAATAGTAGTGATTGGGATAATGGAAACGGAACCATGGCGCATACCTGCCGGTGCCCTCCTCGAACAGCTTCCTTTCAAGATAGAACTCCGCGCCCCTCTCGACGGACCTTCTCACCCTTCCACTGCGCATTCGCCGCGGGAGAGCGCTGAACGCTGCGAGGGCCTCCCAGCAGTCGAGCGTGCCTGTGTCGGATTCAAAACAGTGCCACCCACCGTCTTCCTTCTGGTCATCGACAAGCCATTGGAACAGCTTCTTCACCTTCGGGTCTTCTGAGTAGCCGAACCTGGAGAGCATCCTGGCCGTGTTTCCTATCACGCATACCTCGCCGTCCTCCATTTTCTCCATCCACTCATCTGGCAGCCATTCCCTGAAAAACAGTTCGGCTGCCTTCTCGATGCGCCTGCTCTCCCTTGTGAGGCCCAGGTCAGAAAGCACAAGGGCCATCCAGTTGCTTGAAGTGTACTTCGGCTGGTACAGGGACTTTGGCGACTCCCAGTAGCCTCCCCTCTTCTGCCTGCTGAGTATGTCATGCGCCCACCCTCTCTTCTCAATGGCTTTCCTTGATTGAACCACGTCCGGGTCGTCAGCCCTTCTTTCCAGAAGCTCGGTGAGCGTGAAGTAGCGAACAGATGGCTGTTCGGCGCCGAGAAGCCAGTCCATTACCTTCAGGTTCAGGCTCCTTTTCACAGCCGCCATGAGTACGGGAAAGACGGTCGGGTAGTTAAGCATGAACGATGGAAGGGGCAGCCTGCGCCTGCTTCCCCGGTCAGCATCCCTGACCGAGTGGCTCGCATACGAGGTGGACAGGGCTGCAGCCCTTGACTGCACACTCTACCGTACTCCCGATAGCGTGGTCTCCCCTCACTATTGCCTGCCTGTAGTTGTCCAGCCTTCCGATCGTGAAGCCGTTCTTTCCCTGCTCGGTAATCAGCACCATTGCTGTGGATCCGACATAAGCGGCGTTTCCAGCAAGTGAAATGTCAAATCTCAGCCTCGTTGCCTTCCTTGACCTCTCCTTCATTACCCAGCCAGGTACCTGCTCCGCCATCTTGAACGCGGGTGTTCCGGGGCGGGGTGAAAACCTTGTGACGTTGACTATGTCTGGCTTCACCTCTGAAATTGTGTGCATGCTCGCCTCAAAATCATCCTCCCCCTCACCCGGAAAACCGACTATCAGGTCGGTGGAGAGTGTCATGTCCGGATATCGCTCCCTGATCCTCTCCACAATTCGGATGAACTGATTGTTTGTGTTTCCGCGCTTCATTGCCTTCAGTATTCTGTCCGACCCGCTCTGGAAGGGGATGTGAAAGAACTTGTATATTCTCCTGTCGTCGAATGCGTCCAGCAGCCTTTCGAGCAGCGGAGGCATGAGCGACGGGTTCATCATGCCCACACGGAGCCTGAACTCGCCATCTATCGAAGTAATGCGTTCCAGCAGGTCGGGCAGCGTGGTTCCTGTATCCCTGCCGTATGTTATTGTGTCCATGCCGGAAAGGAGTATCTCCCTCGTCCGCTCTCCGGAGATGTGCCTTCTGACCATCCCGATTATCCTGTCTGCACTTATGCTCCTCACGTTTCCCCTCGCCACTCTGCTGTAGCAGTAGGTGCAGAGCGAAAGGCATCCCTGTGCGATTGGCACGATAAGGTCGTTTCTGCCCGCGTCATTCCAGCAGTCAAGACCCTGTGTGAGCTCAAGGCCGAGAAGCGAATCGAGTGCGCTGAAGTCGCTGGGAAGGAAAACCTGCGCCGACGGGGATGCCTTCCTGATCTCCCTGTCCTTGATCCCCGCCATGCAGCCGGTCACAAGGAGGCGCTTGCCGAGTGAATCCAGCTCCCTTATCCTCCTGTACATTGTATTCTCAGTGAACTCGATCACACCGCAGGTGTTGAGAAGGAGGACATCGGCCTCCTCGGGGCTGGATACGAACGAGTAACCGGCACTTTCCATCCTTGCCCGTGCCAGCCTTCCTTCGCCATAGTTCATTGTGCAGCCGTGCGACTCGAGGTAGGCCTTCACGGGATGTCAGAAGAGCAGCACCGATAAAAGAACATCGCTTTTCCACTACGCCCGTCTTGTTGCACGCATTTATGATGCCTGGCACTCCACGCTCCAGGCGACGGCCCATATGCCGCTCTTGGCCGAGGGCAGCAGGAAGGCTGTGAACTGCCCAGTCCGGCCTGCAACTTCTGCAATTGCGATCGTCAGCCAATTGGCAACGTGGGCTTAGGCCCATCACGCCGGCTGATAAACGGCGATGCCCCGGGCAGCGTTTTCCAGGGTTGATGACTTCCTCCCGGCCCCTTTCCAGGAACCGTACGAGAATCACGGACAGATTGCAGCTGAGCAAACCAGCGGCCTGATGGCGCGAGGAGGGGGATTTGAACCCCCGAGTCCTTTCGGACAATGGATGTTTGCGGAATGTTTAGCAATCCATCGCCTTGCCGAGCTGGGCCATCCTCGCCCGAGTGGTCATCAATGCCGTACCGTTAATAAATCTGTTGAGTGGTCTTATCTCGCTTCCAGAACTTCGGCACCTTTTCCGGGCTTTGTGATGTAAGTCTGCGACTTGAAACCGGCGGCCTTGAACGCACTCTCCATCGACTTTGCAATCTCCTTTGCTCCCCCGTCCGCGAGTGCAAAGACTGCAGGTCCGGCACCTGATATGGAAACGCCAAGAGCGCCCGCATCCATTGCAGACCTCTGGACCCTGTCATAGCCTGGTATGAGCGGCTTCCTGTAGGGAAGGATCAGCTCATCCCTCAGGTACTTGCCGACAGATGCCGCATCCTTCTTCAGAAGCGCGTGGACCATCGAAGAGCTGAGGGAGATATTCTCCACTGCATTTTCGATCGGAACGCTTTTTGGTATTATCGCCCTTGAGCGCCTTGTCTCAAGCATCATGTCCGGGAGGGCAACCACAATGTTGAACTGAGGAAGATCCTCGGGCGGAATTGTTATGACCTCCACCGGCGAACGTGACGCGACGATCGTGAAGCCGCCCAGAAGCGATGCGGTAACATTGTCGATGTGTGCTGTGCCGGAAGCCATTTTCTCTCCGAGCGAGGAGGCCTGTATGAGCTCGTCGTCCTTCGCGCTGTAATCCATGGCCACAGCCATCGCAAGCGCCGCGCCGACGGATGATGCGGCACTGCTGCCTATTCCTCCGCCCGGCCTTATCCCTTTGACTATTTTCATGTGGAAGGGGGCGTTAACCCTGTTCTTCCATGCAATTGAGTTGGCGGAGGCAAATGCAGCGTTCTTCTTTGTTGGTATGGAATAATCCGGAACAGTCTCGATCTGTGTCTCGTAGACATCCAGGCTCAGCTCTATTATGTCCCTGGGCTGGTCGAGCGCGAGCCCGAACGTATCAAAGCCGGGACCGAAGTTTGCAATTGTGGCAGGAGCCGAAACTTTGACGAACGACCTCATAAGGGCTCACTCCGCAGAGAAGGCATGGATTACGGATTCTCGTGCGATCAATTTAACGGTTCGCCCCCGGAACTTGTTCAGCTGCGAAGCACTATCTCTATGTTGACGCCGTCTGGAACCTGTATCCTCATGAGCTGCCTGAGCGCCCTGTCATCCTCCGCGTCCATGTCTATCATACGCTTGTGGATGCGCATTTCCCACCTGTCCCAGGTTGCGCTGCCCTCGCCGTCCGGGCTCTTCCTGACAGGAACAACCATGTGCTTTGTGGGAAGCGGCACAGGGCCGCTCATGTTAACCCCTGTCTTCTGCGCGATCTGCTTGATCTGGCTGCAGACAGAGTCGATCTTCCTTGGGTCCGTGCCGCTGAGCGAAATTCTAGCCTTCTGTGCCACGGTGTCCACCACTTCAATCAGAGCGTTCTCTTCTCGACTTCGACGCAGACACCGGCCGCTACAGTCTGGCCCATGTCCCTTATCGCGAACCTGCCGAGCTGTGGGAACTCCGAAGCTTTTTCAATAACCATGGGTTTTGTGGGCTCTATCTTGACGAATGCGACATCCCCTGTCTTGAGGAACTGCGGCTTGTCCTCCTTTACACCGCCCGTGCCCGGGTCAATCTTCTTCTGCAGCTCAGTAAATGTGCATGCAATCTGTGAAGTATGGCAGTGGAAGACAGGAGTGTAGCCAATTGTGATTACGCTCGGATGGTTCAGCACCGCTATCTGTCCCACAAACGACTTTGCAACTGTGGGAATGGAGTCTACAGGACCTGCAACGTCACCTCTCTTTATGTCTGTCTTTGCAAGACCGCGGACGTTGAAGCCGACATTGTCGCCGGGGTATGCAGCATCCATGGGCTCGTGGTGCATTTCTATTGACTTGACCTCGCCCGTCTTGTTTGCAGGCATGAATACAATCTTCATATCCTTCTTCAGCACGCCTGTCTCCACCCTTCCGACGGGCACTGTGCCTATACCTGTGATGGTGTAGACATCCTGTATCGGCAGCCTGAGCGGTTTGTCCGTGACCTTGGGCGGTTCCTTGAGCTTGTCGAGCGTCTGGAGCAGTGTGTCGCCCTTGTACCAAGGCATGTTGGCTGATGCCTCAGTTGCGTTGTCGCCCTTGTAGGCGCTTACCGGTATGAACGGGACATCCTCCACCTTGTACCTGACAGATTTCAGCAAATCTGTGACCGCCTTCTTTGTCTTCTCGAACGCATCCTGTGAGAACGGCGGCTGTGTGGAGTCCATCTTGTTGACAGCAACGATGAGCTGTGTAACGCCGAGCGTCCTTGCAAGGAAAACATGCTCCTTCGTCTGGGCCTCGGGGCCTTTGCCGGCATCAACAACAAGGACGGCGGCATCTGCCTGGCTCGTGCCGGTGATCATGTTCTTGACGAAATCCCTGTGGCCAGGGGCGTCTATGATTGTGAAATAGTACTTCTGGGTGTCGAAACGCCTGTGCGAGACGTCGATCGTGACACCTCTCTCGCGCTCTTCCTTCAGGTTGTCCATTACCCACGCGAATTCGAACGTGGCCTTGCCTTTCTCTTCCGCTTCCTTCTTGTACTTGTCTATCAGATACTGATCGATACTCTTCGTATTGAAGAGCATTCGTCCTACAAGTGTTGACTTTCCATGGTCGACATGACCAATGAAGACTATGTTAAGATGGGGTTTGTTAGCCATTCTGAACACTCTCTTTTATATGCAATTCGCTTATCAATCACGGTCATGTATATAATTATTTCATCTTGTCACACAGCTACTGGAGATGCCGCCAGGGCAGCACCCTGCCTGCACTGAATGCACCGTCCGGCAACTTATTTAGCACAGCTCCTTCTCAGTGTAGCTGCAACGCAGAGCGGTCTTGCAGATGGATGCCTTTTACTCTCTGGTTTTTGGGATGGTCCTGGGTTTTTCGCTCACGATACCCCCCGGTCCGATGAACGCACTTATTGCCTCGGAAACCGTCACTTCTGTTCGGAAAGGAATAGTGGCTGGCACAGGCGCCATGAGCGCTGATCTGGTGCTTGGTGTTGTGGTCTATCTTGTCAGGTCCGCACTAGACATTGGCAGCTACATATCAGCCGTGTACGCACTGGGAACTGTGGTTGTGGCGTACCTCGGCGTCACCATTCTCAGGAACAGGAAGAAGCAGGCGGTGGCAGTCCATGACAGGAGAACATACGCCAGGGCTTTCGTCACGGGAATCAGCAATCCGTTCCAGATACTGTGGTGGCTGACGGCCGGGCTTGCATTCGCCTACCTGGGTGGATTTCTGCTTTTCATCGGCTTGTTCGTCGCCATAGCCGCATGGATTGTGATGTTTCCGCTGGCACTGCATGCTGGCACGGGGAGACACAGAGGCGCATCGGAGGCCGTTGCGGTGGCCTCTGCCATCGTGATGTTTGCCTTCGCCCTCTACTTCGCCTACCTTGCGGCCGTCTCAGTCTGAGTAGTAGTTTGCCTCGTACGGCTGCGGGTTGAGGCCCTTTCTCTTCCTTATCTCCGGTACCACCTTGTCCGCAATCTCCTTCGGTACCTTCTCGTAGCCGGCATTCTCTGTCGACCAGAGAGCGCGTCCCTGCGTCGCGCTCCTTATTGCACTTGCGAACCCGAACATTTCGGCCACTGGTGCCTTTGCCTCGATAACTGTGTTCTCCCCTTCCTGCCTCATATCGACGATGACGCCGCGTCTCTGCTGCAGTTCCCTGATTGCATCGCCCATGACGTCCGGAGGAACATTGATGTAAATCTTCTGGACAGGTTCGTACAGGACCCTTCCCGCGACCGCCATTGCGCCGTAGACAGCCGAACGGGCGGCTGGTATCACCTGCGCGGGGCCCCTGTGTATGCTGTCCTCGTGAAGCTTTGCGTCGACGATCTTCGCCTTCACATGCATGCACCTCTCCTGAGCAAGCGGTCCGAGGCGCATCGCCTCCTCGAACGCCTGCTTGCACAGTTCCATTGTCTCGAAGAGGTACTGTATTCCCTTGGTGTAGTCGATGAAGACGTTGCTGTCGACGAACATCTGGACTCCCCTCGCCTCATCCCTTTCCATTCCCAGGTCCTGGAGCTTCTTGGCAAGTGCCTTCGAGTCCTTTATCCTGCCCTCCGTCTTTATCTCCCCTTCGGCTA
>JBJKPR010000037.1:0-10928 GCA_046706185.1 Candidatus Sysuiplasmataceae archaeon
GGGTCGTCGCGCAGCTCCTTGCACTGATGGACGGTCTGGAGAGCAGGGGAAAGGTTGTCGTCATAGGTGCAACAAACAGGCCGAATGCACTTGATGCTGCACTCCGCAGGCCAGGCAGGTTCGACAGGGAGATTGAGATAAACATACCAAACAGGGCCGGGAGGGCGGAAATACTCGCAATACACACGCGAGGAGTGCCCCTGGATGACGATGTCGACCTAGAGAAGCTCGCCGACCTGACGCACGGCTATGCGGGCGCAGATCTTTCGGCGCTTGTAAAGGAGGCTGCAATGCGTGCACTCAGGAGGATCATGCCACAGCTAGACCTTGAGCTGGATGCAATACCTGCGGAGACGTTGAATGAAATGAGTGTCATGATGGAGGATTTCTTCGGAGCTCTGAGGGACATGCAGCCCTCTTCAATGAGGGAAGTGCTGATAGAAAGGCCAAACGTCCACTGGACGGACATAGGGGGTCTCGAATCTGCAAAGCAGGAGCTGAAAGAGGCTGTTGAATGGCCGCTGAAGTACGGTGTACTTTTCAATCACATGAAGGCAAGGACGCCAAAGGGAGTGCTGATGTACGGACCGCCGGGCACAGGCAAGACACTGCTTGCAAAAGCAATAGCCACAGAGAGCCAGGCAAACTTCATCAATGTCAAGGGACCTGAGTTTCTGAGCAAGTGGGTAGGGGAGAGCGAGAAGGCTGTCAGGGAGATATTCAGGAAGGCAAGACAGGCTGCGCCATGCATAATTTTCATGGATGAAATTGACAGCATAGTCCCCAAGCGTGGCAGCGATGACGACACGAGGGTCACGGAGAGGATAATAAGCCAGATGCTTACCGAGATGGACGGGCTGGAAACGCTGCACAACGTAGTGGTTATAGCGGCAACTAACAGGCCCGATCTGATAGATGAGGCGATACTCAGGCCCGGAAGGTTCGACCGTGTCGTTTCAATACCAATGCCGGATGAGAAGGCAAGAAGGCACATACTCGGGATTCACTCCAAGGGTATGCCGCTTGACGGCGGCGTCAACCTGGATGAGCTTGCAAAGAAGACGGAATCGTTCACCGGCGCCGATGTTGCCGCAATATGCAACGAGGCTGCCATACTGAGCATCAGGAGATACGTCCAGGAGGGGGGACTCTTGAAGGAGGATGGGTTTGAAAAGATGAAAATAGACATGGATGACTTCGCAGAGGCGATGGAGAAAGTGAGACCAACCTCCAGGATCGAGCTTGAGAAATATAACAAGATCGCAAAAGAATTCGAGTACGTGGGGTGACAAGAATGCCCAGGAACTCTGAGCCGTCAAAGAGGGAGGAGATAATACACCTTGTGAGTGAGATACTCGCAAAGGCAGGCTTCTATCTCACTGACTGCACTGAGTTCAGGAGCATGACATTCGACCTCATTGGAAGGAGGGACAGGGAACTGCTGTTCATCAAAGTGCTTCGCAATGTTGATGGTTTCAACAGGGAAACGGCAGTGGAGATGAAGAGAATCACAAGCGCCCTTGACGGTAAGCCGTTGATTGTCGGGCTTCACTCGGGAGCAGGATCCCTTGAGGATGGTATTGTTTACTCCAGGTTTGACGTCCCCATACTGACACCGGGAACGCTGAGCGATGAACTTCTTGAAGGCGTACCGCCGTTCATTCTTGCAGAACCGGGCGGCCTGTATGTGAGGATCGACGGTGTGATGCTTCGCAGGATGAGGGAGGAGATGAGCCTTTCGCTGGGAGCACTTGCGGAGATCGCAGGCGTCTCGAGAAGAGCCATTCAGATGTACGAAAGCGGCATGAAGGCAGTCATAGATGTTGCGCAGAGGCTTGAGGATTTCTTCAACCAGCCGTTCGTTCTTCCGCTCGAGGACTGGGATTTAAAGGATGTAGGAGTGAGGAAGGATGATGAGAAATGGAGACCGGACTTCGACAAGTACCATGGTTTTGAAAACGAGGTCTACAGGCTGCTGACAGAGATAGGATACTCTGTTCTCCCCACGCACAGATCTGCCTTTGACGCAATAACTGTCCATGGGGATGATGTCCTAATTACGTGGCTTGGACAGAGCCTCTCGGAGTTCAAACAGAAGATGTCCATGCTGGACAGTATCACAAGGATTGCAGAAAAGGAGGCGGTGATTTTCCTTCAGACAAACACCGAGAAGGAGAGCGCGGGAAGTATCCCTGTCATTGGCAGGGATGAACTCCTGTCGATTCAGTTCCCCGAGGATCTTGCTGCAGTAGCCCAGCAGAGAAGGCTGAGAAGAAGGGAATGAACAGCGGTGCCCCGATGGCGGACAGGGAATGGCTGTTTGATCTCGAGGGGCATACGGTCATTCTGGTCGCGGCCATAAACGGCCTGGTATCTGAGGTGAGTAAAGTGAAGGCCGCACTAGAAAAATACAGGCCTGACGGGATGGGGATATCAGTTACCGGAGGGCAGTTGGACAGACTGAGAGAATGGAACGGGTCAGGGGAGCCGGTTCAACCTGAATACACAGAATTCGACCTTTTCTACATCAGAGAAATGTCAAAGTTCGGTGAGGTTGTGCTTCCCTCCCCCGCCCAGCTCTATCCCGTCGCCTTTGCAGATGCGGCCGGCATCGATGTTGTTGCTCTTGACATGAATGATGATGAATACACAGAACTTTACATGGAACATGTTTCTGCTTCCTCACTTTTCATTGATTCCATCTTTCGGCGAGGAAGGATGAGAAGGAGTTTCGAAGGAACCCCGGAGGAGGTCGTACTCAAGATTGATTCGGTGGGCAGGCACCCCAGGGGTGTTGCAATGCTCGATGCCGAGAGGGAGAAGCATATTGCGGGCGAGATCCTCAGGAAGGCTGCTGAGTACAGTGTCTTCATGGCTGTTGTGGACTACGAGAGAGCTGATGGTGTGAGGAGGGAACTGGAAAGAAGAAAGCACTGACAGGTCACATTGATGCTTCTGTTTCCCTCAGCGAGCTGTCGAATATCTCCAGTCCTCTCGTGACGAGTTCGTCCTCGATTGTGAGCGGCGCCATGAAGCGCATAACATTGCCGAAGTGACCGCAGGTGTGCATCAGCACCCCCTTGCCAAGCATGCTGCTTCTCAGCCTCCTGGCAGCATCCTGAGAGGGCGTCCTCGATTTCCTGTCCTCGACAAGTTCTACGCCGACCATAAAGCCAAGGCCTCTCACCTCGCCTATTGTTCTGCTTCCTGATGCGATTTCCTCAAAGTGCGATTTCACCCTCGCACCTGTCCTGGCAACCTTCGAAAGTAGGTCGCTCTCCTTCAGATGCTTCAATATTGCATTTCCGGCGGCCAGCCCGACAGGGTTGCCCCTGTAAGTGCCCAGATGAAAGCCCTGGGGCAGATTGTCGTCGTAATCACTCCGGTATGACATCATCGACAGCGGTATGCCTCCTCCAATTGCCTTTGAAATGCACATGATGTCCGGGGTTATGCTGGAATGCTCGGATGCCCATATCTTGCCCGTCCTTCCCACGCCAGTCTGGACCTCATCCACTATGAGCGGTACCGAGTATTTCTCGGTAATCTCCCTGAGCATTGGCAGGAAGTCTGGAGGGGGGACAACGTATCCGCCCTCCCCCTGGACAGGTTCAACTATTACGCCGCCAATTTCGTCTGGCCCGGAGCTGCTGTCTTTTATAAGGTATTCAAGGCTGTCAATCACCGACTTAGCTTCCTCCCCCTGACCGACGCCGTAAGGAAACCTGTATGTGTATGGATATGGCAGGTGGTGTATGCCGTAGGGCGGAACAGATGCGTATTCCCTGTAATGTCTGTTCGCTGTGGCGCCGACGATGCTTCCATGGACACCATGATAGGCACCCCCGAAGGCGACGATGGTTCTCTTCCGTGTTACATGCCTGGCAAGGCTGATTGCTGCCTCGCACGCATCTGCACCAGTGACGGTGAACATGGTCTTCGAACGGCCGCCCAGGCTTCCGGGAAGAGTTGAATCTAGCACCTTCAGGAACTCAGTCCTGACCTCGGTCGGCATTTCGTTTATGTGCGAAATCCTTTCCAGCTGCTTCTGCATTGCACCCAGAACGATGGGGTTGCCGTGGCCCAGAGCGATGACGCAGACGCCTGCAAACCAGTCTATGAATACATTGCCGTCGACGTCTTTGAGGGTGGACCCTTTTCCTTCAGATACGGACAAAGGGAAGAAGCCCGTATATGTCCTTGAGACTGTCTCGAGCCTGTTCTGTGCAGCAAGTGCCGCTTTTGTTTTTGGCCCGGGTATTTCTGTCTTTATCACAGGCGCGTCCATGTAGCTTGAAAATGAGGGGTCGCTCAATTCTCTCACACAGGAACAATAACCTGCGCCACCCATATTAATGCAGCCTGTGCAAACATCTTCGATTCCGGCAGCGAAGGAGGGCTGCTGAAAAGGACATATACTAATAGGAAATGAAATAGTATAAAGCGGGGGCCGCGGTGTACAACAAGACACGGCAGAGAAATGCGCATCCAGCGCAAGGAGTTGCAGATGGAGCCCACAGAAACGGGAAAAAGGCAGAAGGTTGAATGCTATAACTGCTACAGGCTGATCCCTGATGACTCTAAGTTCTGTCCGTATTGCGGCCACAACCAGGAGGAAAAGAGCGGCTACACCCTCAGGCCGAACGGAAGCGAGCAGGCGACGCAGGCTAGCCAGAACATTCACACAGCGCAGGCACCTGCGCCGTTCGCTCAGCCTCCGACTGGACCGGGAGCATACGGCTACTCGCCTTACGGGCAGGGCATTTCCGGTATCAGAAGCTCGGAGGGTTTCAGCTGGGTCGATCTTGCAAAGTACGGTGGAGTGGTAGGCACCATACTGTTTCTTGCTGTTGTCCTGATGGAGCTGGCCGCCGCGATATACGGCTTCTCTTATCTCCCTCAGATGGATGCCTTTCCGTACATGTTCCCGTTCTACTTCATAACGCCGTTCGTGGTGGGCGTCTATGCAATCACAGGCGCTGGTTATGGCATCATCTACGTGCTTTTTGTGATGATTGCTGCCGTCGCATTCGCATATGTCCTCAGAAACTCAGGTAACTTCCTGAAGGAACTCAGGCCAGTTTCTAGGGGGATACAATCCAGCACCATCTTTCTGATAGCGACGCTTGTGATGACCTACTATTTCATCAACATGGTTGTCGTCCTTGTCGTAATGGGCGTAGGATACCCAGTATCCACGCCCAACTTCCAGTCAGGGCCCTGGTTCATGACTGTATGGCAGCTTGTATTCGCCCCTGTCTGGGAGGAGATTGCTGCAAGGGTAATCCTGATCGGCCTTCCCCTGCTGATCATCGCCGCTGTTACAAGGACTTCGGACAGGAAGTGGTGGCAGTACCTGGCAGGCGGCAACTTTGAGATGAAGCCTGCAGTTGTTTTCTTCCTGATACTGTCGAGTGTGATGTTTGGCCTCGGGCACTGGCTTGCAGACTCGGGATGGGGTGCATGGAAGATACTTCCGGCTGCCCTCTCCGGCCTGTTCATGGGTTATCTATTCCTCAAGAAAGGACTGTATGCATCGATCATCTTCCACTTCAGTGTCGACTCCCAGGCGCTTCTGATACTCTCTCCAAACAGCAATGAGGCGGTATACTACTTCGTCGCCTCGGTATCGCTCATATGGGTGATCATCGGGGCAGTCTTCTTCATCTACTACTTCCTTGTGATGCTGGGGTTCATTTCCTCGCGGAACCTTCTTCCGCAGAAGGTCAGCGAGAGATACGTTAGCGGCGTCGCGGTATCATCCTCGACAGCGGGAGTTGAAGCAGCACCGGGCCAGGTGCAACAGCATGCTGTCGAGCCTGTGCATCCGTACAGACCTTCCGAAGCGGGACCTGTGATGCGCAATCCGCATGCTCCCGTCCCATCGGCCCCGGGTGAACCGGTCTTCGGTTACATCTGCAGCAACTGCGGCAGTCTTGAGGCCAGGTACAAGGACGGCAAATTCGTGTGTGTCTACTGCGGTCACGAGAGCGACAAGTAATCACAAGTGTGACGTCAGCACTTCTTTTCCCAGCACGCCCTGCTGGACGGAGAGTGCCTCGACGACAAGAGGCAGGCCCGTTTCCCCTGCAAAAGGGATGATCCTTGCAGGTTCCAGCATTCCAGATCCTATCGCTGCGTGTGTATCGGATACGCCGTCGTTGTCGCTTATGTGCAGCATCCCGATTGATGCTTCCTCCTCAAGGAACGGCTGCAGCTGCTTCTCGAGCAATGCATGGGAGAAGTCGAGACATATGCCTACACTTGTGCCTCCGAGAAGCAGTTTCATCTCCCTGACGGTGGAGCCTATGGCCTTTGGGCCTGTCATGTTTTCCATGTAGAGTTCAACGCCCAGCGACTCTGCAAGTGCGTTAAGGGACTTTATGCTCTCCCTTGCAACAAGAAATGCCCTTTCACGGTCATTTGACGAGAGGACTGAATGATGCCCGGGGTGAGCAACGAACTTTCTGATTCCAAGCTCTGCCCCGCGCCTCATGCATTCTGCTATCTCTGTCACGGATGCAAGCCTGATAGACTTGTTCAGGCTTGCCAGATTTATGTCGCTGAAAGGCGCATGCACGGTGTACTCGAGGCTGTACGAGCCTGCAATATCTCTGAATTCGTCTCCGATCATGCCAAGACCGTGCCTTCCTTCGGCCACGATCTGCCATCCGTCGAACTCGCCATATACAGTTTCCAGGGCGTCGGAAAACTTGGTCAGTGAGAGACTGGAGCATGATATGTGGAACTTCATCATTCCACGCTCCTTCCGGAGGTGTCGCCTTCACTCTCCCTGTTATTGCGTCTCTCTGAGCGGGATGTCAAGTATCCCGTGATATCAAGCATCTTCTCAAAGAATGAGACGGGTTCAGCAAGCTCCCCGCTGAAGTGGAGTGAACCGAGCGGTTTTGGCTCATCGACAACATTGACCCTCGATACAGAAGCTGCCTGTTTATTCAGTTCGACCGAAAAGCTGTCACCTCTGCATCCCCTGTATATCGCATCGAGGAATGCATACCTTGTCTTCTGGTCAGTCACCAGCCGTGCCAGGTTTTCGATGTCGTCAAAGGAGCCGTCCACTCTGTCATTTCTGACTCTCAGTTCAGCTCCGGGAAAGAGGTTGCTGATTGCTGCCGAGACCTTTTCAGGATCCTCGGTTGGAAAAACAATGCAGTCTACCCTGAATCTTCCCATCGGTTTCACCGTTTAAAAACAAGCAATTCCCCCGTATTAGAATTAACGCTACCGCAGAGGTAGGTCGGCGGCGGCTGCAACAGAATATGCGGAAAGCCAGGGTGGTGGAATTTCGGGGAATTAATAAATCCGTACCTGATAAGGTATACAGACATGCCCGAGCACTGCTTCACGCTAGGGATATGCGCGACAGATGACATGAACAACATTACACGGCTCATGGAGAGGGTCTCGAACGAGGTGCTTCCCCTCGACTGCCGTATATGCGATATTGTGATTGTTGTGAGCGGGAGCACAGACGGGACGGACATGTTTGTGAGTTCATACTTTTCCTCATTACAGAAAACTGTGATACTCGAGGAGGAGAGGAAGGGCAAGTCAGAGGCAGTGAACAGGATTATATGCTGCATGAAGGGGAGGAGCCTCATACTGGTAAACGGGGACGCGCTTCCGGATTCCGGCTCCATTGCACTTATGATGGAGAGCATGAAAAGCACAGACTGCTCTGTAGTATGCGCAGTGCCGATACCCGCGGATTCGAGAGCAACAGCACTTGTGAGACACATTTCAGCATTCCTGTGGGGGCTGCACAACAATACTATGGCTGCTCTTCAAGCTCGAGGGGAAAAGATACACCTGTCGGATGAGATGATCGGTTTGAACCCACAGGCGCTTATACCCTTGCCCGAAGGGACAGTGAACGACGGAGCGTACATCGCGGCCAGGGCACAGCAGTACGGTCAGAAGGTCTCCTTCTGCAGGGGCGCCAGCGTAAGGGTCTCGATCCCGACCGGGCTCCATGGTTTCTTTTCGCAGAGGAGAAGAATACTCTTCGGCCACATGCTGGTAAGGGAGATGTCCCGCTCACCCCCGGCAACGGTGGAGTTCAAGTTTCTAGAGAGGCCGCTGCTCTGCCTTGGGATACTTCTCAGGAGCCTGAAGGAACACCCTGAGGGCATAATGGTCCTTCCCTGCATTCTGGCCGTCGAATTTCTTGCCCTAGCAGCTGCACTGATGGACAGGAAGAACGGGGCAAGCACTCATGTGGTCTGGACAAGAGTTGAGAATGCGTCATGGAGGAGGGTATGAGCGAAATAGGCTTCCCAGATAGTCAGGACACTGGTATTCTCTCTGAGCTGGGGCATTCGGCAGCATTCGGGGGGGTCATGGACAGGGATGAGGCATTGAAATGGTCCTGGTCAGAAAACAGGGATGGAAAAATCTCTGCCTCTCTCGACAGGCTTCTGGGAAACGGCAGCATAATGGAAAAGGAGGGCTTTCTGACATTGGCGGGCATGGAGCATCTGTTCCTAGAAGGGGCAGAAAGGAGGACCGCTGCAAGAAAAGGCCTTCTCCTGGGTCTTTCGTTCATCGAGAAGCTGAGAGACCTCTGTCCTGAATTGCTGCTTGGGGGAGTAAGTGGTTCGGTATCATACGGAAGCTCCGCCACGGGAGACGATGTTGACATTATCATGATAACAGAGAACGGCACCCTCTGGAAAGTGCTGAAATGTGCACTGCTTGAGGCGCGACGAATCAGAAGGGCCCGACCCGATTTGCCCATACTGTGCCTGAGCTACTGCATGGATGCAGGCCCATTTTCTGAAGAGGCACTAAACCACCGAAGCAGGCTTTTCGCCAGGGATTTTCTGAGGATGAAAACTGGCGTCGGAAGAGCGTTTTACGTGCGGACACTGAAGGAATGTTCATGGATGAGGGATTTTTATCCAGCGGTCTACGACGAGAGACTTAACGACGCTCCAGTTCTGGAAGACAAGGGCGATATCAGGCCGCGTAGGACATGGAACGGCATCACCTACATCACCTTGGGAAGCTACCTGATGCTGGCGGCGCACGTGAGGAATTCCCGTTTCAGGCGGCAGGGCAACGAACACTCGGCGTTCAAGGCTGTGATTGCCGGGGACAGGTGCATTTATGTATCCGACAAGTGGAAAAGTCTTGAGGAAAGCCTGACAATATGAAATACTGTCGATCGGGCTCGCAAACTGACAATGCAAGAGCAATTGATTTCAGTAATAGATTTGCAGTGTGAAAACGTCCTTTTTTTTATGTGAAATGGTTAAATACAGAGAGGAAAATCGGTTCATTCATCGTTGGGTGCCTGTATATGAAGAAATCACATTTTACTGCAGCAGATGCGCTTGCAAGCCTGGAAAAGGATGGTGTCAGATGGGTAGATCTGCATTTCACAGACCTTGTCGGGGGATTACAGCACATTACACTTCCTGCCTCAACATTCACAGAGGGCAGCTTCAGACATGGACTGAACAAACTCGACGGGTCAAGCATCAAGGGGTTCAAGGAAATACACGAGTCAGACATGGTCATGAAACCCGATCCATCCACCTACGCGATACTGCCCTTCTATCCACCCGAGCAAAAAACCGCGAGGTTCATTGTTGACATATATGAAGGAGATCACAAGGGCAGGTTTTCAAGAGACCCGAGATTCATTGCGGAGAAGGCAGTTTCATTCGCTAGGGACAACGGATTTGATTCCACATTCTGGGGACCGGAGCCGGAATTCTTTGTCTTTGACGGCATAAAGGTCACGCCGACACCACTCAGTGCCAGGGATGCATGGGCGGGGTCGGGTTACGAGATAGTGTCCAGGGAGTCGCCATGGTATAATGACAGCGGCAAGGAGATACCCATCCGTTTCAAGGAAGGGTACTATCCTGCGCCCCCACAGGATACGCTTGCAGACTACAGGAACGAAGCTTCAGCCATCCTCATGGACAACTTCGGCGTGATGATTGACGCCCACCACCATGAGGTGGCGACTGCTGGGCAGTGTGAGTTGAATATACACTATGACGAGCTTGTTCCCACTGCAGACAATGTCATCACGATGAAGTATGTCCTGAAGAACGTCGCTAGGAAAATGGGCAAGGTGTGCACATGGATGCCAAAACCAGTTTTCGGCGACAACGCGTCAGGCATGCACGTGCACCAGAGCCTCTGGAGCTCCGGGAAGAACACCTTCTATGATGCCTCTGACGAGTACGCGGAGCTCAGCCAGATGGGCAGGTATTACATCGGCGGACTCATGGAACATGCAAGGGCCCTCTGCGCGATCACAAACCCGACGACAAACTCATACAGGAGGCTTGTCCCCGGATATGAAGCACCTGTTTTCATTGCGTGGAGCAAGAGAAACAGATCCGCGAACATAAGGATTCCAATGTATGAAAGAGGGGAAGAGAACAGCAAGAGGCTCGAGTACAGGACACCCGACCCGAGCGCGAACATCTACCTTGCAGAGGCTGCTATGCTTGCAGCAGGTATAGACGGAATAAAGAAGAAGATAGACCCGGGAAACCCCGTTGACAGGGACATATACAAGCTTGCTGAGATTGACAGGAGGGAGCTTGGCATACGGGAACTGCCGGGGAGCCTCAAGGAAAGTGTCGAGGAGCTCGAAGCGGACCACGATTTCCTGCTGCCTGTATTCACAAAGGACCTGATTGAGCGGCACATAGAGATGAAGAAGGAGGAATTCCTGAATGTGGCGCTCAGGACAACACCCTACGAGGTATACAGGTACATGGACGTTTAGGTCTCCTGAAGCTGAGGGGTACATTCACAGTATCTCCGAATAGGATCGTGATGAAAGTACGAGGATCGTCGTGATAATGCTCCAAACTCGATGTTTTGCCTGATTCCATCCACACCGGCCGATTTCCTTATTACGTTCCTTCAGAGTCACACAC
>JBJKPR010000038.1:0-1533 GCA_046706185.1 Candidatus Sysuiplasmataceae archaeon
CCCTGGAGCTTGGCGCGGTTCTTGTCACGGAGGACTACTCCATGCAGAACATAGCGGAGGCAGCAGGCATTGAATTCCTTTCTCTTTATCTGCCTCCAATCAAGGATTATGTTGAATGGGAGCTGAAGTGCGTCTCCTGCGGTGCCCTGTCACATGAGAGGGAAGCAAGGGAGTGCAGGATATGCGGCGGAAAGCTGATCACCAGACGCAGGCGGAGCAGACCGGTGAAGTAGGCAACTACTCGTTCCTCCTGGGGACAATGATCAGATAGCTGCCTGCAAGCGCAAGAACAAGAAGGAATGCAACAAGGCCATCCGATTCCGAAAGAGGGGTGTAGGCGCTATTGTGCTGAATGTAGAGTGCACCACTGCTCTGGGACAGGCTGAACGACGATGAGCCTGATCTGGCGTAAGGCAGCTGTGAAAAGGGGATCTGCGGATTTACAGGAAAGAGGGAAGAGAGGGAGGATGTGGTCACATTGCTCTTCGGGAAGTACATGGTCGAGGGCATCCCGAAGCCGGGTGCTGATGGAAGTGGAACTGCACTCCTTGGAGGAGAGCTGCCGTTCAGACCGTAGAACATGTCAAGAGGCAGATTGGACTTGGAAACCAGGCTGTTCAGTGCAGGCATATTCCAGTTGTAATCGATAAACGCGAGAAGTGATGCGTGGTTCATTACGGTGCTTGAGACGTAATTCTCCTTCGCGTAGGGTGAAATGACAATAAGAGGAACACGGAAACCAAGCTGCTGACCGCCTGTCACAGGCGGCGGAACGTGATCGTAGTAGCCTCCTCCCTCGTCGTAATTTATGAAGATTGCAGAGGAGTTCCAGGACTGGCTGTTCATTATGCTCTCAACCACCCTGTAAAGCCACAGCTCACCAACTATCATGCTGTATGAAGGATGCTGAGAATACCCTGTCACACCCACGCGAATCGGGCTGATGTAGGAGACGGCCGGCAGCGTATTGTTCGCTGCCTGTGACATGAAGGCGTTCCAGCTCTTGACATTCGAAGTGTATTGAGAGATGCCGGAGAAGTATGAGAGCACATCGAGGCCCTCCTGCGGATAAGCGATGTAGTAGGACCAGCTGACGCCGTAGTGGTTCAGCTCACCGAATATAGACTGGGAGAATGGAATGTAGGGTGGGATTCCGTAATCATTTATCACAGGTGAAAAGCCAGCAATGCCGTACAGCCTGTTGGGCATCGTGGCGGTCAGGGCGGTGGCAAAGTACATGTCACCCAGTGCAAACTGCTGGGCAAGAACCCACTCAGGTGCCATCTGTGCGGCTGAGAAAAAGGTCATTGACTGCGGACCGGAGTTCGAGCGGAAACCGTTCATCTTCCCGTTGTTCCAGTCTTGATGGTATGCAGTATACCCCTCCACAGGATTCGCTGTGCTGGGCTGTCCTGGTGGAACAGCCGTAAGATTTGAAATCGTCCCTGAGGTGACAAGATTTGAGGGGACTGTAATGTTTGCGGTCAGCCCGCTAGCTGACGAGTTCCCTCCGAGAGGATAGTTGCCGAATAT
>JBJKPR010000039.1:0-26712 GCA_046706185.1 Candidatus Sysuiplasmataceae archaeon
GTTTAAGTCAAACCGCTTGAGCATGCATTTTTCCCCAACGTCCATCCTGCCTCAACCGGGCTGCTTTTCATCACCTGTAAGGTAGAAAATCTGAGCCCAGAATGTCCCTGACCAGTATCAGCCTCATGATGTTCAGTGCACCCTCCGCACCCACAACGTATGACAGTATGCCCCTCATCGCCATCTCCAGCTTGGTCTCGTTTGTGTAGCTGAGCGCACCATGCCATATCATTACCTTCTTGACAGTGTCCAGAGCAAGCTGCGGTGCCGTAAGCTTGGACGCGGCAACTGCCATGTTGAGTTCTTTCATCGAAACGCTCTTCCCCTGGTCATACGCATCGAGGAGCGAGGCTGCCTTCAGAACCATGTTTCTTGTCATCTCCAGCTGCACTGCGAGGTCAGCAAATTCGAACGACACACCCTCATACTTCGCAAGCGGGGAACCGAATGCAGTCCTTTTCTTTATGAACTCTGCACCTACATCAAGTGCCCACTGCGATGCGCCGATGCATGCTGCAGCTACAAGTGTCCGCGCGTAGTTGAAGCCAAGCATCGCATGGTAGAAGCCCCTGTTGTACTCCCCTATTATGTTCTCTTCCGGAACATCAACATCGCTGTACTGTATTATGCCGGTGGAGATGCCCATCCTCCCCATGTTGTGAAGTATCGTCGTCTCCACCCCCTTGGAATTGATAGGAACATATGCAAATGTCAGTCCTTTGTGTTTCAGCGCCTGGTCTGTCTTCATCAGAGTGAGATGACCACCTCCGAGCCTCCTTGCTTCAGAGATGCCGCTTATGTAGCTCTTTTCTCCGTTGAGCACAAGCTTATTTCCCTCCTTTCTCGCCCTTGTTGCCATCGCCACCAGGTCAGATCCTCCCCCTGGTTCCGTCGTCGCGATTCCAAGAAAAGCCTTGTTTGATGCAACCTTTGGAAGGAGCGACTCCTTGAGCGCTTCGCTGCCAAGTTTTGCTGTCAGGTGGCTCCACCCTGTTACAAGCAGGTAGTACACCGCTGTTGCCATGCTCGGGTCCGCCGCGCCAACTTCCATCGCGCCTAGCGCGGCCATCGTGATGTTCCCTCCCGGACCGCCGTACTTTTCTGGTATTGTAACTCCGAGAAGACCCACCTTCCCCATCTCTTCAAGGACACCAGCAGGTATCTCGTGCTTCTCATCTATCTCCCTGGATACTGGTGCGAGCCTTGCCTGGAGCATCTCATGAACTGCTTTCTGAAAGAGCTGCTCCTCATCACTGAGTTGAAAATCCATTTTTACCGCCATTATGAGTGTCCGAGAAAGTGATAATCCTTTCCATGCCTACGGCCCGGGAATGCGAGGGGCGGTCAGCAGATCCTCGGGACAGGATCTCCCACTGGCTTTTCCAGGATTCTTTTTCCGCCCACCTCAGTGTTCAGGACGACATACTTCAGTTCGCTGCGTGCAACGCCTATTACACTTGCATCCTTTCCCTCCTCTGTTCGGTGCAGCGCTTTCAGCACCTCGTCAGAGAATTCAGGCACTACTGAAATGATCGCCTTCCCCTCATTTCCAATCTGAAGAGGGTCTATGCCGAGCAGTTCACATGCAGATCTCACGCCCTCCCGCACTGGTATCTGCTCCTCTTCCACCTCAATACCAACTCCTGACTTCTCATTCCACTCGTTCAGCGCATTCGCGAGGCCGCCGCGCGTAGGATCCTTTGCCGCCACCACCCCCCCTGCCTTCAGAGCAGCATGCATCATGCCGTTGAGCGGTGCGACATCGCTCTTCACCGTTGATTCAAAACCGTACCCTTCCCTGGATGACATGACAGCCACGCCATGGTCTCCAACGTATCCGCTGACAATTATGACGTCCCCGTCCGATATGTTGGAGTCTGTAAGCCACTTGCTTCTTTTCCCGTTGCCGTTGGCCTTCCTGTGGTTGCTTTCAAGCTCTGGATCCTCAACACCTATGCCGCTTGTATTGATCAGTATCTTGTCGAGCCCGCCCTTCTCCACCACCTTCAGGTCGCCTGTGACTATACCCACACCGGCCGCGGAGGCTGTATCTCCCATGCTCTTCACTATTCTCTCCAGCTCAGCCATTTCAAACCCTTCCTCCAGAACGATTCCAGATGAAAGGGCAACCGGCTTTGCACCGATCATGCTCACATCGTTTATTGTTCCTGAAACCGCAAGCCTGCCGATATCTCCACCTGGAAAGAATATTGGCCTAACTGTGTAGCTGTCTGTGCTGAATGCTATCCCGTTGATGACTGCAGAGTCATCCATGGAGGAAAGCGGCACCTCAGCCGGCATCGGTGAAATGCTCTTCAGGATCTTGTCCCTTATCAGTGAGTCCATCGCCTCTCCACCTGCTCCGTGTTTGAGCTCGATCTTCAAGCAGCAATCACCAATTCATCATCCGCCGGTCGATATTTACCGTTATCCTGCACTTCCCTGCATTCTTGTACACTCTCACGGCAAACAGTTAATAGCCGTCGTCGCCGATTGATACCGCAGTCTGCGCTTCCATGCCGGCAGCGGCGCACACAGCCAGGTGGCCTGAGTTGAAAATAATCGTGAGAGGAATAGTCCAGGGCGTTGGTTTCAGGCCATACGTCGCAAGAACTGCCAGGAGGCTCGGACTGCACGGCTATGTCAAGAATGTAGGATCCTTCGTTGAAATCTACATTGACGGGAGTGAGGAGGTATTTCTTAAGGCATTCATGGAGCACCTGCCCCCTCTGTCGAGGGTGGATTCCGTGGACGTCCGGGATTCTCCCCCTGAAATGCTATTCAATTCCTTCGAGATAGTCGAGAGCAGGGGCGGCTACAAGAATTACATGTTTCCAAGCGACACTGCCCTCTGTGATGAATGTGTCAATGAAATCTTCGACAGGGGCAACAGGAGATATCTCTATCCGTTCACAAATTGCGTGAACTGCGGTGCCAGATATTCAGTGATTTACGACCTGCCGTTTGACAGGGAAAGGACGAGCATGGGCAGCTTCCAAATGTGTCAGGACTGCCTCGCCGAATACGGCAACGACGGCAACCGCAGGTTCGATGCTCAGACTATTTCGTGCGCTGCCTGTGGGCCTTCCTACGCGCTATACGACAGGACAGGAGCGAGGGTCGAGACAGATGATCCTGTGTCTGAATACTCGCGCGTTCTTGATGAAGGGTTCACAGGGGTGGCAAAATCGTGGGGAGGGATGCACCTTTCCGTCGTGATGGACAGGGCGGCCGAGTTCCGTTCATGGTACAGGAGACCCACAAAACCGTTTGCCATCATGGTCAGGAACGCTGATGTGGCGAGACGCTTTGCGTTTGTGGACAGCGATGAGGAGAGACTGCTCCTTTCACCTCAAAGGCCAATCGTCCTGCTGCAGAAGAAGGAACCTTCCGATGAGGTTCTGGAGGCTGTTTCTCCGGGCCTGCCAAATGTGGGCATTTATCTGCCTTACTCGGGCATGCATCACATACTCTTCAGCAGACTGAAGCATGACGCGCTGATAAGCACTTCATGCAATTTCGCAGACGAGCCGATGATTGTCGAAAATGAGGAGGTGTTTCAATTGAACGCTGATTTCTACCTCCTTCATAACAGGAAGATAGTGAACAGGGTCGACGACAGCGTCGTCAGGGTGCAGAAAGGAAGAAGCATGTTCATTCGCAGGTCAAGGGGGTATGTGCCTGATGCTGTGAACGTCCATTATCGGGGAAACTACCTCTCACTCGGCGCTGAGATGAACTCGAGGATATCGCTTTCAAAGGACGGTTTCATGTTTTCGAGCCAGTATCTCGGGGACATTTCGCACTACAACAACCTGATGTTTCTGGAGGAGACTGCAAGAGGTTTCATGAAGATGCTGGATGTCGAGAGGCTGGACGGCATCTCCATAGACATGCACCCCCAGTTCTCCTACCGCAGGTTTGCACGCGAGCTTGCTGTCAGCTCCACAGCAGATGTCATCGAAGTGCAGCATCACCATGCGCATGCCGCATCTCTTCTCCTTGACAACGGATTGGAAAGGGCCGTGGCAATCACGCTTGACGGAACCGGCTACGGTACAGACGGCGTTGTATGGGGAGGAGAGGTTCTTGACGCAGGCAGGAGCACATTCGACAGGATCGGCTCGCTGGAGGAGGTTCCACTCGTCGGGGGCGAGAACGCGATAAGGGAGCCGATGAGGCTCGTCTACACGCTGAACGAACTGACAGGCGGGCATCTCCAGCTTGACTACGACAGGGATCTGTACTCAAGGATGATCGGCAGAAGCGTGAGGACAACGAGCTTTGGCCGGGTGCTCGACGCACTTGCAGCATATTTAGGCATTTGCCGCAGGATGCACTATGACGGAGAACCTGCAATGAGGCTGGAACAGCTTCTTTCGAAGGGGACTCACACCTTTGAATTCGAGACCGAGGTGCTGCCTGTTGAGGGCAGGCTCGTTGTGCGTGTTCTCCCTCTTTTTGACCAGCTGTTCAGGCTCAGGCTGGAAAGCGAGCGGCAGAGGGCAGATGCTGCCTATTCCCTTGTAGATACTCTTGTTGCAAGGATTGCTGAGTTGAGCGCTGACTATGCCGCAAGGAAGGGACTTCAGGTTGGCCTTACCGGAGGTGTTTCGTACAACCCGATCATTGCAGGTATGATGGAGAGGGCTGCGGGCACCCCGGTAGTGAGCCACAGGGCAATACCGAACGGAGACAACGGCATATCGGCCGGACAGAACGTCGTTGCAGCCGAACTGCTTGCCGGGAAATAGAAGTCACGCCACGCCCCTACAGAATAGGTAATCCTGCGACCACGCAGCGGCCCTGCTCTGTTCTCCCCAGCCCCTCCGGTTCAGGCCCGTGCGTTCATGCTATTCTCCTGAGCCCGACCCTGTTCCTCAAACGCCACAGTGTAAAGAGGGTGTAGCCTATTCCGAAAGCATAAGCAGAAAGCCAAACAGCCTGCGCCACGATCCACGAGATGTATGGTTCGAAGTACAGTGCAAGCACAATTATCGCAACGGCAGCTGTATCCACAGGCAGAGCGAGGACAAGGAACCTCAGGAATGGTGCATCCGTGTATGCAGGTAACGCAGGAAGTGCGCCGTCAGGTGCTAGAATGAGGTTTGTTTTCGAGCCGCATTCAGGGCATCTGAATGTCCACATGTTACCCCTCCTCAGGGCACATATTCCCCACCGCCTTGCATGCCTGAAATTGAAAGCAAAACCACACCTGTCGCATCTTGCGACACTGACAGTCCAGCCGCCAAGTGAGGGCATCTCTGCCTGCTGCGAGTACATCGATTATACTTGTATCGTCTCCATCGCCCATAATTCTTTTCCTTTCAGGCCTTGTTTCATGAAACTGGATGTGTCTCGGTCTGATATCCGACGATAATGTCTTTCAGTTGCGGGCATGGCTCGCTGCGTGCAGGATGTTCAGGTCCCCGTGCCTGAGTCCATCAGGACTTTCCTCCACTCCCTTAGAGACCTTTTAGCCTCCTCGACATCAAGCTTCTCGATTGCAAAACCTGCATGGACTATGACATAGTCGCCAACTTCAGGCCTGACGAGCGATATGTTCGCCTCGGCTGCTGTTCCCCCGTAGTCAACCACAGCCCTGTCACCCTCGATTGAAACAACCCTGCCCGGTATTGCCAGACACATGTGATATCGCTCCTCTTGTGAGGCAGGAAGAACCAACCATCTTCCTGCTAGGAAGTAATAGAATCCATACGGATTTACATTTTTCTTTTCTGCGTCACTTCATATGACGTGGTGCTGCTGGAGCCACTATTTACTCTATTTATTTAAGAATGGAAGCGTACTTAATGTCCACCTGAGTAGAAAGCGATGGTTCCGGACAATCGGTCCAGGCGGGACGGCTATTCTGTATGGTCGGCAGCATCGAACTCATGCATGAGTGGAAAGCCAGCTTCACGGAGTATCTCGCCGAGAGGGCAGGGCGTCTTCACCTGATCGGTGCAGGTAACACGCTCAGGGGCGATGATGCTGTCGGCCTCTACGTTGCAAGGGAACTGAGGAAGAGGCATGGCAGGAATTTGCCGGACGGCATAAGAGTCCATCCTGTTTCACTCAACCCTGAACTTGACATGTCACACATTGACCTTGCCACGTCGAAGCTTGTCATATTCGATGCAGTGGAGTGCAATTCATCCCCGGGTACGATAATCTGTGCCAGACTTGGAAGCTCGAAGTATGGCTTCTTCGCGACACACAACATACCGTTCAGGCTTATACCATCCCTTTCATCCTCCCCCGACTCCGTACTGCTCATAGGCATCCAGCCTCTATCCACAGAGATAGGCAGCGGCATGTCGCAGGTGGTAAGGAAGGCAGCAGATGAGGTTGTAAGGAGTACGGCTGCACTGCTGGGGGCGGTCTGATTGGATGTCTTCGACGCCGTGGTGGCGCCCGTGCTCATTGTGCTTGCAGACATCATAGTGTTCCTTATTGTGGGGCTGCTTGGTAAGAGGACATATGGCAAGGGAACGAAGTTCAAGCCATTCACAGGAGGGGAGAAGAACATACCGACAAGGGGTACATACCAGTCGAACCTGTTCATCTTCGCTGTCCTGTTCATGGTCGTGGAGGCGTTTGCGCTCCTGCTTGCAGGCTCCTTTGAATCCCCCACGAACTACTATCCAATGCTCTTCCTTATCGGCGGCTCCGGCGTGATAACACTGACTGTGTGGTGGTATATTGTCGCAGGCGGCGGAGAGTTTTAGCGGCAGGTTCAAGAGATGGGCCAGGAAAAGGTCCATCTGGGTCTTCCATGTCAACGCAGCCTCGTGCAACGGCTGTGACATAGAGATACTTGCAGCGCTCACGCCGAGGTACGATGCGGAACGTTTTGGAGTTGAACTTGTTCCCAGCCCGAGGCATGCTGATGTGCTGCTTGTTACGGGAACTGTAAACGCACTCATGAAGGACAGGCTGAAAGAGATATACGAGCAGATGCCCGAGCCGAAGCACGTGGTTGCAATAGGGGCGTGCGCCCTAGGGGGCGGCGTCATGAAGGACTGCTACAATGTTGGTCACGGCGTGGACAAGGTCGTGCCTGTTGACCTCTTCATTCCAGGATGTCCTCCAAGGCCTGAGGCGCTTCTCTTCGGTATACTCAAGCTTGTAACAGGCGGTCCGCCTGACAGGAGGGAGGAATGAATGGATAAAGGGGTGCTGGACGACCTTGCGGTCAGGATAGGCGGAGAGGCTTCCGTCTCGGGCAGGATGACAACAGTAACCGTGCCTCCTGACAGGCTGAAGGATGCATGCATCGCAGTCTCCTCACTTCCTGGTCTGTACCACCTGAGCACAATCACAGGCATGGATAACGGCGAGGAAATAGAGCTTCAGTACCACTTCTGGAAGGACAGGGACTTCGTTTCGGTCAGGACGCTTTTGCCGAAGAGCTCTCTGCAGGTTCACACAGTCTCCGACGCACTTCCTGCGGCAGTTCTCTACGAGGCGGAGGTGCACGACCTTCTTGGCGTGCTGTTTACAGGTAACCCGCTGATGGGGAAGAAGCTTCTGCTTCCTGACAACTATCCCAAGGATGCTCCTCCGCCGCTCAGGAAGGAGGCAAATCCCGAAGAGATAAGGAGGATGATGGGACTTGAGTGACAAAGACGACCGCGAACTGAAGAAAGCGGGCGCGGGCCTTATGGAATATTCACCGGAGGGGCTGATGCCCTTCGGTCCGGTTCATCCCTCGCTGAAGGAGCCAGAATATTTCAGTCTCCTGCTCGAAGGGGAGAAGATCGTCGACGTGCGCGCACGCATCGGCTATGTTCACAGGGGGATAGAGCGCGCCGGGCAGGACAACACATGGATAAAGAACATCTATCTCTTCGAGCGCATCTGCGGGATATGCAGCTTTGCGCACAGCATAGCATACTCCCAGGCAGTTGAGAGTCTGAGCGGCTTCCTCGTCCCTAGGAGGGGACAGTATATCAGGACCGTAATCGCGGAGCTCGAGAGAATACACAGCCATCTGCTCTGGCTCGGCCTTGTGGGACACTGGACGGGGTTCGACACACTTTTCATGTGGATCTGGAAGGACAGGGAGAAGGTCCTGGATCTTCTCGAGGCAATAACAGGCAACAGGGTCCACAAGTCATACGCGACACTTGGCGGCGTGAGAAAGGATCTGCCTGAAGGCATTGCCACCCGGCTGAAACAGGAAATGGAATTCATCCAGAAAAGGGCAAGTTACTACCTTGAGCTCGTAAAGACCGAGGAAACACTTGTTGTCAGGACAAAAGGCATCGGCAGGATAACGCAGGAAACTGCAAGGAGACTGTGTCCCGTCGGCCCCCTGCTGAGGAGCACCGGCATTTCGAGGGATATCAGGGTCGAGGATCCGTACGCCGCATACGATGAAATTGTTCCCGAGGTGAAGACAAGCAACGACGGTGACATTGCATCGCTGCTTCGACTGAGGCTTGAGGAGGTCCAGGACTCGTGCAGAATGGTGCTGGAAGCGGTGGACAGGCTCCCTGGCGGGGAGGTCAGGATATCGTTCCCCAGGGTGGTCCCGAGGGGGGACGCAGTCTTCCATGTCGAGGCGCCGAGGGGAGAGCTTTTCTACTTCATCAGGTCGGGAGGCACCATCAGGCCATCCAGGGTGAAAATCAGGACACCGACGATGGCAAACATACTCGCCGCAACTGAAATGCTGAAGGGACACACGCTTGCGGATGTGCCCGTGGTGCTCACAGGCATGGACCCCTGCTTCGGCTGCATGGACAGGCTTGCAGTCTTCGACGTCGACAGGGGGAAGGAATGGATGGTGAACGGCGAAGAACTTCGCAGGATAGGGGTGGAATACTACTCCAGGAAGGGATGAACTTGACACCTCTTCTGGTTCTTGAAATACTCCTCTTCCCCGGCCTCACATTCTTCGTCTTCATGGCATTCATTCTGGAATGGCTTGAGAGGAAGACTGCCGCAAGGGTGCAGGGAAGGAGGGGACCCGTTGTCACGGGTCCGTTCGGCATTGTTCAGCCGGTGGCAGACTTTTTCAAACTGTCGATGAAGGAGGAGATAGTTCCAGAGGAATCAGACAGGTTCATAATGAGGTGGGGGCCTCCTCTCTTTTTTGCGGCTCCGGCAACCGGGCTCGTGTTCGTTCCAGTCATAGCGCTCAGCTCGATCATAAGCAACCAGTTCGACCTGTTCTTCATGTTCTTCATTCTCTCGTTCACCACCCTCATGGCGGCCATGCTCGGATATGCATCGGCAGGCAGGTACTCGACTGTGGCGGTGGGAAGGCTCGTCCTCCAGTACACAAGCTACGAGATACCGCTCCTCCTCTCCATGATCGTCCCGGCCGTCCTCTCCGGCACGCTGTCTATGAGCGGCATAGTTGAGAGTCAGGGACAGTACTGGTACGTTCTCCTCGCACCAATCGGCCTCGCAGTTTTCATCATCGCAGCTCTTGCGGAACTGGAAAAGCCGCCGTTCGACATACCTAGCGCCTCGACCGAGATAGTCGGCGGGTGGATGACTGAATTCTCGGGCAACACGCTTGCGTACGTCAAGCTCACTAAGAACATGAGCTATGTCTTCCTGTCCGCCCTCGCTGTTACGCTTTTCCTCGGCGGCCCGCAGGGTCCGATGTTTCTGAGCGGTGCCATTGCTGAGACACTGCTTCACACATTCTATTTCACTGTCAAGCTGCTGATAGTCGCCTTCCTGATATTCGCAATCAGGACAGCGCTTGCAAGGGTGAAGATCGGCCAGGCAACGAGGCTCTTCTGGACGATACTGACACCTCTTTCGCTGGTGCAGCTTGGCCTTGCTGTGATACTGGGGTGGTAATGTGGCGAGAAGGGGAGTCGGAAAGGCATTCGGGGAGATGTTCAGGATAGTGCTTGCACGGCCGGTGACGGTAAGGTATCCGTTCGAGCCTGCAAAGGTTGCAGAGAGGTTCAGGGGAAAGCTCGACATCGACCCCGCAAAGTGCACAGGGTGCGGCGTGTGCAAGAACAGCTGTCCCGCAGGCGTCATAGAAATGGTATCTGTCGGGACCAGAAAGGTCGGGGACAGGGAAATAGAGAACAAGAGACCCGTATTCGACCTGTACACATGCATCTCGTGCGGCCAGTGCGTTGATGACTGCAGGTTTGGCGCTCTGAGGCTTACAGGGACCTTCGAGCTTGCCGTGTTCGACAAGCAATCCCTTGTGATGAAGAAGGCATTGAAAGTTGTCCAGTGATTTGGCAGCAATACTGCTTTCAGCAACGCTTCTGCTCACCGTTGTGGCCGCATTGCTGGCCAGAAAGGTTTCGGTATCACTCATTCTCCTCTTCTACGCAAGCCTGCTGCTTGGAGTCATCTTCACTCTTTACGACGGCGTGCTCATCGGCCTAGTAACAATGATAACGTTCGCGGGAGCTGTTTCTGTGATGATACTCTCCGTCGTACTCATGACAGGCCAGTCGGACATTGGCACGGAGGCGAGGCGAACGCAGCTTCTTATCCTCGCCATGGGTGCGGCAGTCGTTGCTGTAGCCTCAATCGCTCTTTTCTCTTCTGCCCCCGGCGGGTCTCCAGCCGGCGGCGGTGACATCTCCATGCAGGTACTCGGCTTCGTCTGGAGCTTCAGGCCGTGGGACCTCCTGATACTGATAACAGTATTCGCCGCCTCCATGCTCTCTGTTACAAGCCTTCTTTCGGGGGAGAGCGAATGATAGGCATACAGCTCATATTCTTTGTTACAGGCACGATGCTGATATTCATCGGCATTGCTTTCATCTCATACTCCAGGAACATGGTCAAGTCGATCATGTCCTTCCAGGTCCTGCTGTTCGGTGTGAACCTTTCCCTTTTTGCTTCGGCCCTCGGAGGGAACGGTATGCTTCTTCCCGATTCATTCATATTCCTCTCCATACTTGTCGGGGCAAGCGTTGAAGCCGTGGGCCTGGCAATTGTGGTTGTAGTCCACCGCAGGTTCGGCACTCTCAATCCGGAAGAACTCAGGAGGCTGAGACACTGAGCTTCGCCCCCTGGCTGCTCTGGCTGATACCGCTCGCCGCTGCTCCGCTGGCACCGCTCATTGCAAGGCTCAGGGAAAAGGCCGCGGACTGGTACACCGTGGCTGTTGCTGCGCTGGCCGCCCTGCTTGGCATTTACCTGGCCGTCAGCTACTCATCCCCCTACACTGAGACCGCCTCGGTCTGGGTTGCACAGCTCAACCTCTCCATTCAGGTGGATGTAGATGGAATATCTGCGCTTACAGGCGCGTTCGTATCAGTCATATCCTTCTTCATAGTGCTCTACTCCGCGGGGTACATGAGGCATGACCACGGAAAGGGAAGATACAACTTCCTTGTTCTTCTCTTCATCGGCGGTATGCTGGGCCTTGTGATGGCCGGCAACCTGATCCAGTTCTACTTCTTCTGGGAGATTGTGGGCATCTGTTCAGCTCTACTGATTGCCTTCTACTTCGACAAGCCAGAGGCAAGGAGGGGAGGTATGAAGGCATTCCTGATGACGAGGGTCGGCGACGCGTCCCTTCTCGCATCCATACTGATCATATTCTCAACCCTTCACACCACCGAATTCGCCTCTGTATTCGCATCGGCGGGGACTGCCGCACTCGGGGGCGGAACGCTTGTGCTTGCCGGCATCCTGATGACAGTGGGCGCTATGGGCAAATCGGCACAGGTGCCGCTCCACACATGGCTCCCGGATGCGATGGAGGCGCCCACACCGGTCACAGCTCTGATTCATGCAGCCACAATGGTCAACGCGGGCGTGTATCTCATGGTGCGCATGTACCCCCTTTTCAGCGCCTCCGCGTCCCTCCTTTATACGATACTGGGCGTCGGTCTTCTCACCGCTCTTGTCGGCGGCATATGCGCTGTTGCAGAGAATGACTTCAAGAGGATTTTTGCCTACTCGACAATAAGCCAGCTCGGGTTCATGTTCGTTGCTGTAGGCATGGGTCTGCCGTACATGGCGCTCTATCTGCTGATCGGGCACGGCTTCTTCAAGGCACTGATATTCCTCTCGGCCGGGTCTGTCGTGGAGTCCACAGGTACAAGGGATATCACAAAGATGGGCGGAATTGCAGGCAGGATGAAGTACACCTACGCATCATTCCTTGTTTCCGTTCTCGCGATGGCGGGCCTGCCTCCGCTTGTGGGGTTCTGGAGCAAGGGAGTCATCACGCACGACGCAGCCTCCTCGGGAGCACTGGTTGTCCTCCTTGTAATTGTTGCCTCTGTCCTTACATCGCTGTACAGTTTCAGGGCGCTCTTCAAGGTCTTCCACGGCAGCAGCAGGTCGTCGCTGCCAGCCGGCGAGTCGCCCGCGCTGATGGTGGTGCCGATGCTCATTCTCGCTTCTTTTGTTGCCATCTCCTGGCTGCCGCTCAACTACCAGCACCTTGTACCGCTCTACAGCGCCGGAGGTTACTGGACGGCGACAGCACTGGAAGAGGTGGTCATACTTGCAACAGGCCTGATTGCTGCATATCTCGCTTTCCTGATGTATGCCCAGGCAACATCTGCACTCGCACGGAAGGGCGGCGTGCCGTATGCGCTGAAGGTGGTGCTGAGCGGGATGGGATTTGACCTGCTCTACAACGGTCTGCAGAGGAGGGTGGTCAGAGCAGGGGACGCCTCGTCCGCTGTGCAGACCGGCTCATTCGGCATCAACCTCCTCCTTCTGATCGTAGTCTTTGCTCTTGTGATCGTCGCTGCATCCCTTGGAGGCCTGTGACCGTGTGGCTGACAGACATCATGATGCTTCTCTTCGCCGGCGCCATGATTGCTGTCGTCGTCGACATGGGCAGGAAATACTTCGGCGGCTACAGGCAGCTGATGGTGGGGTCGGTTGCAATGCTGGCAATTGCCCTCTCCCTGATCAGGGCACTCATCGAATGGTTCTCCGAGACGCCTGGCACGTCGGTGATCACGCCCGCAAGTTCCCCTTTTGCCACTGTTTTTGTCGTCGACAGCTTCAGCCTGTTCATAATAATCACAGAATTCGTGGTCGGTCTGGTGATAGCATATTACGCCACGGTCTACCTGTCCCCTAAGGACAATGTCGGACCGTTCTTCGCACTCCTGCTCATCATGATGGTTTCAATCCTGGGCATCAGCTCGGCGGGTGACCTTCTTTCGCTTTTCCTGTTCTGGGAGGGGATGAGCATAACGGCCTACGGTCTTGTCTCGTTCAGGAGGGGGTCACGCATCGGTCTGGAGGCAACAATCAAGTACTTCTTCCTCGCGGGAGTGGGGAGCCTCCTTTCTGTTTACGGCATATCAGTCATATACTCCATTACAGGCAGCCTGCATCTTTCCGCGATAGCACAGGCTGTTTACACAACAAACCAGCTCGGGCTGTTTGGACTCCTGATGCTTGTCGTGGGCTTCGGTGTGGAGGCCGCAATCGTGCCGCTGCACACGTGGCTTCCGGACGTCTACTCCGCCGCATCTGCTCCTGTAGCCGCGCTTATTGCAGGCGATGTGACCGGCATAGCAGTATTCGTGCTTGTGAAGATCGTTCAGCCCATGGCCCGGTTCGGCGGCCAGCCGGGCAACGTCCTGCTTGCCGGCCAGTGGCCGCTTATTCTTCTCTCAGTCGTGACAATGCTTCTGGGCAATCTCAGCGCGCTGCATCAGACGAACCTCAGGAGAATGCTCGGCTTCAGCTCCATTGCGCAGACAGGCTATATGCTTGCGGCCATTTCGACGCTCTCTGTACCTGGCCTGATCGCAGTTGTATTCAACATATGGAACCATGGCCTCCTGAAGTCGAGTTTCTTCCTGACCATCGGGAGGAGGGATGAGGATCTCTCTCTTACGGAGTTGGGCAGTCTGGGAGGTCTCGCAGGCAGGAGCAGGCTGCAGTCGTTCATGTATGCGTCATCGTCGCTTGCTCTCGTAGGCTCACCGCCCTTCGGCCTCTTCTGGTCGGAACTGCTTATTGTCCAGTCCCTGCTGCTCCTGTCCAGCACGCCCTTCACAGTGCTGGCCCTGATTGTTCTTGCGAACATAGTGCTCTCAATCGGGTACTATTTCCGTGTCATCAACACAGTTGTTTCTGGAAGTGCTTCCGGAGAGGCACTCAAGGCTGTGAGGAGAAGGGAAGTCGTTGCACCAGTTGCTCTCCTTCTCCTGAGCCTTCTTACGGGCGTGATACCCGGAATGTTCGTGAGCCACATAGCAATGCTCGGCGGTCTGGTACCATGAGCTTCCGGCAAGGGCAGTTGAGGATGTGATGTAGATGAGGCAGCGAATACTGGTGGACATAGAGACGGTGGAACAGGCGCGCAAGATAGAGGAGACGGTGAAATCGGGCTACCTGGATGCCACTATCGAGCATCTGCTTCAGTGGATCGCGGTGGAGGAGGACCTGATCAGCAGCTACAGGCAGCTCGAGGGAGAAGCTGCCGCCGGCGGGCAGAAGGAAATGTTCGCATCCTTCGCAGCCACCTCCGAATCAAATCTGAAAAAGCTAAACGCGTTCCTGGCAGAGTGCGAGACGATGGCAGCGGAGAGGGACCAGAGGCTCGGGAAGCTGACTTCCCTCGAGTCGGGGAAGAAGCAGTAGGGCATTGCCGCAGGTCTGAAATGTTTCAGAGCAGCGAGGAGCCCTGAAGCAGCTTTCTAAGCTCCCTCATGAACGCGCTTCCCTTCAGCTCACCAGCCGGCCTGTCAGTAATCGAGCGGTGGTAGCCGATGCTTCCCAGGTGCCTCACGTGCATGCTTGCACACTCCTTCTCAATCCTCTTCGAACAGTGGCCCATGTTCTGGATGACGCCCCCAATGCTGCTCCCCATTCCCTTTGCTATCTCGACGGCTCTCCTTGTCACACTCCAGCTCACCATGCTCGGCTGGGTCACGAAAAGCACCCTTTCCTTGCCCCTGAACATCTCGAGCGCAGTCAGAAACTCGTCGCCTGTCCCCGGGGGGAGGTCAACAACAAGCGTATCCAACGGCCCGAAGTCAGTTATCGCCATCAGGTCTTTCAGCGTCTCCTCCTTCCTCTCCCCCCTCACAGGCACCCCCCTTCCTCTTGCAAACATTTCCATCGACATAACCGGTATTCCCATCACCTTCGAAGGAACGAGGCCGTTCCTGCCCTCCCTGAACGAGCATCTCCTCGCCCCGAAGAGCAGTGGTATTGAGGGGCCATGGAGGTCGAGGTCGAGGACTCCAACGCTACCCTCCGTCGAAAGAATGTATGCCGTGGAAGCCGAAAGGGTGCTCTTTCCGACCCCTCCTTTGCCGCTTGTGAATACAAGCACCCTCCCGATATCCCCAAGCCTCCTCCGTATGAGCCCGTCCCTCAGGTCAAGCCTGTCCTGTCTCAACCTTTCACCCTCCTGCCTGGCTTGAAACTCTCAATGGACAGGCCGAAGCCTGAGACGATGTCAAAGTCCCTGCTGCCGCAGGACGGGCATGCAGCAAACGCGTTGATGCTTGAAGGCAGGTAGTGCACTGCGTTGTCCCCTCCCTCGAGCGGCTCCAGGCCGTCCCTGCTTTCGCTGAATGACCACCTATGTCCGCACTTCCTGCAGGAGAAGGAGGTCTTCTCCTCCTTGATGAGTATCCGGCAGCCTTCCATCACCGTCCCCTTTTTCAGCTGCCTTAGCGCTTCGCGAAGCGTGTCGACCTCTATCTGTGCCAGCTCGCCTACAGAGAGCCGAATGGTTGCGACGCTGTCCACCGACCGCTTCCTGCACTCGTCCTCGACTGTCTCCACTATGCCGCTTGCAAGGCTCCATTCATGCATCAGAAACACAACCGTTCAGGCTGCCCTTGCCTTCACATTCCTCATCTTGCCGTACTTGTATTCAATGGCACACGCGCCCTCCGATGACACCATGCACGGTCCCACCGGTCTGTCTGGGTTGCATACCCTGCCGAACAGCGGGCAGTCCCAGGGGTACATCTCCCCCCTGATCACTTCGGCGCATTTGCAACCGGGCGGGTCCGGGAACTTCCTTCCGTTCAGCTCATCCACAATTTCCGGGTATTTCTTCTCCGCATCAAGATGGCTGTACTTCTCCCTTAGCTTCATGCCGCTCCCCGGAAGCACAGGGAAACCCCTCCATTCGCTGTCCACCTGGACAAAGACATCGTTGATGGCGGTTTTCGCCCTCTCGTTTCCACCGGGCCTGACAACGCGCCTGTACTCTATCTCGACAGACGGTGTGCCCTTGTCTATCTGCTCTATCAGCATGTGAATGCCCATAAGAAGGTCCAGCGGCTCAAAGCCCGCGACCACCTGTGGCATCCCGGCTGTTGCATCTATCCTCTTCCAAGGTTCGGAGCCTATTATGGCCGAAACATGGCCCGGAAGGATCATACCGTCCAGGTCGACATGGCCGAGCTCTGCAATCCCTTCCACAGCCGGCGGGGTCAGTTTGTGCACGCTGTAGATCGAGAAATTCTCCGGTGGCGCGTTCCTGACTACAACGGCAGTCGAGGGCATTGTTGTTTCGAAGCCGACCGCCATGAAGACGACCTCCCTATCAGGATGGGCAAGCGAAAATTCGACAGCATTCTCTATGCTGTAGACAACAATCACGCTGTTACCCCCAGCTCTCTCTGTCTCGAGCGAACCCCTGACGCCCGGCGCCCTCAGCATATCGCCGTAGACTGCCACGGTCTTTCCCGCTCTTGCGAACTGCCTTGCAGTCTCTATCTCCCTGGTTGTGCTGACGCAGACGGGGCATCCAGGCCCCTCCCTTATGTCTATTCCAGCTCCAAGAAGCATCTGGTCAAGGCCGTGCCTCACGAGCGTGTCCTGGTGGGTGCCGCACACATGCATGAACTTGTAGCTTGAGTTTTTCCTGCGAATGCCCTCGACAATACTTCTCGCAATATCCTTCTGCCTGAACTGGAACATCCTGGCACCGCCTGCCCGGCCAGTGCAGAAGGGGGCAGCAAAATGCTCCGCCAAACTGCCTTTCCCCTTGCTCTGCCGGCCACGACTCAATTGACTGATCAGGTCGGCCGAATATAAATTCGATACTGGTCCAAAAAAACCGATATGTCATTCTATTTAACCTTTACATCTAACATGTTATGGTTCATTGTTATCTTGTGAAGCGCATTCTGTCTAATCACGGGAAGCACCGTTGCAGTCTCAGTAAAGGGAGAGCCATCCTTCGCACTGGCTGCCAGGAACGGGCGTGGGTCCAAGCTGTCTACCTGCAAGTATATGCTGTCTGCCCCACCCTTCCAGGCCGGCGCGGTCCGCTCGTGAGGACAGGCGGACAAGGAGGAAAGGGCACCATCCGGCACCGGACCTGCGGGGAGGTTACGAATGCCGGATAGGGTGGGGGACACCCCTGAGAATGCCTTCGGTGCTTCCTTTCTAAAAAATCCGCTCTGGAAGCTTTTCCTTCAGACGTTCCTGCTGTCAAGCACGTTTTCAATCATCCGTGCAACGGCCAGTGTCTTTGCGTCGTCGTTCAATGCACCTGAAACCATCAGTCCGGCAGGCAGGCCGTTCACCTCGGCGGCAGGAAGCGAAATTGACGGGGAACCGGTAGCATTGAACAGCTCGGTAATCTGCAGCAACCGCCTGTACTCCGCTTCTCTGCCAAGGACATCCTCTATCTTCGGCGCGGTCTCTGTTGCTGCCGGTGTCAGGAGCGCATCGTATCCCTTCATCGTTTCCTCAAACACATCCCTTATCGCCTGCAGCTCCTGCCTGGCAGCGGCATACTGCTCCTTCGTGACTTTGCTCCCTCTCCTCAGGACAAGGAGAACGTCGGGGAAATACTCGCCGCTTCTTTCGTCCATCCATTTGCTGTGGTATCCTGCCGCCTCAAAGGAGCTTACAGTTCTTCTCACTCCCGCTCCTTCAGCCGTCAGTGCAGGTATTTCCACTGTTGAAACATCGAAGCTTCTCCTGAGCCTGTTGACAACCACCGCAAGTCCGGCAGACACTTCGTCCCTGCCGAACTTGTAAAGACCAAGCCTGGGCCTCTCCTCTTTGCCCGCCCACTCAATCCTCCTCCCCTTTGCCTCACGGATCACGTCAAAAACGAGTGAGATGTCCTCTATGCCATTTCCAAGTATGCCGACAGTGTCCAGCGTCCTGCTGAGCGGCACGACGCCATCGTCTGAAACAGAACCTGTTGTCGGCTTGAACCCGACCACACCGCAAAGCGACGCAGGCAGCCTGACAGAACCTCCTGTATCTGTTCCCAGGGCTATGTCCACCTCCCCTGAAGCGACCAGTGCGGCAGAACCTCCGGAAGAGCCGCCGCAGATGTGCTCCGGATTTCGTGGGTTGAGACACGGTCCTGCCGCCGTCGATGTGGTAGTTGCACCTATCGCGAATTCGTGCATGTTTGCCTTTCCCGTAATCCTCCCCCCTTCCCTGAGGATCTTTTCAACCGAGCGGGCACTTCGTTGCGCGATGTTGTCCCTGAGTATTCGGGATGCGGCAGTGGTTGGCAATCCCTTAACGTCGATGTTGTCCTTGACGGCGAAGGTCAGTGAGGAAAGCCTCCCCTCCTCCCTGTCCCTGATATCCGAGCGTGTGATAAACCCGTTATACCTGTTTGTTCCATCGGCCATTGGCTTACAGCAACGGTTAAGGAGATTAATCCTTTACCTTTCCTGACACACGCCTCTTCCTCACATCGTTCTGTACAGCTTCGGCAAGGGACCTCCGGGCTGTAAAGCGCTCCATCTTCCCGATGAATTCATCCGATGCTAACACTGTAAAGCCGACGTTCCTGAAATCCCTGATATTTGCCTGCTGCACTTCCTCGGTGTTGGAGGAGATGCAATCAGACAGGAGTACGGTCCCGAAGTCATTCATATCCGCATCAAAGGCGGTAGCCCTGATGCAGTTCGGTGTCTGGGTGCCCGTGATAACAACAGTGTCAACACCAAGCTTCCTGAGCAGCAGGTCAAGCTCAGTCCTGAAGAATGCACTCCATTTCTTCTTGAGCACAACGTAGTCGCCCTTCTTCGGCTTGAGCTGCCCGTAGAATTCTCCTGAGAGCTTTCCCTTTGAATTCAGAAGGAGGGGCCTGCCGCTGTCGCTCCAGTATTTCCACCGGCTCAGTTCAACGTCGGACCCATCCTCCCTGTATCCCCTTGTTATGAAAAACACAGGGACGCCTCTCTTCCTGCACTCATCCACCACCCTTTTTATGCGAGGCACCGTCTCTCTTGCCCCCTTCACGCAGAGCGGCGACTCCCTGTTCACGAACGCGTTGTTCATGTCTATTACGAGCAATCCGATCATGCTTGTGCACCTGACTGTACAATCAATTGCATCTCATCTGCTTAATCGTTTTCCGTCACTGTCGTGCCCTCCCTTCCCTCGAGAGCATCGAACAGTTTTTCCTGCGAGGTAATTACGGCGCACTTCCCTCCTGACTCAACAAACCTGACCGCCGCCTCAACTTTTGGCAGCATGCTCCCTTCGCCGAACTGTCCTTCAACCATGTGCCTTCTCATTTCAGCAGCAGTCGCCCTTCTGACCGGGCGCTGCCTCTCTGTGCCGAAGTCGAGGTATACTGAGTCTACATCTGTCAGTATGAACAGGTTCTCCACCCCGAGCGAAGTGGCAACTACCTGCGCTGCTAGGTCCTTGTCGATGACCGCTTCCACCCCTCTGTAGTATCCTCCCTCATCCACGACAGGTATGCCGCCGCCGCCGGACACAACGAGTATCTCCCTGCTGTTTTCCCTGCTCTGGAAAAATGTCTTCAGGAGGTCCCCTTCAACTATCGAGACAGGGTGCGGGGAAGGCACGACCCTCCTGTATCCTCCCCTCGCCGAGTCGAGGACCATCTTCCAGCCCTTTTCCTTCTTCAGCCTGCTGCTCTCCTCTTCGGTGTAGTAGTCACCCACTGGCTTTGAGGGGTTCTCGAAGGCAGGGTCGTCCTGCCTGACGATGGATCTTGTAAGCACACAGAGTGTCTGCATACCAGTTCTTCTCCTCCTGAACTCATTGTCCATGCTCTCTACCAGCATGTAGCCAATCAGTCCCTGTGATTCCGCAACAAGTACGTCCAGAGGCGACGGGGGCACGCTTCCTGACGCTATCTCGTTCTGCAGTAGTATGTCTCCCACCTGTGGGCCGTTGCCGTGGGTCACGACCACGTTGTATCCTCTTTCCACAAGGCCTGCTATTGTTGCAGCAGCGTCTGCAGTATTTGCAAGCTGCACTTCAAACTCACCCTTTTCCCCCGCCTTGCGAATCGCATTTCCGCCAAGAGCAACAAGCACTGTTTTCAAAATAACACCAGGTGTGTTTTCGCGTCCCGTATTCAGGGCGATATGAACCGAGCCGTTATGTACGCGGCAGGTGCTCTGTTTTTCCACACGCCTTTCGAACTGTCAATTTTTTCTTCCCTGAAGCTCATTATAACACCGTCATTAACGCTGCGGCGCGAATATTGGTTTTGTTAGTAGAAAATCTATATATTAACCTTTTTACATTTCTATATTTTTCATCCGGGGGTAGCAAAATGGCTGAAATGGAACTTGTAATAAAGAACGCAAGAATTGATGACGAAAAACCGCTGGCTGATATAGGTGTCTCAGGGGGAAAGATAGCAAAGATAGGGAACGGCCTGAGCGGCCGGAACACCATTGACGTGCAGGGCGACGTCGTGGTTCCCACTTTCATCGAGAGCCACATTCACCTGGACAAGGCACTCCTCGAGAGAGTGAAGCCGAACGTGGAAGGGACCCTCGCAGGCGCAATAAGGATCACGGGCGACCTGAAGAAGGGGTTCCAGCATGACGAGGTGATGCAGAGGTCCGTTCAGGTAATGGACATGCTTGTCGCGCACGGGACAACCATTGTCAGGGCGCATCCGGACACGGACCCGCTGGGTGGCCTGACAGGTTTCAAGGTGATGCTTGAGCTCAAGGAGAGATACAAGGACGTTGTTGACCTGCAGGTTGTCGCTTTCCCGCAGGAGGGAATAATCAAACTGCCAGGTGCATTCGAGATCGTTGAGGAAGCAATGAAGCTCGGCGCGGACGTTGTGGGCGGCTGCCCGTACAACGAGAACAGCTATGAAGACACGAAGAAGCATGTGGACAGAATGTTCGACCTTGCGAAGAAGTACAACAAGGACCTGGATTTCCACGCAGACTTCGGCGACAACCCTGATGACCTCAGATACAGGTCAATCGACTACATAATAGAGAAGACGGAGGCCGAGGGGTTCCAGGGAAGGGTCACCGTCGGGCACATGACTTCGCTGTCAAGCATTGAGCCTGATATTCTTGCCGACACTATCAAGCGAATGGCCAGGGCCAGGATAAACATAGTACCGCTGCCTGCAACAGACATGTACCTCAGCGGCCGGGGCGACAAGAACAGGGTGAGGAGAGGTGTGATAAATCCCAAACCATTCATCGCAGCAGGTGTCAACGTTGCATTCTCCTCCAACAACATCAGGAACGCGTTCACTCCGTTCGGGCGCGGCGATCTGCTCATGATAGGCTCTCTGTTTGAACACGCAGCGCAGCTCGGGTCCATAAGCGACCAGAAGCTGCTGCTGGACATGATAACTAACAACGCCGCAAAGATACAGGGTCTGCAGAACACATACGGCCTCCAGGAGGGGAAGAATGCAGACTTCAACGTGCTCGGAACAAAGCTCCTTTCAGACATTTTCCTGGATGTTCCAGTCAGGAAATATGTTGTCAAGAGGGGCAGAATTGTTTACAAGAGCGAACTCGTGGAAACAAGGAACTGGAAATAAAGGGTGGTTAAAATAGCAACAAGAACGAAGGAGACAATACCGACTGCGTTCACAGGTGCCTTTCTGGCCGGATTGACCGTACTGATGACAGCATCGATAGTCCTGCCCAAGCCCTGGGCGGTACTGTTTCCCCCGTGGGCCGTCTTCATAACATGGGCCGGATACTTCGCCGCGGGCGGAGGGGGCAAGGGCCAGGCCCTTCCTACATTCAAGAAGATGTATGTGGCCATACTCTGGGGTGACATCTGGGGCCTGGCTGGAGGTCTGGGGCTTGTATTCCTCGTGGGGAAACTGGGTCTTTCACTTCCCCTCTCGCTGCTGCTCGACGGCATTGTGATATTCCTCGTCAACCAGCCAATACTCTGGGGAACAAGGTGGTGGGGGCCGATCAAGTACACGCCCGCCATCTTCTACGGCTTTGCCACTTTCTTCAGCACATACTTCGGCGGCTTCGGCTTCTATCCCGGTCCAGTCGACCAGCTCACAACAATCATCTCTGCCTTCATAACCGCATACGTCTCCAACGCGCTCGGACCCATATTCGGCTACCTTCAGGTGAGGCTCGCAATGATAAGGGAGGTCCGTGCCGAGGAGTCTGCCAAGGCCTGATTTCCTCCAAGCCCCGGTATACAATACCGGGGAAACAATTTCTCCCAAGCCGCTGGAGCGTCAGATTAAAGTTCATGCTCAGGATGGATTGATCTGTATGAACGGGTGTTTGATTTGAGCGAGGTCTATCGCACGGTCGAGGGAAGGTATGTCGACTCCGTCCTCCTGATGCAGATCAGCAGGGAGATAGAGAAGATGGAGGGGGTGACGAAGGCCGGTGCGATGGTCGCAACTTCCGAGAACATTTCTTTCTTCAGGCTTGCCGGGTTCCATCCGCCATCAGGCGCAGGGGCAAACAGCATACTTGTCGCCGTGGATGCGTTGACGGATGCGGCCGCGGATGCTGCCGTCAGCAGAATGCTTCAGCTCATAGACAGCGGCACATCGGGTGCAGCCAGGAGATACAGGATGGATGAGCTTTCCTCCCTCCTGTCTGCAGGTGATTTCCCTGTAATGCTCATTTCCACGCCGGGACAGTATGTCAGGGACATAGCAATGCACGCGCTCGACTCCGGCATCAACCTGCACATATTCAGCAGCAATGTGCCTGTTGAACAGGAACTGGAAATCAAGAGGCGTGGGATGGAGAAGGGGCTGCTTGTCATGGGGCCCGACTGCGGCACATCAATCATAGACGGGAGGGGCATTGGCTTTGCAAACAATCTGAATCCCGGGAACGATGTGGGTGTCGTTGGCTCATCAGGGACAGGAATACAGGAGCTCACGGTGCAGCTCGATGCATCAGGCCTTGGCCTTTCGTATGCGTTCGGAACGGGAAGCAACGATCTCTCCCAGGCAGTCGGCGGCATTACAACGGCGCAGGCTGTGTCACTGCTCAGGGAGAAGTGCTCCTCTGTCATTGTTGTGTGCAAGAAACCTGATCCGGCGCTTCAGAAAAGCGTGATTGACTCAATCCAGGACATCCCCTCCGCATTCATATCGCTCGGGAGCAGCGTGTCGGCCCTGCATGGAAGGACAATGGTTTGCGGCGTGATAGACGACGCGGTCGAGCACATAACCAGGGAGCTTGGAAAGGGGCATCCCCCTGTCGAGAGCGTGTCCGGTACTGTTAAGGTTTCGAAGAGCAGGAAGTATCTCAGGGGGTACTTTGTGGGTGGAAGCCTCTGCTACCAGGCCCAGGCTATACTCCACCGCGAGGGAGTACCGGTCTATTCTAACTCGCCATCGGATGAGCGTTACGCCGCTGCTGACGCTTCCACAGAACAGAACGTTTGTATTGACACAGGCGCGGAGGAATATGTCGCTGGGAGGCCGCATCCCATGATCGACCCTGTCTCCCGCAACTCCCTTCTTGTCAGGGACAGCCGAAGGGCCGACGTGAGGGCGCTGCTGTTCGACGTCGTCCTCGGCTACGGCTCTGCACCGGACCCGCTGGACGGCCTGCAGGGGCTGGAGAAGGGCCCCGTGGCAATCGCCTCGCTCTGCGGGACAGAGAGGGATATGCAGGGATACCACGCAATCAGAAGGAGGCTTGAGCAGATGGGAGCAGTCGTCTTCAGGTCTGCCTCGAGAGCAGCACTGTATGCCGCCGAAATAATGAGGGAAGTGTAATCATGCCGTCAAGGCTGAAGGTACTGAATGTGGGGACTGAATGGTTCGTCCCGTTCCTTGAGGAGCAGAAGGTGGATGTCTACAGGATCGAGTGGTCTCCCCCTGTTGAGAAACCGGCCGATATCACGTCCATACTCAGTAAACTGAAAAGGTGATCGTGTGGCAGTAAGCGATGAGATTGAAAATGCAAACAAGAAAGCCTTCGACATAATGAACACAGGAAATGCAGTGCTCGTTGACTTCGACGTAGCCGGGAAGGTCATCCCTGGCATGAAGGAGAACTACATACTGCATGCGGGCCCTCCTGTCAAGTACGAACAGATGATAGAATCAATGAAGGCGGCGGTCCAGGGTGCGCTTGTGTTCGAGGGGAAGGCAGACACCATAGAGCAGGCGGACAGGCTTGCAGGGAGCGGTGACTTCATTTTCAAGCCATGCCATGAACTCTCCACAGTCGGTCCGATGGCGGGTGTGACAACTGCAGGGATGTACGTTGCGGTTGTTGAGAATACGGCCTACAGGAACAGGGCATACTGCAATCTGCACGAGGGAAGGGGTGCAATACTCAGGTTCGGCGCCACAGGGAAGGAGGTCGACGAGAGGCTCCACTGGATGAACGATGTCATGGGCCCGGCACTCAGGGAGGTCGTAAGGAAGAAGCCGGTGGACCTGAAGGCCATTGCAGCAGAAGGTGTGCAGATGGGTGACGAACTGCACCAGAGGTTCAAGGCAACTTCTCTTCTCTTCCTTTCCTCCATAGCCACAGGGCTGCTTGAGCAGGAAAGGGGGATGGAGGTATACAGGTTCATTTCGGAGAGGGAGCAGTTCTTCCTCAACCTCTCCATGCCGGCAATGAAGGCAATAGCCGATGCAGCTGACGGTGTGAAGTACAGCACACTCGTGACGAAGCTCACAAGGAACGGTGTTGAGTTTGGCATACAGGTGAGCGGCCTCAAGGGAAAATGGTTCACTGGTCCTGCAGAGGTGCCAAGGGGGCTCTATTTCATGGGCTTCTCTCAGGATGATGCAGCGAAGGACTTCGGCGACAGCGCAATAATGGAGACATGCGGCCTTGGAGGGCTTTCCTCAGCTGCTGCGCCGGCCGTCACGAGATTTGTCGGCGGCTCAGTCAGGGATGCGATGCGCTTCACGGAGGACGGATACAGGATCACCCACGGTTCGAGCAGGGATTTCCAGATACCGTCGCTTGATTTCCGCGGCGCTCCCCTGGGCATCGACATGCTTAAGGTGAACGAGACAGGCATACTCCCGTCAATCAACACGGGCATAGCCCACAGGAAAGCAGGTGTCGGACAGATCGGTGCGGGTGTCTCCCATCCGCCAATGCAGGCATTCAACGATGCGCTGAGGGAGTACGCCAAAGTGTACGGCCTATGACAACGGTCATCAGCGCCGGCCCTAGGGCAGTCGCCAGCGGTGAAGGGGCACTGCTGCACTACTCGAGCAGGGCGGTCAACCTGAAATTCGGTGGCAGGGTGGTGACGCTGATGAACAGGGGAGGGATACTCACGCCGTCTGGCGCGGTGCTCGACCTTACAACGTTCACCTCCCTCTCTTCCTGCAGGTTTGAGGGCAGGTCATTCATTTCAGACGCACTGTCGTTCACGATATCCGAACAGGATGACATGTATGTCGCACCATGCAACAGTCTCGATGTCAGGTTTGCGCTAAGCCTGCTCATGCCTTTTGCATCGCCGAGGAGGGGAAGCATCATGAACGCATTTCTTGCGGCAACGGGGTCGCACAAGGAGCCCGGGGGTACACCGGTTGAGAGCGCGGTGTTTCAGGACGCTTACTCTGTTCTGCGGAAAGGCGGCAGCTACAGCAGCGTCGCTTCATCCTTGCTCGGGAAGGGGTTCGGTCTCACGCCCTCTGGAGATGACTTCATAACTGGCATGGTTGCCATTATGCGATTGACCGGCTGCCGGACAGAAGGCATAAGAGAATGCGTCGAATGTTACGGGAATGCATTTTCGAGGACGATGCTTCTGGACGCACTCGACGGTTACTTCTCTTCACCGCTTCTTGCGCTCGTGCGCTCCATCCTGTCCGGAAGCACTTCGGACGGGCATGTATCTGCACTCCTCTCCACGGGCCATACTTCAGGGTCCGACACACTCGCGGGGATGCTTTATGCCCTGGAGAGGGAGAGCGGACAGCTCATCACGGGGGGTGACAAAGCAGCTATGAAGCATGTTAGCTGGTATTAAATTCAATATCTGGTTCAATGTTGCTTTCATAAGCTCAAAACGTTCATGTACTAATTTCCTCTGGATTGAAGTGAAAAGGGACGATTTCACAGGCACTGCATTGAAGTTGTCCAGGACAGGAAGGGAGTGATTCAGAATGGCTGAAAAGATAAAGATACTCGGTATTGCCGGTAGCCTGAGAAAGCAGTCGTACAACAGCGCGCTCTTGAAAGAGGCGGAAAAACTTGTTCCAGCAGACGCTGTGCTTGAAATCACAGGTATTGAGGGAATACCTGTGTTCAACCAGGATGACGAGGGTAACCCGCCCCAATCAGTGATTGAATTCAAACGCAGGATAAAGGAGGCGGACGCAATACTGTTTGCAGTCCCTGAATACAACTATTCAATAGCTGGCCCTCTCAAGAATGCAATTGACTTCGCGTCAAGGCCGTACGGCGACAACTCGTTTGCAGGCAAGCCAGCCGCGATGGTAAGCGCGTCTGTGGGCATGCTTGGAGGCGCAAGGGGCCAGTACCATCTCAGGCAGTGTTTTGTGTTTCTGAACATTGTTCCGGTGAATATGCCGGAGGTGTTTGTCACATT
>JBJKPR010000040.1:0-3191 GCA_046706185.1 Candidatus Sysuiplasmataceae archaeon
CAAGGAAGATGATCGCATCCGGGAGGGTCACCATCTTCAGGCTGTGAAGATGCTGCCGCTGCATCGCATCCGGTGCAGTTGCCTGCAACGACTGAACAGGAATTCAGACGGGGTGGAGCGTGTTGTCATCCCGCCTCATTCTGGAAAGGGGAAAACTCAGTATCCCCCTTGCAGTAATGCCCGGTGGCACTCGAATATCGTGATGCACCCGAACCTTGCATTCGAGCGGAGAGAAGGCCCATGGTTCGCTGTCCACGGCGAAGCGGTATGCATACATGACTTTCAGGGTTCTGGTAACTAAACGGTTGACTGGCAATTGCTGTTAAGACTCGGTTGGGGGCTGGTCGCGACGACGTTATGGCTTCGTGAGTACGATTTTATGCCTTCCCTCGGAGAATGTTATGTCGAATGCTTTGAATATGATGTTTCTGCCCAGTATCATGTAGGGTATCGCGCCATACGTAGATGGAACCAGTACCTCTCTTCCAAAGAAGCTGGCAAACGCATGCTTACCTTTGATACACCCGATTCGCTTTACCCTCGCGATATAGCATCCGAAGACGCCTCCCGCACCTGTGGTTTCAATGGCTACAGGCTTGCCGCCTGGGCCTTTCCTGAACTCCAGCGATAGTATTTGTGCAAGCTCCATCGGGACAAGGGTATCAGTCGCCCCGCTATCGAGAAGCGCGCTAGTGAAAAGCTCCTCCGTTTCCGACTGAAGGCTCACCTGTATGAGAGGCAGGACATGGAACTCTTTGTCCCCCTTTGGAGTATTATACTCAAACCGAAGGTATCCACACGTCACCTGCTCGGCAGGCGGCCTCCTCGTATGGGCCATCGCCCTACAGCACCATTACTTTCTTAGCTGGAACTTTCATGATAAGTGGTATTCTGTGAGGCTCTACCCTCTTCGCCTTCTCAAACACCGTTTTGGCATCCGGCCCTTCGGCTACTATCCTGCTGTCGACAACAGCTATCCATTGCTCGAGATACTTCCCCAGCTCTTTCCCAATGGACATGACGTACTCCATCTCAGCTCCCCCCTCCTCAGTTTCAGACTTCCTAGCAGTAGGCATCTTTTTCCCTCAGGCCACGCGACCGTATCAGTAGCGAAGCATTTAACCCCTATGTAAAGTACTTCCCTTGGCTACTGTCCCTAGATTCCCATTCCTGCTCGTGCCTATAAGGTTAGTCACGTTACTGTGTGCGGTACCACCCGACTGGCTTTGCCGCGTTTTGGATGATGGTAAGCCACTTATTGGCACCCTCTATGCTTATTCCGGCCGCCTCGGCTGGCGTTTTACCGTTTAGAGCCTCATGGGGTCTTATGAAGTTGTGATACAACTGGCATCCCTTCAGAATAGGGGTATTCGTGCTCTTCAATCCTCTGAACACCTTCTCTCTATCCCTTATTTCGCCATTGAGTCTTTCCATCTTGTTGTTGTTATCTGGATCCTTAAAGTGAACTTGGCTGACATGTTTGGTATCTTGTGCATTTGAGTAGTACGCTTGCTTGAATGCACGCTTGAAGTTCTGCGCACCGTCGCTTATCAACAGACTCGGTTTCTTCTGCGCAAAATGAGCCGCTTGCTTGAACATTGGTGCAACGTCATCGGCGCCCTTGCGCTGCGCAACTTGCTGAGCTATCCAGAACCGGGTTTCGTCATCCATCATAGCGAATACATAATTCATCTTGCCCCTGAATTTCACGTAGATCTCGTCAGTTCGCCATACACCGGAAACTGGTTTGGTCCCCTAATTCTGGACAAGATTTGCTTATTCAGCTAACCACCTCCTTTGTACAAATTCCTTTCCATTTTCCATACGCCTCTGCCGGCGTGATGTAACCTATCGCGGAGTGCAGCCTTCTGTTGTTGTAGAACTCGACAAACCTGCTGATTGTCGCTTCGGCGTCGCCGAAGCTCTCGAATTCGAATCTCCTGATGACCTCCCTCTCCAAGATGGAGTTGAATGACTCGATATGTGCATCCTCCTTCGGTGTGCGAGTGTGTATGCGCTCGTGGCCTATGTTCATCATTGTGAGGAAAGTCTCGACCGCTCTGCAGATCAGCTGTGTGCCGTTGTCGTTCCTTATCAGCACGCTGCCGATCTCTCCTATTCCCCTGCCGTGGAATGCATGCATCATCGTCTCCCTGACGTCGCCGCCGTTGCAGTGAAGACCGAGGTAGTGCTTCACCGCCTCTCTCGTGAAGCAGTCGATGAAGCCGAGGAAATAAGCATTCCTTTCCTCACCCGCGAGCCAGATGTACTTTATGTCCGCCTCCCACACCTGGTTGGGGGCAGTTGTCCTTACCATCGATTCCACAACCCTCCTGACAGGGTTGCGCCTGTTGTACGCATGGTTGAGAAGGTTGTTCTCTGCCATCAGCCTGCGTACCTTCTTCCTGTTTATGACGAAGCCATCTCTCTGGAGGTGCTTCGTCATTTTCTTGTACCCATAGCAGACGAACTCCTGTGCCAGCAGTGCCCTTATCTCCTCAACGACCTGCTGGTTGGAGATGTAGACCGTCGTATCTACATTCCTTCTCAGTGTGAGTGTAGATTCGGCCCTGCCACTCCCTGAAGGCGAGGCAACAGGCACTGAATAGAAGCTGCTCCTTGGAAGATGGAGCAGCCTGAGTGCAGCTGTTACTGGAACGCCCTTTGCGACGTATTCCTGCGCCAGCACCTTCATTCCTTTTTCATCCTCCTTTTTTTTCTATGACTGCAGGTGCAACGTACAAACGTTCATGATTTTGCATTTCCATCAGGGGCATCAGGGATTGGGATGCCGCCGTCGAGGGATTACACCGATTACAGGAAGGTCTACTTCAGGCCTGAACTGAAGAACTGCCACATCTGCGGCTCGATGCTCAAGCGTAGCCATGTCGCCTGGAGCAAGGGGGTTCAGACGATGAAAGGGAACATACATGCAACAAGCTATGCATACCGCTGCTCCAGTATGGATTGCGGCGGCATGTTCAAATCGGCAGAGGCGGAGGCGCTCAGCCTCCCGTTCAGGACATATGCGCTCGATGTCGTCGTCGAGATTGGCTACCTCAGGCACAACGGGAAGAGAAGCATCACCGAAATACACAGAGAACTCCGTTCGGCCGGGATAGAGATATGCGAGAGGGAGTGTTATGAGCTCCTGCACGTGTTCGAGGAGCTCATTGCAGTCAGGCCGGTCG
>JBJKPR010000041.1:0-48493 GCA_046706185.1 Candidatus Sysuiplasmataceae archaeon
CCTTTTATGTGACCGCTCTTCCACATGCGCCATGCCGTTTCATAGGCTATTCCTTCCTGTCTCGCCCAAACAGACAGCTTCATCCGACCATAAACGGATACAAAACTATTTGATCTTTATGATACCTTGGACAGAAGTTATCGGTGAGAAATGCATAACTGTCCTTGTAAAGGGGGCAGGGGAGGCTTTCGCAGCTCATCCGGCTGGCTAGAAAAGTGGAGGCATGATCACCTCAACATTTTCTTCGACCTTCCGACTACAGCCGCACTTGGAACAGAAAGTGGAGCCGCCTATGTCTGTGACGATGTCGGAATCTTCACAATCGCAGTAACACACCACGGTACCCTTACACTCTTCACACATTGCAGTCGACCGTGCCATAATGGCCTTGTGGTATCGCTTGGCTCGACTCGCAGTCATTCGCCGGCATCATTCATTCACCTACCTCTCGACAGGCAGGTCATCCGCCCTTGCTTCCGGGATCTTGCGAAACGCAACACCGAGTCTGTTCCACCCGTTTATCGCGACCACAGCAATCGTGAGTTCGACAAGCTCCTTCCCGGTGAAGTGCCTGATGGCATCCTGATAGACAATGTCAGGAACATGTGTTTCAGAGACAAGCGTCAAAGCCTCAGCCCACTCAAGCGCTGCCCTTTCCCTCCCTGAGAAGAAATCCGTCTCCCTCCAGGCAGAAAGGGCGTATATTCGCTGTTCGCTTTCCCCGTTTTGCCTTGCCTCCGATGCATGCATGTCAAGGCAAAATGCACACCCGTTTATCTGTGACACGCGTATCTTGACCATATCCAGTATGGACTCTTCCAGTCCGCTTTTTCGAACGTATTTTTCCAATCCAAGCATTGCTTCCATGGCTTCAGGCGCTATTTCCTCGAATTTCAGTCTTCTTTCGACCATATTTCATCACCATCTCCATTACAAGGCCGCGGCAATCCGATCCCCACCCCAAGGCAGTTTCTCCGCCTGGGCTGACTTACGCCACGGCGGCATCAGTAGGCCATCACTGATGCAATTGCCTCCCTGACCCTCTTGGAGTTCGGCCTGTAGTACTCCTCAAGCTTCGAAGAGGGAACAATTGTGTCGTAGCCCGTGACTCTCTTGACTGGTGCCTTGAGCGATAGCAGCGCCTCGTCGGCTATCCTTGCCGCAACTTCCGCCCCCAGTCCGCACATCCTCTGTCCCTCATGGACTATCACTAGCCTGCCGGTCTTCTCCACTGAACTGACAACGGTCTCACTGTCCAGAGGGCTAAGCGTTCTAAGATCGATTACGTCGGCTGAAAACCCGCTTGCACCATCAATGGCGGGTGCAACCATCGGTCCGTAGGTTACGACGGTCACATCATTGCCCTCGGCAATGATGTTTGCCTTTCCTATCGGCACCGCATACTCGCCTGACGGGACCTCCAGTTTGGGTGAATCATAGAGTCTCTTCGGCTCCATGAAGACGACCGGATCCTCTTCATCAAGGGCGGCAAGCAAAAGTCCCTTGGCATCGTATGCAGTGGACGGTATCACAACCTTTATTCCCGGGGTGGAGGCGAAATACACATCAGGGGTGTCGGAGTGATGCTCCAGTCCATTTACACCCCCACCATATGCGAAGCGCAGGATGCCAGGAGAACTGAATCTCCCCCTGGTTCTATTCCTGATCCTTGAGATGTGGCTTATGACCTGGTCAAGGGCAGGAGGGGTGAAGCCGTCAAACTGGAATTCGCCTACGGGGAAAAGGCCGCCAACCGACATTCCAAGGAACATGCCCGCTATCCCGCCTTCTGCAAGCGGTGTATCAAACACCCTCTCCTCGCCAAATTCCTCCTGCAGGCCCCTGGTAACCTGGAAGACGCCGCCGTTCTTACCCACGTCTTCGCCGTAGACCACAACCCGGCTGTCCTTCTTCAGCATCAGCCGCAGAGCGTCGGTTATGGCATGACGCATGTTCATGCTCTCGGCCGAGCCCGTGGCCTGTCTTCCCAGCGGATATTCAGGCATTTCGACAGACACGCCGCTGATGGAATTTGCCTGTGTCGCAAGCGAGCGTGGCAATTTCGCATACAGGTAACGGAACATGTCAAGAGGGTCGGGCTTTGGATATGATCGGAAAGCAGAAAGAACCCGTTTCATTCTTTCCTCTGCTTCCTTCCTGATCTGCTCCTTTCTCTGTTCGTTTAGTATTCCCGCCTTGGTCAGGGCCCGGCCAAGTCTCTCTATCGGATCCTTCTTCTGCCAATCCTCGATTTCCTTCGCAGGTCTTTTCTTGTTCGAAACGAGTTCTGCCGTTGTATGCATCCTTAGCCTGTAGGTGATGAACTCTATCAGCACTGGTTTGTTTTCATTGTGGGCCCTGTTGGCAGCGTACCGCGTTGCGAGGTAACATGCAAGCGGATCGTTGCCGTCCACCGATATGCCCTCTATGCCGTATGCCAGTGCTTTCTGCGCAATTGTTGCAGAAGCCGTCTGCCTGCTGCGTGGTACAGAGATCGCATACTGATTGTTCTCCACCGCTATCACGAGCGGGAGTCTGTAGACCCCCGCCATGTTCAGCGCTTCATGAAAGTCTCCCTTTGAAGTTCCACCGTCTCCGATGAAGACAAGAACTGCAGCCCCTGTTTTCCTGAGCTTCTCGGCCATTGCTAGTCCAGCAGCATGTGTCATCTGAGAGGCGACCGGGATAGCCAGAGGAAGCAGGTTAAGTCCCGGAGGAATCCTCATACCAAGCTCGTCTCCGCTCCAGTACTGCAGTATCATCTCAGGAGGCATACCCCTGGCAATCATCGCAGCATCGTCTCTGAATGTCGGGACGACCCAGTCTCCCTCGGGCATGGCTAGCGAAGCGCCAATCTGCACTGCCTCCTGGCCGGAAAAAGGCGCATAGGCGCCTATCTCCCTGACCATGGATATGTTGATTGCTCGTTCATCAAAAGTCCGGGCAAAGACCATATCGGAGTATATTCTGAGTGCTGTCTCTTTGCTGACATTCGCCGTCGTTATGGTGTCATCGGTTGCCAGGACGCTGTAGGGTCTGACTATCCCTATTTCGTTCTCGTCAATTACCTCTATTTCAGTGATTCCATGTGTTTGTTTTTCTTCATAATACATCTTGTTCATTCAATTCACCAGCATCAAAGTTCAAACTCACTTTTCAACCGCCGGTCGAAACACAAGCGGCCTATTCATGTCGCCAGCAGAGCTTCTTGCGGACCGGTCAGTTGGTCTGTATCATAATCCTCCTGTGGAATGCCGAAAATGACCAGTCAAACAGCACTCCGATCTTGTTTCTCACGGTTGTTATCTTCAGCAGATGGACTACCCTCCACAGAAACCAGGCCAAGAAACCGGAGAGTACGATACCGTCGTCGAACCTCGCAATGCCGCAGTGCTTTCCAAGCGCGAGCATTGCCCCCGTGTCCTTGAATGAGAACGAAGGCAGGGAGCTCTCTCCCTTTAGACGGGCCACAATGAGACGCGCAAGGTAATCGCCCTCCTCGACAGCACCTACGGCATTCTTCGGGACAGCCCTTCCATCATGGCCTATGAAAGTGCTTGCATCACCGATTGCAAATGAATCCTCAGAGCTGTTAATCGCAAGATGGTCATTGACGACGATCCAGCCTTTCTTCTTGGTGACTGGAGGGAATGAAAGGCCCTCCACAAGGGAACTTGGTTTGATACCGGCAGTCCAGAAGATGTTCTCTGTCTGGATCTCGGACCCATCATCAAACTCTATGCTTTTTTCATTCACCCTCTTCACCTTGCTGTTGAGCCTGATCTGAATTCCCTTGGCCTCAAGCACCTGCCTGCACCTGTTTGAGAAAGATGTCGTCTCCGCCGGCATCAATCTGTCCATTGCCTCTATCAGGATTACCTGGATGTCTTGGGGTCGTTCAATCCCCGAGTAGGAGATGATATCGTCAATGTAGCCGCGTATTGAGGCAGAGAGCTCGATCCCTGCGGCACCCCCTCCCACGATTGCAAAGCGCAGTTTCCTTGCCCTGGCCGGATCGCTCTCATCCATCGGAAGTGCAGTGTGAAAACTGTCCAGGATTCTGTTGCGCATGTTCTCGCCATCGGTGACAGCCTTGAGGGGAATTGCAAACTCGCGCACGCCCGGTATACCAAAGTCGTTGGAGGTCGAACCAGTCGCGAGGACAAGGTAATCGAAGTGCATTCTGAGAGAACGCAGCTGTATCATCTTCTTCATCAAGTCTACAGATTCTACCTTCTCAACAAGCATCATGAAATTCCTGCGCACTGCTTCACAGCACACGGGCTCCAGAATGTGGTGCAAGTCGGCAAGGCCTGTCGCCACCTGATAGAGCAAGGGGGAAAAGAGGTGATAGTTCCTGTCGCTGACAAGGACAATTTCTGTAGACCGTCTGAGCTTTCTATCCAGTTTCCTTGACAGGGTTCTAATGAAAGATGTCCCGCCAAAGCCCGAGCCGACGACAATGATCCTTGTCTTTTCGGGGGACGGGGTTTCTGACACCCGGCCGGTGTCCCCGATTTCTGCAGGAGATATAAGGCAGGAAGAATCGATCGGTGAGCTTTTCATCACATTACCGGGATAAAGTAATGACCGCCCTTTATTTCCGATTTAACCCTTATTCGTTAGGGCGATTCGATGACGAGAAGGTTTGTTCAAAACAGAGGGCCAAGTCTAAAATTTCTCACACTAGACTGTTAGGGATTACCGATATAGAACATCAGATTATAGAATGATCCGGCGATAGAATGGAGTCATTTGGCAGGTTTGTGATGACGGGAATAGTAATAGTGTCCATCAGTTCTATGTTCATAGGATATTCAGTTTTTGGTTTTGAAGCAGTCCATACTCCTCGGGCCCAGCAGCAAGTACACGAGCCCTTCCCTCTCACACTTGTGATTACGACCAACAACTGGTTCAACAATTCGACGGGTTTTGAGCCCGCATTCTTCGTTCTACTGGACAATCAGCTTGAATCCTCTGCGAACATCACACTTCCGGCAGGCACCCCTATCTTGATTACAATAATCAACTATGACGATGGGGCTGCAGCTACACCCGCAGAGTTCGCGAATGTCGCAGGGACTTTGAATAATACGATCTTTGTTGTGAATGACAGCAATGTGAACTCCACAGATCCAGGCACAAACAGCATCGCTGTCAGCGGGGGGATCACGACCTCATCTGTCCCTGACAGCTACATAGCACATACGTTCACAGTCCAGGTCAACGGTGTTACAATGCTCAACATCCCGATTGAACCATCGAGTATCGAAACAGCGACTTTCACACTCTCATCTGGCACATACAACTGGAGATGCATGGCTGCCTGCGGAAGCGGTTCAGCCGGGTGGGGAGGGGCCATGCTTACCCCCGGATGGATGATGGGGCATCTGGTTGTCGACTGAAAAACAGTATTGCAGCTCCCGATGTCACACGCAAGTATTGCACTTGGCCCACTATGCCGGCGACATCGGGGATGTCTTTGAACGTACTCATTCAGTTAGCTCCCGGCGGAACAGAACATTATTATTCCAAGTGTGTCATAAATGGATTCAGTTCCTCATAACAGAGGGACTTGTCCCAAAACCTGGACGGAACACTGGAGTCGTGCACATGCAACCACTGTGCATGTAGCAGGGATCACACGGAGGTCATTAGTTTGAAGATAGATACTGTCGACAGAAAGATAATGGATATCTTGCAGCACGATGCTCTTGCCTCGTATGATAAGATCGCACAAGTGGTGCACAAATCCGCCAGTGCTGTGAGAGACAGGATCGGCAACCTCGAAAGACATAGCGTGATTCTAGGATACGGAGCGATAGTCGACAGGCAGAAACTGGGACAGACGGCAGAAGCGTTTGTGTTCTGTAACCTTCCTCTTGGAAAAGAGAAAGAGGCTGCAGACTATTGTAGCAAAATTCCTTCAGTGATACGCGTATTTCACATATCCGGGGATCGACGCACTGTCCTGAGGGTTGCGGCACGCGACAACACTGCGCTGTGGGAGCTGTTGAAGGGGCCCCTGACCGAAGCAGGTGTTACAGACATGGACGTGAAAATAATACTCAGCACAGAGAAGCCCTTTCCGGCCGAGATTGTTGATACAGAATAAGCAATTAATGTTAAGAATAGGCACATGATTCCGCCGGTTTTTCCAGAAAATAGCCAACTTTCAGCGCATAACGCTCATAATCATGATTCGTTTTTCCCCTGAAAGAGGGACGCAATGCCGGCTTTCAGCAGGACAACTATGTCTGCGAGGGTAGATGAAATTGAGCTGTGTCCTGAGTGCAGCAGCATGCATCTGGAGGAGGACTACTCAAGGGGAGAGCTTGTTTGTGCCAATTGCGGCCTCGTCGTAAAGGAGAATATCATAGACCCCGGCCAGGAATGGCGTAACTACGATACAAGGGAGAGGGATGACAAGGCAAGAACCGGCGGGCCTGTAACGTTCACCCTCCATGACAAGGGTCTTCCAAACGAAATTTCATGGCGAAATGTAGATGTCTACGGGAAACGAGTTCCAGCCAGGAACAAGTCGCAGCTTTACAGGATCAGGGGACTACAGCGCAGACTCAGGATTGCAAACAGCACCGAGCGCAATCTCATGGTGGCATTCTGCACAATCGACAGAATATGCTCCAACATGTCACTTCCCAAGACAACCCGGGAAAATGCCTCAGTCATTTACCGGAGGGCCATGTTGAAGGGCATAGTGAAGGGTAGGAGCGTTGAGAGTGTAGCAGCCGTTTCGATCTACGTTGCGGCGAGAAGGATGAACATACCGCGCACTATTGAAGAAATAGCAAAGTCAAGCGGCTCGACCGAAAAGGACATAAGCAGGACATACAGGATAGTTGCCAGGAAACTGCGTTTGTTCCTGCAGCCTACGATCCCGCAAGACTACATTTCAAGATTCTGCAGCGAGCTTCATCTGGATCCAGGCATTGAGGCAAAGGCTCTCGAGATCCTTGCGGCCATGGAAGGCACTTCTGCCTCCATAGGCAAGGGGCCACAGGGGTCAGCTGCTGCTGCAATATACATGGCAGCCATAATGCTCGGGAGCAAAAAGACTCAGGAAAGAGTGGCTGCTGTTTCTGGTGTTACGGAGGCAACGCTCAGAAACAGGATGAAGGATATGGAGCACGTGATGGCCAAGGGTGCAAAACCACACCTGGTCGCGATAAGAAACGGGAAGATAAAGTTATGACCACGCTTGATGAGGCAGGGGTGACATGTGATGCAGCGGAAGGCAGCCACTTCCGGGCGCGTGGGTATGCATGCATTTCAGCTGAATTCTCACTTGCACGTGAAAGTGGCTCTGCCTATGCTGGAGCGAAAGACAAAAACACTTGACACAAGGAGGTAGCAAACTTGGTAGAACTGGAAACTTTGGACTACAAGCCAAAACCGATTGACCAGAATTTTCTGGAGGACAAGGCAAATTACCCTGTGAATGGGTCACATGTGGGGCATGAAGTCAGGGCCGAGGGGATTCAGAGACTGGACATAGATGGTAAACCTTATCCTACCAAACTTGGCATCCACGGGACAGGTGTCGCGGTTGACTGGGAAACATGCGTCGCCGACGGGGCTTGCAGCGATGTCTGTCCTGTGACACTCTATGAATGGGCGCTGAATCCGGGGCAGATGGGTGCCGGCAATGACAGGAAGATCGACAGGACAAAAGATGCTGATTTATGGGCCAAGTATAGAACAGACAAGATTGACATGGTCAGGGAAAAGGATTGCGTCTACTGCATGGCCTGTGTACCGGTATGCCCCACCAACGCAATCAAGATCACAGAAGGCGTGATCTGAAGAACCTGACTCCAAGTTGGATACAGAACATCACCTTCCGTCACGAGTGTGCAGCGATGCCAAATTCGTTAGGGGACAAGGATAAGCCTCCGCTCCTAACTATCTGTAGATGAAGATGGTTGATTTGCAGCCTAGAAGCATGGGATTTACCGAGCTCGTCGAGTTGCTTGCAAAAGAGCACGTTGAATTCAATGGAAAGATGATTGACATCAGAGAGAGAATCAGGCTGGCAGACTTTGCCGGTGCACTCTCTGAACTGGTGGCTATGAAGGAGGGGCTTTACCAGCACATAGTGGACGAAGAATCATCGGTGCTGACACTCTTGATCGATAATCTTGGGAGGAAGGGAGCGGCTGAAGCAATTGAGATATTCCAGGAACATGTCGATATACAGGACATGATAGAAAATCTCGAGGGCCTGCTGTCGACAGGGAATACTTCAATCGAACAGCTTGGAGCAAGCCTCGATTCATTCATGGCGGAACACTTCAGGAAAGAGGATGAAAAGGTCTTTCCCAAGGCACTGAAAGCAGGAAACGCTATTGCGGCATTTGCCTGAAGCTGCAGGCATTTAGGAAGTTACGGCGGACAGGTCAGCGCCTCAGCAGATTTGGTGAAACCATTGTATCCGGTAGATCTTTGTAAACCTCATCACAATGGTGGAAGGAAAATGTTATGAAGCGGCTGTCACCCCTTCCGTTCTTAATCGAACAAGGGCCGAAACCGTCGTCATCAGCACCGTACCATTTTTCACAGTTCTTGCAGAATATGCCCATGCAGACCTTACCGAATGATATGCAATTCAGGGAGTGTTCCGTGATTATAAAAGGTTGGACATTCCTGCGTGCAGGTTCCCATAAGGCAATCAGAGCCGAACCTTCAATGCACACTGACATAAACCAGGACCTGCATGCAACAACAGAGTTCAGGAAGGGCTGTGATGGCATGGGTGATCGGAAGAGTGGCCGGTTGTCAAATGCGGACACGCAGGAGAAGCTCTCCACATTTGCCGAATTCGCAAGAGATAGCGGCAGGGCGCCCTCCAGTTATCTCACCGTAGGTGAACTCAACAGCAGAATAAAGAGAGTCCTTGATGCAGACACAAGCATTCACGGCCTGTGGGTGCTCGGGGAATTCTCGAACGTGAAGCAGTACCCCAGCGGCCACATTTATGCTGTCCTGAAAGACCAGATGTCTGAAATAAGGTGTGTCGTCTGGCGCAGCTCATCCTCCGGATTGCCGGTCATGCCCAGGGATGGAATGAAAGCCTTCTGCTTTGGTGATGTAACGCTTTCTGAACAGAAGGGGAGATACGATTTTTCCATAACAGGCATGATTGAGGCAGGCGCGGGTGCGTTCTTCCTAAAGATGGAGATGCTTAAGGCAAAACTCAGGGGAGAGGGACTCTTTGAAAGGAAGAGGCCGATACCTGTAATGCCTTCAATTGTCGCACTTGTTACTTCCGACGGCGGGGCTGTAATACACGATATGCTGAAGATACTCTCAAGAAGATTTCCGCTTGTCAGTGTTCTGTTCCATCCTGTAAAGGTACAGGGCCCGGAGGCCGCTGGTGAAATAATAAAGGCGATAAGTTTTCTCAATATGATGGAGACAAAACCAGATGTCATAGTGCTGGCGAGGGGTGGCGGCAGCATCGAAGATCTTTGGACCTTTAATGAAGAAGACGTCGCAAGGGCAATTTACACATCCGAGATACCTGTTGTCACTGGCATAGGTCATCAAACGGACTTCACAATCGCCGATTTTGTCGCCGATCTCAGGGCTGCCACACCGTCTGAGGCAGCAGAGAAAGCAGTCCCTGACAGGTATGAGCTTATTTCGATGCTTGAAGACAGGCAGAGGGTCCTGACGAACAGTATGCGTGCAGCAGTCCAATTCGACGAGCAGGCGCTGGACCTGGTTGTCGAGAAACTCACCACAGCTATGATGAAGTACACCTATGACAAGGAACAGGGGTTGGAACACCTGGATGCACTTGTAAGGTCTCTCAATCCTTCGTCAATTCTCAGAAGAGGCTATGCCAGCATTACGAAGGAGGGGATCGCCGTGAGAAGCGCAGAGGGCCTGAAGACAGGTGACAGGCTTGAGATAACGGTATGCGACGGCATTGTGGATGCGGATGTCAGGAAAGTCACCAGAAGGAACAATCATGAAGGTGCAGGGTGAAGAGATGGAGGAAGAGAGTTGAATGATGTCAGTGATTTTGAGACGAAGATCAAGCGCATTGAGGAAATAGTTTCCATTCTTGAAAAGGGCGGAATACCTCTGGCCGAGTCTCTGCACCTCTATGAGGAAGGGATAGAGGCGGTGAGCAGCTGTATGGAAACACTCAAGAGTGCAAAGATGAAGATCGAAAAGGTCGGCTCTAGCGTCAAGACTGATCAGCAGGCAGACTTCACACCAGAAGAAAGCTGACCTGCACCCCCATATGTCTGAAGGGAATTCAGTGAACCTATAATCCTTCCTTTTGCATGCGTCAGCGACTGTGTACCGAAATCAGTCACTGAAGTCGCTGCGTGCCTAGACTATCGAACTGGAAACCTTCCTCCAGTTCAGGACGAGAGGTCCCGTTAAAAAAAAAGCCGCATACTTATGCAGGACTTCACGGGAGTTCCCTCCCTGGTCGACCTGGCAGCCATGAGGGATGCTGCTCTCGCTTCAGGGGGAGCGCCGGAAATAGAGGAGCCTGAAATACCCGCAGATCTGATAATCGATCAGCGCTTCATTCGACTTCAACAGAAAACGGCAGATGGAGAGAAACAAGGAGCGGTATGTGCTCCTGAAATGGGCAGAGGGAGCATTCAACAACCTCAGGATAATGCCCCATTCTCTTTGTATCTGCCATCGGGTTAACCTATAAGATCTTGCGACTGTGTAACTGTGAAGAAGTCAGGTTGGAGAGATGTGGCTTTCCCTGATAAGCTCGTTGGCACCGACTCACGCACGACCATGGTCAATGGCATAGGTGTCCTCGGATCTAGAGTCGGAGGTATTGAGGCGGAGTTTTCGATGCACCGCGTCACCAGCGATCTCACCTACCGGGGGCGATCGATTCCAAATCACTTACCTTGAACTGAAGTACCTTGAAAGTATGTTCTTCTCAGCCCTTCTGAGTATCTCCGAGAGTGTCGCCGAGGATATACCAAGCTGTGAAGCAAGCCTGTTGAGCGGCGTCTTTCTGGGAAACTCGAAGTAGCCCAGCTCGAATGCGATTCTGGCAATTTCCTCCTGCCTGGCAGTTAGCTCCTCCTTGCCACTCACGTTTCTTATCTTTGTGACATCGAATTTCACTCCAAGAGAAGCGAGTCTTTCTGCAAGGTTCTTGAGAGTCTCATGGCTGCTCACAAGGAGTTTCCACTCCATTTTTCCCTCAGAAGTCGTGGTGGCAGCGAGTATTGAGCAACCGTATCCCGACAGCGTGGAGCACAGCGGACAGTCCTCAGTCACTATTGTTCCCACGACCCTGTGCGGATCGACTCTTACAAGATCCACAGTCTTGAGGCTGTCCGATTGAGAAAGCGATTTGATGAGCGCTTCGGCAGTCGAGGTGGGGGATGACACCTCTATGAAATCCTGAGTGGAAACAGGTCCAGTCCTGCTTTTCAGGTCAGTTATCTTGATCAGAGCGGAATGTGATGCACTGACATCCCTTACCCATCCCTCTGGGGGCACAGCGACGATGGTTACTTCTAACATGACTAGTCATTCAAAGCCGATTATTAAAACCCGTCCGTTTTTCATTTTGCACCCTCAGAACGGTGCCTGAAGTACCCGGAGATGCTACGGGAAGGGCGGGCTCCTTTAAATCTGCAATAGCATATTGACCACCATTGACTGGTTCCATTCGTTCAAATTCAGCGCGGGTTGATTCAACATCTGTTGGATGGGATGACGTCATATCCTTCCGCCTTAAGAGGCATCACCTCGCATTCAGGGGACAGGACAGGACAGTTCAAGATGTACTTCAAGGCATGGCAGGGGCGCAGGCTCAAGTACTGACGGCCGCAAAGATGTCTGTTTGGTCAAGGCTCGGATCCGCAAACGAGCATGTGCTGGATGATGATCTGTGGAAAAGAAGGAGCATCACGCGGGCTTGGTGTATGCGCCGCACAATGTATCTGCTTCCTGCCAGGGACGTGGCCGTCTATGCACTGGGCAGCGCCAGGTGTGCAGACAGGGAAGTCCGGTTGATGCTGAGTAAAGGCATTTCAACGCAAGTGATGAGTGATTTGATGGAGTCTGTCTTTGCCTCCCTTAGCCAGCCACTGACAAGAAAGGAGCTTGTCAGTCATGTGGCAAAATCGCTTGGATTGAAGCTTGCTTCAAGACAGGGCGGTGGATGGGGGAGCAGTAGAGAGGAAACATGCGTCAAGGTAGGGAAGTTCGCCATTCCGGCAGGATATCTCCTGCACCTCGCAGGTGCGTACGGCGTCATATGTTCTGGCCCTCCAAGGGGAAACGAATCAAGGTTTGTGAATGCTGAAAGTTGGCTAAGAGAGTGGCGCCCCATGGAAAGGAAGCAGGCTGAAGCGGAGCTGCTGCTCAGATATTTAAGGGCATTCGGACCGTCCACACCGCAGGATTATGCCTGGTGGACCGGAACCAGAGTCTCAGATGCGGAGGAAATCTGGCGAAGGGAGGTTAGCTGCCTTGCACAGGTGGATGTGGCAGGGTGGAAATCGTGGATATTGAAGGAAGATATGAGAGAACTTGAGCAACCGGGAAGCACAAGCGACTCGATCAGACTTCTCCCTTACTTCGACTCTTTCCTTCTGGGGCACAAGAAGAAAGATCACCTCGTTGACATGGCTCACAAAGGGAGAGTGTATTTGAATCAGGGGTGGATATCTCCTGTTCTGCTCATCGGCGGAAGAGTACACGGGACATGGAGATATCGGCGGAAAGGAAAGTGCATGTCAATTGAAGTCGAAACATTCAGGCGGATGAAGCAAGAATACAAACGGGCGATCAGAAAGGAAGCGATGGCGACTGGAGGCTTCGCAGGATCACAAGCTGTCACTGTGAGCATCAAATGAGAGGAGCGCCGCCCAATCCAAATTCGGATTTCAGGTTCTCGGGCTGATACCGGCAGCGATTCAAAGTGCTTTCGCCAATAGCAGGCCTCAGGGAGGCATTATCCCACAACGACTACGTCTACAATTCTTGTCCTTGGCCTGACATCGAACTCAACGAGAAATACACTTTGCCATCGGCCCAATAGCACACTTGAATTGACCACGGGGATCACGACCCCCTGCCCTGACAGACTTGCCTTGATATGGCTTCTGCCATTATCATCGTGCCAAGCCTCGTCATGCATGTATTGTACCTCTGAAGGCGCCAACCTGCGAATAGCGATCCTCATGTCCTCTAGCAGACCGGGTTCGTCCTCACATATTATCACTGAAGAGGTTGTCGACCTTACGGTAACAGTCACAATTCCGCCCTCTATGGAAGAGCCTACTACACGACGGGCAACCTCCGAAGTGATATTGATGAAATCCTCTTCCCCTTTCGTCCCAACTTCAATAGAGTAGTGCTTTGAGACCATGGCCATTCAATTGCAGTATGGCGCTTAACATTTTGTGGACGACGGTAAGAATGAAGGCGCTGGTGAGCCCGGATGAATTCCCTCATCGGGTCTGGCCCCTCCCGCGCCTGTCTGGTATCGGGATGAAAGCAATATTACCTTGGAGAACCATTCAAAACAAGTGAACTGTTTTGATTAACGTATTCACCATTCCATTCGAAGGAAAGGAAGGAGAATTTACCATACAGGGCAACTCGCTGCCTGATGTGTTTCCTGCAAATGCCATCGTTTGGGTGGACCTGGAGGGTGTTGAACATCCGGAGATGCAGCTTCTGAAGGAGAGACTGAAACTTGATGAATATTCAATAGAAGATGTCATGGTCGGCAACCAGAGACCGAAAATAGAGGATTACGACGAGCATAATTTCAGCGTCATCAGGGTACCGGCGGATGAAGAGGAAGGAATCTCGTTTGCAGAGCTTTTCATCTTCTTTTCTGACAGATGGATGGTGACAGTGCACAGGTCGGCGATGAAGATTGTCAGTATGGCCAGAGAGAGAATCAGAGCCAGGGGGCTGTCACTGTTCAAGTCTAGGCCGGCTACCGACCTCCTTTACTATCTTCTTGTTGATTTCGCAGTCGACTCGTTTTATCCCGTCCTTGACGCCAAGGAGGATGAGATAGATGAACTTGAAAAGAAGATAGAGACATCCATAGACCAGAAGAAGAGCGATATAGAAAGGGTGAGGGCGATTTCGAGGTCGTTCGTTTCCATCAAGACCGACCTCATGACACTAAGAAGGGATGCATCCACCATGAGGGACGTGCTCGGTCAGATAATGAGGGGGGCGGTGCCGTTCATCCGTGACCAGACGCTCAGGAACTTCAGAGATGTCTATGACCACGGGTTTCAGCTGATAGAGACGCTTGATACAGACAGGGAAAGGGTGAATGAGGTAAGGGATCTCCACATAAGCATGATAACTGCATCCACAAACAATGTGGTCAAGGTGCTCACAATAGTTGTTACCATACTGACGCCTCTGTCACTCATTGCCGGAATTTACGGCACAAACTTCACACCCGGCTTCTTTACTCCCGGGACTGGTCTGTGGTACTCCTTCTACGTGATGGTTGCAATAATGCTGTGCATAGCCGGTGTGATGACATACCTGTTCAGAAGGTCTGGCTGGCTATGAAGCGGTGTTGACAGAAAGTGACAAATAAGCATAGGCTGATGCGGCTGAGAGGCTATCGCAATGTCGGCTCCACCTACAGGTTCTCCTGCGAATACTGGCGGCGGAAACGCACCGTCACAGGCAGAAGGCAGCGGACAGGCTGAAACGCAAAGGAGCAGCCTGATACAGCACGTGACGCACCCGATCGCAACAATAGGACAACGCTTCTGGGCACTTCTCATAGACCTCGTTCTCGTGAGTGTGGTCACACTCATAATCTGGCTGATACTTGCGTTCATAACACTTGAACTTGGACGATTGGAGATGTACGCAATAGGGGTCCTTGGACTCAGCATACTATACTTCATACTGTTCGAGTCAATGGATGGTCAGACTATTGGAAAGAAGCTGCTTCGCATTAAAGTAGTCTCTACGGAAACAATGAAGAAACCGACGCTGGGAGCCGTGATAATAAGGAACGTCCTGAGAATAGTGGATGCTTTTCCACCAAATTTCTACATCGTTGGTTTCATCATCGCAATTCTGAACGACAGGCACCAGCGGGCAGGCGACCTGCTGGCAAGGACAATAGTGGTGCGGGAAGAGGAAAAGATCGCCTGAACCCCGATTCAACTGGCGATTACCCCACGAACTGCATCAGGAAACAGCTGTTAAAAGAATAGATCGTGTGCGGCACTGCACCAGACCGCACACCCGCGATAGTGTTTACCCTTCTGTTATCTTAATTGCGCTTGTCGGGCAGACAGGAACACAGGCCATGCAGAATACACAGTCCTTCTCCCTTACAGGATCGCACTTGTCGGTCCTGAACTTTGCCCAGAGGTCAGCGTCCTTTGACTTGTCTATTTTCTTGTCATTTCCTACGCCCATTTGTCCGGGATTGAGGTGCCACTCGTACAGCGTCACAGGGCACACATCCATGCACTCTCCGTCTGCAATGCAGGTCTCCCAGTCAACCGCGACGGCGGTGCCGTGTATTCCGAGTTTAGTTGGATAGTCCTTGCCATCTGCGTCCTGTCTCTGCATTCCCTCCGACCTGACATCGTGGTCATTGTGCTGGCCTGTAACTGGGTAATGCTCGGTGTCGTTCAGGAAGTTTTCATCGATCGGCTTTGGCTTGTAATCGAGGCTCTCAAGTTCTACCATTTAAACACCTTTATGATGTTCAAGTAGAACGACTTGTGATATTAATATTGCTGTTATTCAGAACTGAAAAGTAGCAAGTGAAAACTCTGGTCGCCAAGGCAGGTTATCGATGGATTCTTAGGGAAAGGCACATTATCCGATGTCAACAGGCCATAAGCAAGCTTTCCCGCATGCGACCTAGCTCCAAAAGGAGCAATCGACTGCTGCTGATGTCCGCATTACCTTCAACCGGCCGTCTTCAGGGATTCCAAATCTGAAGCCGCAAAGCGTGCCCGTTCGTCTGATGTGGCTACACCATTGCATTTTTGGACGCACGTGCGCAGCTTTGGCATGACATGCCTCCTCATTTCACCCCCCTCGCAGGAGACAATGTTGTTCAGTCGTAGGTTATCAGGCCGTCACCGCGCGGATCTGTTCCGGTTTCTACGTCGCTGTTTACAAGTATGCCTTGAGCATGCCCCATCATTGAGTTGAGGTTGTCTACCTCCCTTCCAACGCCAAGTTTCAGATCCCTTTCGTAGAATACCTCGCTGCTGCCGTAGATACTGGCCGGGTAGCCGAATCGTGGCTCGGCGATTGCCGATTGCATGCCCATGCCGCGGTCGATAACATTGCACAGAACCTGTACGTTTATCTGCGGCTGTACATCACCACCCATAGAGCTCGTGTAAATTGTCTGATCTCCCTTCGCCAGCGTTGCCATAAGTGTGTGGAATGTCTTCTTTCTCGGAGAAAGCGCGTTGTGGTGGGAGCCGTCAAGCGTGAAATAGACGCCCCTGTTGTTCATGTTGATCCCTGTTCCGGCAATGTTGTGCCCCGAGCCGAACCCCATATAGTTGCTCTGTATGGCACTTATTCCAATTGAACCGTCATAAACCGAAAATGCGGTTGTATCCGAAAGGGACACACCTGCTCTTTCACCAGCGGGTGGATCTTCGTATTTGTAGTCGGAGGCTAGAAGTGCCTCGTCGAATGCAAGCCAGTGTGGGTCAGCGATGCATTTTGCCCTGTAGGCATATGCGGTCCACATCGTCGAGAGCAGGGCAGAGTAATATTCCTCCTTCGCCATGGACGCGAGCGGATATCTGTTAAGCATGTTGAGCCAAATCAGAGCAGCTGCCCCCTGGCTGCTGGGTGGGTTCGTATATAAGTTGTAGCCTCTGTAATGGACTTGCAGCGGTTTTACCACCGACGCCTCATAACTGTCCATGTCGGTGAACCTGATGAGGCCCCCCTTGTTAATCATGTCCTTCTCTATTCTCCTGGCTATCTCCCCGTGGTAGAATGAATGGCCGTTGTCCTCGGCTACAACTTCAAGTGTACCACCAAGTTCAGTCTGGTGAAGGATGCCTCCACCGGAGACAGGTTTGTAAATCCTGTTCCAGTCGCCGTCACAGCCGTTTGTAAGCTCCGCTGCCCTCGCTATCGCCGGGGTGACACTGAACCCCTCCCTGGCGTATCTTATGGCCGGCTGAAGCAGTCTCTTGAGCGGCATTGAAGTGTTCTTCGAGAGCAGTGACCATGATGATACAAGGCCCGGAACGGTGAAAGACGCGAGGTTGCCCCTTTTCGGTATTTCTGAATATCCCTTGCTCCTGAAAAAATCGATAGTTGCGAGTTCAGCCGAAAAGCCGTTTCCGTTTATCGCCGTTATACCGCCATCATCCAGTATGGCAAAAAAATCGCCTCCCAGTCCGTTGAGATGCGGCTGCACGACAGTAAGAGCGGCGCTAACAGCTATTGCCGCATCGTACGCGTTTCCGCCGGCCTCAAGCACATCTTTCCCTGCCTTTGTGGAGAGAAAATGGGATGAAGCTGCTGCAAACTTGTTCATTATCTTCCGGAATCGCCTGTTGGAATTAACACTTTCGCACGGCCTGTCTGAACTAGCCTGGAAATTCGCCAAGGGGAATTTGTGATCGGCACAATTGAGTACAATCAGGTCAGAAGCTGATCGCTTTCCTTAGTGGACTTGCGTGATGCAGAATACTGACAGATTTTGCACGAGAACCATTAAATTTACCAACACAATGGAATGCATATGAAGCTTAGAAGTTATGACATTCTACTCGACATCAAGTTCGAAGACTCGACATTTGAGGGAAAAGAGGAAATAGAGCTCGAAGATCAATCCGACTCTGCAGAACTTGATGCTGCCGATATCAACATCCGCTCTGTCCAGGTTTTTCCAGGTGAGTGCTCCTGGAGACATGAACGGGGGGAAAACAGGCTTGTCATCAAGGGCCGCGGTTTTTCGAGGATAATGATTGAATTCTCTGGAAGCGCGCTTGAGGGCGGTCTGCACGGCTTCTACAAGTCGAAGTACAGAGGAGGGTACCTCCTTTCGACGCAGTTTGAGCCGGTCGGTGCAAGAGCCATGTTTCCTTGCGTCGACGACCCGTCGCAAAAGGCGATTTTCAGGATGAGCGTGATTACGTCGAAAGATCTGACTGTAATATCAAACACGCCTGTGCTTTCGGTGGCGAAACTGGGAGAAAGAAAGAAGGTCGTGTTCGAAGAAACACCAAGGATGTCCACATATCTGCTCTTTGTAGGAGTCGGGAGGTTTGTCGAGCAGAGGCTGCCGGGCGGTTTCGACGTGATTGTCGCTTCCTCTCCGGAGCAAAAAGGCAAAGGTGTCTTCGGAATTGAAAACGGAAGGCTATTCCTGAGGGAATATGAGGACTACTATGCTATCCCCTATCCGCTGAAGAAGCTGCACCTGATAGCAATTCCGGAATTCGCGGCTGGTGCAATGGAGAACTGGGGAGCTATAACATTCAGGGAGGTGGCTCTGCTTGTCGACGGCTCTACGAGTGTTTCGAACAAGAGGCTCATAGCAAGTGTGATGGCACATGAAATTGCCCACCAGTGGTTTGGCAACCTTGTCACAATGAAGTGGTGGAATGACCTCTGGCTGAATGAGAGTTTCGCTACATACATGAGCTCCGTGGTTGTTGACAGGTTGTATCCAAAGTGGGAAGTATGGTCAGATTTCCTGACTACGGAGACGAGAGGCGCAATGGTCGCAGATTCGCTGGACAGCACGCACCCCATTGAAGTAGAGGTCAGGAGACCTGAGGAAATAAACCAGATTTTTGACGATATAAGCTACGGAAAGGGCGCAAGTGTGCTGAGAATGGTAGCGGCATACATAGGAGAGGAAAGCTTCAGGGAAGGTGTAGGTAACTACCTCAGGTCCCACATCTTCGGCAACGCAGAAAGCAGTGATCTCTGGAGAAGCCTTGAGACTTCGAGCAGAGAACCGGTTGCAATGATCATGCAGAGGTGGGTCGGAACGCCAGGATATCCTGTTATAAATGCTTCCCACCATGGCGATGAAATTGTAATCTCGCAGGAGCGTTTCAAGCTCAACGGGTCTGACGGCACAGTCAAATGGCCCATACCTCTCCACTATACTCTCGACGGAAAGCTGATTAAACTGTTGTTCGACCAGGCAACTGCAACAATCAGTGCGAGCGGTTTGAAGCAGATAAACCTCAATGCGGGGCAGACGGGCTTTTACAGGGTGCTGTACGACAAACGGCTGTACGACTTGATAGCCGACACCATTGGAGCGATGAAGAACGACGAGAAGTACGGAATTGTCTCTGACCTGTTCTATTTCCTTCTTTCAGGCAGGGTCGATCTTGGTCAATATCTGAAATATGTCGACCTTCTCCATCATGAGAACAGCTACATTGTTGTGACAGGAATTTCTTCACAGCTTGTCATGCTTAAGGAACTGGTCCCGGATAATGCCGCCCTCGCTTCAGCTTTCCAGAAATTCTTCACAGCCCAGCTCGCGCGAATAGGAACAGATAGGAAGGCAGGCGAGGACGAAAGTGATGCAGTCCTGCGCGAAAAACTCACTGAGGGTCTCGCAATGTACGATGCGGGCTTCGCCGAGAAGCATGCAGAGCGCTTTGAGAACATATCGGACCAGCCTCCAGAACTCAGGGGATCTATCGGGATAGCCTATGCAAGGAGCAAGGGGGAAGATGCCTACGGCCCCCTTCTTGTAACGATGAAGAATGCAAGAAGCGATGCTGACGCAATGAAAGCATTGCTTGGGCTGACGAGTTTCAGGGATCCTTCACTTGTGAGGAGGACACTCGAGCTTGCGTTCGAGGGGGACCTGAACATGGGGCACATAGCGACCCTGGTATACATGACTGCCACAAACCCGGAGGGAAAGGCAGAGCTCTGGGAATGGTTCAAGTCCAACAAGGAGAAGCTCTTCAAGACATATGCGGGGACAGGAGTGAACTCGCCGATGGTTGAAGCAATCGTTGCAAGGGCTGGCGTAGTAAACAGGCGTGAGGTCGAGGAATATGTGCAGACCAACAGTATGCCGGAGGCAGACAGGGGAATAGCAAAGGGGCTGGAGCTTCTTGCGATCTATTCAAAGTTCATGGAGAAATACGGGAAGGGACGGCGGTAGCGTTTTATCTTTTGAACAGTTTAACTGTTCTGACCCGGAGTTGTCCGTGATCTGATGTCTGGACAGGTTTTGAAATGGATTCAAGTGAACTGAAGGTTGGCGACACGGCTCCTGATTTCACAGTTGAGGAAGAAGGAGTTGTTTTCTCCCTTTACAGGCAGCTCGAATCTGGCCCAGTCGTTCTTTATTTCTATCCGAAGGATTTCACGGCTGGCTGTACAGCCGAGGCGTGCGAGTTCAGGGATTCGATTGGACTTTTCAGCGGAAGGGGGATTACAGTGATCGGCGTGAGCTCAGACAGCGAAGAGACACACCGCAGCTTTGCCGATCGATACAATCTTCCATTCAAACTCATCAGCGACACAGGCGGAGAAATCAGGCGCCTCTACAAAGTCAGGCCTACGCTGGGAATAGTCCCCGGCAGGACTACCTTTGTGATCGGAAAAGACAGGACGATAATGAAGACATTCTCCTCACAGGCTCACCCGCGAAGGCATGTTCAGGAGGCGCTCGCCGTACTCGGGGGGCTGACAGGCGGTCAATAATCACCAACTGGCAGTTTTATCGCTGGAAAAGGCCTTATGCGGGCTGCGCGGCACTCTGCTGGTGCATTGAGGTGGCAGTGTAGACAATCGCGTGCCTGCATTTTATGCATGTGATCTGGCATGTGTCGATGTCAATCTGGTTCTGTGAATAGGCATTTCTGAGCTCCTTCCTCACCTTCTCAGGATATGCGCAGTCGCACGAGCATTTATCATCACTGCAGTATCGGCACATCTTATGTGTCACCTCTCTTTCACTCTGAGTGAAATAAGGAGGGGGTATCTCTAGATAAACCTTCTCTTTGCCACTCCGCTCGATCCGGGACAGAATTGCTGACTTGAAATATCGAGAGGTGATACCGGAAAGCCATGAAATCAGATTTGAACGAGATCGCAGCGCAGTTGAAAACGGACCTTTCGCTGAGCGAGCCGCCTGTGCAGATAAGCTATACAGCTGAAGAACCCACAGCAATAGCAAAATACGCAGGGGAGGTTCCATCGGGGTGTACGTACTGGGGGGCCGGGACGGCAGGCACTTTCTACGCGAGGCTCTCTGATCATCTGAACTGCGAGATTGGAGCGTTTGTGATGGGAGTACAGCCTGATGGAGAGCTGAAGGAAAGACTGTTCGGCACCGTAGGTCAGATGGAAAGCGAGGGATACCTGGCACCGGGGGAGGCGATGTCTATTCCCCGCCTGAAAAATCCTCCCGCGTTCGTGTGCTACGGTCCTCTCGGGACGCTACCGTACAGGCCAGATGTGGTAGTCATGTTTGTCACACCTTCCTCGGCGATGATTGCGCTTGAGACCGCGAGCGAAGGAAAGGCACATCCGTTAGATATGCCTGTCACAGGAAGACCCGCATGCTCAATAATCCCCTATGTCATCAACGGCAATGCGCCCGTTGCTTTGAGCTTTGGGTGCACTGGTTTCAGGACATACGTGGACCTCTCTGAAGGAAAGGTGATGCTCGCAGTGAGAGGGGATAAACTGGAGGAATTCGCCCAGAGGATGAAGAAGATTGTATCCGCAAACCTTGCGGTACGGCTGGAAAACACTAGAAGAAGGGAGTTGATTGGAAAGAAGGTCTGACTCTGCGATTAAACATCAGCCTATCAGTGTTTGCCCTTCCCCGATGACAGTTGTTGGCCAGGACTCCAGCGAAAAAGGATCCTGGTTCCACACTACGATCGAGGAGAGTTTGCCCTTCTGAACCGTGCCTATATCGTGCGCCCCGAGTATTGCCGCAGGCTGGCTTGTGACAAGCGACAGCGCTTTCTGCCTTGTTGCTCCAAACCTCATAAAGAAACGAAGCTGCAGGAACAGGTTGCGCTGGAGTATTACAGGGTGGTCTGTCATCATGCCGAAGCGGACGCCGGATTCGAGCAGGAAGCGCCCGTTCCGCCAGTTCTCGTGCTTGAGTTCAACCTTGTACGCGAATGCGTCGACGGGACCGAATATCACATCGAGGTTCGCCTTCCTCACCTTCTTCCAGAGTTCGTATGAATGCACATCCACCGCATGATGGACTACGGCCCTGAACCCAAACTCCTGAATAAGCCTGATGAGGTTGACTATATCATCCTCTTTGTGAACATGCACCATCAGAACCTGCTTGCCCTCTATTATCTCCATGAGAGCCTCAGTCTGAGGCTCAAGCTCAGCTCTGACCCTCTTGTTGAGCGAGAGGAGTTCCTGTGCCTTCTTGGCCTTTATGAATTCATTTCTAAGGATCGAGATGGCGCCCATCCGTGTGTGCGGCCTGTCTCCCTTCCAGGATGTAGTTGAACGAGGATTGTAGCCAAGGGCTGCCTTTATGCCGGGCTGGAACATGTGGGCATCCTGTATATCCCTGGCGAAATTCCTGACGAGCGCTGTCTTTCCGCCGATTATGTTTCCGCTTCCAGGCATCACGTGAGAGTAGAGGACACCGTGCTCCACACTGTCTCTGAAGGCTGCATCATCCATGTAAACTGAATCGATTGCATTGACGAGTGGAAGCATGGAGCCCATCTGCTCGTTTGCTTCATCCTCTGCGGCTGGCTCACCGCTCCTTGCAAGCCCTATGTGCGAGTGGCCGTCCACGAGCGCCGGGGTAACTATCCCCTCGGCCACTACCTCGCAATCCGGTTTGGCCCTGCTGATGCCTGTTATTCGTTCATTCTCGTATGTGACGTAGACATTCTTCTTCGGGGGCGAATCCAGACCATCGTACAGAAGTGTTGCCTTTACTGCCTTCATGCGGGCGAATTACAGTTCTCTAATAAAAACACAATTATCGCATGGCATCATGTCGCCCCCGACTCCAGCTGTTCCTGCGGTTAAATATCCGTAATAGGTGTGGGTCAGCATGGAATATGCACCGTTCGGGAAGACGGGAATAAAGGTCTCCAGGCTCGTACTGGGCACATGGTATCTGCCACACTCACACAGCAGGGATGAGAAAGGCGTATTCCCAGTTGACAGGAAAAAGGCAGAGGAGGTCATCAGAAAGGCGTACGACCTTGGAATCAACTTTTTTGACACCGCCGACGTCTACAGGGGAGTCTACAACAGGAGCGAGAGCAGCGACTTCTCGAAGATAGGGTATTCGGAGAGGGTATTGGGAGAAACGCTGAAGGGCTACGACAGGGAGTCGTTCGTAATCGCCACCAAAGCCATGGGAAGGACAGGGCCGGGGCCGAATGACGCAGGTCTTAACAGGAAACACCTGAGAAATGCGATAGAAAGGAGCCTGGAGAGGCTGGGGATGGACTATGTCGACATCTATCTTATGCATGCGCCGGACCGAATCACGGCACCTGACATCTCTGTAAGATCCATGAACCAGCTGATTATGGAAGGCAGGATTCTGCACTATGCCGCCTCCAATCACAGTCCGGTGGAAATTGAGCAGATGTGCGTGATTTCGGAAAAGAACGCACTTGAGGCGCCTTCAGGAGTCCAGGAGGTGTACAACATGATAGACAGGAGCTTCGAGGCAGACATGCTTCAGACAGTGAAAAGGCATGATGCGGGTGCGATGATATATAGCCCCCTGGCCCAGGGAGTTCTTGCCGGCCGCTACCTTCTGGAACGGCAGGGCGTGGCAAGGCAGGACTATGAGGAGCACTTCGAGGCAGACAGTTACAGGAAAGCTTCAGCAGGAGTACAGAGGCTTTCAGAGTTTGCAAAGTCCAAGGGCGCGACCATGTCTCAGATCGCTCTTGCCTGGCTCCTTGCGAAAGACAGATGCATTTTCCCCATTGTTGGTGCAAGCAGCCAAAGGCAGCTTGAGGAGAACGTTGAAGCGTGCAACATCTCGCTGACAGATGATGAGGTAGTGCAGCTCGACAGCTGGTTCAACCAGGTGCAAGATTAGGTTCTGCCAGCCCCGGGAGCGATCCGCTCAGTAGCATAAAGGAGCCGGTGAGCACGGACCATACGGCAAGTATGAGTGCCTCAAGTATCTCTGGAATCGCAAGGGCTCCTGCATTATGCGGTGTGACGAATATGGCAAGAAGGGCACCTGTGCCAGCAACAGCCGTGAGTAGTGCAAACACCCTTGCTCTCTTCCATGCAACGGTGGAGACAATCAACAGTGAAACGGGGAAGAGAATGAAGTACGCGAGCGCGAAGTCGCCGTGTAATGAGCCTGAATGTTCAGTGAATATGCCCACAAAACCCAGAGACACGCCGCTGGCGCCTACAAAGGAGCCGACGACATGCTTCAGGGAGGACCATGAGAAACCGGACCAGATGCCGACTGCAAACAGGAGGTTCAGGCCTCCTTCGATAACGAGCCCGGAGTTGAAGAACAGGGAGGCACCGCTAACACCGAGATCGCTCAGGGAGTTGTTGGGCCACGAAAACCAGGATGAGATGGACACTGAATAGAACACGAGGGCGACTGCTGCAAGCGGGCCGATAATTCCGGCCAGGCCACCGGCTCTCACCTGCCACCGTGCATCCGAGGACATGAAGGACAAAGGGCGACATCCGTATTTTACCGTTTTGCACCATGAGAGAATGAAGTCAGTCCTTGAGCAAAACGAGGCGCTGCAGGCAGGATTTTCAGAATTCATTTTATACCAAGCGGACATTAATAAAGTACCGAATTGAAGCGCTTATTCTGGATTTTTTCCAGAGTTTGATGCCGAATGTGATACAATGGCTTATGTCGATCCGGGGGGCGCCAGCCTCAAGACCGAGAACCAGAAATACTTTAGCAAAACACCTTCATCACTCAGGCTGTGGAAACTTGCAAAGGAACTTACGCCGTTCGGTGTCCACAGCAACTACAGGTTCACACGCCCGTATCCTGTATATTTCAGGAGGGGCGCGGGCTCGAAGATATACGATATTGACAGGAATGAGTACATAGACTTCAACATGGGGTTCGGTGCCCTTGTGTCTGGCCATGCGAACCCGAGGCTTGTTCACATACTGAAGGAGAGGCTGGACAACTCATCTGTCCTCGGCTTCGAGGATGAGAACAGCTACGCCGCAGCCGAAATGATAAACAGCAGATACAGCACAGAGATGGTCCGTTTCTCCACCACGGGCACCGAAGCGACAATGCATGCGATTCGCATGGCAAGGGCATTCACAGGCAGACAGAAGATACTGAAATTCGAGGGGTGTTATCACGGAAGCAACCAGGATCTGCTTTTCAGCGTGAAGCCCAGCTCCGAGGATGCAGGCAACGACGACCACCCCGCGGCGGTTCCGGCCAGTCCAGGAATTCCACAGTTCATGAAGCAGGGAGCGGTGATTTCACAGTTCAACGATATTGAGACGACAAGGAGTATCATCGAGGAGACGGGGACCGACCTGGCTGCAGCAATACTCGAACCATTCCCGATGAACATGGGAGTGATCAGGCCAAGGAAGGAGTTTGTGGATGGCCTGAGGCGCCTGTGTGATGACTTCGGGATTGCGCTCATTTTTGACGAGGTTAAGACATGCGGTAAGTTCTTTGGCGGCGCGGAAGAGGTGACTGGCGTCACCCCCGACATGAAAGTTCTGGGAAAGGCGATCGGCGGCGGTGTTCCAGTCTCCGCCATCGCAGGGAGAAAAGATATCATGGAAGGGGTGGGACCCGGAGGCGTCTCTCATGCAGGAACTTTCAACTCCAACCCGCTCAGCATGAGCGCAGTTGTCACCTCGCTCAGGGAGATACTGACCAGGGAGGCCATTCGCAGGGCACAGCGCCTCTCCGAAGAAATGGCCTCTGCCTATGCAGACCTCCTGAACCTTTACGAAATACCGTCGACTGTGCCGGTGGCCGGGCTGAGCGGTGCCATTTCATTCAATGAAAAGGAGCCATCAAACTGGAGAGAATTCATCAGGGGAGACATCGGGAGATGGAACTACTACTACATTTCGATGATGAACAGGGGAGTAATACCGGCAGGACCCGGACCGGATGAGCAGTGGACAGTCTCTGTCATGCACACGGAGGAGGATGTGGAGAGGACGATAGAGGTTTTCAAGGAGGTCACTCCGAGGATATCCCTTCGTTACCCGGCGCTTGGTGTTGAGGAGAGCCTGTGACCATTACCTGGTGCTCCTCCCCACATGGTAAAGCCTTTCCAGGCCTATTGGGCCGATGATCGTAGTGGCCATCACCATTCCGATTATCTCCGCGTAAAGCGACTGGGAGAGAAGGTCCTTCTGGAGAGCAATACCTGCAATGACAAGACCCACTTCTCCACGCGGAATCATTGCAACGCCTACCCTGAATGCGCTCCTCAGGTTCCTGAACCTGGTTATCGTCGGAATCCCGGCACCCACAACCTTCCCGAATACAGCTATTCCAGTCAGTACCACGACGCCGAGAAGGACATAGACATTGGCGAAAGTCATGAAATTGAGCTCAGCACCAATGACTGCAAAGAAAAGCGGGCCAAGCGAGTTCTTGAGCGTGTTGCTGAACCGTCTGGCATGTTCCTTTGCCTGCGAGCTGCTCATCGACAGGCCGCCGAGATAAGCTCCAACAACGGGAGAAAGACCGACGATGGTCGAAATGGAGGAAAGCGCAAATGCTATTGCAAGGGATGCAGACTCCAGCAGGCTGTCGTCCCTGAGCCTTGAGATCGCCTTAATCAGCTGAGGAATGACGGTGAGAGATGCCACGAGCATAATGAACCATGTTGCAGTTGCGAATACAACAATGAGCAGGACATCTGTCGGCCCTATGTTTCCCGTGGACAGGATGGTGAGCGCGACAGCGAGTATTATTATGCTCACGACATCGTCTATTGCAGCCGAATTTATGATCAGGTCAGCTTCTGCTCCATACCTTTCCTCAAGCCTGCTCAGCGACTGTGCTGTTACAGCAAGGCTTGTCGCAGCCATTGTAGAGCCCAGCAGTATGGCAACAGATAACGACCTGCCGATCGCAATGAAGAAATAGAAGCCCAGGAAGAAGGGAAGGAACGCGCCCCCTATTGCCACTATAACGGCCTGAAAACCTGCCCTCCTCAGACCTGAAAGGCCGCTTTCCCCTGCTGCGGAGAAAATGATGAGTATGACAGCTATCTGGGAGAAGAGCTCCACTGTGGGGTCCACATTGATTATGTTTGTCGAGAAGAGCTGATTGATCAGCCCGCCGACGGCGTAAGGTCCTATGAACATGCCCCCCAGTATCTCACCGACGACAGTAGGAACCCCGAATCGCTTCAGCAGTATGCCTACGATCTTCGCGAAGAAGAAGAGAATGCCTATCGTGAGCAGCGGTGTCACGTCGAGTGCAGTGGCCATCTGTTGAACCTCTTCATGCCCTGGCAGGCATTCAATAACCTGGTTTCAGGCATCTGCATGACTGCCCGACAGTCGGCGGCGTTCATTGTCTGTACAAACGTATACCTCATGGAATATAAAATCCTCTGAAAATTAACTTCGTAGCGATAATATACAGTCGACGGTTCTACACTTCACGTTAATGGCACTGTCTCCGGCAATACTGGTTGTATTTCTGCTGTCCCTTGTCTACTCCTTCTTTTCACTTGGAGCGCTCTTCATTCTCGTCATCAGGCTTGAAAGCCTCCATGAAGCACACAGCAGGCACGGCAAGCGCGGCAGGGAGACACCGTTACTCTCGGTCGTCATCCCCTGCAGGAACGAGGCTGCAGACATAGCCCGCTGCTTGGATTCCATACTCGCCCAGGATTATGAAAGGATGGAGGTTATAGTCGTCGACGGAAATTCAGAGGACGGAACGTGGGAAATACTGCAGAATTACGGTGACGGCATCAGGGCAGTAAGAGAGAAGAGCATTCCCGACGGGTGGACAGGGAAGAACTGGGCTGCATACTCAGGCTACCGGATCTCTTCAGGGGAATTCATTCTCTTTGCAGACGCGGACATGGTGTTGAAACAGTCTCTACTGACGATTTCCATGGAGACTGTAGAGGGGGAGGGGATCGACATGCTTAGCCTCGGCCCTGATATCAAGATGATAGGCTTCTGGGAAAAGGCTGTCCTACCGCTATTTGCCCAGTTTGTAATGCTGCTGTTTCTGCCTCAGCTGATGAACAGGGATATCTCAAACTGGAGCATGGCGAACGGCCAGTTCATGCTCATGCCGAGAAAGTCATATGAAGCAGCAGGCACGCACGGCGGCATAAGGGGCATGATAGTGGAGGACATAGCACTCGCGAGAGAGTTCAGGAGAAGCGGATTGAAAGTCAGGTTTTACTGGGCAGGCGGGCTCATCAGCACAAGGATGTACAGCAGCGGAGCGGAAATGAAGGGGGGTATCGTCAGGGACCTCCAGGCAAGCATAGGTACGGGGTATGCCGCCTACATGCTCGACCTGCTCTATCTCGCGCTTACTTTCTACCTTCCGGTTGCGATGGTTGCGTATTCGGTGCTCGCTCATCAGTTCATCCTTCTCGTGATTGGCGCAATCACGTTGCTTTTTGTCATTTTGCGCATGCTCGTCTTCCAGGCCGGCACAGGGAGTCCGCTGCTGTACTCGCTGATATTCCCGGTCCCTGTGGGTGCATACATGTACATGATATGCTCTGCTTTCTTCAGGGCACTGACAGGGAAACCGGTCGAGTGGAAGGGAAGGGAATATGGCACACCGGGCGCACGCTGAAACGTTCACGGAATAGTTGGTAGCCTGAGGAAGGTGAAAAGGAGCGTTCCGAGAACGTATGTTGCGGCGGCCGCGCCCAGAGTCAGACCTACCGTTTCGCTCACCTTCTTCGTTATAGAAGTATCGCTTGAAAGGGCGATTATGCTTGCGGCCGTCATCTGTGCCAGTGCCACCGCCAGCACTGAGAACGCGAGCCCGATCGTTCCTCCTATGAAGGCGAAGGGGAGTATAGGGAATGCGGATCCTATCAGGTAGAAAAGGCCGGTCTGGATGCCTGCCTTCCTCGGGTTCTCGTTGCTTTCCCTTGACCTGCCAAGCTTGTTCCTCACGAAGAAATCTGTGGCGCTGTCACCCTCGCTGGCGATCGACCTCGCGGCGTCCTCTGTATATTCCCCCTTGAAGCCCATGTCGTGCAGCAGCTCCTTAAGCCTCGACACCTTCTCGTCGTGGCTCACCAGGTCTATCTCCCTGGCCACGCGGTCGCTCTGCCTCCTCTCTATCTCCATATGGGCCTTTGTCGACATGTATGCGCCTATTGCCATTGAGAGCGTGCCTGAAATGCCCACTACAAGACCGCCCGCGGCCACAAGGACTGGAGTCTTGACAACAGGCTCGAGTCCTGCGACTGCCGCAAGCACCTCGACGAGCCCGTCGCTCATACCGTAGAAGACGTCCCTGACAGACTCGAGCCTTCCGGACATGCTGACAAGCCTGTTCGCGAAGTAGTCCTCGTGAAGTATCTCGTCAACCACTATCTTGTGGAGCTGTTCCGCATCCTGCTGCTCCAGGCCGCCCGACTGCAGGAACTCCCTGTATTCCTTGATGACGTTCTCCTCCCCCCTCTCGAATATGCGGATGACAAGTGGAAGGCCGAAGGCCCTCCTGATGAATTTTATGAAGAGAAGCTTGTATTTCGGATACCTGTATGAGACCTCCTTCACACCAAGCTTGGCAAGAAAGCTCTTCCAGAATTCGGCGTGACCGTTCTCCATGTCGCTGAGCTGTTTCAGATATCTGCTTGTCTCCTCATCCTGCTCTGACTTGCCGAGTTCCGCGTAGACAGTGCAGTCCTTGATCTCGTCCCTGTAGAACCAGAGAGCCCTCTTCGCTGCATTGCTGTCTGTCATCATCGTGTTCAAACGGCCCGGCAGAAAGAAAATGAAATCATTATTTAGCCTTTCCTGAGAAGCAGTGTTCATGCTGTCAAGCGGACTGGGCTCAGGGACAGCAACAAACACTAAGAATTAAGAGGATGTTGATCAGAGTGGTTGTAAGATGGGACACGGACCTGTTAGGGCGCCTCGGGGCAGAGAACTCAGCTGCAAGGGATGGGGCCAGGAAGCAGCGCTTCGGCTGCTCATGAACAATCTCGACAGCGAGGTCGCCGGCGACCCCGAGAACCTGATAGTCTACGGTGGACGGGGCAAGGCGGCGAGAAGCTGGAAGGCATTCGACCTGATAGTCGAAGCGCTGAGGGGTTTGGAGAACGATGAGACGCTCCTCGTTCAGAGCGGCAAACCGGTAGGTATCTTCAGGACCTCTGCCATGATGCCGAGGGTGCTAATTGTAAATTCCCAGATAGTGCCGAGGTTTGCGACAGACGATGTCTTCTGGGATCTGGAGGCACGCGGTCTGACTATGTACGGGCAGATGACTGCAGGCTCCTGGATTTATATCGGGACGCAGGGCATACTGCAGGGGACTTATGAGACACTGCATGCAATCGCGGCAAAGGCGTTTGGGAAGGAGGATCTGCGTTCCAGGTGGGTCCTCTCCTCCGGCCTGGGAGAAATGGGAGGGGCACAGCCCCTGGCAATAACAATGAACGAGGGGACAGGCATAATAGTTGAGGTTGACAAATCAAAGATTGACAGGAGGCTGAAGGACAGGTATCTGGACACCTGGACGGACAGCCTCGACGAAGCGCTCAGGATGAAGGACGAGGCGCTGTCATCAGGCCGACCGCTCTCAATCGGGCTCCTGGGAAATGCATGCGATGTCTACACAGAGCTTGTCCGCAGGGAAGTCGTTCCCGATATTGTCACTGACCAGACAGCGGCGCACGACATCATGCGAGGCTATATTCCATCCGGATATTCGCTTGAGGAAGCAGACGTGCTTAGGAGGGAGAAGCCCGATGAATACAAGCAGGCAGTCTACAGGAGTATCGTGCTTGAGACTGATGCGCTTCTGTGGTTCAGGTCGAAAGGGGCACACGTGTTCGACTACGGAAACGACATAAGGACAAGGGCCGAGGAGGGCGGGCTGAAGAATGCATTCGAAATCGAGGGATATGTGCCTGCCTACATAAGGCCGCTATTTTCGATAGGCTCAGGGCCATTCAGATGGGTGGCCCTGTCCGGTGACCCGGAGGACATAAGGAGAATAGACGGGGCAATACTGGAGGAGTTCGACGACGCCCATCTCAGGAAGTGGATAAAGCTTGCAGGTGAGAAGGTGCATTTCCAGGGGCTTCCCGCAAGAATATGCTACATGAAGTACGGGGACAGGGAGAAGATGGGTCTGCTGATCAACAGGCTTGTTGCGAGCGGTGAGGTTTCCGCCCCGGTTGCCATAGGCAGGGACCATCACGACACGGGTTCCGTTGCCTCTCCCTACAGGGAGACGGAGAGGATGAAGGACGGCAGCGATGCAATTGCCGACTGGCCAATACTCAATGCGCTTCTGAACGCAATCTCGGGGGCGACATGGGTCTCTGTTCACCATGGAGGAGGGACTGGGATCGGAAACTCGATACACGCAGGCCTTGTGATAGTCGCGGACGGGACGGAGGAGCAGGCAGCTAAGATAAGCAGCGTTCTTAACGCCGATCCAGGCCTCGGGCTTATCAGGCATGCGGATGCAGGTTACGAGGCTTCAGTAGAGATGCTAAGGAAGGGAGTGAGGTTCAGGTACTTCGGTGATGGGGGTTGAAAACAGCGTACATGAGGCTTGCTGAAGTGAGAGACCTGGATGCGCTAAGAAACATGCTGATCGAGGACAATGAAGAGGATTACATACCCGACATAATAGACAAGTGGGTGGAGGACAGGGGGACGTACGTTGCAACGGATGGAGAGGAGATACTTGGTATGGCACACAAGCATCTGTCGCCTGACGGGAGTCTTTGGCTTGGAGGGCTCAGGGTCAGGAATTCAGCAAGGAGGAGGGGAGTCGGCCGTGTAATCTCCAACTTCATGGTGAACCTGCCTGATTCAAATGTCTACCGTCTCCTGATAGACGAGGAGAATGAGGCATCGATAGGGCTCACGCTCAAGACAGGGTTCACACAGAGGCTGATCGTCTCCCTCTGGGTCTCAGGCAACTCTCATGAGGACATGGAGGTCACGGAGCTGGGTGAGGACAGCGTGAAGCTCCGCCCTGGTGATTACTTCGGCGGCATGGGCTCCCTCCTTGCAACTGCCTGGTACGCATTCGAGCTGAACGAAAGGGCGCTTCTCGTGGCGAGCGACTTCGGCTTGAAGTTCGTGACAGACAGGGGAAGAAACGTGTATCTCTTCAACGAAGAGAGCAGGAGCATTACTCCCGTCATCCTGAGGAAGAGGTCAATGCTTTCCGAAATACCCGAGGGCACCGTGCTGTTCGGGCGGGCAAACGATGATTTCACTCCGCAGGGCTTTGACCAGTCGCTCTGGGCGAGCAGGGTCGTCATTTTTGAATACATCAGGAAGGGCGCACTTCACTGAGGAAGCCTGTAGCGGAGAAGGGCTGCGATGCCGCCGAGAGATTCTATCTGCCTGCCAGGGTCCCATCTTGAGGTGACTACGAACACTGTGGCAGCCTTCTCCTCCGCCTTCTTCATCATGCTGCCCACACTCCCTTCTCTGAGAAGCCTGTCTGAAACTATCAGTTTTTCGACCGCGCCCGCCTCGAGTGCTTCGGCAACCTCCCTTATGCCGTAGGTGCACGGGCCGTCCTTTGCGATCTGCGCCTTCAGTTCATCGACCACCCTGGCCTCCTCCGCAAGACGCACACCCTCCATCAGCCTGGCGTTCTCTGGCTTCGACATCGCTTCCCTGATCCCTGCCATTCCACCCTGTCCTGTGTGTATCAGCTGCGCATTCGAGAAGAAGGAAGGGTCGGCTGACTTTGCCTCCCTGACAAAGTCGTCCTTCATGAACCCAGGCCCAACCACAATCACAGGGAGCCGCTGCATTGCCCTCACCTGCTCTATTATCTGCCCGAAGAAGTCTGATTTCTCCCTCTTTCCGGGGCTCTCCTTCATGGATGTCGAGTGTATTGTCGCGACTTCGTCGACGCCGAAGCTTTTCAGAACTGCAATGGTTGCCTCGCCGTACTCTATCGCCACTGCAATGAGCTGGGCATTTCCCTTGCCTGCAACCGCGTCCTTGATTCTCTGCAGCATGTGACCGGGCCAAACCTCCTTCTGTATCACTATGTCGGACCCTTCATCGATGTTGAGCGTGTGGTACGAGCCTATGTCGAACGGAGCATCCACTATCTTGCCCGTTACCCTTAGTGTGCTCTGGAATTCCATGAATTCGCACCTTTCCACGGACAGAGAAACGAAGACGCGCACCTTCTTCTCCCTCTCTGCCCTGATGGCATCCTCCCTTGCCTCCTCCCTCCTGTATGTGCTCGCCTTTACTGTGTCGCCTGGAAGTATTATGTTATAAAGGTGCCAGAGGTCATCCGGGTTGGTGACCAGGACTTTTATCTCTCCCGTCCTCGGGTTCTGTTCGAGCAGCCTCATCGAAAGACCTCAGATGTGCTTCCTTCCTCTCTTGAAATACTCACTCACTATCTTATACAGCGTCTTCGCGCTGCCGGCAAGACTCTGACCGGTGCCGGCTCCCCTGCATTTGCCATTTGCGATTGCGGCCACCACATCATCCTCCCCGAGGCCCTCTCCGTCGACCAGCGTGTATGCCCTTCCGATCTCGTCCGGGGCGTGGGAATCGCTTCCGCCTGTCGCCCCCAGCGCTGCCCTCTGGGCGTAAATTTCAGCCCTCCTGTTCCTGGACCGGAGATTTCTGCCATTCACAGTCTCGATTGCCGGAATTTTCAGACTGCTGAGCACGGAGGCTCCAGCACCCGTCCCGAGCCTGAAGGGGTGCGAGGGAACAGCGACACCGCCGAGGGAGAGAGCAATCTCAGCAGTCTCTGACATCGACAGACCACTCCGGATATCTTCCCTGACACCCAGACAGAGGATATGCCCTTCGGATGTAGACACCTCAAGGCCTGTGACGACCACTATCCTGCCTGCAGCAATTCTGGAAGCTGCTAGCGAGCCTTTAACAGTGTTGTGATCTGTCACCGCAATGCCGTCGAGGCCTGCCTTCAGCGCATAGTCTATTATCTCTTCTGCAGTAGACGATGAATCAGGGCTGTATGCCGAGTGATTGTGCAGATCGAGCTTCATCTCACTTTTGCACCCACGCCTATCCTGCCGCCGTCGACAGTAACCGGTTTCCCACCAACGGTCAGAGGTCTAACGCCTGAACCCTCAACTATGACTGCGACCTCCTTCCATTCCTTCAGCTTTCCTGCATCCAGTGCCAGTCTCCCCCCTCCGCTCGCTCCGATCCTTAGTTCGACCGTCCTGAATTCATCAATTGTTATGGTCCTTCCAGGGATGCTGTTGTCGAGCCTGCCAATCGGAGAATCCTCTGGGGGCACAAGGAGTCTCACCCTGCCCTCATTCTCGGCAGCAAGCATCATACCCTGGGATTCGTAACCGCGGAGCTTGGCGCTGGCAAGGTTTGAGACGACGACCACCTTCTTACCCTCGAGCTCCTCTTCAGTGTAGTATTCCCTCAGCCCTGCCACAATCTGCCTCTTCTCCCCTATATCCACTTCCATGAGGTACAGTTTGTCAGCCGCAGGATGCTTCCTGACTGAGGTTATCCTCCCGACGCGCAGGTCAAGAGGTACTCCGTTCTCTTCCTCCTCCCTGAGCTCTATCTTGCTGAATACAGGCAACGGCTCCTTCAGCACGAATTTCGTCATTGTGTTGGCTATGTCGCTCCATTTGGGCGGTTCAGTGCTTTCGTTGCCGAGAAATGAAAGTATTCTGGCCGATGAAGTGGGCAGGAAGGGATGGGACATGATCGCAAGCTTCCTTATCAGCTCGAGGTTAGCGTAGAGGTCGGTCATGCACCTGTTCCTGTCACTCTTGAGCGAAAACCATGGAGCGCACCTGTCCAGGTACTGATTTCCCTTCTGCGCCGTGTCCATGACCACCTTGAGTGCCTTCTTGAACTCGCAACCGTCGATGTACCTGCCCTCTTCCTCCGCGGATGAGTCGACATCGCCGAGGACTCCCATGCCTTCTTCCGAAGCAGGACCGCTGAGAGTGCCGAAGTTCTTGAATGCGAAGGAGAGCACCCTGTGGTAGTAGTTGCCGAGCGTTGCAACGAGCTCGTTGTTCACCCTTGTCTCGAACACTTCCATGCTGAACTCACTGTCCCTTCCCTCCGGCATGATTGCTGTCAGGTAGTAACGCACCTGGTCCTGAGTGAATTCACCCATCAGCGACTCTATGGACGGAGCACCGCCCCTGCTCTTTGAGAATTTCCTTCCGTCCGAGGGGGTGAGCCATTCAGTAGCGCTTACATGGTGCGGGAGTTCCAGTTTCCCGTGAGCCATCAGCATGGATGGCCATATGATGGTGTGGAACGGTATGTTGTCCTTTCCCATGAAGTAGAAATGCCGCGCTTCCGGGTTCTGCCAGTACAGTTTCCATTCGTCCTCCCGGCCTATCTTCCTCGCCCATTCTATCGACGCCGACAGATAGCCTATTACCGCCTCGAACCAGACGTAGATTACCTTCTTCTCCATACCGCTTACAGGCACAGGTATTCCCCAGTCCAGGTCCCTTGTGACTGCTCTGTCTGTGAGACCGGCGGCCAACCAGTTCCTCGAAAAATCAATCACGCTCGGTTTCCAGTAGTCCTTGTCTGCAAGGTAGGCAGACAGCCTATCGCCGAATTTGGACAGTGAATAGAACAAGTTCTCCGTTTCTTTGAGAACGGTTGGGTTTCCGCAGAGAGCACATCGCGCATCATTGAGCTCACCTGACTCGAATGTCGTGCCGCACACATCACACTGATTCCCCTTTGATTCCCTGTTTCCGCACTTTGGACAGGTCCCTATGACGTAAGTGTCGGCCAGGAAGCGCCTGTCCGTGGTGCAGTAGTACTCGTTCGTCTTCTTCGGGTAGATGTACCCCCCGTCCGAAAGCGCTGCAAAAAAGTCGCGTGCCACGTTGAAATGGTTTTCTGTGTGCGTCTTTGTGAAAAGGTCGAAGCTGATGCCCAGCCATTCGAGCGACCTGGCGTTTACTGCGTGATATTTCTCTGCAACCACATCCGGCGAAAGCCCTTCCTTTTCAGCCTTGATAGTGACGGATGTGCCATGCTGGTCGCTGCCTGAAACCATCAGGACGTCGTCACCCTTCATCCTGTGGTACCTGGCGAATATGTCGGGAGGCAGGTACGATCCGGACGCCTGGCCTACATGAATTGGGCCGTTTGCGTACGGCCATGACACATTCACTGCTATCCTGGTCACGATATTCACCTTTCACGAATGGGAGACAGACTTGGCACCTCGCCATTCCGTTGAATAAGAACACCGATTAAAGAATTTGCCCCCTCCGCACTGTTTTCCGCACTGCAGCACCTGCGTGTCTGCATCGGTGAGACAGTTAGGGGGCAGGCTGAAATAGGAGTTGAATGTCTCAGTTTATCGCGATGAGAGTAGCTGTCCTGCTCGAAGACAGATGTCAGTCCAAGAGATGCAATCAGGAGTGCATAGTTTTCTGCCCTGTGGTGAGGGCAGGGACTGACTGCATAGAAATGGGCGAGAACGGAAAGCCAGTGATTTACGAGAACCTGTGCATAGGCTGCGGCATATGCGTCAACAAGTGTCCGTTTGATGCTCTCAGGATAGAGGGGCTGCCAGAGGAGCTTGGAGACGAGGTTGTGCACAGGTACGGCATGAATTCCTTCAGGCTGTACAGGCTGCCTTCACCTGAAAAAAACTCTGTCATCGGGATACTCGGCGGAAACGGCATAGGGAAGACGACAGCACTCTCAATACTCAGCGGAACAACCGTCCCGAACCTCGGCAAGTACGGTGAAAAACATGACATGGATGCTGTCATAGACCATTTCAGGGGAACAAGCCTCAAGGATTACTTTTCGTCTCTGTACTCAGGAGACCTGAAAGTTGCGATGAAGCCACAGTACGTCGACAGCATACCGAGGGCATTCAGCGGCGTCGCTAGAGACCTGATTTCAAAGGTCGATGAAAGGGGCATAATGAATGAGCTGGCGGTGGAGCTTGGCCTGAAGAACGCGCTGGACAAGAAGATGGGTGAGCTGTCAGGCGGAGAGCTGCAGAAGGTAGCGATTGCTGCCACCCTCTGCAAGGATGCGGATGTGTACCTCATAGATGAGCCATCCTCGTACCTTGACATTGGCGAAAGGCTCAGGATGGCCTCACTGGTAAGAAGGCAGAGCAGAGACAGGATGTTCATGGTCGTTGAGCACGACCTTGCCATATTCGACTACATATCAGACACGGTCAACATCTTCTACGGTGTGTACGGCGCCTACGGTGTCGTCTCAAACGCTATGGGGTCAAGGACAGCAATAAACGCCTATCTGGACGGGAGGATCAAGGAGGACAACATCAGGTTCAGAAACCACGCGATAGAATTCCAGAGGAGGCCTGCCGAAAGGCATGCCTCGGATGTCAGCCTGATTGAGTACGGGACACTCAGGAAGAGCTACAGCCACTTCTCTCTGACTGCAGAAGGAGGTGGCATAATGCGCGGCGAGGTTGTCGGGATACTGGGACCCAACGCAACAGGGAAGACGACATTCATAAAGATGCTCGCAGGCGTTGAAACACCAGATGAAGGGGTCGTAGACAGGAAGGCGACCGTGAGTTACAAGCCACAGTACATCAACCCCGAAAGCGATCTCACAGTTGCAGAAGTCATGGTGCAGCAGACAGGAGCAAGGATGACCCAGCAGTTCTACCAGACTGAGGTCGTTGAACCCCTCGAGCTGAGATACCTGATGGACAAGACAGTCAGCGCGCTCTCCGGGGGGGAACTGCAGAGGGTCGCTATAGCACTCTGCCTGTTGAGAGATGCCGACCTTTACCTTCTTGACGAGCCATCCGCTTACCTTGATTCTGCCCAGAGGATGACCTCGGCGAAGGTGATAAGGAGGGTCATGGAGAACGGGAAGAAGTCTGCGTTCGTTGTCGAACACGACATTTACTTTGTCGACCTGGTCGCAGACAGGCTCATGGTCTTCTCAGGCAACCCGGGCCTTGAAGGAAGAGCCTCCAGGCCCCTTGGCATGAGGGAGGGGATGAACAGTTTCCTGAAACTTCTGGACATAACATTCAGAAGGGACGGGAGCTCGAACAGGCCACGCATAAACAAGAAGGATTCCAGGCTCGACAGAGAGCAGAGAAGCAGCGGCAGTTACTATTACGAAGAGTAGGAATTCATTTCGGCTTCGGCATCTCGATCGCATTTCCACCCGCGGCGGTTGCGTACCTTCCACCCCAGTAAAGGAGCGGCATCCTGTCGTCGAAGTGAACAACACTTGTCACATTGCATACAAATAGGAGGTGATCGGCCGCGTTTACCACCTCCTTGACATCGACTTCAATCGCAGAAATTGAACCGTTTATGACAGGCTGTCCGCCCGGGCCGAGATGGTAGTTGCCCGGTGCGAACTTCTCTGCCGTGCTGTTCCTCCTGGAGAAAAGTTCCGAAATGTTCTGCTGCTCAGCTGAGAGAAAGGACACAGCTGCCCTCCTTGTCTCCATTACGAGGCTAGTTGACTCGGCGTCCTTCTGCATCGAGAGAACAACGGAGGGTGGACTGATGGAAAGCGAGAATAGCGCGTTCGCGGTCATACCCGCCATTCTTTTTCCGGCTGCTGTCGCAATAACCGCTACGCCTGTTGCAAAGCGCGAAACAGCCTTCTTGTAGCCTTCAACATCGACATCCATCGGAGCGACACCTAAAGTCTAAACGCATATAAAGATGAGTAACGGATATCAGATGACACCTTTGTGGTGCTTCACTCCAGGTTCTGCGTTCCCTTCCTGCGGCGTAGACCGACAACAACAACCACGAGCAGTGCGAGTAGAACGAGCCCCGCGCCAACTATGCTGTAGAGTGATTCTGAAGCAAGCACTGCCTGTATCTGCCCCGCGAATTCATACCCGACAGAAGTGAGTATGAGAACGAATGCGGCGCTTCCTATGAGGCTGAACGGGAAGAACTTCCTGTACGGCATGAGAGCGACACCTGCCGGCAGGGATACATACGTCCTGAGGAGCGGGATGACCCTGCCGAACATAACGGCTGCGTCGCCGTGCCTGTTGAAGAACCTGTCGCCCCTCTCTATTTCCCTCTTCCTTATCAGCACGTATCTGCCGTATTTCTCAAGAAACCTTCTGCCGCCGTATTTGCCTATGAGCCATGAAAGCGTTGAGCCGACCATCGAAGCGACTACGGCAACCACTACGACAATCCAGAAATTGAACTTCCCCTCGAATGCCAGAACGCCCGCAAGGGTCATGATCGCCTCGCTTCCAAGAGGCACCATCAGGCTGTCCAGTGTCATGAGGTAGAATATGCCTGCATACCCGAGGGAGAGAAGTGCCGACTCTGTGATGTTGAACAGGGCGCCACCTGAAATCATTGAGCGTTCGATAATTCCGCCCTAATTATACTTAACTGACGGTATCACCTATGCGATCAGTCTCGATGCATGTCCGCAGCCAGCGATTCTAAGCTGCCCCGGCGGCCTCGCACTGAACAGCAGTGCGTCTTCGCTTTCAAGTGCCACCGGTTCCTCCGCCTCCACATCTACCGTCTCCCCTATGCCTATGATCCTCGACTGCTTGCACTGGAGGCCGATATTCAGGTGAATGATCTTTCCTGGCTCGAAGGGGTCTTTGAAGAAACTTTCCTTCTTCATCTCCACTGAGATGGTTTTTGCCGAACCGTACCGCATATCGTTTGTTAGTACAGTACCGCGCGGCAATTCCTCGGGCGTCAGCCCCTTGAGAGCAAAGCCGACCCTGCTTCCTGCGGGGGCCTCCTTCTGGTCTACATCCAATATCTGTATGGACCTTACGAGACCCTCCAGTCCAGACGGCATCGCAACAATCTTGTCATGCACCGTTGCGGTGCCATATCTGACAATGCCCAGGCAGACTGTGCCGACGCCCTTCACATCGAACGCATGGTCGACATCAACACGCCAGTGCTCCCTGTCTGCGTCCCTGACTGGCACGAAGCCGGAGAGGTACTCCCACACATCCCGTTCGACGTTTTCGCTGCTCGGCACAAGCTTCCAGCCCGTCGACCTCTTCCCGAGCATCTGTAGCAGTTTTCCTCCCAGATCTTCATCCGCAACGATTATGCCCGGCTTTGAGTAGTTTGTTATCGCCACTATTTCCTCCCCCACGATGCTGTCTGCTGCTTCGGGGAAGAACACTACAGTGTCGGACATAGAGATGGACTGAAGCATGGGCTGTATTCTTTCGGGGTACGTCTTTGGTATGGAGATGCTAAGTGCAAGATCGCCCTCCCTCTTGTCATGTATGGCAATGTCACTCTCCGTCCCTTTCTTGGCTATTTTGGAGGCAACTGCATTCATTCTCTCGAACGAGCTTCCTATGAAGGACGCGTTGACGCTTTTCAGCTTGACCACCATGCTTCTGGGACCGCAATCCATGAAACAATAATGAAGTGATAAAACTATTCGTCACTGGTAAGGAAGGGGGCAACGGCGGGCGTGAAGGAATACGACCTGAGGGAAACGCTCAACAGGCTGAAGTGGAAGGAGGGTGCCGGCCTGTCCGATGTGGTTATACACTTCGTTTCCAGGGGAGAGCCAAACGACGAAGGCATCGTAGCAGGCAGCGAGATTATATCCATCGGCACTTCAGGCATAGAGACCGCAACAAGGATGATCCCTTACCACAGGATATCCAGGATTGTTCGAGGGGGAACAACAGTTTTCGAAAGGCACTAGCTCTTCGGCTCGTTGCAGTTCGGGCATGAGTGCATGAAAGCAGGGTATGACGCTCCGCACTTCTTGCATTTGACCATATCCGCATGCTGCCTTGAGGCTGATGCGGCAGGCACCGAGTACTGCTGTGCTTGCTTTGCAGGCGTCTGAGGAGGCGGAACGGCCTTCTTGGTGTCCGCCTGCGATCCGGCCGCCTGCTGAGTGCTTTGCTTACTTGCGGCCGGCTCTGTCGGTAATTCCTTGACAGACGTCGTGTGGCGGCTCAGGTCCCTCAGGCTCATGGCGGCAGCAATAAGCATAATGCCCGGTATGAGCCCGAAGAGCACTGAAAGGATGCCCCAGAGAACCGCTCTTTCCTCGGCGACGACGAATTTGCCGTTGTCGATCTGGTTTGAAACATGGACCCTTATGAACACCAGCTCTAGCACCGAAACGATCACTATTGCGATGAAATACATCGCAAATGCGAAGAAGGCCGAGGCTAGCGATGCAGCATTCGGGTTTATCCTGACGAATGACGGGGCAGAATATTTGAAATAGTAATATAGCAGCAGAACCGTCACAAACACGGACAATGGTATTTCTATGAATGCCACTATCTGTGCCCAGAACACATGGCTCCGCGCCTCCTTAGCCTGTGGAGGAAGCCATGGCGGTATATCCTCGGACGTGAAAAGATTCAACTGCGACATACGATTATCCCTTCTGAAGCAATCATGACACCTGACGCTGAAAACAAATTAAAGAATCGATATATATTACTATCTAATTTTATTTCACATTCGTGGATTTCAACCGCTCGTGCGGAACTGAAGACACAGAACAGAGAGCAATGAAGGAAAATGAAGAGAGAAACTTATTCAGATATCTACTACTCACTGAAAAGGCCTGAAGACATAAAGAGGGAAGCTGAAAGGACAGGCCTCCCTGAAGAGCTGATGCTTGTCGTCTATACGCAGAAGACAGTGAGGTACGCGACGAAGGACTATTACCAGATTGTCGAAATGGCGCCCTCGCTCCTGAGGAGATGGCAAAGGGGCGAGCCAATGGTGAAGATAGCGAGGAGGCTCAACTTCCCGCCCATACTCCTCGGCCTGATACTAAGCAACCAGCGGGGCATTGGAAGGAAGAAATTCTGGAAGATGATAAGGGAGCCTGAGACAATTGAGGACAGGAGGCTGAAGTCAGAAATGGAGGCCATCAGGAAGGCTGACATACTCTATTCCCCGGAGGGGTCCGAGGTCCAGAAGGAGAGGGGGATCAAGGGCGAGGAGAAGCTTGCAAAATGGCTCAAGGACCATGACTTGACGTTCAGGACGGAGAAAGACCTGAGGGGAAAGTTTCCAAAGACACCTGACTTCCTTCTGGATGAGCCGCTGAGCTACGAAGGGCTTAAGATCAAATGGATTGACTCAAAGGCATCGTTCGGTGATGACATAGAGATAAGGAAGAACAACAGGAAGCAGTTCCACCAGTATGTCGACCTGTTCGGAGACGGCCTTGTTCTGTACTGGTTCGGGATCATAGACGATATAAAAGGAGATGGAAGAGTCGTAATAGGCGACAACGCCGTCCTCAGGAAGCTGGAGCAGTCGCTAAAGGAGAACGGCAGCAGTTCCTGAGTTGAAAAACAGACACAACGTTTTTTATCCGACAATGGACAAGATACCCTGCGATGAGGACAGGACCCCCCTTCTCTGCAGGAGAGATTGAAAAGTTCTCCTACTGCCCGCTGAGCTGGTGGCTCGGCGCTGATGCATCCGATACTGCCAGCAGGAGCAGAACAGCCGAAGGGACAAGCAACCACAGGAGATTGAGCAGCGACCTTGTCAACCTTTCGGAGAGCCAAAGGTCCACCGCACTCTACAGCAGGATGATAATGTACTACGCGCTCATATCCACCCTGCTTGCAGTAATAGGCGTCTCGCTCCTAGACTTCAACGGGAAGCAATCGATATCAAGCCTGCTGCTGCTGCTTGCCGTCATATGGCTTGTCATAGCTGTCTCCCTTCTCTACCTCGCCCGCATACAGAGGTTGCACATAAGCACCGTGGAGAAATGGACAGTCTATATGGCGGTGGCGGCCGTCACATTTGCGGTCATTGCGCTCACAACACTTCAGGTCAGCACGCTCATAGCCCAGATACTCGAGAGCTCCGCCCTGATATGGCTTGTCGGTGCAAGTGTCTACCTGCACCTGAGCATAACGGCCGAGAGGAGCGCGGCTGCAATCTCAGGCGCGAGGAAGGTCGAAGGCAAGGTGCTTTATGTAGACGACGACAGCCATCCGGTCCTGTACTCCAGGGACAAGCTATTCTCGGGAAAACCCGACTTCATAATTGAGGAGGATGGAAAGGCAGTGCCAGGGGAGTTCAAGTCAGGAAGGAAGCCGGCCGGGCCGCTGTTCTCCCACATAATGCAGTTGTCAGCCTACTGCAGGCTGGTTGAGGACAATTACGGGACGAGGCCGGAATACGGATACATCTACTACGGGACAGCAAGGCACACGATAGACTACGACGATGACCTGGAAAGGCTGCTTCATTCCAAGGCAAACGAGATGAGGAAATGCATAGCCGCGAACGAAGCGCACAGGAACCACAGAAGGCCAGGCAAGTGCGCCAACTGCTCAAGACGTGAGCTCTGCCGTGAGAGGCTGGTCTGACCTACTTCCCCCTGTCCATCGACTCGAGGAGAGATTCCAGCTTCTTCTCTATCCCGTTTATCTGTTCCTTCATGGAAAGCATCTCCTCCTCAAACGGAGTAAACTCCTTGCTCTCCATGAGACGATGGGCAAGCGAGATGCCAAGGAAAATAGCACCTATGACCGCGAGCACCGAGACTACAACGACCGAAAACATGAACAGGTAGAAGTTTGCCACGATTTGAGTGACCTTGAGTATGCCGGTGACCTGGAGTATCTCGAACAAGACGAGTATCACTATGACGGCGATCCATGTTGCGGTCCCAAGCGATATCTTAGCCGTAGTTGTATCCCTCCATTGGTGCCTCAAGCGGGTTTACACCCAGAACGACCATGTTCAACTGGCCGCCCGAGTAGTCCACGACTACGTCCTTCGTCGGTGCGGACAGGTTGACAAGCACGGTAGCGTTGAAAAAATAGATGGCGTGGTTGGCAAGGTCCAGAGCCGTTGAATTGAAGGTGACATTGGTCGCATTTATCGTGACGCCAAGATAGATGCTGTCTGTCGTGTAGTTGAACAGCGATTCGTCCAAGCCGCCTGCAAGCGCGTACGTGCCGTTGATCGTAATGTTGCTGTACAGATAAGGTCCGAGCGCGCCCTTGATGAGTATCATGATGTTCCCCGCACTGTAAGCGATGGAAACTGTCGGATAGCCAGGAATGGGGGTGGGTGACTTCAGTGAGAGCGTCTCAACGGTGTACACATTGATCGCTATGAGAGACGCTACAACTGCCAACACAATAACCATGCGAGTGTTCTTGTTCAGCTCACTCCCCCAGATTCAATCGACGCACATGTGTTTGATTCCATTCCCGGCCTTGCTCCACCGAGACACTTATACAGTGAAAGGAATGCAGTATTAAGAGTATAGTCCCGGACACCTCAGAAATCCATGTCCTCCGCTGTCTCGTCTATCTGCCCGTACAGCCTGTTGTTCATCGTTGCAACCCTGTCCGCAGTTTTGAGCTGGTAAAATTCACATTCCCTGTGGGGACCGACAATCTTCCTTCTAGCAATGCAGTATCCCATGAGTTCGCCCGGGGCTCCCTCGGGCCTGTGGTCCCAGTTTATGCACTTGACGCAGAGGTTAGGTTTTTCCATTTCTTGACATTCAAAAACGACTCTGTATAAAATCATTGTCAGTGGCATTTCAGGTGGAAGTGGTAGCGGGGGATCGATTTGAACGATCGTTCTTCGGGTGGCCCATCTGCGATTATGAGCCCGACGGGATATCCTGGCTACCCCACCCCGCTGTTTTCTGGACTAAAGAGGCTTAAACTTGGAAGGATAATAAACTTTTCATTCGAGGTCAGAAGAATTTCCTGATGCGCATCAGGTCTTCAAGCGATGCTTTGAACTGCACCTTCTTGGTGGCCCATGCCTTCATCGGTCTGACAGTTCCTGTCAGCAGGCCGGAGAGGGTCGCCTCATCAGAAACTATCTTTATGTCAGGGTTTTCGAGCCTTCCTTCATGAAAGTCACCCATCCTGTTCTCCTGGAGGCTGAAACAGAAACTCCTGCCGTCCTTCAGCTCCACCTGGACAGTACGCTTCATACCATCCAGTTCCTTCTGGAGCACTGCGTCTGTCTCAACACGCGCGTTGAACTTGGCAATTGCTCCATTGATAAGCTCTTCTATCATCATATTACCTGAAATCATCGAGGCTTTTAACCTTACTGATGGAGACGATGCGCTTTACAGGTTCCCAGCTCTTCCTTACGAACGGCGGCAACGTCGAATGTTCATTGTAGTGATTCGTAACATACCTGACTGTCACGGGGTCGGAAGGGTAACCTGAGCCAATCGCCACGCCTGATTCAGCCTGTATGCTTGCAAGTATTGAATCCCTGGTTGTCTTGGCAATGATCGACGCAGCGGAGACGGCCGGGTGATTGATGTCTGCCTTGTGCCTTGCAAGCACATCTGGACACCCTGAAAGAGCGCTGATGGCCCGGCTGAAGCGCTCCTCGTTAACATCCGCGCAATCCACTATCGCCCTGCTGTGACCCATATCTCTTATGATCTGGGCAAAGTACCTCGCCTCAAGATCATTCAGCCGGCCCCTTTCAACGGCCTCGTCTATCTCCGAAGGCCATACGGCAACCGCTTTCCATTCGAATTCATCCTTTATCCTTGCTGCGAGCTCCTCCCTGTGCACAGCGGTCAGCTTCTTTGAATCCTTTACGCCGAGTTTCATCAATTTCGAGGTCGATCCGTATACGCCGCACAATACCATTGGACCAAGCATAGGGCCCCGTCCCGCCTCGTCGAGGCCGAGAACTGCGTCCTGAGATCGCACATGGATGGATCTGATTGTAGGATAAACACTCTTCCATGCCAGCCATTTCTGAAAGGTTCTTATTCAGTGGTAAGTTTTAAGATTGAGATGTATTAATCCATTAATGCTCACGCAACGCATGAGTAAACAACTGTGGTTCATATGACAAACGATCAGATCTCTCGCGACATGGAGGAAGGGATGCAGATGCTCAACGAGGGAAGGCCCGAGGATGCAGTGAAGAGGTTCACCAAGGTCATAAAAACGGAGCCGAAGAATGCAGATGCATATTTCTGGAAGGCTGAAGCCTCCCTTTCGCTTCCCCAGGTCACTGTCGAGGAGATAATCGAACTCTACAAGAAGGCGATCGAGAATGACCCTTCAAACGCTTACTATCAGTCCTCCCTGGGGTTTTTCTGCTCGGAGAACGGCAGGTTCAACGAGGCAGAGGCCGCATACAACAAGGCAGCGGAGCTGGATCCGGACTCGTCTTCCCAATTCTATTCCGAATTCGCAGCCGAGTATGCAAAGAAGGCGCCTGTTTTCATGGAGAAGTTCCTTGACGACAAGACAAGGGAGATCATCCAGAAGAAGGCACTGAAATACGCCCTCAAGGCAATCTCCATGGACGAGGAGACTGCAAAGAAGCTGCTCGTCTGAAGGCTAGGCAGAGTCAAATACACCATAATGCGTAGTAGTACAGGACGACTATGGCTGCTGCGGGCATGTGCCATATCTGCGGTTCGATTGCATTTCATACATGTTCCATATGCGGCAGGCCGACTTGCACCAGCCATTTTGTTGCGAGTGCCCCAGTATGCATCACATGCGCCCGCGGAATGCGAATAGAGTGATGCAGGCGCCGCTAAAGCAGCCCGAGCCAGCCGAGCCCTTCTACAAGTCCCTCGCCGAACTGGCCTTTTGTCGTGTGGGTTGCCGCGCTCTTTACCTCGTCAGCTGCATTGCCAACCGCAATACCGACACCGCAGCCTGTCAGCATCTGCAGGTCGTTTATACCGTCGCCGAACGCGGCAAACTGCTTCACATCCATGCCGATCAGCGAACAAGCGCGCTTCAGTGCAGTAAACTTGTTGTAATTCCGTCCCTCAATGTGGACAGCGTAGCCGCTGTCCTCAACGTTCACGTTGTGATCTCTCAGAAGCCTCCGCGCGAGGTCTACATCGATATTGGGCTCAAGCGCGATTTCGGTGAACCTCCACCTGTCTGTGAACAACCTCTCAATCTTCATCTGCTTCCGCAGAAAATCATACGCCCGCTGAGCGTCCTGAAGGTTGTTTAGATACTCCACCTTCTGCTTGTAGCACACGATCCCGCCGTTTTCGGCAATTATCGGGTCGTCCAGACCTATCATTCTCTGGAAAGCATAGGCAATAGGAAGCACATTGCCTGTCGCGAGAATAACCCGGTAGCCGCTGTCATGGACCTTCCTCAAGGCCTCGATCGCGCCTGTGTGGACGCGCCTGTCGGCCCCAGTCATGGTTCCGTCGATGTCTGTGACAATGCCCTTGATGTTATTGTTTATGCCAGGCAGAATGTCCGCCCCTTTTTTTGCTCAGCCCCTTTAGCACAGAGGGGCCCGCATCCCCCCGTTAACCGCTCATCGCATAATAAGACGTCCATTGAGCACGGCGCTGTCTGAACGAAGTGCAACTACAGCTTGCCTGGTCAAGGGCCCAACCTCTCCGGGTCAGTAACGGAATTATATAAGTAGCATGCCTTTATCATCCAGAAAAAGCAGGGCTGTGGTGCGATGATACCTGGAATGGGAAAAGTGGACCCTCGACAGATGCGTCTTGCTATGAAACGGATGGGGATGCAGACTGAGGAGATTGACGACGTTTCCGAAGTAATAATCAGAACAAAGACCAAGGAGTACAGGTTTGACAGACCGGCGGTGGTTATGGTCAAGGTCCAGGGGCAGCAGATTTATCAGGTAAGCGGGGAGCCAAGGGTAACCGAAGGAGTCCAGGGAGAGGGAACGGTGGCCGCGGCGGCATCTGGCCCGGTGATTTCCCAGGAGGACATAGACCTGGTTGTCAGCCAGACAGCATGCACCCCCGATGAGGCGAGGCAGGCATTGATGCAGAGCGACGGGCAGCCGGCCGATGCAATAATCAAGATACTCTCCAGGAAATAACCTGGCGGTGCGCAAATTAGATATCCTAAGTCGTTTTGGTCTCAAAATGTGCCCTGGTAGTGTAGTGGCCTATCATCCAAGCCTGTCGTTTCTATGAAACAGATAGCTTGGGACTCGGGTTCAAATCCCGGCCAGGGCGCCAAAATCTGACAGTGCAATTAGGCAAAAGATGTTGGTTGCATCTGGCTAAAAGCTGAACCTGCCGCTAAAGAGGAGTAACGAGCATGTATTTTCGACTGCTGGCGTAGTGGCAAACCATATTTCAGAGTATCAAAATGAGCAATTTGTTTCGTTTAGCTTATAAAAAGGGGCGTAAACTCATTAATCCGTGGCAGACAGCCACAGGACTGAAAAAGAATGATAAGCAAGAAATTTGCGAAGAGGCGGAAGGACAGCGCAGTATCGCCTGTCATTGCAACCATTTTGATGGTGGCAATAACGGTGGTTCTGGCAGCAGTTCTTTACGTCATGGTGAGCGGGTTCACGCACAACCCGGG
>JBJKPR010000042.1:0-23592 GCA_046706185.1 Candidatus Sysuiplasmataceae archaeon
TGGTGGTGCAGCAGCTGCCAAGGGTGGGGTTGTTCGCCCATTAAAAGGGATCGTGAGCTGGGTTTAGACCGTCGTGAGACAGGTTTGATGCTTTTTGGTGGAAGTGCACTAGTGCCTGACGAGAAGGTCCCTTAAGTACGAGAGGAACGGGGGGCCGCCGCCTCTAGTTCACCAGTTGTCCGACAGGGCATTGCTGGGCAGCCACGCGGTAGTGGATAAGAGCTGAAAGCATCTAAGCTCGAAGCCACCTTGAAAAAGAGGCACTTTTCAACGCTCGTAAAAGACGAGTTTGATAGAGCTGGGGTGTAAGTACCGAGGTCTTCCGAGGTATTCAGCCCGCAGCCACTAAAGTTGTAACCACATCAGTGCTAGAAGTTTTGCAGCAACGGCTTGCCGTTACACGGAATGCATATGACAAATGTTTTTTCAGGAAGAAATGTGTTTTTCAGCCAAGGCCTTCCCGTTGTTTATCTGCCGGATATTTCCTTTCCTGCCGGCGTGATTATCACTGTGAAGTCATCGGGACCTGTTTCATCCAGCTCAGCGTAGCCGCTCTCGACCAGACCATTCACGTGTCTCATGAGGTCTCCGTATGCGATCCCTTTCACTGTCCTGCTCAGGTCAAGCATGAGTTCCTCCTTCGTTATGCCGACCGTGCCCCGTTTCGATATCGTGGTAAGTATGTCAATGTCGAGTGCCGAGAGAGTCATGTATCCGCCCTTTTTAGGAGAATTCCAATGATTGATTTACCCTAAAAACTTATGTTTCCTTCCACCGCGAATCAGGGCGATTGGATGAACAGAATATATCCTGCCTCGCGCTTACATATTGTAATGCAGGATCATGCTTCACAGCGCAGGTTCGCACTCGGCTGCGATGTTGGTGCAACGAAGGTATCACTGTCGCTCGGCTTCACTTCCGGAGAGGTATCGGACAGGATAACCGACACAACACACAGGATGAAGGAGCCTGAGACGCTTGTCAGAGAGGTGTCTTCACTTGTTCAGCGAGTAGTGGAGCGAAACGGGCTGTCCATACGGAACTGCATTGGCCTGGGTGTTGCCTTTGCCGGTCCCGTCAATGGAAGAGAAGGCACGGTGCTCTATGCGCCCAACATACCTGGATGGGACAACATCGGCTTGAAGAAGTTGTTGGAGCAGAGTCTGGAACTTCCTGTTACTGTGATGAATGACGCCAACGTGGGGGCACTGGGAGAATACAGGCACGGCGGTACCGCGGGCCCGGGGGACATGCTTTACATCACCATAAGCACTGGTATAGGTGCAGGAATTATAGTGGACGGGAAACCGTACGAGGGTGCGCTCTCAGTCGCCGGAGAGATCGGGCACGTAACAGTCATTGAAAACGGCCCAAGGTGCGGTTGCGGCAAATCTGGCTGTCTCGAATCCATCGCGTCCGGCCTAGCAGTAGAAAGACAGGCTGTCGAGCGGATGGCGAGGGAGGAAACCTCCCTTCGCGATAGGGCGGTGAAAGAAGGGAACAGGATAACGAGTGCAATTGTGTTTGAGGAAGCAAGAAAGGGGGACCCGCTCGCGTCGGAGATAGTTGAAACAGCCTGCAGGTACCTTGGCTTGGTCATCGCCGGTGCTGTCATGCTGATGAGTTTTTCAACCGTTGTCCTGGGCGGAGGAATGGCCAGGGAGGGTGAATACATCAGGAAGCGAGTGGAGTTCCACATGAGAAAAGCACTCGCACGTGGCCCAAACGAGGCTGTCCGGCTGCTTGTCTCGAGGATGCCGGATTCCATAGTTGACATAGGCGCACTCGATCTCGCGTTTGACAGATGGCACAGTCAGCAGGCCGCCAAAGGGGCTTAGGCCAGGCGCACTGCAGCGGCCGATTATATGCCCTCCATCGGCCCTTCTGTCCTCTCCACATAGCCAAGCTCCTTCGCCTTGCGGACAGAAACAAGGTAGGATGCGATCCCGACGACCGCAACACTAAGTACAACGAGGAAGAAGCCTAGGCCGAGTGAATCAAGATTGTGTATCTTCAGACCCGTTGAGACACCAATATCCATCAATGACGGGAATGCAAGTATTGCCGCCCCTGCCAGCACGAATGCTGCCCCCCCATACGCAAGCACTGCAATGGATATCCTTCTTGAAACATAGGCAACACCCTCTCTGCTTAGCTTCCCAGCCCTTCTCATCGCCCTGCCGAAGAAAGCTCCGAACACTATCTGCATGAACATTGTACCCAGGCCGAACAGGAGTCCTGGTAGGAAAGCAAGCCATGGGCTTGGCATAGCGGGAACAAGCACAGTATATGTGATGAGCGCAAAGGCACCGAACCCGAAACCCGCGATGACCCCGTGGAGCAGTGCAAGCCTGCCAGGCACCGGTTTGTTCTCCTCAACTCCGTCCATGCTCAGCGCAGGGTCAGCTCTGTGCTCGAATTCGTCCTTCTGCTGCTGGCTTCCGTGCTTGTGTATTCCAAGAAGTGTGCCAAGCTTCTCCTCAATATAGTGCCAGTGGAAGTAGTGATGCTTTGACTGGAAGTAAAGGCCGGCAGCGGCCATGGCTGCCCCCACAGCGATGTAGGATATGCCGAATGCAGCGGCTGTCGTGAATATGCCTATCAGCGCAAAATAAGAAAGCTCGGCCAGTATCGACCTCTGTGCCGTGAACCCGAGTGAGAAAAGCAGCCCTGACTTGGCACCGCCCTTTGAGCTGTACGAGCCTACCGAGTATGCGAAGGTTATCGGCCATGTGTGCTCGTCTGGTGTGATTCCGTGCACGATGCCGAGCAGAAACGAGACCAGAAGCACGTATGCCAAGCCAAGGTCAGACGGTGACCAGAGATTTATGGCTGTCAACTTACACACCCCCTGCCTTCGATTTTATCGGTTTTCCGTGCGGGCAGACAGCAGGGTTCCCGATCTTTCTCAGCACTGCTTCGGCAGTCCTGCTGTCGAGGAAATAGTCAAACGACTCTATTTCGCGGCATGCGTCGTCGGCCGAGATGCCACTCTGCACAAAGAGCGACTCGAATACCCTGTGGTTGAGTACTATGCGCTCGTACTCCCTGAGCCCCTGCTGGGTGAGCTTCACCATTCCGTTCTTTGATTTCAGCATCCCCTTGCCCTGGAGCCTCTCAACAAGCTCCAGTGCAGATGGCGGTTTGACGCCCATCAGCTTCGCGATCTCGCAGAGCCTGATTGGAAACGGTCCGCCTCCGTTCTCCTTCACTGCCAGCAGGCAGTCTCTCTCCTTCTTTGTCACGCCTGTTCTTCTGTTTACATACTTTGCTTCTTTCATTAGGATATACCTAACGATATTAGATTTTGTATATAACGATCGCGCCGTTCTGGACCGTTCATAGCTATGACCGGTAGGTGCTTGCTGTCCGGTGTCCGTGAGGCGTATTGGCTAGCTTTAAAAAGTATCATAGGATACTATTTTACACGTCACATAGTGTGGCGGGGATATGATTCTGAATGAACCCTGAAAAAAACTCACTCACAAGCAAGATGGAAGTTGAGATTGACTTGTTGAAAAGGCACGTAGCCGTGCTGAAAGCAATCATCGGGAGCCAGCCAATAGGCATTCTGAAACTGTCAGAACTGCTGAGCTATCCACAGCACAAGGTGAGGTATTCGCTCAGGATCCTCGAACAGGAGGGCCTCATCGTTCCTTCACCAAACGGTGCTGTTACTACAGACGAGATCAAACCTTTCCTCGAGCACCTCAAGGGAGTGCTCATGGAGATGAGTGAGACTGTGAACCAGCTGAAGACGGCAATTGGTGAATGACCGCCTTGCCTGCCGGTTTACTCCAAAGATTTTAATAACCTCTAGCTTTTGATAAAAAAACGTCCAGTGCCGTTGTAGCTCAGTTGGCAGAGCGTGTGGCTGTTAACCATGCGCAGCAACCATAAGGTCGACGGTTCAAATCCGTCCAACGGCGCTCATCTACTGAATCAGTTCGAGCTCCCTTTCAAGTATGGCAATTTCCTGTTTTGCAAGTGTCTCCCTGCCTACTGAGATAATGAGTACAGAATTGCGCTCCGACATTTCATCGACCATCCTGCGGAGAAGTCTCACAGTTCCTTCGAAGTTTGTGTTGCTTATGACATACTGAAGGTCGTCTATGTTCACCATTGCCCTGACATTGCCTCTTGAGGCCGACTCCATGAAACTCCTTATTTCGTATTCTATCTTCTCAAGAGAAGGCTGGAGCGTTACTTCCCTGTCGCTTTCCCTGTCCGTCAGCCACACGACCCTTGCCTTCTGGAGGCCAGGGAACTTGGTCCTCAGCCTTGTCGGGTTCACCCTCGAAATGTCAAGGGCTGTCCAGTTTTCCTGAAGTTTCTCCTGAACCAGCTGGTGGCAGAGGTCTGCCCTGTCCTCCTCTATTATGTAACCGTGCCCGGGACGCAGCTCTATCCTTCCCCTGCTCTCTCTCTTCAGTTCCGGCGGGTTTGTCCTGAGTATCCTTTTTGCCGTCTCCACCGTGGGCGGAATCTTCATTAGTGTGCTGTATGCCACGACCCTGTTCAGTGAGCCGGTCAGCTCCCTTATGTTATCCTCCACCGTCTCCGCAATGTATTTCAGCACCGGCTGCGGCATTTGATACTTCTCTTCCCTTACTTTCAGCTCAAGTATCCTGGTTCTCATCTCCGTATCCGGCGGACGCATGTCCACAAGCAGTCCGGACTCAAGCCTTGATGCAAGCTGGCTGTCGAGCCCCTTGATGTCCTTCGGCTGCCTGTCACCCGCTACAACGACGTTCTTCCCGTATCTCACCATGAAGTTGACAAGACTGAGCAGGTGATTTTGCTCCTCATCCTTCCCTGCGATAAACTGCACGTCGTCAAGAAGGAGCATGTCAATCCTCCTCAGCGACGAAATGTACCCTTCGGCTTTCTCCCCCTTTGAAGACAGCAGGTCATCCAGGAACCTGTCCGTTCCAATGTAGAGCACGTTTGCACCATTCCTCTCGGCCCTAACGTGGTTTCCAATCGCGTTCAGCAGGTGAGTCTTTCCAAGCCCGGTTGTTGAATATATGTAAAGCGGATTGTACTGGTCGGGACTTGCATTTGCTATCGACACGCTTGCGGCATAGGCAAATTTGTTGCTTGGGCCAACCACGAAGTTGTTGAAATTCATAGCGGGGTTCAGGCCAGCTCCGCCTGCACTGTCGTGTCCCATCGACTGCCCGCATATGTCGCATACGCTGGATGTCATCTTGGCTCCGCAGTTGGGGCACCTGCCGTCTGCGGGCTTCGTCCTGTCCTGGCCAAATATGACGCTGTACACCTCTTCATAGTCACTCGCAGTCTGCCTTTCAGGTGTCTGCCTGTCCTTCCTGCTCTCAACCTTTCTCTTGAGCAGAGCCAGGCCCAGTTCAAGCTCTGAGACCCTCGTCGGGTCTCTTGTCATATTGGAAAGCTTCTCGCAATCGGCGTCGAACCCCCTGCCGCGGAGAGCATTAAGCACCCCCTCGAGGTTCTTTATCCTCTTGATCTTGGCGTCATATTCCATGTAGATCCTGAATGAATTCTGGTCCTCTTTCTTCATTTTGTCGAGCAGGTCGTCCACCATGAAACCCTCATCCTTCCAAGTCCTGACCTGCGCAAGCCTGGTATCCTCCGGCTCCTCATTCTTCAGCTTTTTCACTTTCCTGGCTGTCAGCGTTGTCGGCATGATATCTCTGCTCTCTGTTTCCCTCTGCTCATCTTCCCTTGGCTCAATCCGGTAGATTTTCATTCTCACGGACGGGTCAAGCGCCTCTCTCCACACCCTGCGCAAAGCCTCCTTTCCGCTCTTTGAACTTGCGCCTCCGTCGGCAGTGTTCTCTTTGTAGAGCGCTTCAACGATTGCTCCTTTCCTGAAGGAGATGTAACCGCGGAACGTGCCTCCATTTCCGTCATGCTCGAGCACAACAATCGCAGACTGTTCGCCTTCCCTCATCTGCTTGGAGAGTTCCTTCATCGCCTCGGTTCCACCAGACATGAACCTGATGGATTTGTTTCCCTGCAAATCCCCTTCAGACGTCACTGAATCTGAAGTTCAAGGGGAGCGATATTAAAAACTGCATCCCTTTGATTTTGACAGTTGATAATTTAGTTGTATCCAGCGTTCCTGACAGGGCGTGAGGCAAGAAGAGCAAGCAAAGCGACGGCAATAAGCGCTGCCCCAAATGAAATTGACCCCACCGTCAGTCCCGCAACTGCAATGATTGCACCGAGGGCGATGTTGCCCGATCCTCTTCCAATTCCCCGAAGGAGGTAGATGTTCCCTTTCATCCTTCCGAGCATGCTGCTCTCCACCGTCGCCTGCACGTACGTTGGGTATCCTGTGTAGAAAACAGGGTCGAAGCATCCGACAGCGAACCACAAGGCGTAGAGTGCCGGCAGGCTCGAGAGCGTCAATGGGCTGGCTGCTATCAGCGCCCCTTCTATCATTGTCGACAGGAGAATGGAAAGGCCAAGCTTTTTTGTCGGGTTTATCCTGCCATATGCGAAGTTTCCGACGAACCCGCCGCCCAGAAGAGTGGCGTTCAGCAACCCGAAGTTTACTGCTCCGTTCACTCCTTTCAGGTAGAATGCCGAAATGACCGCTATCATCAGGAATGGCGCTATTGCGAAGAACCCCTGGATCCCGCTCAGGTAGAAAAGGGCCCGGAGATCACGCCTTTTCCCTTTTATCAATTCCTTCCATCCCTCGACCAGCCTGTATGTCATGCCTTCACCAAGTTTCACGTCAACCCTTGCATCAGGAACATGAACAGTCAGCATGAGCAGAGTTGCAAGCAGGAAGGCTGCCGCGTATATGGCCGAAGCACCTCCAACACCGACCGCAGCGAGTGCTATTCCTCCCATTGCATTTATGAGGACGCTGGACCCGCCGCCCACAGCCAGCATGAGAGAGTTTGCCCTCAGAAGCTGATCCTTCCCGAGTATCAGCGGGAGTATGACTGACGAGGCAAGCCACGGGAAATCCCAGAGCAGTGCCATGAGAAAGACAACGAACAGTACGAGTGGTATTGAGACGGCATGTGCCAGTACTGCTGCAGTGAGCAGTGTGGCGAGAACAGCCTGCACCGGGAAGACGCGTGTTATGAACTTCTTCTTCTGCGGATGGGAGTCGATGAGCGGTCCAACAGCGAAGGTGAGAGAGTAAGTTGCAAATTCGACGAAAAGTATTGTTCCCGCGACCAGCGGGGAATGTGTCTCCGTGATGGCCAGCCAGACGATGGCAAGCTCGAACAGCCCATACCCGACGTCTGCACTTATGTTTGCCAGCCAGAACCTCAGGAAGTTGGCATTTCTCACTAACGTCCTGTATGAAGCACTTTCCATCTGCACGATGGATTGGGGACCGTTATTACAATCTTTGTACCGGCCGCTGACGTGCAGTGAATGGCAGGGTCTGCAATACCACAGACTGAAATACAGAGCAGACATCCTGAAATCCCTGTCCAGCGGGTAGTGCATCGAATGGCGCTGACGGTTGAGAAAGTGAACGAGGCAGATTTCCCGATCATAGCACCGCAGCTCGAGTCTGTGGGGACAGTAGACCCGTTTGCCTCTGTTGACATGGTCCAGGAACCAGGGAAGTGCACCCTGCACGTCGCGTTAAGGGACGGGAGAATTGTCTCTTACCTCCACCGCTATCTGAATACCCTCTCCATCTACAGGCTGGCAGGTGAGGCAGAGGGCGGGGCTGAGCTGCTTGGAAACCTTTCAACCGGTCCCGCCATACTGATGTGCCGGTATCATCTGAGGGAGGCGGTCGCCTGCAGGTTCCCGGCCGCACCGTCCTATCTTGAACACCTCATGACTGTTGACAGGCTTTCCGTCAGGGCAGCAGCGTCACATGACGCCGGGAGACTTTCCCCCGATGATGCGCAGCAGCTGCTCGACCTCTACTCAACCGGCGAATTCTCTTCCAGGGCAGCATTCAACACAGTAGAATCATACAGGGCACTGATAGAGAAGCAGGCGACGTTCGGAGTGAGGACTGGCGGCACGATAGTGTCCGCAGCAACTGCCTTCTCCGGCAACTCCTCATTCGGCATGGTGGGAAGCGTCTTCACATCAACGGAACACAGGGGAAAGGGGTACGGCACTGCTGTGGCTTCGGCAGCTACTTGCCACATTCTAGGGCAGTCGCCATGGTGCCTTTTGTACGTGAGGACAGATAACATGCCTGCAATACGATCCTACAGGAGAATAGGCTACAGGGTGAAGGAAGACTGGGCGTTCTTCGACTTCGGGACGGGGATAGTTCCCTGAACAGAGACACAATAAAATAGAGAAACATTTTTCGATCAACAGAATGCCACTGTAGCTCAGCTGGCAAGAGCGACGGTTTCGTAAACCGTAGGTCGGGGGTCCGAATCCCTCCAGTGGCTTCCAGCAACAGGGTCAGACCTCTCTCCCTCTTTTCCCTTCCGCTCTGTTCACTGTTACCTCAATGCTATGGTGGCATGCGGCAGCGCCACATTATCATCCGCCTGCCGCCGCTGGAGTGCATTTGCCTCCTGCAGTCGGAAGTCTCAGGCAATCCCTGGCAGAAGGCATCCCGCCTTTACGCAGGTACAGAGGCCGCATCCGGATTCGGATGGGTGTGCTTATCCGGAGGAGGTCTGTTCGAATAATGACTTGGACGACACTGTACCGCCCTATGTATGGTAAACATCGACGATTGGATAGTATAATGAATTTAATCGTATCTTGTTAAATATTGTCAATATGGAAGCGGTGGAGCGGATCGACATGAAGCTGCTGGAACTCGAGCAGGAACAAGGCGATGCAGTCCAGATCAGGCCTTTCCAGCCTGGTGACGAGAGAAAGTGCGGCTTCCTGAAGGAGTCTTTCAAGCTGTACCTGAGCCTGAAGGGGTCTGACTGGCTTGCAGAAAGTATAACATCCGACGGCATTCTGAAAGCCCTGGACGACGGCATAACAGTCGTTGCGGACGATCACGGCGTACTGTGCGGATATCTCCATCTGTCCATCTCAAGCTACGGCGTGGGATGCATCACTGCATGCGGCGTCTGCAAAGATGTGCAGCACAGGGGAATTGGCAGGAGACTTGTCGCAGAGATAGAGTCGGAAGCAAGGAAGCTTGGACTTCGCAAGATATGGCCGATGGTGGGGCTCATCAACAGGCCAGGCATTGACTTCTACCTCAAGAACGGATATGCCCCCGAGGGCCTTTTCAGGGACATGGTGATAGAAGGGATGGACTCCCTTGTGCTGTCCAAGCACCTCTGGCACTGACTTCCCATGAACTGCAGCCGGGAAGCATTGCAAGGTGCCTGCACAAACCGCCCCGGGGGGCGACCACCGGTGGCCTGATCGCGGAAGGCACGGAGGAATCGTATTCTCCCGGACCCAGGATGGACATTGCCCCATGCGCCATCGTTCGAAGTGAAAGCGCAATTTCCTGTCTTGAAGCAGTAGGGTCGTCGTTTAGTGCCATTTCCGCATGGAAGAACTCAGAGACTCGATTCCCCATAGATCCTTGCAGTCATTACCGGCCCGCAAGGCAAGAAAATGACCTCATTTTGCGCATCCGGCGCCTCGGCTTCAGACACAGTGTGACCCCCTGCGCCTTCGCAGGTGGCTGTCTGCCAGCCGCAACGATGTGCCCTCAGAATTCCAGGGCAGCGTGCCAGTCAGGGACTCGGCGGAGTCTGTGACTATTAGCCGTGACTGGTCAAAGCACAGTGCTTCGGCAGGCACACATCTGTTCGAAAATCATCAAATAACCCTTTTATAGCCTGCAGACGGACTTCGTGGCCATGACAGGAATTGCAGCAGCAAGTGCGATAGGAGCAGCGATAGCTGCAGCGGGCTTTGGCATCGTGTCAGCAGTGAACGGTCATCCCGTGGGACTTGCGACGGCCCTTCAACACATTCCGTCGATGGCCCCCGGCGGCTCCGTTGTGTCCGCTGTCCAGAACGCCATTCAAAACGGTATTTCAGGCATCGGCTCGGCGGTATCCGCGGCAGCGAAGGACATAGCTAGGGCATTTAAGGGTCTCTGAGAGACCGTCTGCAAGGGCAGCGGTCCTCGCAAATTCTCCGGACTGTAGTGAGCCAGTGATTAGTTTGTCTCCGGCCGCCCCCTGTGTTATTGACATGGTAAAACGTGTTCACGGACGCACCTTTTGCCGGCTCCGGTCCAATCCACTGTTGCAGCGCTTGCCTAAGCTCTTTCTTTTTCCCTTGCCTCGCGGTTGTACATCCCGGCAGTGAAACCGCAGGAAATGCTGAGCCTGTTCCAGCTGTTGATGGTATTGATGCACATGAGCAGCCTGACGAACTCGGCTGCCGTGAAATAATTCATTGTCTTCTCGAAGAGGCTGTCAGGCACTCCCATATCAGAAATCCTCGTGACAGCTTCGGACAGTTCGAGCGCTGCCTTTTCCGTATCGGTAAAAAACGGCGAATCACGCCAAGCCGGCAAAGTGAATATTCTGGAGGGCTCCTCGCCAAGCGCTATTGCATCCTGTGTGTGCATGTCCAGACAGAATGCGCAGCCGTTTATCTGGGAACACCTTATCTTCACCAGTTCCACAAGCTTCCGGTTCAGGCCCGAATTGTCCACGTATGCCTGCAAATGGCGCATGGCGTCATAGGCCCCCGGCTCGATCTTCGCGTACCGGATTCTGACCATGCGTCCTGAAGCGCCCTGAACCTATAAAGCGTATCTTCCCAGATACATGTTCCCGCCTAACCAGCGAGGACATTGTCATCGAACCCGCCTGACCCGACAACCTGGAAGGCGTCGTTATTCGATACGTGTAAAATAACCAACTTATATCCTTGGCGACACACCAGTTCAATCCCATCAAGGCAATGATGGTCATTCAGCAACAAAGGACGGTCTACATGAGCACCATCGACAACTCCCGAACACACGACAGCCCCCGTGCGACAGGAATTCTGCACATCCGCATCTTCTTTTATTCGATGTTTACTGCAATCTACCTGCTGACCGAAGTCGCTCTCGGATACTTTGTAATCAGGTGGGCACACGCACCTTCTGTAATCCTCTTTGCAATACTCTCCATTCTTTTCCTCGGAAGCTCATACGGCATTGCCAGGCAGGTTGTCGCACTTCTCATCCGATACCACCCGCTTCCCTCCCTCAATGCACTAAATGCATCAAGAAAGGTAGCTCTGCTTTATGCAACAATGAACGACGTTGTTCCCGAATGCCTCGGCTCTATCAGGCAGGATTATCCGTCCGATGTCTTCGTACTCGATGACTCAACATCGCCTGACGCGAGGGCTGTTATCGACAGTATAGCTGCCGAAAAGAAGTACTCTGTTGTAAGAAGGGAAAAGCGAAGGGGCTTCAAGGCAGGTGCAATAAACGACTGGCTCGTTGCATTCGGGTCTGCATACGACTACATTGTGCTGCTCGATGCGGACTCGTACCTCCCCTCCGACTGGGTCGGAGAGACGCTGAAGTACGCCGAGCATCCAGCCAACAGCGATGTGGCCATATTCCAGGGAATGATCAACATATGGAACCTCGATACCAGGTTCGTCCACACACTTGCGCCCATGTCCCGCATAGGCCAGTTCGTCTGGGAACAGCAGCTTGCGAACGCGCTTGACGCAGTGTTCTGTTACGGTCACAATGTCATGATAAGAGTGGAAGCACTGAACGCTACCGGAGGGTTTGTGGAGGGTTACGTATCAGAGGACTTTGCCACAGCCGTGGCACTGGCGGACAGGGGCTGGCACTCCCGCTTCGTGCCGCTGCACACGTACGAGGCGATGCCTGAGAATGTCCGTGGCTTCATACGGAGGCAGAACAAGTGGACCCGCGGTTCAATGGAGTTCTTCGGCTTCACAAAGAGGTCACGTGTCAGTGCGGGGAGAAAGCTGCACCTGATACAAATCCCAATAGGACACGTCACAAACCTGCTTCTACCGCTGGGCATGCTCCTGACAGTATACGGGTTTGCATCCACTCCCGCAAGCGCTGCCTCTTTCCTGTACTCTCTCCTGCTCAATCCGCCAGGAGTGATATGGTCGGTTCCGGTACTAAGGTTCATGATTGTATTCGGTGCCCTGGCCTCAGTGCCGACACTCCTTGTCAGGTACATCTGCCGCATCGACTGGGCCACGGTCATAAGGCACAGGTGGCTCAGCTCTGCAATAAGCACAATTTCGCTGCCCTATGAGTTCAAGAGCATGCTTTCCTACTTCCTCACTGGCCTCAAGACCATACCAGTGACACCAAAGAACGAGAAACCGCTGTCCGTCCATGAGGTGCTGGGGCTCTCGGCATATTCAATCATGCTTGAAGCACTGCTCATCGCAGGCATAATGTTCTTCAACCCCCTGGCCTCGGTGTTCAATTCCACATGGCTTGTACCAATGGTGATTGCACCTTTCATGATAATTCGGTTTGGCGGGAAATCGGCATACTTTGCCGAGGCCAACGCAGAGATGCTTGACAAAGTGGGCGCATCGTGTCTCTTCCCTAACCCGGTAGGTGTCAACGCCCTGCTGAAAAACGCGTCCTCGGGATACGCTGAGCCCTCCGGTTCTGATTGAACTTCGGCCGCCTCCGGTGAGCTCGCCATGCTCCGTTTTCCGTCGTGTTTAAGTGCATTCAGGTGAATCAGACAGCGATAAAATGCCGGCAGAGCATCCGATGGGTTTGAACTCCATACTTGTCGCCATGGATCCGTCCAAGCGTTCGGTGAAGGCACTTGAATTCTCGTTCAAGCTGCTGCAGGGAAACAAGAATGCCCGTCTCTATATCCTCAATGCAGTCAACCCCATGCTGCTGAGGGTAAGCGGTGATGCGCCCCAGGCAGGGATCATGGTTGTCGAGAGGCAGGAAGAAGAGCTCGAGGAAGCAAAGAAGCTCGTCAAGAAGGCGGTGGCCCACGCAAAGGCCAACGGCATTCTGAATGTCGAGGGGATTGTCAGGGAGCAGGATCCCGTCAAGGCCATAATACAGGCTGCTGACAGGATTAAGCCAGACCTGATAATTCTTGGCAACAGAGGCAGATCCTTCAGGCGTGGAATATTCTTCGGATCAGTTTCGCAGCGTGTCTCGGCCGATTCGCCGGTGTCTGTCCTGATAGTCAAGTGATCTTAAGCACGGCTGCCCCGTTTATCCTGCCGTGCTTCAGGTTCTTCAGCGCCCTGTTTGCCTGCCCGAGGCTGAATACCTCCACCTCGCTCCTGACACCCAGCCTGAAAGCCATTGAGAGGAATTCTGTCGCATCCGCCCTTGTGTTTGCCTCGACACTGAAGAGCCTCTTTTCCCTGAAAAGGTTCTTCTGGTAATCCATTTCAGGCAGGCGGTCCAGATGAACTGCGGGAACGGCAACGCACCCTCCCGGCTTTATGCACTCGAGCGCCTGTTTTGCAACTTCCCCTGCCGGCGCAAAGACGATGGCGGAATCGAATTTCCGCCCTATGTCTTCCGGAGTGCTCTTTGATGAAATCCATGTCTCTGCAGCCCCGAGCCTTTGAGCCAGTTTCAGGTGCTCCTCGCCCCTGGACACGACGCACACCTCTATTCCCAACTTCGATGCCATCTGGACTGTGATATGTGCGGAGCCGCCGAAGCCGAAAATGCCCAGTCTCCCTCCTGGGGGCGGAAGCGCAAGCTTCAGAGCCCTGTAGCCTATGATGCCGGAACACATCAGCGGCGCAGACCTCTCGGGATTGATGCCGCGTGGAAGGGGCAGCACAAAGCCCCCCCTCCCGATGGCATATTCAGCATAGCCGCCGTTCACGGAGTATCCTGTGAACTCCTTCGAGGCGCAGAGATTTTCCTGCCCCCTCACGCAGTAATCGCATCTTCCGCATGTTGAGTGCAGCCACATGATGCCGACAGTGTCCCCCTCCGAAACTCCCACGACTGACCTGCCTGCCCTCACCACTGTTCCGACGATTTCATGCCCGGGGACTAAGCCATCGATGATCGGCTGGAGGTCTCCCTCCACTATATGGAGGTCAGTCCTGCAGACACCGCAGGCTCTCACCCTCACAAGAACTTCGTTGTCCGCAGGCTCCTTCAGCTCAACTTCTTCCTGTGACAGCCACTCATCCTCGACCCTGCTCCTGTTGACCATAGCTATCATCCTTTCCATTTCCCTTCTCTCCAGCGGCAGTGTCCTCTTTCCAGCGTACCCCAATTGTTTTCTATCTTAATTGATTATTACGCAGCCAGATGATGCAGATTATTGAGGTAATGCCCGACAAGATAGACTTGAATTCCTTCCTGGGAGATTACAGCGCTGCTGTGAAGAACTTCGGAGAATCCATCTCAGCCACATGGGTCGAGGAGAGGACAGCTGCAATCTCATCGGGCCAGGAATTCTGCATAGGTGTCATGGACCGTGACACGCTGAAGGGGATACTCTGCTTCAGCTACAAGGACAGGAGAGGTTACTCGTTTGCATGCTGGGGCCAGCATGAAGTGGACAGGGAGGGGCTGCTCCTCCTTGTCAGGGAGTATGCAAACAGGTCTCCAAAGGAGTTCAAGCTCAGGATAAGCGGTCTGCATCCCAATATACCCCGGGAACTTATGTCTGATGTCTGCGAAGGATTTGGCTTCGGGACGAAGAGAAGGTTTGAGATGACCGTCAGGCTCGAGGATGCAATGGATGTGCCCGATGGGGCGATAGAGTACAATACGGTCTCAATAACGAAGTGTGACGAATCTGCACTGTCTAAGCTTGACTGGGAAGCATACACGGGCACAGACGATCAGACGCTTTTCTTCGACAGCGAGGAAGAGAACAGAAAACTGATCAAGTCTCTTCTGAGCGGTGACTACGGGCCGGTCATAGCCGATGCATCCCTCTGTGTTCTCGGCGACACCGGTCCGGCTGCGATGATTGCCGTTACCGACATGGGCGACAGCGCGTTCCTTGCAGACATAGCCGTTTCCAGGGAAACGAGGCGAAAAGGGATTGCAAGGTACCTGCTTGTGAACGCGATGAAGACGGCAGGAAGGCTGAAAAAGGAAAGCATGGTCCTGTGGGTTTCGGAGGGAAATACCGGTGCCATGGCCCTCTACAAGTCTCTTGGGTTCACAGTCTCAAGGACGGGTGTCTACTATCTGAAGGCATAAGGGCAGTCCGCTTTCACAATTCTGCCCCCGGGGCAGCAGTCCAGAGGTATTTATATAATATTATCAACATTAATTTATTGTGCATCCTCTGCATCCAGAGGACGGCCAGGTGTGCCCACCTCCCCTGCCGTTCAAAAAACGCCCGAAAACGTGCCCGCCTGCGGACCGTCTGGAGGCACCTTCTACAAGATTATTTATATTCTCAAATATTGTGTGTTAACATCGATTTGACACTCGGTAATTTTCAAACCGAAAAAGAAGGGAAAATGGGTCAGCTAAAGGGATGTGGTTTCAGTGGAAAACGGTGATTACACAGCCGAGAGTATACAGGTTCTGGAGGGCCTTACCGCGGTCAGAAAACGGCCAAGTATGTACATTGGAAGCACTGACCACAGGGGGCTTCATCATCTTGTTTACGAAATACTCGACAATGCGATAGATGAGGCGATGGGAGGATACTGCAAGAATATTGCAGTGACCATATACCCGGACGGTTCGGTGTCTGTGCAGGATGACGGGAGGGGAATACCGACCGAGATGCACCCCAGATACCACAAACCCGCGATGGAGATTGTAATGTCCACACTTCATGCAGGCGGCAAGTTTGACAAGAAGAGCTACCAGGTGTCCGGTGGACTGCACGGTGTCGGGCTTTCCGTCGTCAATGCTCTTTCTGAGTGGCTTGTCGCAACCGTCTGGAGGAATGGCATGGAGCATGTGCTGAAATTCAACCAGGGGATTGTTTCAGGTGAAATGGAGGTACGCGAACCCTCCATGGACCTGAGAAGGAGCGACGGCACACTCGCAACCGGGACAAAGATACAGTTCAAGCCGGATGTCACGATTTTCCAGGACACATCGTTCGACTACACCACGCTTGAGACACTTTTCAGGGAGCTCGCTTACCTCAACAAAGGACTCACACTTGTGTTCGATGACCAGCGTTCCGGAAGGAAGAACACCTTCCACTATGAGGGGGGCATAGTCGATTTCGTCAGGTACCTGAACGCAGTGAAGACGCCACTGCATCCAGACCCCGTTTATCTTTCCAAGACAGCTGACGGAGTGCAGTTCGAGGTTGCTCTGCAGTATACAGACTCCTACAACGAGAGCATACACACATTCGTCAACAACATAAACACTGCTGAAGGTGGGACCCACCTGGTCGGCTTCAGGGCGGGGCTGACAAGGACAATAAACGACTATGCAAGGAAATACAACTTCCTGAAGGAGGGCGAGGAACCTCTCGCTGGGGAGGACGTCAGGGAGGGACTTACGGCTATAGTGAGCCTGAGGGTCCCGGAGCCTCAGTTCGAAGGGCAGACAAAGACAAAGCTTGGAAACAGTGAAGTCCGCGGCATCGTTGAAAGTGCCCTGTACGAACAGCTCAGCATCTATCTGGAGGAGAACCCGAAGCCGGCTGCCGCCATCATAGGCAAGGCAGTCCTCGCCTCCCAGGCCAGGGAGGCAGCAAGGAAAGCCAGGGAGCTGACAAGGCGCAAGGGGCTGCTTGAAGGCGGAAGCCTTCCAGGCAAGCTCGCTGACTGCAGTGAAAAGGATCCCGCAAAGTGCGAACTGTTCGTTGTAGAGGGGGATTCGGCAGGCGGAAGTGCAAAGCAGGGCAGGGACAGGACGACTCAGGCAATACTTCCTCTGTGGGGGAAGATACTCAATGTGGAGAAATCCAGGCTTGACAAGATTCTGAAGAACCAGAGCGTCAGGACGCTTATTACAGCCATCGGGACGGGAATAGGCGATGAATTTGACATTAACAGGGCAAGGTATCACAAGATAATACTGATGACAGATGCCGACATAGACGGAGCGCACATCAGGACGCTCCTTCTCACCTTCCTGTACAGGCACGCAACGCCGATCATAGATGCGGGCTATGTCTACATCGCCCAACCTCCCCTCTACAAGCTGAAGAAAGGAAACACTGAAGTCTACGTGTACAGCGACAGGGAGCTTGAGGAAAGGCTGAAGGAGATGCCAAACGCCGTCATTCAGAGGTACAAAGGGCTTGGTGAGATGAACCCCGAACAGCTCTGGTCCACCACGATGAACCCTGAAACAAGGATCATAAAACAGGTCACAATCGAGGATGCGGTCGAGGCAGAAATGCTCTTCACGACACTCATGGGAGATGCCGTCGAGCCAAGGAGGCTCTTCATCCAGGACCATGCAGCCGAGGTTGAGAACCTGGATGTGTAGGTGTTGACTCATGGCTTCAGATGATACACAGCAACCCGCCCAGAGAATTGTTAACAGGCCTATTGAAATCGAGATGCGCAAGTCTTACATCGACTACGCAATGAGTGTGATTGTGGGCCGCGCCCTTCCTGACGTGAGAGATGGCCTCAAGCCTGCGCACAGGCGGATTCTGTTCGGAATGAACGAGCTTGGAGCCAACTCCAACAGGGCATACAAGAAATGCGCAAGGGTCGTCGGCGATGTCCTCGGCAAGTTCCATCCTCATGGCGATCAGGCTGTTTACGATACACTCGTCCGAATGGCGCAGCCGTTCTCCATGCGTTATCCGCTTATAGACGGTCAGGGCAACTTCGGCAGCGTTGACGGGGACGCAGCAGCGGCTATGCGTTACACCGAGTGCAGGCTCTCAAGAATTGCGGAGGAGATGCTGCAGGATCTGGAGAAGGAAACAGTTGTCATGAATGACAACTTTGACGCAACTCTCAAGGAGCCGGAGGTTCTTCCCTCCAAGTTCCCCAACCTTCTCGTGAACGGCTCTAACGGCATTGCAGTGGGGATGGCAACAAACATGCCGCCTCACAACCTGAACGAGGTCGTCGACGGGCTGGTCCATCTTATCGACAACCCGGAAGCCGACATGGCTCAGCTAATGGAGCGCATCAAGGGACCCGACTTCCCTACGGGCGGGATTGTCTACGGCCTCAAGGGGCTTGTGGATGCATACACCACCGGCCGGGGCAAGATCACTGTCAGGGCAAGGACCGAGGTAGAGGAGGAGGGCGGAAGAAGAAAGATCATTGTCACAGAGATACCGTACCAGGTCAACAAATCGGCACTTCTTGAAGACATAGCCCGCCTTGTCAAGGAGAAGAAGATTGAAGGCATCACGGACCTCAGGGACGAGTCCGACAGGGAGGGGATGAGGATCGTCATTGAGCTGAAGAGGGACGCCATGGAGGATGTTGTCCTCAATCAGCTGTACACCCATTCGCAGATGGAGGTCACATTCGGAATAATCAACATAGCCCTGGTTGACAACCAGCCAAAGGTTCTCTCTCTGAAGGAGCTGATGCGCAGCTTCATCGACTTCAGGAGGCACATTGTAAGGAAGAGGGCGGAATACGAGCTTGCCCAGGCAAGGAAGAGGATGCACATTGTCGAAGGGCTCATGGTCGCCGTGGACAACATAGACAGAATGATCGAACTCATCCGTTCTTCCACTTCTGCTGAGGAAGCGAGGGAGAAGCTCATGGCAGTGAACGACTGGGCATCTCTCCCCTCAGTAATCAGGGCGCCCGAGGAAAATCCTGGAAACTATTCTCTCTCTGAAGAACAGGCAAAGGCGATACTAGACATGAGGCTGCAGAAACTCACGGGCCTCGAAATGGAGGGTGTGCACAGAGAGTACGGTGAGCTCCGTGCGACGATAGAAGACCTCGAGAAGACACTCGCGGAAGAGGAGCGAATACTCTCGATAATAAAGAGCGAGCTTGTCGACATAAGGGACAGATACGGCGACGCAAGGAGGACGGAGATAAACTCGGAGGGCCTCGAAATGACAATCGAGGATCTCATACCGGAGGAGGAGGTAATTGTCACAGTCACCAGCAGGGGGTATGTGAAGAGGGTGCCCCTTGCCACATACGAAAAGCAGCACAGGGGAGGAAAAGGCCTGACAGGCGTGGAAACGCACGAGGAGGATTACCTCGTCGACATGTTTGTGACATCGACACACAGCTACATACTCTTCTTCACAAACAGGGGGCGGGTATACTGGCTCAAAGCATACCAGATACCCGCAGGTTCAAGACACAGTGCCGGTAGGCCAATAGTGAACCTTCTTCCGAAGCTGGAGGATGGCGAACACATCATAGACAACATACCGCTCAAGGAGTTCCAGAATGAGAAGTACCTTTTCTTCGCTACAAAGAAAGGGAAGGTGAAAAAGACACCGCTCATAGCCTATTCACACGTAAGGACCAACGGCATAATCGCAATAGGCCTCGAGCCCGGGGACGAGGTCATAGGCACGGTGGTGACGGACGGGAAGATGGACATGATGCTCGCCACAAGGGACGGGTTCGTCATAAGGTTCGACGAATCGGACGTCAGGCCGATGGGGAGGCAGGCTACCGGCGTCAGGGGAATAAGCCTGAGGAGGGAGGACGAAGTCGTCAGCATGGAGGCATCCTCCTCGGAGGGTAACGTGCTTCTTACAATCACAGAGAACGGCTACGGCAAGCCCTCCTGGGTCGGTGAATACAGGAAGACAAAACGTGGCGGGAAAGGTGTGATCACCATCAAGACAACGGAAAGGAACGGCAAGGTCATTTCAGTCAGGGAATTCCTTCCCGGCGACGAGGTACTCGTTACCTCGCAGCAGGGAATGATGATCCGCATACCAATAGAGGATATCAGGGTCATGGGAAGGAATACACAGGGCGTCGCAATAATGCGCCTCGAGCAGTCGGACAAGGTAACGGCTACCGCCAGGCTTGTGGGCTCGGAGATGGAGGAAAACGTGATAAAGGAGGGGGAGAAGGAAGAGCAGGTCCGCTCCCAGACCACGACCCAGCCTCCTGCGGAACCGGAAGAGATTGGCAAGGACGACAAGATGATATTCCCGAGGGAAGAGCCCGAAGACGAGGAGTAACTTTCCCGGTGCGGCGTATGGCTGAGGCATTGCACCTGCTTTTGCCTCAGTCGTGCTCCCTTCAAAGACGCCGCATTTCATAAGTTAGTGTTAATGCAAATCATCAGGCAATCTTTATATTGAAAAGGCTGAAATTGTCACCTGGTGTATGGATTTTGCTCAGAGACGCTGTAGCAGGTCTTGACAAGGTAATGAGAACGGACGTAGATGTCCCCAAAGTCGTGCTTGTCATAGGGCCGCCAGGTTCGATGAAAACCTCATTCTGCTTTTCCGTAATGTCTAAGCACCTTTCCTCTACAGACCAGGTGGGTATGTATCTGACGCTGGAGGAATCGGCGGAGAGCCATTCGAAGAACATGAAGAGCATTGGCATCCCTTTTACGAACAACGTTGTCGTCGCTGACTTCACAGACATAAGGGAGCTTGAAGAGATAGGTGATGCGGACGCACCTGATTACATCTTCCTGATTGAGAAGATGGTGAAGAAATTCAAGGAGAAGCACGGAAAGTCATTCACGATGCTTGCGATTGACTCGCTCGGTGCTCTCTACTCACTCCTGGACGATGATGTGTCCGTCAGGAAGAGCATGTACCATTTTTTCAAGAACATGAGGGACATGGGCCTGTTCACCATGCTGATAATGGAGGGAAGCATCTCCGACGGAAGGTTCTATTCAGGCTCAGAGGCATTCCTCAGCGACGGTGTCGTTTACCTCGGGATGGACAGCACAAAGGGAAAGATAACAAGGTTCGTCCAGGTTGGAAAAATGAGGGCATGCGATCACAGCATGGAGAGGCACGCGGTCGAGGTCGGCAAGACAGGGCTCCAGGTGCTTGGTCCTCTTCTTTCCAATTAATACAATTTCATTAATATTTTTATACCAATTAATTTTTTCCTGCCTGTCCACGCACTCTTCATTTGTTTTGCAAACGATAAGCAGAACAAAAATGCTTAATATAGTCAGAAAGACTATTCACCGGTAATCAATGAGACGATGTGCAGAGCGACGGACACTCGCTGTCCAGCAGAACTAATGCATGCCGTTTCTTGGAGGAAATTGAATGACTTCTGAAACGCCAATATGGCAGGTAATCGAGGAAACAGCGTCCAAGCTCAAGAAGAAACACGAGGAGATGGACGCCAGGAGTTCTGACCTGGACAAGAAGGAGCATGACCTTTCATCCAGGCAGTCGATACTCGACGAGAAAGAGAGAAACCTGAACGCCAAGGATACTAGTCTAAACGAGCTGCAGTCCGTCCTCAACGAAAGGGAGAAAAAGATCAGCGAAAAGGAGTCCGATATTCACGCCGCTGAAACGGCCCTCAACAACAAGATCGCCCAGTCACAGTCGAAGGAGATAGAGCTCAACAACAAGGACAAGCTCCTTAACTTCAGGGAACAGAACCTGGAGCAGAAGGCAGAGGAGCTCAACAAGCTTGAGGGCGAGATCAAGGAGCAGCAGCAGAACCTCTCTGGAAAGGAAAGTGAACTGCTCAGGCAGGAGCAGGAGCTGAGGCAGGTCATAGACCAGGTTGTAAGCCGCAGGCAGGCGGTCGTCGCACTCGAGGACACGCTCCGCCAGCAGCTGAGCCTCATGAAGGTCGCGGACGCCTCGATAGCAAAGGCGCCCTCCCAGGTGCAGCAGCAGTACGACACTCCTGTCCAGCATCAGGAAGACGTTCCGGGGGCCGAAGAGCAGAGACAGCCGGCTGATGACGAGATGTTCTGCAGCAACTGCAACGCAATAATAAGCAAGGATGCTGTCATATGCTACTCCTGCGGTGCCAAGGTCGGTGAGAACCCGCTGCAGGGAGAGCTGGCTGATGACGAGATGTTCTGCAGCAACTGCAACGCAATAATAAGCAAGGATGCTGTCATATGCTACTCCTGCGGGCAGAAGGTAACGCACGGATCCGACTCGGGAGATGAAGGAAACCAGGATGTGGCAAGGAAGGTCATCAAGAAGAAGATAGCCTGAGAAAACTTCTTCCTTCCCGCCTCAAACCACTTCGCCATTATTCTTCTCTGTCAGCCTCATCTGGCATTTTTCTTAAGCGGATCAATTCGCTCGCAAACCACCTTGATAATCAGGGAAAAGCCTTTTTATATCGTAGGATAACTCAAAATTTTCGCTTATTCACGCACCTCTCGAAAGGTAGAATTATGAAGAAAACAACTGAAATACGGGGACGGTTCGCGGGCATTCTGATAGTGTTTCTCTTTGTTGCAACCGCAATGGCTGGCGCACTGCATTCGGGGAACACATCTTCGCCCGGGCCATCTGCCATGCCTGCAGCATCAACGATCAGCGGCGACGTCACCGTTGGGACTGGTTACAGCCTCACATCCTGGACTCTCAGCGGGGGCAGCCAGATATTACAGGGAAACCTCACTGTTGCGTCCGGCGGCACGGTTACACTTTCAAACGAAAGCCTGATCTTTGACCAGTTTTCTGGAGCCAATTCGCTCGCGGGCTACGAATCTTCACCAGTATACCATGTCACTGTCCAGGACGGTGGAAAGCTCGTTCTTTACCATTCCATAATTACAACAAATGTCTACCGCCTGAATGCGATACCTGTGCTTGGCATAATCGTCCAGGACAACGGGACGCTGAGCATGTTTGACAACTCCTCCCTTGTATACCCAGGGCAGCTTGTGGTATCAAGCGCGAACTTCAACATGGTAAACTCTTCCGTAAGTGGTCTTCCTGCCACTTCATTCAATGCTAATTACATCAACGAAACAGTCTTTCCTGTCGGTATATTCGACAATCCGCCGGTAATATCGCTGTTTGGCGCGAATGTGCTCATGGAAAATTCGCGCATTTCAATTTACCAGAACAATACCACCGGCAACCAGGCAAATCCGGCAAACATCTACAGTGAGAATTACCCGTTTGCTTCCGATAGCGGCAGCAAGAACACAGTTCAGTTCACGATCGAGGGAGTGCCTACGGTTGCGAACACAGCTGCCCCGCTGGCAGACAGCACAAGATACCAGAACGTTGCTAACCTGAGCGCCTACGACAGTAATTACTATGACATTGCTGCGGGCCAGACACTCTCAGTTACCGGCTTTGACACAGCAGGCGTCACGGCCGCACTGCAGTCTGCTAGCCTTCACGTTTCATACCAGACGCAGGGGACCGGCGGCACAGTGCTGCACTGGGCATACGGCAACACATCCATACCTGCGGTCAACATAACGCTGCCTGCTTCTTCATCAAACAGGAACGTGTCGGGCGCGCTTCCAGCCGGTGTCAGCCTTAACGACCTCGCAAGGGGAATAGCATGGATAAACGCCACGGCATCCACCGGCACGATAGCCGTCAACAAGCTCTGGATTGAGTTTACATTCACCACGAACGCATACAAGAACCTGACAGTTGGAGGGTCCTCAAGCTTTACAGCGGTAGACAGTTTCATAGGTGCGAATTTCAACCCCTCTCCTGCCCACCATACTTCTGTTGTAATGACTGACACTGGCCACTCGTACTTCTACAACGTGCAGATTGACCAGAGTTCTGCCGCCAATGCAACAGGCATGTATTCCTCTGCACTTTTCGGAGAATATTCGACCATGGCTGCAAAGCCGCTTGAGTTCGGCCCGTTGAACACACCCACAAC
>JBJKPR010000043.1:0-58317 GCA_046706185.1 Candidatus Sysuiplasmataceae archaeon
TGACAATTCCCCTGATCTTCACCGGACTGAGGTATGACCCGTCATACTCTATGCCATACGGTGCAAGCGCGTCATCCAGGGCGTTGGCGCAGGCAATAAGGGGGGCGCCGCCTCCCTCCCCCATTCCCCTTGTGCCCAGGGGTGTGAAGAGGGATGGTGTGACTATAGAGCCTGTCTCGTACGACGGCAGGTCGGAAGCTGTCGGTGCCAGGTAATCCTTGAATGTTGATGTCAGCAGCTGTCCGTTGCTGTCGTAGACCAGGTCCTCGTACAGTGCTGCACCGAGCTGATGACCGAGCTGTCCGTGCACCTGCCCTTCAACTATCAGCGGATTGATCTGGTTGCCTGAATCCTCCACTATCCCCACACGCTTTATTTTAGACATGCCGGTACCAGGGTCGATCTCAAGCAGCACGAGAGATGCACTGTAGCTGTAGGTGAGTGAGAAGTTTCCCCGCTGGTCGTCTATCGGCAGCTTGAACGGCGTCTTGTAGACCAGGTTTGCCATGAGCCCGGGCTCCTCGTTTTCTGGCAGGTTGGCAAGGTCCTTCCAGGCAAGCCGGGCGATCTCCTTCAGCGGTATTGTTGCCTTCCCTTTCTTCGAAACGACTGTGCCGTCGACAATGTCGAGGTTCTCCTCGCTCTCCTTGAGAGCGTAAGCGGCGATGCGGAGGACCTTCTGCCTTACCTTTAACGATGCACCGTGAACCGCGGATGCACCAGCTATAGCGAACCTGCTTGCGTATGTGCCGGAGTGGGGCGTTGACGGATGTGTCCACGAATCGAACCCTGGAAGGGTATAGACCTGGTCAGGATTGATACCGAGCACGTCACCTACAATCTGTGAGACAACGGTCTCATGACCATGCCCCTGGGGGGATGTCCCTACTGCCGCCGATACATTGCCGTCCTCGTCTATCTTGACCCATGCAGCCTCGCTTTCCCCCGATGCAGTGGACTTTGGGTTGATCAGTCTGTTGGAGGAGAAATTGATCGGGCACGCGTCCATTCCCATCGAAAGTCCGACGCCCGCGAGTTTGCCAGCTTTCCGTATGCGGTCCCTTTCCTTGATAAGCGCATCGTACTGGAGGTTTTCGACAACCTTGCGGAGCGCCTGGGCGTAGTCGCCGCCGTCAAGCATTGCACCGGTCGGTGTCTCGTAAGGCATCTGACTGGGCAAAACAAAGTTCCTCACCCTGATCTCGATCGGGTCGATCCCAAGCTTTCTTGCACCTATGTCCAGAAGCCTTTCCACCAGGAAGCCCTGCTGCATCTTGCCGTAAGAGCGGTTAGGCCCGACAGGGCACTTGTTCGTCACTACAGCATATATGTCCATCTCAAGGTTCCTGAAGGTGTAGGTCATGGTTGCATGCCTTATGAAGTTGAAAGCAGCTATAGGCTCCCGCCTCATGTAGGCGCCCTCGTCATGGTATGCTTTCGCCCGGAGGCCGAGTATCTTTCCTTCCTTGGAGAAGGCCATCTCCGCCTCGTAGTTGATTTCGCTGCCGTGTGCCGAAGCGACCATGTGTTCGGTGCGTGTTTCAACCCAGCGTACTGGTCTGCGTACCCTGCGGGCGGCAACTGCAAGGATAATGATGTACGGGAAGTTCTCGTTCTTTATACCGAAGCCGCCGCCGATATCCGGCGATATGAAATGGAGCATGTTCGTGTTTATCCTGAGCGCCCTGGCAATGGCTCCCTGATTGAACGCGGGTCTCTGGTTGTTGCTCCAGACTGTGTATATACCGTGACGGACGTCGTAGTCGACAACAACGACGTTCGGCTCAAGCGGTGCCGATGTGAACCTGTGCCATTTCAGCTTCTTGGACACAACAAGGTGTGCGGACTTGAATGCCTCATCCAGATTGCCATAGGTAAACTTCCTGTGCCATACCACGTTTGTGGGCACATTTTCATGCACCAGAGGGGCGTCCTTGGCTGCGCCTGAAAGCGCAGTAAGCACGGGAGGCAACTCCTCGTATTCTATCTCGAGCTGTTCGAGCGCATCCCATGCTGCATAGTTGCTTTCAGCAACAACCACGGCAACAGGCTCTCCTGCATAGCGCACCCTGTCAACAGCGATGCCGTAATCCTTCACCTTGTCGTAAGGCGAGGGAAGCAGGTTTGGAAGCGGGTCAAGCTCAGCAACAATTTCAGCCCCTGTGAACACAGCAACGACTCCGGGGACGGCAAGAGCCTTATTCTTGTCGATGCTTAAGATCTTCGCGCTTGAATACGGGCTTCTGGCAATGGCGACATGCGCAGTGTTTGGGATCTTTATGTCTGATGAGTACAGGCCGTTTCCCGTTAGGAAACGCACATCCTCCTTCCTTGGATATCGCTTCCCGAGCCAGCCCGCAGTCTTCTTCTCATCCCTGTGTAGTGTTATTGCCTCAGTCACGGTCAGTCCCTCTCCTCTTTCTTCACAGGGCTTACGAATATGTGTGATTTTGCGACGCTCGAGATTGCCTTCACTATGTTATGGTAACCCGTGCACCTGCACAGGTTACCCGAAATGCCAAGTCGGATCTCCTCCTCCGTCGGGTTCGGGTTCCTTGTCAGAAGGTCTACCGATGACATGATCATGCCAGGAGTGCAGTATCCGCACTGCAGCGCATGGTTCTGGTGGAATGCCTCCTGGAGCGGGTGGAGCTTTCCGTTTGTGGACAGCCCTTCTATTGTGAGTATTTCCATTTCATCCGCCTGGACCGCATACATGGTGCACGACTTTATTGCCCTCCCGTTAAGGAGAACTGTGCATGCCCCGCAGTTGCTTGTGTCGCATCCTATGTGCGGGCCGGTGAGGCCAAGATCCTCACGTATGAAATCTATCAGAAGCTTTCGTGGTTCCACGTCTCCCTCAACCTTCTTCCCGTTCACAACAAGTTGTATCTTGACCACTTAGTTCACGCTCCCTTCGCCGCCTTCCCGTTGGAGACAGCCATGTTGTATGCTTTTGAAACGCATCGTTCGGCAAGTGTGCCTATGACATCCAGCCTGTAGTCTGCAGGTGCCTTGATATCAGAAAGTATATCCAGACCCTGGAGGGAATCCCTCACCGAATCGCCCACCTTCGATATCACTCCTGCATCTACCTTTGAACCATTCAGGAGTTTCTCTGTCTTTGTTGCCCTGATTGCTACGACGCCCACCGCGCCTATACCAACGCCCACCTTGGAGCATTTGCCGTCGCCGTCCGTCTCGATCTGTGCACTGACGATGCCTATTGCGTAATCGCCCTTCCTGCGTTCCAGCTTGATATGGGAGGCGCCTATGGAATTACCGGATGGAGAAGGTATCCTTACATGAGTCAGAAGCTCGTCGGGTTCCAGAGCGGTTGTGTACGGCTCTATGTAGAAGGAGTCTATGTCATGCACCCTCTCGCCCTTGGTACCTTTCGAGATGAGCTGCGCCCTCAGCGCAATCATTGTTGCTGGCCAGTCGGTGGAGGAGTCTGCCTGTGCGAGGTTTCCCCCGACAGTCCCTCTGTTTCTCACCTGGACATCACCTATCTCCTTAACTGTATCCAGCAGAAGAGGGAACTTCTCCCCAAGCCATGCGGACTCCAGTATCTGAGTGTTGGTGGTCAACGCACCGATTTCAAGGTAATCCTTTTCCTGCTTGATACCTTTCAATTCAGATAGCCTGCCTATGTCCACAATGCACTTTGGTGATAGAAGCCTGAGTTTTGTCAGTGGAATGAGGCTCATTCCGCCGGCGAGGGGTCTGACGTCATCACGGTTCTTTGCAAGAAGTTCTATTGCATGATCCAGGGACTTGGCACGTTCATACTTGAATGCCCGCGGATACAAGGAAACACCAACGCGGTTATCTGCTTGACTCTGATATATCTTTCCTCGTCTTCCTGGGACTGCTGGTAACGCCTCAATGCAAATAACCTGTCTGACTCCGGCCCACATTCAGACTACATATCGCCTTTTACTCCCCAATCGTGAACAGCTGCAAGCAGTGCAAGTTGCCACAACAGATGTACTCAGGTACTCGTGTTCACTGTTGCGATATGCTTAGCTGACACCGAAGGCACAAAAGGCGGCAGGTAACAGAATATTGCAGTCGAAGGACAAGACAGGGCATCAAACGGCGTTTTCATAGTGTGTGAGCTTTTTGAGCCCGTCGCCCTTCACCAGGAATGTGTCCTCGATCTTAATATCCCCTATACCCGGAATGCACAGCGGTGTATGAACAGCGGCCAGTACCATGTTTTCCTTCACAGTCAGCCTCCTTTCTGGGATCAGTATTGTCGTAATAGGATCCTCTTCGACAAGAAGCCCGACCCCATGTGCGAACCCTTTTGCATAGAATGAATGGAAATTGTTCTTCTCGACTATCTCCCCGATCTTCTGCTCAACCGAATCAAATGACATCCCCTGTTTCATATGCTCGACAGCGGCAGCATTCATCTCGAGGCACACCTCAAGTGCCTGTTTTGCTTTCACTGGCAGATCTCCGACCAACTTTGTTCTCGACTCGTTGCTGAAGTAATCGTTGTAATCACCCGAAACGGTTATGGCGACTGTATCGGAACTGCTCACCTTAGTTTGCCTCCTGGGCTCGGCATGGAGCCTGGGGTTCTTGCCCGCGTTGACGTAAACGTGTGGGCTTTCAGCACCCTTCTTCATCATCACGTAGGCGGCCTCGGCGGCGATGTCGAGCTCACTAGCACCCGTGTCTATCGCACCTATGGCGGCACCCATTCCTGCATCAGTGATCTCCGACGCTTTCTGTATGGATTCGATTTCCGTACTGTCCTTGACCATCCTGAGTGCCATTATGTCCGAGTGGACATCGACGATTTCAGCCTGTGGTGTGAAATGTCTGAACATGGTGAAGAAAAGTTCGTATGAGTCCCTCTCGACGCTCATATCAAAACCGACTTTCCTGTAGCCACCTTTCCTGATTGCAGCGCTGACGTTGCCGATCAGTTCGTCCACACCACCATACGGGACCACTTCGTTGATGCATGACTTCTGCATGAATTCGTCTACTTCACTCCTGAAAATGAATGCAACTGGCTCTCCAACAGCTGGTATCAGAAGCGCAGGTCTCAGCCACTTGACATCGGCGAAGTATCTGAAGGAGGAGAGTGTGCGTATCATAGATGCACCAATTCCCCTCTTCCGCATGATTTCCTGAAAGCTGGCAATTCTCTCAGATGTCGCGAAACTCGCCAGTTGATCCACTCCCCGGCATCTATAAATCATTTCCCGACCTCCGCCTGCTATGGAAGCGCTTCACTATTCGACAGCTGAGTGCGAAGAATTTGTGCTGAAACAGCTTGTCCCATGCGAGTTGCATCCCGGGAGCCTACAAATCCACAGCTGCTCCCGTGCATGCCCGGAAAAGTCGGTCATGTGAAGAAATAGATGAATGCGGCCATGCCAAGGAGGGCTGCAGCCACGACAAAGTCAACGGTCTTTGGCTTTATTCCTGAAAGCGTCTTTTCAAGACCGCGGACCGAGAGCATGACAACGACCAGAAGAGTGAGAAAAGCTGCTCCAATGAAAGCAGCCATCAAGATGTAACCGTAAGCCGCGCCGAAGCTTTCGGAGAGCAGTATGAATGGGACAAGGGCAGGATCTGGTATAACGCTCACAAGAACGGATGCGTTTTCCATCCTGACCGCGCTTTCTGACTCCCTCAGCGAGTTGACAATTATATAGGTGGCAATAACAACGAGCAGTAGCACGGAGAAGAAAGTGACATACGAGTACGGAAGGAAAATCGTGCCTACCTCCGCGATACCAAAGGAAAGTATCACAGAGGAGATGCCGTGCGTCAGTCCAACGGCCGATGCTAGAAGGTATGTTCTCCCCCTTGCCATGTGGTTCCTGTAAGATGCTATCGTGACAGGCACCCAGTGGTCGGGAGCAATCATGTGAAGTGCCGAGATGGAAACTACGACAACAAGCAGGAGCGAAGGCGAATACGCCACGTTGAGAAGGTTAGCGGGAGTGGTAGATAAATCCTTGTCAATAGTCGCGATCCTGCTTCAGACACAGTCGCTGTATATCTGCAATCAGAGCCTGCAATCAGAAAATTAATACAGTATTTGAAAAGGTTTGTCGGGATCGACCGACCGGCTTCCTCATACCACCAAAGAGGCGGCAATGAACACGAGTCCCGCCGCCACAAGGAGGCCGAACCTGACGAAGTGGTTCTCATTCCTCCTCATGATTCCGCCGACGAAGAGGACGCCAACCATCATGTAGCTCCCGACCGCAGCAAGCACAAGGTAAGCACTGTGCGCGCTTGCACCCGCGCCCGCTGCCGAGGCGCCTATTCTGACCAGCTGGGCAACGAAGATCAGCAGAAGTCCAAGCAGGACAAGGGCCGTGAGTATATACTCCCTGGAGACCGTGGAAATTATGTTTTCCACGCTCTTCTCCACCCTCATCTGCCGTCCGCCTTCTCCGTCACCGGAGCCAGGTTGTGCTATTGTTGCCATATAGCTAACCCGGCCGCTCTACCTTGTCATAATATTTATACCGAGGCAATCAGTCAATGTGTATTCAGGATAATCGGTGACATTGCAGACCATAAATGCACTGTTTCGCCGCACGCAGCTCGACTGCCGGACATTTTCAACGAAATCAGGATTTTCTATCCGATAAGTGACGCCCGGGCAGCGTCACAGTGGGTACCAGGCCAGCACACGGCAGGGCCGTTGGAAAGGTATTTCCAGCCTGCATCAACTCGCGCTCTCCAGCACATTATTGTCGCCCCGGACACATATAAAAAAATACGCCTCTGACTTGGTTCTGTGATTGTGCGAACATCAACTATTTATAAAATATGACAGTTTTTCGCGCTATGTCGTACGAGTCTGAAATCAGCAGGACAAACCCATCACTAGTGCTCTTTCTGATAGACCAGTCGAAGTCGATGAGCCACAAGCTTCCCGGAGGAGAAAGGTCAAAGGCGCAGGAAGCTTCAGACGCCGTAAACAGACAGATAGGCGAATTCGTCCTCAGGTGCACAAAGAGCGATGGCATTCGCGATTACTTTCACGTCGGTGTCATAGGGTACGGTTATGTGACAGGCAAGGCGGGGTCAATTCTGAAGGGCGGCAATGTTCACCCGATATCCTCCCTTGCATCGAGCACGCTGCGGGTAGAGAAAAGGCAGATGAAGGTCTCAGACGGCGCCGGTGGCACAACAGATGTCGACTATGACTTCGGTGTCTGGTTTGACCCTGTTGCAAATGGCGACACACCGATGTGCAAGGCACTGACTGCGACAAGGGACATAATAAAGGAATGGACTGAGAACCATACCACATCCTATCCCCCGATTGTGATAAACATCACTGACGGGCAGGCAACGGATGGCGATCCGCTGAAGGTAAGCTCAGAGATATTTGACCTGACGACTGCAGATGGGGCGCCGCTGATATGGAACTGTCACCTTTCATCCAACCCGGCTGTCCCGATATCATTCCCGTCGTACGAGTCTGAGCTACCGGATGATAAATATGCTAGGTCGCTCTTTACGATGTCCAGCGAGCTTCCCTCCCAGTATGTCGGGTATGCCAGGGAAATGCAGATAGACATAAAGGACGGCGCGAGGGCATACGTGTTCAACGCGCAGCTTGAGCAGCTTGTGCAGTTCATCGACATAGGAACGAGGGGACCGCAGGGGCAGATGCAATAGTTGCTCTCCATTAGCGAATACCACAGGTCCAAGACTGGAAACAGCGAAGGCGAGTATGAAGACGCCTTCGCTTCAAACTCCGACAACGGAGTTTTTGCGATCGCAGATGGTGCGACGGAGTCGAGTTTCTCCGATATCTGGGCAAAGGCGCTTGTAAGGACGTTTGTAGAGAACCCCCCTGGCTTCGGGACAAACGACAGGGACGTCATGAAGGGCATCCTTCAGCTCGCAAGGGTGCAGTGGTACTCCAGCATAGACTGGGAGTCTCTCCCGTGGTTCCAGAAGAACAAGGCGCTGCTTGGTTCATACTCGACGCTCCTCGGCCTTCAGATAGACTTGGAGGACGAGAGAAGAAGGTTCAGATGCATGACGATCGGCGATTCCTGCATGTTCCACATCAGCGGCGACAAGATGGAATCCTTCCCCTTTTCAGACAGCACAGACATGAGCAACACGCCGAGGCTCATGTGGAGCGGCAGGGGCTTTTCGTCAGCTCAGGGAAAGGAAGTCGACATACCCGGCATTGAGGTGAAGTACGGGAAGCTGAGGATCGGAGACAGAATTCTGCTTGCTACAGATGCGCTTGCGAAGTGGATCCTCAAGAAAAAAGCTGAGAAGCCGTGGATGGAGCTTTCTGCCCACTCCCATGACTTTGAGACTTACATAGGAGAACTGATTTCAGGCGGAGAAATAAAGAATGACGACGTGACGCTTGTTTTCATCACTGTGACTTAGCTATTGCCTGGGGGTCAGTCCCGGACCAGAGAGGGTCGCGTTTCAGCGCACTGTTCAGCAGTCCCGTAAGCGAGCCCACTCTCCCCTTCATCCGTGTCAGTTCGCCAATGACGGGCGAACCAGCCGGGTTTGAGAAATCATCCTTTCTGAAAAGAAGACAGTCCTGATCCCCCTTGTTGTACTTGGACCATAGTTTTGGCTCTTCGGCCACTGCCACAAGGCTCAGGTAGGTGACAAGTATGGAGAAGTTGTCAAGCCTCTCCGAATAAGTGGCAGAACTCCGCTTGGGATGCTGGAAATGGTCGTGCCCAAGCTCTTCCGCCTTCAGTCCGGAGAATTCGGGCACGTACAGGCCGTCGTAATCCACAAGAGTGAGCTTTCCGCCGTCACCTATCACTATATTGTCGCCGGCAATATCCCCGTGCGCGATTCCGGCGCCTCTTATCTTGATCATCTCATCCAGGAAGTTTGAGGCCAGCCTGTCGAGAACGTCCTTATTCTTCAGCTGCTCAGAGATGAAGACGTTGAGGTTTGTTCCCTCTATCCAGTGCATCATTAGCACGGGGAAGAATATCGTCGGGTTCCTGAACGTCCTTATCGCCTTCGGAAGATACTGGAAATCCACAAAGGCAAGTCCGTCCCCTTCATGCGATCTCAAAGCCTTGGATATGGAATAGTACCTCTTTGCGAGGTCCGGTTTGCTCCTTGTGAAGCACTTGAGGGCGTGGGAGGACCCATTGTTTTCAAGCTTGAATATCGTTCCGTAGTTTCCGGACGAGTAAACAACGTTACCCGGGATTTTGACATACGGGTTGGGCATCACCTTTGCGCCCTTCACATCAGGGTACAGTGCTGCGATGCTGAAGTTCAGGTTCTGTATGGCTCTCGCGTAATCGCTCTGTCCGGGCCAGGGGACGTTGGAAGGAAGCACATCGTCCCAGCTTATTGACTCCTTCTGTACCGCTCTCCCGCGGGAAAGCGGGCTCTTCTTTGCCTTCTCCTCCGGTTTAGGCGGTGGCGACGGAGCTGGTGATGGAGCTGGTGGGGTCGGCTGGGGAACAGGGGCGGTCTTCTGTGTGGCTGTCCCTACCTGAGGTGACTGCACAGTCTTGCCTTTTCCAGCCTGACTTGTGCCCTTTGTGGCAGCGGGCTTCGTAGCTTTCGTGGAAACCGTCCTGAGGTTCAGCTCAGTTATTGACATGTTTCTCTTTGACCCGACGAGGAGGAATGAGGAGACGAATATCGCATAGCCCGGGAACTCAAGGTAGTAGAAAGGGAACAGGGGGAGGAAGGCAAGAGGTGGCAGAAGGAGCAGAATGTACACGATGGTCGAACGCTTGCTTTCTACAAGTATCGCGTGCGACGCTTCCAGACCTATCAGTGCAAGAAGGAGCACGACCTCGCTCTGCAGATGCGACAGCGGGTTGTTGTAGAAGAAGGGCATGACGACAAGTACAATACCGAACACGGAGTAGAACACCCTGTGCGAGCCAAGATAGTCTATGAGATAGGCGTAGACAGTCAGGCAGCCGAACGCGACTGCGGCAGCAGCTATCGCATACTGCTGGATATATGCAGCTACGCTTGAAAGATGAAGATCTGCATAGAGCAACTGTGATACGGCCAGAATGAATGAGAAGGGTATGATTATGACTAGTATGACTACTAGGACTGGTATCAGAAGCTTTTCAATCGGCTTCATATGGGCTGCTTTGAAAACGCATTCAGCCTATAAACCTTAGTGCGTCGAGGTTCAGCTTTTGATTTTTAGAACAGCACCGTTTGAACATTTGCCTAATCGGCATATTCGAAAAAACATGTCGCCTCCAGAACGCACCATCTGCATCAGGAGGCGAGAAACGGTTGTTGCTGTCAGGCCACCTCGAAGTAAAGGACCACTGCCTGTCCCCATTCGTCGCCGATGACCATCGTGTACTTGCCAGGCTGGAAACTGGTCCAGGTCCACTTTCCTGAAATATTACTGTAATAACCGGAGAAACCGTAGCTGTAGCTTAGCTGCCCGTATGGATAGAACATCCAGTAGGGCTGCTGGGTCTGGTTTCCGCAGCTGTAGTTAGCCGGATAGTAGAGCTGCAGCGGGGCGTAGTCTGACGGGTGATCTGTCATGGAACTCAGGTTCTGTATGCCTGAATAGATGTTGAACCCGAACGGCCTGTCCTCAAAACACGGAGCGCCTGTCAGTGGTATTGGATAGTAGTTAGCGGACGAGACGTTATTCTCCGCGTTTTCAGTGTTAGTGATGAGTATGGTGATTGATGTTGAATTGTTGAGCTCAATTACCGCCTGATGGATCGTAACGTTCAGTTCCAGAGCGTTTGCCTCATTTGTTGATGTCTTGGATGTGTTGTTTGCAATTGTAACATTTCCATCACCTGGACTGGTGGTATTGGCCGGAGGGGAAGGCGGCGGGGGCGCAGGCCGTGGCGGCTGAGCAGCCAGAGGGCCCGGGAGCGAGTGCTTTGACAGCAGGACAAATCCACCTGTCGCGGCGAGGACAACGATTGCAGAAACAAGCACCGCAATTACTCTCCTTCTCGACATTGCTCACAGCCCTACGTCCCGCTTGGTGGCGCTTAATATACATTCGGAAGATTGCTGCACGATTGACAGGTCCCACCGATGCCATGAGCCTTAAAAAGCTCAAGAATCCAATTGTAGATTCTGAAGGTTCTAATAGCGCTCTCTCGAGAGTAATTCGGTTGCAGGAATGCGGCCTTCACATCTCTTTGGCAAGCAAGGATACTTCTTGGAAAGGGAAAGTGGACCTGTATGGTTGGAGGGTTCGAAGAGAGGAGCGGTTCTGCCGCACAACTGCAACCTGTACATTCTGCTCGCAACAATAGTGGTGCTTGCTCCGCTTCAGCCTGCAATATCGATGTTTCATCAGACTGTTTTCCAGCACTCGCCTTCGGTACCCTTGATTTGTCCGGCTACCCGGTAGTCATTATACTGAATGTGAGCACATCCATCCCGGTACAGGAAATACTTGCACTTGCTTCGATTGCAGCGGGCACCGCAGGCTTAGTGATGATAATTGCACAGGCAGTGAAGCGGAGAAGGAAGCAGTGAGAAATCAACGTGAGTATACATTCAGCGTTTCGGTGTATATCGATGCCTCCTTCGAGTCCGAATTCACATAGAACAGGCCGAGCATCCATACGGCAACATAAAGCAGCCATAGAGCGCTGATTGCAAATCCAGGATTGCCGCCGATAAGGTACTTTGCCATGCCAACTGCCACACCAAGCAGAAGAAAATACAGGAGTGAGAGCTGGGGCCAAAGGCTGCTGGCAGGTACCTTGCCCCCTCCCTTTTCACCCTTCGGAGTGACCTTGAAGGGTTTTTTTCTGCCCGTGAACGCGTAAACTGCCGAAATTACGTAGACAGGAAAGCAGACGAAGTTGAGACTTATGTTAAGCAGTGCGCTGGAAACACCGTGGCCCCTCAGCCTCATTGTAAGCAGAAAGGAAGTCAATGAAAGGACGAGGTACGGGAGCAGAGCGTAGAAGATCGCGTTGCCCACGCCTGTAATTGGTGAAATGCCGATGAAGACGTATGCGAGCGGGGGAAGGAGCATTATTATGTTTGCAAAACCGACAAGATACCAGGATGTTGAAACCATGTATTCCCAATACTGGGAAACCTTCATCTTCCTCGGATGGCGGAGTATCAGCTTCAACACCCGGGGCCAGAGTGAAATGGTTCCAAGCGACCAGCGGCCCTGCTGTGTGAAATACGCTGCAAGTGTCGCAGGTCCCTCTCCGAACACAAGCTTCCTGTTGTAATAGAGTGATTTCCATCCCCTGGCATGCATGTTGATTGCAGTTGCCATATCCTCCGTGACGCTTGTTTCGTCAAACCCGCCCGCATCACGAAGGGCGGACTTCCTGTAAACAACATTGCTTCCGCAGGTGAACATTGCGTTGCTGACGCTTTTCCCCTCTGCTATATAGTCGAAGAAGACAGACTGGACGGACTGGGCTGCGAAGGCCATCCTGCTTGCATCGGTGTTGGCGTACACCTGCGGAACCTGGACGTAGGCGATGTCCTCATCGCCATCCAGAAGTGGAAGTATCTCGTCAAAGAACTCTGGAACTGGCCTCTGGTCAGAGTCGAATACTGCCACGTAGTCCTCCGATACAAGGTGAAGTGCGTCATTGATTGCTCCTGCCTTTGCGCCTCTTCTGTTGTCTCTGTGAACGTAGAGAGCATCGTAGTCTTTCACCATGAGCTCTATCTTCCTTCTCATCTCTTCGTTTGTTGAATCGTCAAGGACGAAAACCCTTCCCCTGTCTCCGACCGCTATCTTGGACGCGACAACCGTCCTCTCAAGGACCTCTGTCGGCTCGTTGAACGATGCGATAAACACAGCGACCCTGTTCTTTGTGAACTTTCTGTAGTAGTTTGCAACCGTCTGAGGATACTGCGTCTGAGCCTTGTAGAAATTGTAGAGATACGCGGTGGTGTGTATTGCAAAGAAGGCATCCCCCAACGCAAGCAGCAAAGTGAATACGTGGTTGAGGAGCGAGTGCCCCGGCGCGAAGATTGCTATGCTGCTCAGCGTTATGTAGAGCAGCATGAATGGAAACACCATGAAAATCAGTGCGAGATAGCCAAGCCTCGCGGCTGTCTTCCCCTCCCGGCCTTCATTCAACTCTGTTCACATCCTTGCGACGATGGTGCTGTGCTGGTGCGCGACTGGAAACAGCGCTTTCGCGTTCAGGTAACATCTGCTCCGCCCTCTTCCAGAAGAGGCTGGGACTCCTCTCTCGGAGGCACAGGTAGCCTGCCCAGTATGACAGGCTCCATTTTCTCACCTATGAAATTCGTGTCTATCTCGAACCTTGAAGGGTTTATCTTGACGCCGCGCATCTTCAACACCTCGATGAAGCGCTTGCGGGCATCGCCTACTGACTGAAGACCCAGGTTTATGATGCCGTCGACATAGCTTCCCTCGTAGCTGAATGAGTCCCCTTCTCCTCCGGTTGTCTTTGTCAGGAGCGCTGTGGTGTTCATCCTCGAAAGGCTCAGTATGAACCCCCTGATGAAGTCCTTATTGATCGCGTTTTCAGGCCAGAAGTCGCTTATCGAGTCTATGACTAGCCTTTTTGCCTTGTGCCTCATGACAACCTTTCCAAGGTCGGTGATCATCTTCAGTATGTAGTTCCGGACTGATCCCATGTCACCGCTCGATATTCTTGCCTTCAGGTCCTCCACCTGCGTTGTCAGGTCGACGAGAAGTATGCTGCGCCCGAACAGTTCCATGTTCAGACCCTGCTGTGAAAAATCCTTCAGCAGGCCGTCGATTGTCTGGCTCGTGATAACCATAACGCCGTTTTCACCTGCCTCTGCGCCATGGGTCAGGTAACGGGCAGCGATGGTGGTCTTCAGAGAGCCTGGAGGACCCGCAAGTATGTAGATCCTTTTTGAAGGGAACTCGGGGGCAATCTTGTCGAAACCCTCCAGGCCGAAAGCAATTGAAGATGCTGATGACTGTTTGCTTGATTCATTCCTGAGATGGAACAGGAACTCGTTGTAAGCACGATCGAAGTCAGGCGAGACCAGGAGATGAAGTCCGTAATGATGAGCGAGGTTTTCGGCTTCTGCTGCCATACCCGGCACTGCGACGATCATACCCCTGACCTCATTAAGGTCTGAAAGCTCGCCGTAGAAGCTCTTGACCGGCTCAGGGTCAACCTTTCCCTCGCTGCCGCATATGTCAACCACTGTGCTGCTTTCCCGCATTTCGCCAAGCTTCAATGCGCCGATTCCCTTCACTGCCGCTGCTTCGCGGCTGAAGGCAATGTCAAACATGTGTGTGATTCCGGAGCTGCCTTTGATCTTCGCCAGTTCAATTCCCTTCAGCCCGAACTGATCAAGCGCCTCAATGAACCGCGAAAAGTCAGGAACTGTCCTGACTATTCTCTCCAGAGCATCAGGCTTCACCGCATAACTGAATGCCGGCTTTGAATTTGCCTCCGCCTGCGTGTAGTGGAGGGAGCACTTGACGCACCTGTAGCTGACAGCACCGTCCTTTCGCTGCCTGTGATGCCTCCTGTCTTCCTTCCCTTTCCTCCCTGCCCCCTTCATTCCGTATTCGGGCACGGAAATGGGCGCAGTCGCACCGCAGGAGGGACAGGCGAGCGTCTCGAACTCTACCTGCCTCGAAAGAAATCCCTGATCGCACAGGAACTCCAGTTCGCCCCTTGTCTCCACCGGGTCAAGGTCCAGTTCCCTTTCCAGGTCAGGATATCTGAAATCAAGAACAGCATCCGGAACAGGAACTGCCCTCAGGGCATGATAATGCATCCTTGACAGTATGTGCCTCCCGCACCGTCTTAGCAAGACCTGTTCAGCTGTGGCGGCATGGCCGGTTTCGGCTGAAGACTGCCGTTCAGTCAGCCTTCTGTGCTGGATCCCCTGAGCCTCGGTCCCGATATAGGTCTGCAGCTGTGCTCCAGCATGGCCCGGATAAATGGATGCCGGGATCATCCCGTAGTCGCCTCCCGCCAGACGGCTGTTGTCGCCAGAGCTGTGTGACTTCCTTGCGAGGAGTATGCCTATGATCAGCAGAGCGAAGCCGCCGAAAATCAGCAGGTTCGAGTATCCACCGACCGATGCATACAGGGAATTCAGGTAGTCCTGCACGGTAGCAAGCAGGGACGCGGCAGAGATGGAGATTCCGGTTGCGAGGGAAGAAGCAAAAGTGGGGGAACCGTCACTCCAATCGCCTTCTGGCCGGTTTTTTGCCTTTATAGCCGAGAGTCGCGCCATATCTGATCACCTCCCTTCATGCAGGTGCCTGACTGTATTCCACATCTCAAGCAGTTTCCCGAATGCGGGAATGGCCGCTTCGGGAACAATCCGACATCCGTATCTTTCCACATTTCAACTGTATATAGCCTTATGTTATGGCGTATTTTTGACAATGGCCGCTGGAGACACGGGACAGTGAAATGCGATATCAGTCTGCATTCGCAGTTCATAGCTGCTTCCTGACCCTGCGCCGCATCATTACAACAGAAACACTTCCGATTATGACTACGGCTGCAACAAGGGGCCAGTAAGAAACAAGCTGTCCCACTATCCACTGCCCGGATGCTCTTCTGTTGAAAGCAACATGAGCCGTCAGTGCATGACCGCTGATGACGAAGCTGCCGGAGCTGTCAGCTGCTGCAAATCCGCTGTCTGCTGTTGTGATCGAGTAGAAATATGTGCCGTTTGGGACAACAAATAGGATCGCCGTGTTTGTCGATGAGAAGCCGATCCCTCCGCTCAGGTTGATCCTCCAGAGGGCCCCGAAGGGGAGACCCTCTTCAACAAAGGTGACTTCATAGGCGCTCCTGGTGCCGGGGCTCCAGCTGACTGAAACGCCGGTCCCCTGCCCCGAGACGACGAGTGAGCCTCCCTGAGGGAGCGAGGTGAAATTCCTCAGCTGGCTGATAGCGTAGAAATATGTGCCGTTTGGTTCTTCGAACACGATCGAGCTTGTGGTGGATGATTTCAGAACACCGTTCATCCTGAGCGACCATTCGGTTCCGGAGGGAAGGCCGAATTCCACGAAGGTGACAGTATATACCGAAGCGTTGCCGCTTTTCCAGTTTATACTCACATTCTGAGCTGTCCCGTTGACCGTGACCGTTCCGGAATAAGAGGTTGCATGGTAGCCCTTCAGGTAGCCAACAGTGTACTCGTAAGTTCCGTTTAGCTCTCCGAACACAATGTCAGCCACTGAGCTACTCAGTGATGTCCCGTTCAGCGTCACGGACCAGTTCGTTCCAGGGGGAAGACCGCTTTCGACGAATGTGACAGCGTAGGCTTTCCCGCTATTCATGCTGATATTCTGTTCGAAGGAGACATTTAGCGTTGCTCCTGCACCGTTGACTGAAATCGTCCCGGTAGACGGGCTTGATACATAGCCCGGTTCGCGTCCGACAGTGAATGAGTATGAGCCGTTTACCTCCTGAAAAGATATCGAATTGTTCAGTGACCACTCCTCCGTCCCGTTCAGCGTCACGGACCAGTTCGTTCCCGGGGGAAGACCGCTTTCGACGAACAGGACGCGGTACGGGGCAGTTGTGTTCGCGCCCGTGAAAGCGATCCACGAAATGTTCACGCTGGCTCCGCTTCCTACGATGACAAAGGTTCCTGTCGCAGGCACAGGATAGTAATTCCCGGCCGAACTGCCAGTCATAAAGACGTATGTGCCGTTTGGCTCGTTGAATGTCATGGATGATGTGCTCGATTTGAATGACTGGCCGTTGGTCAGGTTGACAAACCATGTAGTGCCCTGAGGAAGACCGGACTCAGCGAATGTAACGGCATAGGTCTGGGGGCTGAAAGCGATCTGAACGTTCGCAGAAGTCCCCTGTATACTGACAGTCCCTGACGATGGATGAGCGGAGAAGCCGCCTGGTGTAAGGACACTGTATGAATAAGTTCCGTTTGGCTCGTTGAATACTATAGACTGTGTGGTCGTTCCGAGCACTGTGCCGCCGAAGTCAACGGACCAGTTTGAGCCTGAGGGGAGACCGCTCTCTGTGAAGCTGACCTGAAAAAGCGGTATGGAGACAGTTATTGGGGGCCCTGAGCCGAAGGACAGCGTAACGACCGCACCGTTCCCTCCACTTCCTCCGGCGAAGCCCGAGTTATTGATGTTTGAGACAGAAATACCGCCAGACACATCGTACGTACCGGGGACATACCCGCCGCTTCCGTAGGCAATTACCACCACGCCACCTCCCCCCGCCCCCGCAGTGAAATCCTGCGGTTGCCGGGTGATGGACTCGCCGGAAGCGTATATCGTGCCTGCAATGACCGAATTTGCCTGAATGTAGATGCCGTATGAGCCGTTTCCGCCGTAAACGCTGCCGGACGAATATCCGCCTGCTCCCCCTGCTCCTGCAAGGTAATTCTGGAAACCGCCGCTGTACCAGCTCCGCATCAATGAGCTGCTTACCTGGGGTGAGGAAGGTGACGAACCGCTACCGCCATCTGTCAGCAGGCCGTTCAAACCGCCTGGCGAAAGAGTGCTTCCTGACAGAGATGAGAGAAGCGTCAACACGCCGAGCGAGGCTCCTCCTCCGGACCCCCCGTATGAACTTGTGTAATTCAGCGCGTTCAAAATCGCGCCAGTGCTGAGGACGGTTCCTCCGTCGGAAGCGTATCCTGCAGCTATTGTTCCGTAATTGGCAAGAACGCCCTGAACTATAACTGAATGCCCGTCCGTTCTCAGTGTGACACCACTCTCAATTGTCAGGTTCGCTGCCACAAGGTCGGATGTGAGCGTCATGTTCTGCGCAACAACCATGTCCCCTGAAGTCGAAAGGGATGAGCTGTACACTGCCGAGGGGGCTGCTGACAGCTGTTGGCCGGCCGCAGGAAAGAACAGGAATGCAAACACCGGGATGAGGATGATGATGGCTGAAGCCAGAGCTACAGAAGAGCAAGAGTGTTGAACCATCCTCGACCTCATCATACCGCCGAATCCAGTCCCGTGGTGGTTACATCAATATTCTGAAACGGGAGAATTTGTCACAGTTTCCATGCAGGCCCGTGCATGTTTCAACAGACTCGGGAGAAAAAAACCGCAGTGGCAAACACACATGCCCTGCGGCAGAAGAGGTTTATCCGGCATACAGAATTCAGTACCTTCGTCTCCTCAGCGACACGCGTTTATCCGCCCGGTGTCGAATTGCAGTGATGATTGCGAAAATGGAAACCATCACCGTGACGACCGATGCGACAAGCAGTCCGAGCAACTGATCACTGGAGTAGCCACTGGCAGGTGGTGCGCCCTGAAGCAGAACCTCGATGGAGACATTGCTTCCGTTCACGTTCACCTCACCTGCGGCGGACGCGGAGTTCGGGCCCGCAAAACTCGCGTTATACAGGTACGTGCCATTTGGAACAGCAATGACTACTGTCCCGTTTGCTGTACTTACAGTCTCGCCGTACATGGTGACTGACCACAGAGAGCCGGTGGTGAGCTGGGGAGCAGAGAAGGTAACCATGTACTTCTTTCCCGCGCCCTTTGCCCACACCACACCGATTGTCAGGCCGTGTCCTGAAACAGTCACCGCACCATTGCTGGGATAGGAGTGATATCCCTTGTTGTCGTATATGCTGTAGTAGTATGTGCCATTCCCTACCATGTAAGTTATGCTGGCGGTAGTAGACTGCTGTGTGGTCCCGTTCATTTCCATGGTCCATGACATTCCATAGGGAAGACCTGACTCTTCGAAGACAACAGCATAATCCTGGCTGACTGGCGGGTGTACGACGGTTATCAGTGTGAATGACACGCTCACACTGAGCGAGGAACCGCTCACGTTCGCAGTGCCACTCGCTGGGTTCGAGGCATATCCGGAGACCGTATTCACAGCGAACGGATATGTTCCGTTGGGGATATGGAAGCTGATTGAAGTCTGGAGGGAATACGCGGTAGAGCCGCCAAGGGACACAGACCAGTTTGTTCCTGCAGGAATGCCGCTCTCCGTGAATGTCACATTGTACTGTGGTGTGGTAGGCGGGGTTGTGGCGAATGCAGTGAATGCTATCTGCGCCAGCACCGCTGTGCCCTGAACAGTAACAGTGCCCGATGCAGGTGTTCTGGAATAGCCTGTCACATTCCCGGCCGTGAAGCTGTAAGTTCCGTTTGTCATGTTGTACTGGATTGTATTGCCTGTTGTGGACTGGAGGGTTCCGTTGAGTATCGCGGACCACCGGGTCCCGGCAGCAAGCCCTGACTCCTGGAAGGTAACGGAGTAAGCCCGTGGATGAAACGACGAAACCACCAGGCCAAGGAAACCCAGAGGCACGTAACCAGACACTGTTGTTCCGGACAGGCTCTGGCCGGAAGCTGAAATCCAGGAGCCTCCTGACAGGTACTCGAGCTTTGTGGAGGAGCTCACTGCTCCGGAACTTATTGAAATCTCTGCAGTTGTATTGTTGCTGTATGATGAGGCGGACGAAAGCTGCACACTGTAGTATGCGTTTCCGTTTATCCTCAGGGCCCCTGTGCCCGTGTAGGCAGCCGAATCGTACGCTGTTGTTTCAAAGAGCACCTGTGTCCCGTCCGGTGTGGACGGGCTGGACAGTGTTGCGCGTTCACCGGTGATGGAAGTGTCATCGACCTTATCTACTCCGCTGGCGAAGGGGGATGTGGTGCCGGTAGCTGTGGCCTGGGTGGCCGGATAGTTCTCTGCAGATGGCAGGTTGTCAAGTGTGCAGTTGACAAGCAGATACCAGCTTGAAAGAGTCCATGTGTAGGAGCTGACAATGAAGTTGAGCCCTGGCGGATTTGCAAACTCGGAGCCAAGGTCTATCTGCTCAACATAGTAGCCCTGCAGTGCAGATTTGCTCCATTGCTGCGGAAAGTAAGTCGTAAGCGCCTGGATCATCTGTGAGAACATACCAGTCAGGTTTATCCCGACCTGAGCTGCCGATGTTGCGGACTGAAGCTGGAAGGTCACGATTGTCCAGGTGGTTGCTGTTGCCCTGTTACCGTTGCTCACGTATATGTTCCAAGTTGAACTGCTCAGTGTTCCGTTGATCTCCGTGTTCGTTGTGAAGGTGCCTATCACATATCCACCTGCGGGCACCAGGCCGTTTGCGTGGTCTGTCCAGATCATCAGCTCGAGGTCACCGTTCGAAACAGTGGTGGCCTGCTGCGTCTGCGTTATCCAAATGTCGTAGGCGAAGTCCATTGGCGGGACGGGTCCGTTCACTGTGTAGTTGATGACGGAGAGGGTGGGATTAAACTGCGCTATCTGCTTTGGCAGGATTAGCGCATTACTCATCTGTGTTGAGCCGCCACCCCATGGTGAGTAGCCGTACATCACGTTCGGATAACCAATCACGGTGGCTCCCGATGACCCATACCCGAGGCTGGTGAAGCTGACGTCCGCCGTCACTCCAGAAGTTGACGAGCTCATGTAGACGGAACCAACTGAAGTGCTCGCTATGTTCCACAGGTCTGGCGAATATTCGGAGTATCCCATCTGCTGTGTCGGGTAGAGGTTTGCCGCGCTGCCTGAAATCGAGCTTGACGACCCGTAAGGTACGTCGGTCACAATTGATGTGTTTTCTGCCGCAGGCGAAGCACTGACTGAGGGCGCTGACACGCCTGACAGCCCGTTGTTGGGTAGTGTGCCTTCTGCATTGCCGTATGCTTTGTTGGCGCTTGGCGCCAACACGAACAAGGCGGAAAGGACCAGTATTGCGACCAAAAAAGCGGCCGCCAGCGGTCCGTTTGCCTTATCCAATTGAGCACGCAACCCGAATGGAGGCTTCAAAACACTTGAGGCCGTCGGATCGGACATGCTTGCTCTTCTTGTTTGACTCTGCTCTAGCCATTTACGGGAACTGCCGGCGTAAAAACTGCTATATCAACGTTGTGATAAATTTAAGACGCACGCAATTATGTTATGATGCCGGGTAATTTTTCTATAACATAAACGCAGGGTGCCTGGCACCTCCGATGCTGGACGGAATTGAACAGCCAGCGTGCAACCTGAAGCAACACGGATGATGTAGAAGAGGGGAAGAACGCCGGAGGGTAAGGTGCTCATCGGCTGTTCTGACCGGATGCCCTTTCCATGCCGAACTCCTGGTTCCCTTCTTGCCCCCCGCCCTTCCTGTGCTCGCTATCAACCCTGACAGAAAGGTTCTTCAGCGCATCTCTTTCTATCGCATAAGCAAGCCATTCGGAAGTTGACCTGAGCCCGTAGCAGACCCTGTCTATCTCCTCTTCGCCTGTGTCACCAATGGGTGTCTTTGCAAGTAGCATTGCTTTGATTACCTGGGAGTTTGCAGGGCCGAAGAAACGTTCAAATGCCTCCCAGTATGCTTTCCTGAATTTGGCGTCTTTCCTTATACCGAGGCTTGTTGCTATATGGGGCAAGATGCCTCACCACCCCCTTCGATGACCGCCAACTCAACACAGCTCGATCATAGATAAGGATTGGGAATGCGAATACAGGTCATGATGTTCATTGGCTGCCCGTTGAGAGGAGTCGATTATGTGGCCCAACCGTGCGAAACTTTGCACGTTGCGAATGTATATTCTAAACCACACGGTTGGGTCGTTGGCAGAAAAAAGGCAAAGGAAAGCCAAGTTACAATGACCTTAGGTTGCTGCGGAGCCATTTACACACGACTCTGCTCTATCCGCGGCAACCTGTTCACTATATGGCAATGATGTGCACCTATTAGAAGTCGTTTTCATTTGCCCCTCAGCCTGTGGTGCGTGGAAGGCAGCAAACATCCTGGTGCGGGTCTTCGATGCATCTGCGAGACTATCTGGGGCGTGGTGACCGCTTCTTCTGCCCCTCTCGGTGCATGCTCTTTTTTCCGCTTGACGCCGGCTGGCTGCCCACAACATTGATGGCAGACTTCTCTATCGCTTCAGCGAGCCATGCCATCGTTGACCTGAGCCCGTAGCAGACCCTGTCTATCTCCTCTTCGCCTGTGTCACCAATGGGTGTCTTTGCAAGGAGCATTGCTTTGATTACCTGGGAGTTTGCAGGGCCGAAGAAACGTTCAAATGCCTCCCAGTATGCTTTCCTGAATTTGGCGTCTTTCCTTATACCGAGGCTTGTTGCTATATGGGGCAACTGAGTCACCTTAGGGGCTTTTGCCGCTCTCGGCCACGCTGGTCCTTATGTGAGGATGCCTTATCACAATACCCCTGTTGCTTATCTCTATCGGAATTGGACCCATCCAGTGGTTCGTTCCTCTCATCTTCATTATCTCGATGTAACGAATCCGCGCATCCCCCGAAATCGGGACGAAGTGGAAATAAACAACGCCGTCCGCTATGAATTCCTCCACACCGCTTCCTATGCTTGTGTTTCCAGGCGAAAGCTCTGTTATCATCAATGTCGTGCAGCCTGCCCCGCTTATGATCTTGTTGAGAAGCATGTGCGTGAATATCCTCAAATCCCCCTGTGAGGTGAACGACTGTGCCATGGCAGTGTACGAATCAAGTACGAGGCGGGCAGTGCCGTCCTCCTCTACCCTTTTGACTATTTCTTCCCAGACAGACGATAGACCCTCCGCAGTTGTGCTTGGCATCTCAAGAAACCTGAACAGCCCCTTCTTCTCGAGCGACTCGAAGTCGAAGCCAAGCCTTGACGCGTTCCTGAAGTATGTCTGCCTGTTCTCCAGCATTGACACGTACATCCCTGGCTCCCCCTGCTCCTTGCAGCCTTCATAAAGGAACTGGGAGCCGAATATCGTCTTTCCCGTTCCTGGCCTGCCCACGAGTGTTATCAGGCTTCCCGCAGGATAGCCCCCCTCGACAAGCTCGTCGAAGTCCTTTACACCTGAGGGCATGCGCTCCGGTGCCTTCCTGATGCCCTGACTCAGCTTTGTGTCCTGCTTCATGTGACAACCTTCTCCTTCGAGTTACGGAATGATTTCGAAATGGTCTCAAAGAAGTCTGCACCAGCCACCTGCCTCCGCATCGGAGAAAGCATCTCCTCAACGCTCTCCTTTGAGGGCAGCTGCCTCCTTTCGTCGAGAGAGACGTCCTCCAGTGGAACAAGCTCAAACTCAGGATAGCCGTGTATGAAGGAGAACTGAAGGCCGTAGAAGCCTGTCCTCGGCTTAACACCGTAGAGTATCAGCGTTCCCCATCTCTGCGTCAGGACAAGGTGTATCTGTGATATGTTTGCGACTTTGGGCGTGAGTTCTAGGTTCGGCCTGGCAACAATCGACTGGATATCGTTGTTCACTGCGGCCCTTGAGGCAACGGTGGCCAGGAAGGTCATAACACCCTCGCTGTAGAAGTTCTGGACTGTATCGAGAGCCATGAGCATCCAGATGATCTTGCCCTGTCCCTTGAACGACTCGTACGTGTTCAGCCATCTGCCAAAGTCCTCCTCCTGGTTGAGAGAAAACTTAATCGCCACAGGGTCCTGGACCTTGTCGGTTGTGAATATCTTGAGATTGGAGTTGTACACAGTTTCCGGGATGAACTGTGTGATGAATGGCCTTGCCCGTATCGGGTCATAATCACTGTAAAGAAAGGCCATGACAGCGTTGTTAGTCGCAAGGAAGTTGAGCAGCGCGCTCAGCGGGATGTACACCTGCCCCTCGAACGGGACGTCACCTCTGAATTCTATCAGCACTGTGGAACCTCTTGGTATTCCTCCTCCCAGGAGGCTGTCAAGATCCTTGCTTCCCGTCGACATGTGTGTTTCGGTGTTGCCAACGGGCTGGAACATTGTTGTTGCACGAGGAAGCGCGAATTTGAACGGCTCCAGGTACTGGAAGCGACCCCGGGCAAGAGTGAAAAGGTATCGTTCCTGCCGTATGGGCAGGCCCCTCAGCTTCCTTATTTCCATTTCCCTTTCACGCCTGTCTTCGATGACGCGCTGGTGCAGGACAAGTATTATGTCGGCGAGCTGGTCAAGCGTTGTATCCGTTTCGGGCCTTTCGCTCACGAGAATGAGCCTCGAGCCTGTCTCCTGTATGACAGCCATGAGAGACTGTTCCACTTTCATCCTCGCTTCCTGCGGTATGTAGTCGGCCATCCCTTCCCATGAGTCCAGAACAACGAGCGGGTTCTTCATCCTGGACAACAGTGTATGTAGTCCTGAGACGACCTTGTGAGCAATGACGAACTGGGTCGGGTCAAATTCAAGTGTTGAGAAGAACCTGACGTTCATTCTCCTGCTCAGGTAACGCGTCAGCGCATGCTGGTAAATCAGCTTGTCCGGGTATGTCCTGGTGGAAATGTGGACAATGTCCCCCTCCGACTGGAGCCTGGCCATCAGCTCAAGCGCCATGGTAGTCTTGCCCGTGCCTGTCTCTCCCTTGACCAGCAGGACAAGTCCCTTCCTCTCAAGCACTCCTTCGAGTTCAGGCGGCAGCGGCATTCTGGCAATGTTGTCATCCCCTTCCTTTCTTGTCATGATTGTTCACTCTGGCGGGTGTTAACCTGACCAGAAAATTACAAATCCCCCTTGCAATCGAAGTCAACCACTTGTGTGCAGAGTGAACACAATTAGTGTCCTCAAGAAGGCGAATGTCAGGGTGTCAACCCACCCTGAACCTTGCGACCACCTGATTTTCGGAAGATGTTACCTCAACAGGTACCTTGAGCACCGAGTTGAACACTCCCCTGATGAGTTCTTCGTAATATATGGACCACTTGTAGCCGAAGTCGTGTTTGAGAAGGAGCGTCCATTCACCCTCGTTGAAGTGTTCTTCGTACTCGAACATTCTGGCGTACTGAGACGTGAGCCTTGGATAGTTCTTGAAAATTGTCCTGAAGCTTACCTCCTTGAACCAGAAGAAAATGAACTCGCGAATGTTGCTTTCACCGGACCATTTACCGAGCTGCCTCACCTGATCCTCTGTCAGAAGGTCCATCATCCTTGTGAGAAGCGTGGACGGAACGGATATCATGCCGAACTTGTCCGCATACATATCCCACTCGATGTGCTTCCTAAGTGCCCTGTTTATCAGGAAGTTCACACTTACACCTTCCCTCTCTGAGTATTCTCTCAGCGGGTCCTCGATTTCCTGCTTGTCAAGCCTGATTGTCCTTGTGACGCTCTTGGAAGACATGTCTGTTATTTCCCTGAAGTGTGTGTGAACGATGCTGCAATGAAGTGGACTGGAAGTTATTAATGTTCCCCTTTGGCCGACTGGGCGCACTGCCATGACTCAGCGCAGAACAGGAGCAGCCTCCGCTACACTCGTGATGACCTCACCTGGCATCAGGAGTCACTCTGTTTGTTCAGAAGGTATTTTGCCGTGACGTTGTTCTGCGAAACTTCTACGCTGACGGAGCTGCCGAGAAGTTCCCTGAATGCAGTCTTCAGTGCCTCCTCATAAAAGGCCGACCATTTCGCGCCGCCGTTGTGCCTGATGATCATTACACCACGGTCGCCGTCGTTTGTGTGCTCATATGTGAACACCCGTCCGTACTTGGCCATAAGCTCTGGAAAGGCCCTGGCAAGCGTATCGAAGTTCAGCTCCTTGAACCAGAAAAGTATAAACTCACGCAGGCCTGTGTTGCCGAACCACCTTCCAAGCTCACGTAACTGCTCCTCAGGTATCAGTTCACCCATCATCACAGGCAGCTCAGGCGGTATTTCAACGAACCCGAACCGTTCAGCCCTTATTTCCCAATCCACAAACCTGCGTAATATCCTGCTGACAAGTAGGTTAACGCTTACACCTTCGACCTCTGCAGCTTCAAGGATCGCCTCATCTATCTCCTTTTCAAGTCGCACGCTTCTTGTCACGTGTGCTCTTCTTGCCAATCAGACATTACACTCCATGAACGATGTTCATTTTGTGCAAGCCCCATTCAGTCTGTGGATATTTAACCTTGTGCCAATGCATTCTGCGAATACCGGAAGTCGTGTTGCGCAGGCAAACAAGTGGCAGCTAAAAGGTATTCGCTGGCATGCGGCATCGTCTGAAATCCTATTCTTCAGATGTAGTACATTGTGTCAACATCTGGACTTATCGTTCATTTAGCAACCCGTTGCTGGCACAATCCGGTAAAAAGGTCGTGATTAGATACTCGAAGTCGAAGAAGTAGACAGGTGCCCCGAGTGCAACTCGGTCCATATCGAGGAAGACTGGAGCAGGGGAGAGATTGTCTGTCCAGAGTGCGGCCTGGTGATTGCGGAGAAGGTAATAGACAGGAGGCTTGAGCTTACCGCGCCCGACCCGGAGAGATCAGAAAGCAGGTCAAGAATGAGGGCTGCCACTTCACTGATGATGTACGATAAGGGTCTCTCCACCGATATTGCGTGGAAGGACATTGACTCTCTGAGTCGCAGCCTTTCGAACAGGGACAGGTCGCACCTGCACAGGATCAGGAGGTGGCAAAAGAGGCTCAGGGCGATCAACGCTGTGGAACGGAACCTGCTGAACGCGTTTGTGACACTGGACAGGGTCTGTTCAAACCTGAAGCTCCCGCACGACGTAAGACAGGAAGCATGCGTGATATACAGGAAGATAGTCATGCTTGGTCTGGTGCGGGGGAGGACGATAGAGGGCATGGTATGCGCATCAATCTACGCCGCAACCAGGGTGGTCGGCATGCCCAGATCCCTTGACGAGGTGGCAAGGGTGAGCGGAAGGGAAAGGAAGGAACTGGGAAGGGATTACAAGATAATAACAAAGTGGCTGAGACTGGGGCTGCCGCCAACCGATCCGAGGAATTACGTCTCCAGGTTCTGCAGTGAACTCGGAATTGACATTTCTGTGGAAAGAAAGGCGCTTGAGATGCTGAATTCGACCGTCGACGATCCAGAAATGGCTGGGGTAAGGGTGGCAGGAAAGGACCCCACCGGCGTCGCTGCTGCTGCCATATACCTTGCAAGCATGGTCTGCGGCAAAAAGACCACTCAGGCCAGGTTGTCAAAGATAGCTGGTATCACTGAAGTAACGCTCAGGAACAGGTTCAAGGAGCTCGTCAATCTCCCCGGCTCCCCCCTTCGGATGGAATTCCCCGAGGAGCACGGGCCGCCCTATGCAAGGATTCACGCCGCAACATTCGACTCCTATCTCAGGAAGACGAGCAGAAGGAGGAAGGAAAGCGGGTGGAACGGGGAAGGGCAGGTGCCAGGCAAGCAGGAGACTCCCGGACAAGGGTGACAGGGTCGGAAGACATGGATCTCGAGCGCCATTCAACCTCAAGGCGGTGATGCCAAATGACACTACAGAGTATGCGAAAGAAAAGGATAATCTCGATGTCGCTCATAGTGGTGGCAATCGTGGTGATAACGGCTGGAGTACTCTATCCTTTCTTCCAGACGCCTCCAAACAAGACCGCCGACAAATACACAACAGTACTGATGAATGCAGGCAATTCAGCATTCCTCAATCCTTCGCCGGGCCAGTTGAACAAGACAATTTACACTGGCGCCTATTCGACGTCCATCCCTGACGGCGGATACATATACGAGAATTTCACCATGCCCAGGTTCATGAGCTGGGCTGTCGTCTTCGGCTCTTTCACATCCAGCGGCACTATAGATGCCGCCGTACTCACTCCAAGCGAGTTTGGCTCTTTCCAGCAGAACCCGTCATCAATAAACTCTGGGCCATATTATTCGCAGACAACAGGGACATCTTTGAACGTGAGCCTTGGTAACGGATCGTATACATTCGTATTCTATAACCCGAGCGTTGTTCCACTGACTGCAATTACGCTCAGCATAGGGAGTGCAATAACACTCATGGTGGCAACAGCAAGCAGCGGTTTCTACTCCGCCGTCCCGTTTTCAGTTCCGCCGAACGCCTCCGCCGCACAGATCGTAGGCGGATATTCGGCGAATTCAACAATAGAGGTTGCGATCCTGACCGCATCCATGTTTGAGAACTTCACTAACAGAACATCTGTAATCTCTTCTGGTCCGTTCTTCTCGGGCGGCGAGAGCACGGGACAGCTTTCGGTTGCACTGTCGCAGGGAAGCTACTACGTTGTGTTCTACAATCCAAGCATATACAACTCCGCAGTAGTCAAGATAACCGATCCGATCGAACTTGAGATAGGCTGATGCCCCCGCCAGCCAGGCGGTGTGTAGCTGCTCAACATTGTTCAAGCGTGATTGAACGACAGCAGCGGTTGCGGATCGCGATGCCAGCAGCCGGAGAAAACGAGCTGCTTCCGATGCCTGACCGGGCTACATCAGCGGAGGCAGTATTATCTCCATCTCCGGTTCCTTGCGGCACCCGCAGTGGGTGCAGAAACTTGCTCCGTAATAGTCAGTTGAAAGATACTCGTCAAAGCAGTCGCAGTAACACGCGCGATTGTCCTTACACTCCTTGCACATATACCAGTTACCTCTTGCAGGCGGCACCTGTCCGCTTGGCGTCTGGATTCACATGCGCCTTGCTAGATGTCCCTAGTTCCTTACATTTCAAGGTACCACTTCATATAGTTGATCAACTGAGAAACGGTCGAGTATGGACGCTAATTACTGTCTGTCATTAAGTGTCCCGGAAGAATGTGACCTGTCAATTGCCCGGTAAAGAATGGTCATGGACTGAACCTGCCTGCCTTCCTGCCGGGAATTGAACGATCAGGAATGGCGGCCCTGCGGATATGACCCGATGACCTTGACGAATGTTGCCGCATTTCTCAGCTCCTCGAGCGCTTCCATTGCCCGTCTGTCCTCGGAGGAGCCCTCGAAGTCAAGGAGGAAGTAGTATTCCCACTGTTTCTCCCTGGCCGGCCTAGACTCAATCTTGGTGAGGTTTATTCCCCTCATAGCAAACAGGCCCATTGCATTGTACAGGCTCCCCGGCGTATTGGGAACCTGGAAGACAATTGATGTCTTGCATTCCCCGGACGGCACAACCTTACCCTTCGAAATCACCAGGAACCTGGTGGTGTTGTCCGGATTGTCTTCGATGTTGCTCTTCAGTATCTCGAGGCCGTAGATATCGGCCGCTCTCCTGCTTGCGATGGCTGCTGAATCGAGAGAGCCGCTTTCGCTGATTGCTTTCACGCTTCCTGCCGTGTCGTAGGTGCTCAGCATTTCTGCACCGAGGGTGGAAACGAACCTGCGGCACTGCTCAAGAGCCTGGGGGTGTGAGTATACCTTTTTCAGGTCACCGATCCTCGCCCCCCTGTTCGAAATCAGGCAGTGGTGCACCTTCAGGTACACTTCGGCAACGATGTGGAGGCTGGAGGATATCAGCATATCGTAGGACTCGTAGACATTGCCGCCTATGGAGTTCTCAACAGGGATCATGCCGGCATCCAGCTGTCCGGTTGACACACCGTTGAAGACATCACCAACAGTCCTGAAGGGGCATGGAATTGCACCGTCCCCGAAATGCTGCATGATCGCCTCTTCGCTGTAGGCTCCCGGTTCCCCCTGAAAGCCAACCGTGATACGTGACATCTGGATTACGGCGCCGGATACGGTGCACTCTTATTTTAAACCAGCCCAGTGAAACATCCGGAAGGGGCGATGCAGTCCACTTCTCAGCTGTATATCCTGCTCACATCCCCTCCGCGTCTTGTCCCACGCAGTGGGGTGGGTTTCGTTTGCATGCTATTGAATCGCAATGTTTTAATACTGCGTCCATTACTACTCCAGCAAGATGAATTGCAGCGCAGTCGCCTGTGTTTTCTTGCGTGAAGTAGGCTTGCCTGTGTTCATTATTAACTGAAGCAGCAGTCCTTTCCGGACCTGCGTTTCAGGGGATATATGTATGGGTTGCATCTGTTTTTCCGATGGCATTTTCGCGCTTCTGACTGAACTGTGCAGCGAGCAGACGCAGTGCATTGCTGGCAAGTGTTTTGCCGGCGCAGTACGGAACGGAGAGTGATGCATCGGTGGCCAGGCTGAAAATAACTGCACTCGACGAGGATGGAGTTCTGCAAAGGGCGGTATTTGAATTCAGCAGGAGGAACATAGTGCTGGAGAGGCTGCTGTATGCAAGGGAAAGGGGAAAGGTCGTCATCCAAATCACCGTATCCGAGGACACCGACGCCAGAAAGGTGCTCAAGCATCTGGGGAAGATATATGGCGTGACTGAAGTGGAGAGTTCCTGCGCAGAGAGTGTGTTTCAGCCCAGTGCGGGCAAGGAGCTCAGTCCTCAGGAGATGCTTGGCTGAACTGGATGCAGGCAGCCCCGGATGGCCCTAACACGGCTTGCCGTCACGCCCTGCCGACGGAGACAACGCTGTATTCGCTCTGGACCACTTCGCCAAGCATGCTGTCCGGAAGAGCAAGCGATCTGAAGCAGTCTGAAAGCACGGGCAGCAGTTCTGAAACCTCTTCATCCGTTAGCTTCCTCTTTTCGAGCAGCAGCTGCTTGGAATGCCTTGTTGTGTAGAACAGCCTTATCACCCTTGAAGAAACCTCGGGGGGAAGTGAAGCCGCTATGGCTGCCGGGTCGGAGACATCCAGGCTTCCGTTGACCAGCCTGCTGTCAAGCAGGCCCTCGTCGCAGAGCGAGTGCAGATAGTCCACAACATCCTCATTCATCGGAAGGAGCCCGACCTGGGATGCCTTCACATCTCCCCTTACGTATATCCGCCCTCCCACCATTCCTGTGCCCACGTAGTTACCGACAGGTGCATCAGAACCGGAGAGGTTGAGTACCATCACACGCCCGCCAGCCATGTATTCTCCAAGATAGTCGCCGGCGGTCTCGCATGCGATGAAATACGGCCTCCGCTCCTCGTACTCCCTCATCTGTATTGCTGCCCTGTTTCCCACAGAGCCCCTGACGTAAATGTGACCGCCCTGGAGTGCCTGGCCCGCAACGTCGCCCGCATTACCATGGATGATAACTTTCCCCTCGGTCATTGTGTCGGCAAGGTCATCCGCCACGCTTCCGAACACTTCGAATGTCCCCCCGTCATTCAGATTGGCCAGGCAGTTTCCAGGATAACCGTTGATCACAATCCTGTTTTCCCCGCTCCTGCCCTTGAAACTGATGCCCATGCCTATGAAGCGTGTCCCGTTGACTCCCTCGATCATCACCTCGCGCTCTCCTGCAAGCAGTCGGCTTGAGATGCTCCTGTTGATCTCCTCATATCCGCCCAGTTCCTCCGGCCCTCTGAGACGCGGTCCAGGGCGGTTTACCTGATGGCCCCTCCCCCTGGAGTTACCGCTCGCCAGGAGACCTCTCTTTACTGAGCTCACAAAGAATGATGCCGGCTCTGCCTGCCACACTTCAGCGTCTGGTGACAGTGCCCGGATCTGCGACTCTTCGCTTGCAGCGTAAAAAGCGCCTTCATCCTCCCCGAGTATGAGCGGCCTGAACTTTGACCTGTCGGTTACCGCAAACATGTAGCAGTCAGAGCCCGTACCGTATGAGCCCACAACGCTGAACGGCCCGTCCAGCCTGGCATTCCTGTAGCTTACGAGCATGTTCCTCGTGGCAGGGCTGAGTGTTCTGGAATGAGGGTTGGAAAGAACCGTCAGGGCTTCCTCGACCTCAAGGCCCTCCTCCCTTACCAGGACCTCAAGTATCCTGGTTATCACCTCGCTGTCTGTGCCTATATGGCTCCTGTACCCTCTTGATTCAAGATAGGCCATGTTCGCCCCGAACGAGCTTATGTCACCATTGTGGACTATCGCGCAATCCAGTGCGGCAAAGGGGTGAGACCAGACAGGAAGGGCACCGGGCGAATTGGTAGGCTGCCTTGTGTGTGCGATCCAGACATGGGCCGACCTTGAATCATTCTGGAGATCGTAGAGGGCTGCGACGTCGTCCGGGAAACCGACTCCCTTGAAAACGTCGATGTACCTGCCGTAGACGAATATCCTGCCCTTCACCCCGGAGCCGGAAATAAGCTCCCTGTTTATACTGTCGATGCTCAGCGAGACTGTAGCCGTGTCGGGGGAGCTGAGAGTCATTTCGGCAACCGGCATGCCTGCGACCGCAGAGCCGCCCATGTCGGAATAGGCCCAAGAGGTAACTTCCGAAACAGATGAGCGGACCATATCGACTACCTCTGCTGCGACCTGCTCATCCCTGACAAAGGCCCTGAGCCTGAAGTCAAGCTCCTCCCCACCAAGTGTGAGGGAGGCGAAGCCTGCCCCCAGGTTGCTCCCCCTCTGCCGTGCAACGCATATGCCCTCAACGGCCCTGCCGGACGGGATTGACAGGGAGGCTTTCTTTGTGATCATGCCGAAGACGCCGCATCCGTCCTTGACGTGAGGCTTCCCGTACAGCGAACCCGGTATAATGTAGTCCATTAAACAACCCCCGCATGGTTCAGAATGAGCCGGCAGGCTTCACGTCCAGCCTTGCACGCAGTTCAGGGTCGATGTCAACCGTACGTAGCAGCTCCCTGTTGGATGTGAGAGATGATGACAGATCGCTGATGCCCGCCGAGCCGGCGAGAAGCTTGATTTCCTTTGAAAGGCCGCACACCATGTTCTCGAGCCTCTCTATGAGAGCTTCCCTGGAGGCCCTTTCGCCGGGCTGGTCATCCGGATATGCCGCAAACATCGCTGCCCTGCTCAGCCCTACAGCATCCGCACCGAGCGCTTTTAGCTTGAAAATATCCCCCGCATCCCTGATGTAGGAACCCTGGGCAAGTATGCTGAAAACACTCCTCCTGCCTGTGTCCAGAAGAGACATGTCAAGCGAGGAGACAGAAAGTTCAAGCGGGATATCGGCAGCCTGCATATCCTCGTCCAGTATCACCGTGGAAATGCCAGCGTCTGACAATAGGGATGTGTTCTCGATGATGGTGCTGAGCGCCTGCTCGGATGAAGGACACTTCACGAAGAGGGATTTCGACGGATCGCCCTCCATGGCAAGGACATTCTCGGGACCGAAGAGCATTCTTGCCTGCTCCAGCAGAGAGGAATCGCCCTGGGCCCTCCGGAGCGTTCTCCTGTTGGTTGTCACAGGAAGGACCGCTGCCTCTTCTCCAGGATCGAAGAGCAGGCTCATCCTTGACGAAACAGTCGCGACGGCGTTGCATACGTCCTGTTCGGCATCTGATGGCATCGGGGAGAAGTAAACCGGCGTTGAGAGCCTTACCTGCCCACTCCCTATGAAAGACTCCGTCTCGATCTCTTCCCTGTACGGGTCAATGCTCGGCCTGGTAACCTGCGCCCCGTCCGAGACTATGTAATCCGTGATCCTGTCAGGCACTTCGACAAAAGGAGGGCTCGAATTGCCCATGCTGGAAATGTGCGTTTCACCTGCACTCTTGCCGTAGACGCCGGCTATCTCCCTCAGGTGCGCAACAGCTGAGGGCCTCCATTCCCCTGACGTCTTCATGAAGGACCACCGTTCGACAATATCCTCCGGCAGCTCCTGGACGGAGCGGGAGGAACGGGCCGGAAGGCCGAGGATTGCAGACGTTTCGCTGTTCATGTTGAAGCCCTCAAGAAGCCCCCTGTTGCCAACGAGTTCCCTCAGGTTGGTGAAGCCGCAGCTTCCCATTATCGACTTCATCTCGCCGGTCCAGCCGTTTACGAACGAGGTTAGGAGTCTGATGGACCAGTCCAGGGACAGCGACTTCAGCTGGTTTTCATCTATCTTGTTTGTCAGAGCAGCCGGGCAGTATCCTAGGTGACATTTCTTCACCATCAAACAGCCGAGGGCGAGCAAGGCTGCGGTTCCCAGACTTGTCATGTCGGCCCCCAGGGCCATTAGCTTCACAGAGTCCTCCGGGTGGCTCACTCGTCCTGCAGCGATTATGGTAAAATCATCCCTCAGACCCTCTCTCCTGAGAACGGCGTCTGTAGATGCGACGGCAAGCTCTATCGGGAGACCCACGTTGTCTTTGATTGCAGTGGGTGCTGCTCCTGTCCCCGCACCAGCCCCGTCTATTATGATGCCTGATGCGCCCATACGTGCTATGCCGCACGCAACATACGGTATGTAGTTTGTAGCCGCGACCTTTACGAGGACAGGTTTTCGGGTTGCAACTTTCAATGCCTCAATTCTCTGTCCCAGGTCTTCGATGGAGTATATGTCATGATGGGGGGCCGGCGAAATTGCGTCCATCCCTTTCGGTATGCGCCTTGTCTCTGAAATAGGTCTTGTGACCTTGATCCCTGGCAGATGACCCCCGATGCCCGGCTTAGCGCCCTGGCCCACTTTTATGACGACTGCTGCGCCCTTCCTCAGGACGTCCAGGTCCACGCCGAACCTGGCAGAAGCCCACTGGACGGTTATGTTTCTGCACGCAGCAACGCCTGGATGCAGGCCGCCCTCGCCGGTGCCGGCAATCACACTGGACCTGTCTGCCGCTTCAGCGAGCGCGACGTTTGGAGTGCCGGAAAGGGAGCCGAACGACATGTCCCCCAGGTAAAGAGGCGAGGAGAGCCGGAGCCCTGAACCATTGCAGAAGTCAAGGGCTGTGTCGACGGTGGATGGATCGATACTCTTTCCGGCAATAAGGGACAGCCTGTCAAGGACTCTCGAGCCCCGTTCTGCATCCGGTATAAAAGGAGTGTCGCGGGCAGCGCCGTCGGATGCAAGCTCCCTTATGTGTTCAATCTTCCACTCTGACCAGAACTCTCTTCTGGTAGTTCTGGGCAGCCTCAAGTATTTCTCCACAGAGGTTCTCTGTATCTGGGTTTGCAGCATTTCGCCATGACCAACCTTATCACGCTAAGGTTTAGCGTGGTAGTTTATGAGGTGCTGAGTGATGAACTTACTAAAAAGGTTTTCTGTTTTCAATTCCGAAAATCGAAAAATCCATCAGCCTGAAAACAGCCGTCCAGACTGCTGGAAACAGAGTATCAGTGCATACGCCTTCTCAGTTCTTCAACAACCTCGTCATATGATATTTCAGAGTAGTGCAGGGCGAGAAGCATGTGAAAGTACATGTCTGCCGCTTCAGCAACTGCGTGTTTCCTGTCCCCCTCGGCCGCTGCAAGGATGAATTCGACCGTCTCCTCTCCCAGCTTCTTGTACGCTTCGTTTTTCCTGTCGAGGACTTCCACCACATGCGAGCCTGCAGGTCTGTCTCTCATCCTCTGCTCGAATACCTGGGCCAGGTGGTGCTGTATTGACGTGGCTGCCCCATTCCCCTTGCCATCCCTGCCGAAGCACCCTCTCGTGCCTTCGTGGCAGACAAGCCCTTTCCCCTCAACAACGACCCTTGCAAGCAGTGTGTCCCTGTCACAATCCTCTGACAGATCCACGACCCTTAACCTGTTGCCTGAAGTCTCCCCTTTCATCCATATCCTGCCCCTGCTCCTGCTCCAGAAGTGCAGGTAGCCTGTCTTGCCTGTCAGCTCGCGCGCTTCCCTGTTCGAATAGCCGAGCATAAGCACCTCTCCACTGATGCTGTCCTGTACAATGACCGGTATCAGCCCTTCCGTGTTTCCACCTCCCCTGTCCTGAACCTGACGCGCTCTCCTGCCTGCCTCGCGGCCTTCTTTGCCTCGTCTATCGTGAACGTCCCGTAATGGAAAACTGACGCGGCAAGGGCCGCGTCGGCACGGCCGTCCGAAAGCACCTCCGCTATGTGCTCCGGCCTGCCGCATCCTCCCGAGGCTATGACAGGTATGGAAACTGCATCGGCGACCTGGCGCGTGATAATGCAGTCGTAGCCGGATGTTGTTCCGTCCCTGTCCCTGCTTGTCAGAAGTATCTCGCCCGCGCCGAGCTCCTCCACCCTCTTTGCCCAGCCGACTGCATCCATGCCCGTGTTGACTGTGCCTGAATTGGTATATACCTCATACATGCCGCTTGAACTGTTCCGGGCGACATCGATTGATGCAACAACACACTGCCTGCCGAACTCCTCGCTTGCCTGCCTTATCAACTCAGGCCTCTTCACGGCGGCCGTGTTTACAGACACCTTGTCCGCTCCGCTGCAGAGAGCACTTGACATATCGCCAATGCTTCCAATGCCTCCGCCTGCCGTCAGCGGTATAAAGAGAGTAGAAGCAGTGTCCTCCAGTGTTGCGAGCATCATGCTCCTCGACTCGTTCGTGGCCGTAATGTCAAGCCACACGAGCTCGTCTGCGCCCTCATCCTCGTACTTGGCAGAGAGCTCGGATGGAATCCCGGCAAATCTCAGGTTTCCGAACTGGTTTCCCTTGACGACCTGGCCCTCCTTGATGTCAAGGCATGGGATGATCCTCTTAAGAGCCATCAGTCAACCTCCAGCTTCACGTTGCCCTTGGTGGATGCAAGTGCTTCCCGGACGGCCAGAGCCGAGCGAAGAGCCATCCCAAGGCCCTTGAAAACAGCCTCGACGACATGATGACCGTCCTCACCCCTGACCAGGACAACATGAAGGTTCATGGCTGCATTTGTTGCCAAACTCCTGAGAAAATGGCCGAAGGGCTCCATCAGAGGATCCGACTTGTAGTAAGCCCTGCCAGAGAGGTCCACCGCCACCTCCACCAGCGCATCATCCATCGGAACGATACTGAAACCGAACCTCTCGATCGGCTGGTCCGCAGCACACCTTTCAAGTGCCTTTCCCAGTGTGATCGCTATATCCTCTGAGAGATGATGGAGCATGTCCCCCGACGCGCTGAGTTCCATGTCCCATGATGCATACCTGACGAGTGTGTCCAGCATGTGCCTCAGCATCTCGTCTGTGAGGTTGCTGTCAAACTTGCCTGTCCCGTCGACACCAAGCAGAGCTGTTATTTCCGTCTCCTTGCTTTTCCTTGCCACCTTGTGAGTTCTCTTCATACAGAACCACCTCCAGCGCATCGCGCACCATTACCGTTGTCGCCGAATTCAGACAGAAGCCCGGAAAGGACGAGCCTGCCGTCATATAGCGCCCTGCCAATGATGACACCTTTTGCGCCGCATTCGGCCGCCTTTCTTATGTCATCCCGGGAAGCTATGCCGCCTGCAACGTAGACATCATGTCTCGACATGCTGCATATTGTTCCTAGTGTCTGGAAATCCGTTCCCGACACCCTTCCCTCCCTCGCAATATCTGTGAACACAATCGACTGAAGAGGACGGTTGTCCGAGCTCCGTATAGCACGCTCCGGGTTTGTGTCTGATGGTGTTTCCCACCCGTTGAGCATAATTCTTCCTCCCCTGAGGTCAAGCGACAGTATTATTGAGCGGGGAAAGGAAGAACAGATGCTGTCGAACCATTTCTCGTCGTTAAGTGCCCTGGTCGAAACGACCACTCCGGAAGCACCCGCCCCCAGAAGAGACGAGATTGTATCCCTGTCACGAATGCCTCCGCCTACCTGCAGCTTGGCACTGCTTTCACCGAGCATTTCCATTATTGCCTTGAAATTCCCGTCTGAGGGGTCGCCGAATGCACCATCAAGGTTGACAACATGGATCCTGCGGGCCCCTGCCTCCTCCCACTTCCTCATCACCTGCAGCGGATCTTCAGATTCGAAGGCAACGGAAGCACGATCTCCCCCTATGAGCTTGACGCACTTTCCAGCGAGCAGGTCTATAGATGGTATGATGCGCATCACATTTCACCCTCCGCATATGAAAGGAAATTGCGGAGCAATCTCAACCCGTTTGATGAGCTCTTCTCCGGATGAAACTGCACACCTGCAATCCTTCCGCTTCGGACGGCACAGGGGAAGAAGAACTCCTCCCCGTCCTTCGTTGATGAGGTGGTGACAGCCGAGATGAGAGACGTTTCTTCGGGCATTGCATAGAACGAGTGAGTGAAGTAGAAACACTCGCCGTCCTGTATGCCGTCGAACAGTACGCTGTCGTTTGCCTCCACACCTGCCCAACCGACGTTTGGCACTTTTGCTGCCTCCAGCTTCAACACCCTCCCTGGCATGAGCGAAAGGCCGGGCAACGGTGATTCTTCGCTTGAGTCGAAAAGAATCTGCTCCCCAAGGCAGATGCCGAGTACGGCTTTTTCCCTCAGTACTTTCACGGCTGCAGTTCCTCCTGAGAACCATCTCATGCCGGAGCCAAATGAGCCGACACCGGGCAGTATTACAGTGTCGGCATCTTCGAGAGAGGCGGGGCGGACCGCTATCGACGGCAGGTACCCGCATTTCTCAACTGCCTTGCGTATGCTATGGATGTTACCCACGCCGTAGTTTGCAATCGCCACCTTCAGGTCGCATCCCCCATGATTTTGGCCATGCAAGACAGGAATGCGTCGTTTTCCGAAACGGTCCTTATCGTGACCCTGATGCACCCCTCATACCCTGGCTGTTCTATTCTGCGTGTGAAGACGTTCATCCAGTTCAGGCACTGGAAGACCCTTTCCGCATCAGCGTCGCAGTCCATGAGGACAAAGTTAGCCGCCGAATCAAAGATGTAAATACCAAGCCTTTCGAGTTCTTTCGACACCCTCGCTCTTTCGGCTGTAACCGCCGCTCTCACCGAGAGGATATGTTCCTGGTCCCTGACTGCTGCAAGGGCGACCATCTGGCTGAAACCGCTGACGTTGTACGGAAGCCTGGCCCTGTCGAGCAAAGAGGCAACGGAGGGGGAGGAGATGGCGTATCCCACCCTGAAGCTTGCGAGGCCGTACGCCTTCGAGAAAGTCCTGATTATGATCAGGTTCTCGTTGTCCTTCACGAGACCGACTGCGCTTGTGCCTGCATACTCGGCATATGCTTCATCGACTACAACCACGCCGCTGAATTTGGAGAGGAACGACTCCAGCTTCCTCGCAGGAAAGAGGATTCCCGTGGGATTGTTCGGGTTTGAAATGAACACTATCCTTGCATCTTCAACAGACAGTCTGTCGATGGAAGGGGGCCTGCCGAGGCAGGTGCTCAGCACATCCGCGCCATTCAGCGATGCAATAAGGCTGTACATGCTGTAGGCGGGAACCGGAACAGAGACCTTTTCCCCCTTTTCGACGAACGTCCTGACAACGATATCTATGAGCTCGTCCGCCCCGTTACCCACTACTATATTCTCTGGAGCAACCCCCTCGACACCTGCAATGGCTGCGCGAAGGTCCCTGCAGTACTGGTCCGGGTAATCTGCACACGCGGCTGGTCCAATAAGCTCCTCTGGAGGAGAGCGGAGCATCCGGAGGACGTTTCCCGAGGGGCCAAATGGGCTGGTATTGTCGCTCAGGTTTATTCCTCCCAGGCCTGAAGTGTATGCTGCACGGTACGGCTCAGCAGCGGTTACACGAGCCGCTGCTGCTCTCTGCGATCTGCCACGTTCACTCAATCGTCAATGCCTCCCTTCGCGGACCTCAGCATCATGCTTGCAGCGTGCAGCCTCAGCCCTTCAGCCGCCGCTATCTCCATCCCCGGAATGGAGAGTTCTTCCGCACGGCTCTTTCCGATCCTCTGGAATTCTGTTGATTTCATGAAATCTCGGACACCAAGCGGCGAGGAGAACCTTGCGGTGCCCATTGTTGGGAGGACGTGATTGCTGCCAGAAACGTAGTCGCCAAAGGCCACAGAAGAATACTTCCCTATGAAGACTGAGCCGGCGTTCCTCACCCTCCACGCAATCCTCTCCGCCTCTTTTCCGATGGCAAACAGGTGCTCTGGTGCATATGCCTCAGCGAACGTACGCATATCCTCCGGCTCCCTGACGATCACAGTTGTGAGTGCTCCCGGAAGACTGCCGTCCACTCCTTCATCCCTGATTGCGCGCCTCACTGCTGCATCCACTGCATCTGCAAGCATACTGCTCTCCGTGCAGAGAACGGCGCTTGCCCCGGAGAGATGCTCCGCCTGGGCAAGCATCTCATATGCGATAAGGCGTTCCGTGCCTGCTGCGGTGGCATCGGCGACAACCAGGAGCTCTGTGGGACCTGGAAGCGATTCGATGCCCACGACACCCATGGAAGAAACTATTGCCTTCGCTGCCGTGACATATGCGTTTCCAGGTCCCACGATCTTGTCGACCCTCGGGATGGATTCTGTTCCAAAGGCAAGTGCGGCCACTCCCTGGGCCCCTCCCACTTTGAGTACCCGGTCAATGCCGGCTATCCTGCATGCGGCGGCAAAAGCGGGAAAGCTCCTGCTGCCTACGATCCCTGGCGGTGTGGCAACGGTTACACTGCCAACGCCTGCAATCATCGCAGGTATTGCCGCCATGAGTATTGTTGAAGGGTAAGGATATCTGCCCCCCGGAACGTATATGCCGATACTGTTGAGCGGAGTGTACCTTCGCTCAAGTCTGTAACCCTTTCCGGACACAACTGTCTTTTCAGGCATGTCGTCTTCGTGAAATCTCCTTATGTTGCTTGCCGCCTTTTTCAGTGCAATTACAATGCCGCGGTCCGCGCTCGACGCTGCAGAACGCATGTCCTCAGCGTCGATGAACATAGAACCAAGGTCGTACCCGTCAAACCTCTTTGTGAATTCGACAATGGCACTGTCGCCCCTCGACAATACCTCCTCCACAATGCTTCTGGCCGACTCAAAAGTTGAACCATCGATACCCGTTTTGACCCGAAGTCGTGCGGCGGCATCGACTATGCTCCTCCCCGCCTTGCAGCTTATCCTGGCGCTCATGCAATGAACCTCTCGAGCGGTGAGACAACTATCCTGCTGCAGCCCGATTTCTTCAGCCCGGAGACGAATCTGTTGATATCGCTCTCGGCCACCACAGCCTGGAGCGAAAATGTTCCCTCGATCCCGATGATGCCTGTGACTGTGAACTCCTCGGCGCCGGCAAACTGCCTCTTGACAGTCTCAAGCGCAGCCTCGGGAACGTTGACAGTGAGATACCTGCGTTTCTTTGCGTCAAGGACGCTCCTGACAGTTGAGAGGAAGTCTTCCGCGATGCAGTTCTCCTCGGCGACTTTGGCTCTGCCAACAATTACTGCAGATGAGGTGAGCACCTCGGACACGACTTCAAGGCCGTTCGCCCTTAACGTGTTTCCCGTTTCAACTATGTCGGCGATCACGTCAGCTATGCCTATGCGCGGAGCAACTTCGGTGTTTCCGCTTACAAGCACAGGCTCGATCTTCAGGCCAAGACCGGAAAAATACTGCTGTACGATCCTCGGGTACTTCGTCGCGACCCTCATCCCGTCCCGGAAATCAGTCTCACTTCCGTATGGTGAGCCCTCCGGAGCGGCGATGCAGAGTGAACATCTGCCAAAATCAAGCTCTATGAGCTCCCTGAGCGAGTCGCCTCCATATTCGGCGAGAATGTCCCTGCCTGTGATTCCCAGCGTCGCACTTCCGTTTCTTACAAGCTCCACGACGTCCCTTGCCCTTACAAACTGGAGCTGGCAGTTGCTGTTAGGAGAGTCAGCAACGAGTGTCCTGTCAAGACCAGCAGGAACGTCGATTCCTGCGCTTGTCAAGAGTCTTACAGACCCGTCCCGCAGTCTTCCCCTGCCCGGAACAGCTATCCTCAATGAGTAGCATTCAGACAGGTAATATACCCCCTTCAGTCAGGAAAACAGTCCGCGACGCGCTGAAAAATGCCCTACTTCGGGTGAACGCAACCATACATGGGGTTGTTTACCATATACTTGAGCCTCTGAGCCGTGAAATCAGATGTCTGTTATAAGCCTTTCGATTCCGGGCCACCTCATCAGAAAGTACTGTGCAGCAACAGGAGATTCTAAAATGAGAAAAAGGGGGAAATAATCCCACCGCAAGCTGTCGTCGGCCCATGCGGTGGGCGGGGTGTTTTGATTGCCTCAGTCCGAACTGTTCACCTCGATGCCGGAGGGCGGATCCTTGACGTATGCAGTCACTGTCCCGTCTGTCTTGAGCAGACCGGATATCAGGTTCCTGTCCTCATCAGGAACAGTAAGGACAAGGTTCATGCCTGAGTGGACCAGATGCGACACAGCTTCCCTGTCCTCGCTGGATACGGAAAGCAGGAGCTTGATGCCCTTCTCGTATGCAGAGTGGTGGTCGATAGCAGAATATCCCCTCTCCCCGTGGTGCGCCAGGTCAAGCCCCATGTACTCGTGCTCTTCCGGGACCCTGACGCCCATTACGAGGTCAAGAACCTTCAGTATTGCAATTGTCATCACAAAGGAATACCCTGCCGAGCAGGCAATTGCAAGCATCTGTACGCCTACCTGAGAAGGGTTTCCGTAGAACAGCCCGTTTGCACCACCGGAGTTAACAAGTGTTGTGGCAAACAGCCCTGTGGCAAGAGCGCCCCAGGCACCGCCAACACCGTGGACACCGAAGGTGTCGAGCGTGTCGTCCACCTTTGTCTTGTTCCTCCACGCCACAGCATAGAAGCATACGGCTCCTGCACCAATGCCGATCACCAGTGCACCCCAGATGTTGACAAACCCTGAAGCAGGTGTGATCGCCACCAGGCCAGCAACTGAGCCTGAGGCCGCGCCCAGCATGCTCGCCTTGCCCTTGTAGTGCCACGAAAGTCCGAGCCAGGTAAGAGCAGCCAGTGCCGCAGCGGTGTTTGTGACTATGAATGCGTTGACAGCCAGTCCGTTTGCAGCAAGAGCCGATCCGGCGTTGAAGCCGAACCATCCGAACCAGAGAAAAGCTGCGCCAAGAAGCGTGAGCGTTGGCTCGGAGTGTTCTGGTCCGTCGTGCTTCACAAGCCTTGGGCCTATGAACATGGCGGCCGCAAGACCGGCCACACCTGAGTTGACATGTATCACCGTGCCTCCTGCAAAGTCAAGTGCCCCGAGCGCATGGAGCCATCCGTCGTAGGCCCATACCCAGTGTGCCACAGGGTCGTAGACAAGGAAGCTCCAGGCGGTTGTGAAAACAACAAAGGTTGAGAACTTCATCCTGCCCACAAAGGCACCGCTGACGAGCGCGGGTGTTATGATTGCAAACATTGCCTGGAAAATCATCAGAGTGCTGACGTTGATGCCGTCAACCCCAGGATACATGGAAGTGTACCCCATGTTTGCCATCCCCATGTAATATGTTCCGCCTATGAAGCCTGAGAGGGGACCGACCGGGCCAGGCCCGAATGCAAGGGAGAAACCGAACAGGACCCACTGAACGCTCACAATCGCAAGGACAACGAATGACTGCCCGATCAGTGATAGTATGTTCTTCCGCCCCGCCATTCCTCCGTAAAAGAAGCCTAGCGCCGGTGTCATTATCATGACGAGAGCTGCTGAAGTCAGTACCCATGCGACGTCTCCTGTATCAATCACTTTTCATTGCCTCCGTTGCAGGTTATATGCTGTTTTTTGTCAAAAAGAGAAGCATTATTTTGAACTTGCTGTCGCTTTTCTCGTCGATCGATATCATGAAGCAACAAAAACAGTATCAAATGACAGGAAATAATGTGTAATTTCAACCGAATGATGGTAAATTGTGCTTGAAATCTCACGGGAGGGCCTGTTTAGGCTATGAGTAATAAATTTCTAACGAATGACAGTTAACGGCATCGAGCGGGCCGAATAACCTGCAGGACTCACCAGGAGACCTGATCCGTAGACAGCTGCAGAGCGGTTATATCATCGCTGTGCAGTCCAGACACTTCAGGAAAGAAAGAAGGGGAGGCACGACTCCCCAATCGGCTACTTCACTGCAAGCGAGCGCCCGATTTCTATCCACGTCATTGTAGGCGGTTCAATATCCTGCTGCCAGAGAGCGCCAATAATCTCTCCAAGATGGTGTGCCTGTTCAAAGGTGGTCTGCATCAGTCCATCAGCGACCACATACTTTCCAGGCATCCAGAAAGCATGTACAGTTCGGGACATCTCTCGTGCGGTCAGGCTCTCGAGGTATTCATCGACAGTCTTCCAGACGCGCCTGTTGTAGGACATGAACCCGGCCCAGTCCTTTGGCTTCCGTGCAGTATCTCCGAAGAGCTTCTCAAGCTCCGGATCGCTGTTCCTGTCCTGCAGTATATAGCCTATCCAGACTTCGTGTACGTTCAGTATGTGCACAAGTGTCTGGAAAAGGGACTGGTGACCTATCTCCCTGCTTCGGCTTGCATCGTTCCATGGCAACTTTCGAATCGCGCGCGAATATTTTTCAAACAGCCGCCTGTTGTAGGCGAACAGCCGCCTTGCCTGATCGGGCGTCAGCTGGCTTCCGCCTCCTGCCGGTCGCTTTGATGGCATGGTGTTGGCCAGTGCGTCTGCAGATAACTACATTTCCGTGTGCAGGACGGTGAGGGAACGCGGTGTCACGCTGCCGATTTTCCCATGCAGAAGGCTTATCTACCTTGACTATTTATGGCACCCGGGATGAAGCAAAGCACTGCACGCCGGAACTTTCTAGCTCAGAGCGCATCAGCTTTGCTTTTGTTGTCCTGAAAGAACATGGGCTGCAGCTGCAGGCATGTTCAGCCATTCGGTGTAACAGGTGATTGAGTGAAAGCTATCTCTGAAAAAAAAAAGGCAAGGTGCCAATTCGCACCCGTCCTCAGGGAGGGACGGGACAGACAAAGTTATCGGATGTGCCGCTGCGCACACAAGCACAAGGGGGTGACGCTTTGAGCCGGACAGAGGAAATAAGGCGCGTGAGCATCTTCGACACGACGCTTAGGGACGGGGAGCAGACCCCTGGTGTTTCACTCACCCCTGACAGGAAGGTCAGGATAGCGGAAGCGCTTGAAGAGCTGGGGGTGGACACGATCGAGGCCGGTTTTCCGGTAATATCCAGCGGGGAGGAAGAATCGGCGAAGAGGATCGTCGACCTTGGTCTCAAGGCAAGGATCGTGTGCCTTGCGAGGACAGACGAAAGGGACATCGATGCGGCGATCAGATGCGGTGTCTCAAGCATCCACACGTTTATCGCAACCTCCCCGATACACCTGCAGCACAAGCTTCGGATGTCCGCAGACGAGATGATTGAAAGAGCTGTGCGTTCGGTTGAGTATGCAAGATCCATGGGTCTCCGTGTTGAATTCTCAGCTGAGGACAGCACACGAACGGATATCGGCTTCCTTGTCCAGGTCGCTTCCAGGGTCAAAGAAGCGGGTGCCTCCATGTTCGACATTGCGGACACGGTGGGTACTGCAACCCCGGAAATGATGAAAGAATATGTGGAGAGGATCACAAAGAGTGCGGGCATCAGCGTGAGTGCTCACTGCCATAATGACTTCGGTCTTGCAGTTGCGAACAGTCTTGCAGCTGTGCGTGCGGGTGCGTCTCAGGTGCACGTGACTGTCAACGGAATAGGAGAACGGACTGGAAACACTTCGCTTGAGGAATTTGTGATGTCGTCCATGAGCCTCTACGGCTTTACGACTGGTATAAACACAAATGCACTGTACAGGACCTCCCGTCTGGTTTCTGAAATGACTGGTTTCCCGGTGCCTGGAAACAAGGCGATAGTGGGAAAGAATGCATTCGGGCACGAGTCTGGAATACACACGCATGGGGTGCTTTCGGAGCCGAGTACATACGAGCCGTTTGACCCCGCCTCTGTGGGAAGAGGAAGGTGGCTGCAGGCAGGAAAACATGCAGGAAGACATGGGATAGACGCCCAGCTGAGGTCGATGGGTGTGAACCTTTCTGGCGCTGAGCTGGACGCCGTTGTCAGGAAAGTCAAGGAGATAGGGGACAAGGGATACGCAATAAACGACGCTGAGCTGAAGCGCATTGCAACCGAAAGGACTGAGGGCGCTTTCAAGGGCCCGGAAAAAGCGGCAAACAGCGCATCGGAAGACGGCAGAAAAGTGAAATCTGCACTTGTTATTGCCACAGTTGGTTCAGCTGAACACGTTGAGGTTGCGTTCGGGGCAGACGACAGGGAGGCAATCTCACGTGCAGTCAGGGAGATCTCAAGGTGGGCAGATGGTGAATACGGCAAAATGTCGCAGATGGACAAGGAAACCGAGGCACAGACAATCAGACCGAGGCAGAACGGGCAGCAGGTGGTAGAGTGAGCAAAACTATTGCAGAGAAAATAGTATCGCGCGCGTCGGGCATAGACGCCAGCGCCGGTGATTACCTGGAGGTGCTTCCGCTCGACCATGTGTATTTCAACGAAGTCATTGCCCCTCCTGCTTTGATCGGGTTCGAAAATGACTTCGGCGGTACCTTCAGGGATCTTGGAAGGCAGATCACAGTCTTTGACAGTTCAAGGGTGACAATGTTCCCTGACCATACAGTCCCTTCAAGCTCCGAGAAGGTAAGCGAAGGTATAGCGCTCATGAAACGTTTCAGCGCCGCCCAGAACATCAGGATGTTCAAGCAGGGGGATGGTATAGAGCACACAGTGGCCTCGGAGAAGGGCATTGTGAAACCGGGGGATGTTGTAGTTGCGACCGATTCACACACATGCACGCAGGGTGCACTCGGTGCACTTGCGTTCGGCATCGGGACGAGGGAAGCTGAATACGCCCTTGCGAACGGCGAGCTTTACTCATTCACAGTACCCCAGTCGATAAGGTTCAATGTAACAGGCAGTTTCGGGAATGGTGTCTATGCAAAAGACCTGATACTTCACATACTCGGGATGATGGGCGAGGGGGGCTGCTCCGGCAAGATCGCCGAATTTACCGGTCCATGCGTCGAGAGCCTGAACATGGACGGCAGGTTCACCATGTGCAACCTGTGTGTTGAAATGGGTGCAAGAAGCGGAATAGTGAACCCGGACGAAAAGACCCTTGGCTACTCTAAGGAGGCGCTTGCCTCTGAGGGGAATGCATGGACAGAGGCAGACTCCCGCAAGGTGGCGAGGAGCGATCCGGACGCCGCTTACTTCAGGACAGTGGACATAAATGCCTCGGAACTTGAGCCCACAGTGTCCGTGCCGCATTCGCCTGCAAACGCGAAACCGGTCAGTGAGGTCAGCGACGAGATAGACACAGTCTTCATAGGCTCTTGTGCAAATGCAAGAAAGGAGGATCTCGAGGTAGCGGCAAAGATCCTCAGGGGAAGACGTGTTCACAGCTCGGTGAACCTTATCGTGATACCGGCAAGCAGGCGTGTGTACAACTGGGCCCTTGAGAACGGCATAATGTCCATTCTCGCCTCAGCCGGAGCAAACATAGAATCGTCCAACTGCGGCCCCTGCTTCGGAAAGCACATGGGTGTCCTTTCTGAAGGACAGAGGTGCCTGAGCACCAGCAACAGAAACTACAGGGGAAGAATGGGTTCCGAAAAGGCGTTCATCTATCTCGCATCTCCCGCGGTCGCAGCGGCAAGCGCGATCGAGGGGCATATAACAGATCCAAGGAAGTTTATGGGGAATTGATAATGAAGCTCAAGGGAAAGGTCGTCAGAAAGTACGGGGACAACATAAACACGGACTACATCATATCTGCCGACATACTGCAGGAGAGCTGGGATGGCCCTTTTTTTGCAAAACATGCCTTCGAAAAGTACGACCCCGAATTTGTGTCCCTGTGCAGCGGCAGGACAGACAACGTAGTGGTGGCAGGCGAGAACTTCGGCTGTGGGAGCTCAAGGGAGCATGCTGTATATGCAATAAGGCACAACGGCGTCGCCCTTGTTCTTGCAAAGTCGTATCCGGACATTTTCTACAGAAACTCCCTCAACAACGGGCTGGTAGTGATCAAGACGGACACGTCTGCCATAAAAGAGGGGGATGATGTGGAGCTCGATACCGCGGCTGGAAAGGTGACAGACCTGACCTCAGGCAAGTCACAGCCAGTGCTCAATGACAGCAACGATTTGAGAAGGTTTGAAGGGGAAGACAGTCTTGCTTATATCCGGGAGAGGCTGAGGAAGAGGCTGACCGCAGGAACCGAGTGAGTGAGGAGTGTTCTTTGTGAAGGAATATGTCATTTCAGTCATCAGGGGGGACGGCGTCGGATCGGAGGTTGTTGAAGCATGCACTAGGGTACTTGAAGCAGCCGCGTCTGCAAATTCGCTGAAACTGACGTTTGCGGACGCACCCGCCGGGGACGGCACCGCGGAAAAGGAGGGAAAGGCGCTGCCGGATAGCAGCATTGCAACAATAACGGGCTCGGATGCATGCCTGAAAGGGCCCGTCGGGAGGAGCGCGGCAGATGTCATAGTGAGGCTGAGACAGGATCTTGACCTGTATGCAAACGTGCGTCCGGCCAAGAGCCTGCCGGGCGTCAGATGCCTCGATGCGGGCGTTGACCTCGTCATTGTCAGGGAAAACACGGAGGATCTTTACAAGGGGATGGAGATGGAATACGACGGCGGCGTCCTTGCCCTCAGGTCAATAACAAGAAAGGCCTCTGAGAGGATAGCAAGGTTCGGGTTTGAGATGAGCAGGGCCAGAAACGGAAAGAAGAAGGTCGTTTGCGTCCACAAAAACAACGTTTTGAAAAAGAGCGACGGACTCTTCCTGTCCTCGTTCTACTCTGTCGCGAAGGGATTTGCTGATGTCAGGGCAGCAGACATGCTGGTTGATGCTGCAGCAATGAATTTCATCCGCAACCCATCCGACTTCGACGTGGTAGTCACCACAAACCTTTACGGCGACATACTTTCGGATGAAACTGCGCAGGTGGTGGGGGGCCTCGGGCTCACACCTTCGGCAAACATAGGCGAGAAATACGCCATCTTCGAGCCGGTCCACGGATCCGCTCCGGATATAGCTGGAAAGGGGATAGCCAATCCCACCGCCATAATGCTCTCTGCCTCAATGATGCTAGAATGGCTCTCGGGGAGGAAAAAAGATGCCGAAAGCTCACGCGCCTCAAACATGATAAGGAACGCGGTTCACAGGACGCTGGGGGAAGGTGTCCGGACACAGGATCTCGGCGGGAACGCAAGCACGTCTGAATTTGCCGATGCAGTGATAGAGAGGCTGAACGCATGAGGTTGAACGAAGCGGCCAAGCAGACACTCTTCAGTCCACTCCCCACTGCTTGTGCAGGCTCGTCTCGAACCCGAGCATTTTGAGGATCCTTCCGGCTGTTAGGTCGACAAGCTCCTCTATGCTCTTCATTCCAAAGTAGAATGGCGGGAGTGGTGGCATTATTGTCCCACCTGCCTGGTTGACCGTAAGCATGTTCTGGAGGTGTATCGAGTTGAGCGGTGTTTCCCTCGTCAGGAGTATAAGCGGGCGCCTCTCCTTCAGCGCTACCATAGCTGCCCTTGAAACAAGGTTCACCTCAAAGCCTGTGGCAATCGAGGAAAGAGTCTTCATCGAACAGGGAGCGACAACCATTCCATCTGTGTTGTAGGAACCGCTTGCGATTGGGGCGGTGAAGTCGTCATCCCTGTAGTGGTAAGTGGCATTCTTCAGCACATCCTTAGCACTTAATCCCATCTCAATCTTCAGCGTCTCCTCTGCCGACTTTGTGACGACAACATGAGTTTCGAGCTGAGGTATGTTCCTGCATGCAAGCATCAGCCTGTAGCCGTAGATCGAGCCTGTGGCTCCCGTCATGCAGACAACAATTCTCCTTTTCTCTATTTTATCACCAGAAGGAAACAATCAGGATTTCAGAAAAACCGTACGTCGGATTTAACTGTTTCTTCCGGCGCGCCATCGTGCGGCATCCTCATGCGATTTGCATTCAATATGCGCGGTGATGGTCAGGAAAATATCTCCGGTAAGGCAAAGCGAAGCAAATCTTTCTCCGGGGAAGGAGAGCTAGCAAACGTTTATAGTTGACGATCGGATACCGCGTGCCAAGTGATCGCATGGTTTCGTGGAAAGATCTCAGGGAATGGATGGACCAGGCAAAGAAGCTTGGCGAGTTGAAGATCATAAAGGGGGCGGACTGGAAAATGGAAGTGTCTGCGATCAGCCAGATCAACGGCAGGCACTTCGGACCTGCGCTTCTCTTTGAGGATGTCAAGGGATACGAGAACACAGGCTACAAGGTGCTCACAGGCTCGATGGGTAACATAAGGCTTTTCAACCTTGCGATCGGCGGTGATACGAACCACTCCATCAAGGAGACAATAGAGGGCCTCAGAGGAAAACCGAACAAGTGGGGTGAGCAGGCCGCTGACTATCCGGTGGAGTTTGTTGAAAACTCTCCACTGAAGGAGAACGTAGAAACAGGAGACAAGATCGACCTGTTCAAATTCCCGACGCCACTTTGGCATGAGCTTGACGCCGGAAGGTTCATAGGTACAGGTGTGTCTGTGATCACACAGGACCCCGAGACAAAGAAGATCAACTGCGGTTCCTACAGGGCTCAGCTCTACGAGAAGAACCAGGTGGGTATCAACATAGGGGCCGGAAAGCACGGCTCATTCCACCTGCGCAAGTACTTTGACAAGGGTGAAAGGATGCCTATTGTCCTGGTGATCGGGCCCGATCCGCTGTCTTACATGCTCGCAGGAAGCGAGGTTCCCACCGGGACCTCCGAACTTGAGTACCAGGGAGCTATCCTTGGTGAGCGGCTGAAGGTGATCAAGGGAAAGGCGACGGGTCTGCCTATCCCTGCCGATGCCGAGATCGCCATTGAAGGATTCGTCTATCCAGGAAAGCTGAAGGTGGAGGGGCCGCACGGGGAATGGCCCGGATACTACGCAAGTGTTCCGAAGGAGAAGCCGTACGTGGAGGTCGAGACAGTATACCACAGGAACGAGCCCACGCTTGTAGGTGCCGTGATGTCAAAGGGGGCCAGCAACGACCATGCCTTCTGGAGGAGCATCTGGAAGTCGGCGCTGATTTACGACGAGATTGTTAAAAACGGCCTTCCTGGAGTCAAGGGAGTCTACCTGCCTCCCTGCGGAGTGGGACGACAGTTCCTGAACATTTCAATCAAGCAGTCATACGCGGGCCATGCGACAGAGGCAGGATATCTTGCTTCCCAGACAAGAGGGGCGGCATACATGGGCAAGTGGGTTGTTGTCGTGGATGATGACGTCAATCCGTACGACATGGATGATGTGCTCTGGGCGATATGCTCCAGGGCGGATCCATCCGAAACGGGCATAATCAAGAATGCCTGGGGATGGAGCAACTGGGGAGCCAGGACGAACTCACGGGGCATCATCTTCGCAGTGACGCCATACGACAAGCTGAATGACACAAACGTCAGCGGCAAGACTTGCTTCATCAACGAGCAGATGTGGGACTCCACATTCAAGAAGTGGTCCAAGGAAATGGACGGCAGATGGGAAAGAAACTGATAGGTCTACCTCCACTGCCGGAGGGTCCCATTCCCTGAATGCACAGGGGCACGCCTGCCGTGGGCGTGCAGGTAGCGTCTGATTCGACAGGTGTGCGGGAAGCTGTACGTAGGGCCGCTGGAGAGCGTGGTGAGGGATGGAAAAAATGAGGGGGGAGCTGGCACAGACCATACGGGAGCGCGGGAAGGGCGAGCATGTCTTCTGATCGCCAGACCGCTACCAAGACAGCAGCCTCATATGACCCGCGCTACTCGAGAAGGGCAATGTCCCTCCTTGCGGGACTGATACTCATAGTCCTCTATGTGGAGGGGATGCTTACCCCCTCCCTCCCACACATCGCTTCGGAGTTCAGTGTAACAAGTTCACAGGTCAGCCTTGTGCTTGCATTCTATGCTGTCTCGGGGACAGCACTGAACCCGGTAGTGGGAAAACTGGGCGACATATATGGCAAGAAAAGGGTCCTGCTTACTGTTCTTGTGACATACACCGTGTCCGTCACCATCACTGGTTTTTCGCCGACCTTCACATTCCTGCTTGCGTCGAGGACAGTGCAGGGAATAGGACTTACAATCGTTCCGCTTGCAATGAGCATCGTGAGGGAGGAATTCCCGAGGGATATGATACCAAGGGCACAGGGAATACTGAGCGCGATGTTTGGTGTAGGGTTCGCGGTCAGCCTTCCCCTGGGGGCACTGGTGTCGAATGCTTACGGCTGGCGGACAACATACCACTCTGCCATTCCGTTCGTCATACTGATCACGGTTCTCATATTCATGAATATCAGGGAATCGCCATACAAGAAGCCGGGAGTCAGGGTGGACTCTATTGGTTCCACCCTTCTTGGAAGCTCACTCATACTGATAGTGCTTGGATTTGCCCAGGGGCCTGCATGGGGATGGAGCTCGACAGGCACCCTGGCATTGATGTCTTTCGGCACCTTCATGATACTTCCATTCGTCTACTACGAGAGGAGTTACTCCAGAAGAGGCGGAGAGCCGATACTCAACATGAAAGTACTTGCCACAAGAAATCCGCTGATATGCAACCTGAGCGTGCTCGTTTCGGGCATGAGCATGTTCCTTGCATTCCAGGCGTTTGTCTACAAATACGAACTCCCCGCCCCAGTGGGTTACGGTATGGATATTTTCTACAGCGGCCTGGGGCTCGTCCCGCTTGCTCTGGGAATGATGATATTCGCACCCATCACGGGAAGGATCGTAGGCAGAATTGGGGTGAAGAGGTTGTCTGTTGCAGGCGCACTGATCGCAGCCCTTGGTTTCATAATGATATCCACGACAGAGTCACTGACGCCGCTGCTGGTTTACATGTTCATTGCAGGCTCCGGGCTGTCAATACTGAATGCTTCGGTGATCAACCTTCTGATACTGACGGTTGACCCCAGGGACATGGGTCTCGCAACAGCGCTCAACTCTGTTTTCAGGACCTTCGGGACAAGCCTTGGCGCGCCGATAGCCGGCGCAGTGCTGAGCACGTTCACTGCCAGTTTGCTGGTGGGTGGTGCCTACAGGATCCTGCCCACAATTGCAGCGTTTCATTACATATACTACATCACTGGGGCGACTCTCATTATGATTGCACTCCTCGTCATGATGTCGAATGAAATACTCGGGAAGAGCGTTGTGGTGACAGATGCCGGGGATATAGCCAAAGAGCCGGCGCGTGCATGAGCCGTCCGTTCTTGAGGCAGCACCTGAGCTTGAGGTGTTTGATATGTTGCCGCTGAGGGTGGCCGGGGCTACCTGACTCCGTTTGCCTGGCGTGAGGCGGCGCAAGACTGCCTGGAGATGAAAGGAGATCCAGGGGGACAGTGTAACACTTATTGACGTTATGCAATTAGTGGTGCGGTTGAAATGACCGAAAAGGCAATGTTTGAAAAGGGCCTGGAAATAAGGAAAGCTGTTCTCGGAGAGGAATACGTAAACGAGGCCATTGCAAAGGTGAATGACTTCACTAGACCTCTGCAGGAGATAGTCACCAGCTACTGCTGGGGCGAGATATGGGGAAGGGAAGCGCTGCCCAGAAAGATCAGGAGCATGATCAACATAGCAATGCTTACGGCGCTCAACAGACCGCAGGAGCTGAAAATTCATGTGGCGGGCGCGCTTAGAAACGGATGCACGGCCGAGGAGATACGTGAAGTCCTGCTCCAGGCGATGATTTACTGCGGCGTGCCGGCGGGCGTCGAAGGCTTCAGGATAGCAGGGGATGTCATCAAGAGCGCAAAATCGGAGAAATAAACGAGCGTGTTTGCAGGGGATGACAAATCGCGATGCTGAAATCGTGAACCTGCACCCTCCCGGAGCAGGATGATGCACCGAACTATCCGGTAATTCAGAATCGGACTGACGACTTGTAAAGGCAGCTGACTCCCGATCAGAGGTGGTGTCTGGAAGCAGGCTCCCTTGCCGTGGAAATGTGTCACTGCCTTACCGGCTGTCCACATGTGGGCTGCCTTCGCCGGTTCACGGCCGGATCAGGCATCTGGACGTTAATTGAAGGGATATTCCTGGGGCTTTCGATGTGAACTGAGGTCCGCTCCCGCCAGAACGGCGGAAGAACCGGGCCCGTGTCTTCGCATCGAGCGATCCGCAAGGGTAGGGAGACAGGCGGCTCCCAAGAGGCGAAAGCGACCAGATGGCCTTCTTTTACAGCTCAGTATCTCCCGCTTACTCCTCCAGCGCAGACGGAGCGCCCACTGAAGTGTCGTCCACAACGACGTTGGTCGTGTCTCTGATGAACAGGGAGCCCACAAGCGAAATGGCGCACATGATCATGGTTATGGCTGCTATGTATGGCCAGACATTGGCATATATCCCTTTGCTGGTCGCAAGGACCGCCGGCAGCACGAAGCCTATCACGGAACCTGCTACCAGAATGTTCAGCTGAAGGCTCAGGCTGGCGCCGGAATATCTCCACTTGGTCTCGTATGACTCGGCAAAGAACGATGGCAGAACAGCGTTCTCGAGGTATACTGCGAAACCCCAACCGAACATGAGGAGGATAATCAGCGCCTCGTTAGCGGTTTGCAGAACCAGGAAAAACGGATATGCCAGTATCAACCCGAGCAGGCCCGCCAGTATGAAGAATATCTTTCTCCCAATGTAATCACTCAGGACACCTGCTATGATTGACGCGGCCAGAGCGCCGATGCCGAGGTAGACTGAAGCGCCACTGGCAAAAGTCGGGGACATGTGGAGCTGAATCATAAACACGACTGAAAACGGGACAACCTGGATGCTGGTGCCTATGACCTCCGGGTAACTCAGTTGTGTGAGCAGCAGGACCTTCTTCCAGTGTCTCCTGAGCACCTGACTTGCAGGGTACTTTTCGACTTTGCGTTCCTTGACCACCTTTTCGAAAAGCGGGCTCTCCAGGAGCCTGTATCTCACTATGCCTCCGATCACAGCGACGACGCCGCCGACAATGAACGGGACCCTCCAACCCCAGTCCAGGAAAACCGGACGCCCGAGGGAGGCCAGCAGGCTGCTTGTCAGTAACGCGGCGGTGGCCAGGCCCGCGGGGCTTCCAGCCTGGACCCATGAGGTCCAGAAGCCTCGGTGCTTTGACTTGGATGCAACCTCCAGGACCCATGTCGATGCGCCTCCTGCTTCACCGCCAAGACCAACGCCCTGAACGAGCCTTATCACACCAAGCAAAATAGGTGCTGCCGCACCAATGGCAGATTTGCCCGGCAGAATCGCAATGGCAAGTGAGCCGAGACCCATTATGAGGAGAGTCAGGAAGAGAACGTATTTCCTTCCGAGCCTGTCGCCGTAATGGCCAAAGATGTAAGCGCCCACGGGCCTGGTGAAGAAAGTGAGAGCGTAGGACAAAAGGGACAGTGCGACTGCGACGCCAGCCGGCAACCCGCTGAAGAAGACAATTGGCCATGCGATGCTGGTAGCCAGCAGAGCAATGAAGAAATCGAAGTATTCGAAGTAACTTCCTAGACCGCCGAGAAGAGCCACCTTAGTGATCGTCCCAAGTTTGGGAGTTGATGCCGATCCTGAAGTCGACGCACTTGAAGAAGGCGCACTGCTAGCTGGTTGAGTTGACCCCCCATTTTGCATAGCGCGGTAATTCGGGCGACGGTATTAAAACATTGTTACGGAATAGCATTCGAAATCGTTAAACAAAGACAAAAACCGCAGGTTTTCTTGACTTTTTCGGAAATTGTTTCCAGCCCGACGGAAATGCCATCGCCCGCTGCCGCCGGCGGAAGGGAAAAGGAGGCAGCAGGCTTGGCCAAAGAAACGGAGCACAGTGCGATTGACGCGCCAAAGCACAGGACAGCGTGAGCACGGCTGGCCGTGACATTTCAGCCCAGTCGCTTGCATAAACATCTTGGAACATCGGAAGGCCATCGCACCAAACTGCATCAAACCGAAGGATCAGCCGCGGAGGCTGTTACACCACATATCTGGTCGAAGAAACGAAACCGAAGATGGGCGCATCATGTTGACCACGATGACAGTGGTCATGCCAATCGGGCATATCGCAAGTCCGGCAGAGCACGGGAGGAGATGTACGCCTGCGCTCATGCCTTCAGCTTGAGAAGCTGCTGTATGTCGCTCGGTTTCACGTGGCTCCTCTTGAGCAGCAGCTTGAACGGGGAGAGGGCATCCTCAACTGCTGCAATTGTGGCGGAGATGGGCGTCCCGGCCCCCTCGGCCATTCCCCTGACGCCAAGTGTTGAGAAAAGAGATGGAACCTCCAGATGGTCTATGTCATAGACCGGGAGATCCATCGCTGTCGGCACCAGGTAATCCTTGAAGGTCGAAGTGAGCAGCTGTCCGTTCTCGTCATACTCCATCTGCTCAAATAAGGCAGCACCGACCTGGTGCGCTATGGCCCCGTGGGTAAGGCCGTCAACGATATCCGGATTGATCCTCTTGCCGCAATCGTGGACGGTCGCGACTCGTGTCGCCTTTGCCTCGAAGGTCTCCATGTCGACCTCGACCTCGACGAATGTTACCTCATAGGTGTAAACTAGTGCCAGGTTTGCCGTGCCGTCAGGCTCTGGCATGGCGTTTGCACCGTAGAAATCGTAAGAGGGTCGGTAGACGTACTCCGCCTCAAGGTCGAGGTCAAAGTCCGCAGGATAGGCAGCGGAGTCGAGGGATGCCGACTTTGCTATCTCCAAGAGAGTCATCTTCTTTCCTGTGCTCTCGTCTATCACGCACTTGTCCTTCAGCACAAGATTGCGGATTTCACTGTTCATCCTGTAGGCGGCGATCTTGAGCAGTTTCTCCTTGAGAAGCTTGCTTGCTCCAACGAGTGCGCCTGTGCCCATGACCGCCCACCTGCTGCTTGAAGTGACAGAGTACGGTGTGTGCGGATCACGCCATGAATCGAAACCCTGATTGATGTTTATGTCATCAGGGGTCACCCCAAGTTCGTCAGCGACTATCTGCGAGTTTGCCGTCTCATGTCCCTGTCCCTGAGGGATGTCGCCGGCACCAACTATTATGTTGCCCCCCTCGTCTATCCTTATGCGCGCTGCCTCTGAATCGCCCGAACCTTCGTAATCCTTCCGGAGTATCCGCTCCCTTGCATGGTTCGGCGGATTGGATTCCATACCGACAGAGACGCCACATCCGATGTACCTGCCGTTCTTGAGCGCCTCCTTCTGTCTTGCCCTGAACCCTTCGTAGTCGAAGAGCTTTGCTGCCCGCTTCATTATCTCCGGATAGTCGCCGCCGTCATACAGTGCGCCGTTCGGTGCCCTGTAAGGCATTTCCTCCGGCCTGATGAAATTCTTCATTCTGAATTCGACCGGATCCATGCCCAGCTGCCTTGCAGCTTCATCTATTATCCTTTCAAGCATGAAAATATGGTTCGCCTTCGCATATCCCCTGTTTGAAGCGCAGGGGGACTTGTTTGTCATCACAGCATACAGGTCGATCTGGAAGCTCTTGAAATTGTAAAGCTCCATTGGGTTCCGGAGCTGGTTTATGACGCCACGGAGGAAGAGGTATGCACCGTAGTCGTGGACGCATCTTGTCCTCAGACCCCTGATCTGGCCATCCCTGTCTACAGCCATTTCAGCATCCCACCAGGTCTCTTCGCTGTGATGGCTTGCCTCCAGCTGTTCAGACTGTGTCGAAACCCATTTCACGGGCCGTTTCAGCTTCCTTGCTATCCAACACATGAGTATTGCCCATTCGAAATGGTGTTTTATGCCGAAACCGCCGCCTATGTCAGGGGAGTGGTAGTGGAAGGCGCTTGTGGGCACACCGAGCGCATGAGCCATGACACGCCTCCTTGTCGGCGATCCCTGAAGGGAGCTTGTGACATGGAATTCCTTTCTCTTCTCGTTGTAGCTTGCAATTACATTCAGCGGCTCGAGGGGAGAGGAGGTGAACCTGTGCACATGCAGCCTGTCGAGCTTCACCACCTTGTACGGGTTGCTGAATGCTTCATCTATCTTCCCGAATGTGAACTCCCGGTGCCATGCGATGTTTGAGCCCAGATAGTCATGCACGAGGGCGGAGCCATTCTCCATGGCCGCATAAGTGTCAAGCACGGGAGGAAGGACTTCATAATCCACTTCGATGAGCGAGATTGCATCCTCCGCAATGTACGGTGTTTCAGCGACGACGACCGCCACCGGCTCCCCGAAGTATCTGACTTTATCCACAGCAAGAGGATAAAGTGCAAGACCATCCGCAGGCTCCGGGCCATCAGATTTCCATGCCTTCAGACCGCCTGCGACGAGATCCTCTGATGTAAAAATAGCGTGAACACCCTCGACCGCCTTCGCAGCGGTCAGGTCTATGCTCCTGATTTTAGCATGACAGTACGGGCTTCTGAGGGCAACGGCATGAAGCATGCCCGGGACCCTGATATCAGCGGTGAACTCCCCCTTTCCCTGCACAAACCTGTTTCCTTCCTTCCTCGGAAGGCTCTTGCCAACCCATTTCTCTTCAGCGACAGATGACTTCTTGGCAATGACTGTTTCCATCATGTTAAGCGTCAGTGTATTTGCGATGCTTACTAAAATCTTGTGATTACACCATGTGCGAAAACGGAAATTGCTGGATGCAAAACCGCCAGACGGATGAGGACAGTTGAGTGGCAGACACATTCAAGGCATGTCTCACGCCTGATTAAGGAAGGAGACAGGACTGTTGCAAGGTCATGAACCAGGACACTGTTTTCCTGCTTAAGTGCAAACAGCCTCCCCGATTTCCTGTTTGCGCCAATAAAGACAAATCCAGACACCTGGATCGCGTCATGACGAATAAGTTTATTAGTGTTCTTAATATACGGCGACGCATGACTTCAATGTCCTTTACAACCGACCCGATCTATCGGCCCTCGGCAGCGTCGGAGAACGTGATGAGAATCATAGAAGAAGCAGAGTATGGCGGTGGAGACGTATTCGATTGCATAAGGACAATACAGCGCATAAGGCCAGGCAACGCAGAAGACTGGATCAGCGAGTGGTCAAAGACTGCGAAGGTAAACCAGGATCTTGCAGACGAGGCAATGAAGAAGGGGCACCTGATCACAGCAAGGAAATTCTACCTCAACGCATACAACTATTACAGGCACGC
>JBJKPR010000044.1:0-89226 GCA_046706185.1 Candidatus Sysuiplasmataceae archaeon
TGACACTGATGCAGCAATAATGGAATTGCACTTTTTGTCTAAATGGGAGAGAGTTTTCGACTGCGGACAGAGCCGACGTCCGTGGCGTTCATTGTGAACCGGAATGTTAGAAGGGAATGGAGATCACTGAAAGGCCAATCAATACGACCCATTACACGTGACAAAATAAATCACGAACCTTAAGTATCCAGAATCAGATAAAAAACAACATCGTTTGAAGCAGACGATGCAATCAGACAATCCAGGAGTAGACTGGCTTGGTTGACTGGAAGAAAGAAAGTGTGCCTCTGGCCGTTGCGGTATTTGCAGTATTCGCCGCTTTGTTGATGCTCTTGAGCGTGTTCGGTGTGGCTGTATTCCCAATACCGATAACAGGAAGGAGGGTGGAGGATGCTTCGCCCCATTAGCCCGACGTCATTCCTGGGGCTGTGTATGTGAACTTCGCCGAAACAGGTCTCACCTCCGGAACATCATGGTCCGTGACGATGACAGCCAGCGGTGGTTTTCCAAGCACGAAGAGTTCTACAACATGGGAAATACAGTTCGAAGCTGCTGAGAACACGAAGTACACATACTCAGTTTCAACAGTGTTCGGAACGATGCCTTCCCCTTCTTCTGGCACTCTCAACATAGGTACGCAGGGAGAAGTCGTACAGGTCACATACAGCCCTGCGTACACAGTCACATTCAGCGAAAACGCCTACGCTGAGCTGCCCAGCGGAACACAATGGTCTGCCAAGCTTGGCAGCAGCAGTACGTACTCGACAACCGGGACAGGCATCAGCGTCGGGGTTTCAGACGGGACTTTCTCATATACCATCAACGGTCATAAGAATTACACTCAGACTCCATCCTCAGGCAGTGTCACGATAAACGGTGGAAGCAAAACCATACAGGTCAGCTTCACAGCGGATGCTGTTTTCAATGAGACGAGCCTGCCCAGCGGTACAGAGTGGTCGGTAGGGATAAAAAACGAAACTTCTCAAAGCACCACTTCTCAGGATATTTACTTCCCTGAGGGGAGTGGCACTTACTACTTCAACGTGACCACTGTGGACGGGTGGGGAACCAATACTTCCTGGGGGGAGTTCTCCATGTCGAACAATGTGCCGGTCACGATCAACTTGTCATTTAGCCGGCCTTTCATAATAAGAACACTGAACGTAATGGACAATGGCACCGCCATAAGCTCCACTTCCCAGTTTAACAATACCTTACTGAGTCAGAACAACTCTTACAATTGGAATTCCAGTAGACAGCTAGTTTATGCGGTTTATGAATTTGATAATGGATCTAATAATTATCTCAACGTTTCCTATGAGACCGATTATGGAACAAAAGTGATCGCCCTCAATTACACTCAACCAATCTATAATGCATCAACACGGACGATCTTCGGACATGTATCAATAACCGAAAGTCTAGGGTTTAACAATACTACTAATGAATATCAAGGACAGTTAGCAGCCGATTTTACTCCGACTAACAGTTCTCAAAGTCTTCCATATGGTGACATATTGTTCGTAAACTACAGCAGCAGTGAGTCTGGTCAACTCATAGGAATTAGAAACGGCTTGACCATTCTCATAAACAGATATGAGAATTCGAATAATGCAACTTTGGTAACGCTAAGTCATTACTATGTTCTAATAGGGGATGCCTTCAGTAATTTCACATCACTAATTCCTGGAAACGTCAGCTCACTGCAAGTGAGTAATACCTCGGCACAAATCTACGATTACAATTTCTGGCTTTGTCTTGGATACAGTGCCCTGTTAGCTGCACTCGTTGCATTGCTTGTATTCACATTTTACCAGTGCTCTATCGGGAATTTTTATGCATGTTACATTATACTTAATTACTTATACTTATTTACTACTTCGATTGCCGGCGCTCTACACGAGGTACTGGAATACTGCTAGGTTCAACCACCATGAAGGCGAACGCAGAAGAACTTCCCGATTATGGTCTCCCAAGAAGTAGCGTGAGCAAGTTTTTTATTATGTTTATAATCTACGACATGTGGTTCGTTTTTGCGGTATTTTTTATAGGACTACTAACACGGAATATCGAGCCAAATCTGTCTAACATGCTGATACTGATTATGTCGTTATCGGCCACTGTTTCTGGTGCGATGGTATTTATCAACAGAAGAAAGCTGTTCACCATAGAAAATCGTTTTAAAGCCACCTTCTTGACGCTCAAAGAGCAATTCATCTACTGGGTGCCTTTTATCGCGATTATGAATTGGGCCATTGCGTGGCTCAATTCGACACAGAGTGGCCCAGTGAGGGGCTCGCTGTTCGTCATCGGTATAGCACTGGCGATAATTCTCGTTCCGTTTACCAGATACGCCATAAGAAAGTTCTTAGAAACCGAGCCCAAGGCGATGGAAATGCAACTTAGGACACGTTATTCCCAGTTATTACTAAAGAACAATACCTTAGCGCTATACTTGATGATATTTGTTATCATGGGCGTGATAGTGGCTTTGGTTACTCAGAGTTCTCTGATATTATATGTCATCATACTCACCGGCATGGGTATCATCCAGATTCCAGTCTATAGAATTTCGGCAAAGAATAGCACTGTGAAAGCTCTCCTTGGTCTTGCAGGAGGATACATAACCTATGGGCTGCTAATCTATGTTGCTTATCCTCGCTCCATACCATTTGCACCAGCAAGGATTCTCGCTACGCACATCTTATTGATTTTGGTAGAAATTTGGCTGATCGTGCTAGCCATTATCGCGATTCTGGCGGCATTTGTCCTTCATCAGATAATAGGGCGCTCAGCCACTTGAAGAGAGAAGGTTCCCTATTGCCACAATAACACAAACTTGGAGACGTCTCGACACCCACCGCGGCAGCTTCCCTAAGTGGAACGCAACTCCCTGCCGAAACGAGACGCGTCGATTGCAAGATGAATGCGACGAACTCGATTTCAGATGGGCCAATTGCGCTCCACTGGTATACGCAAACATAACCCATAGAGAGCACACTGTTATTGCATACAAACTCGCTTGCTCCCGGTGCAACTGGACAGTGTACCATGTCTGCTGTTGGTTTGACCCCTTATTGTGAGACAAGAGATGCTTATTCATTGAATACCTCCTCCATTGATGTTTCCTTCCACTTCAGATAGGCCTGTCTTGGCGCGTAGTAACCAACTCCTGAATGCAGTCTCTCGTTGTTGTGGAAATTGATGAACCTGGAGATTGTCTGTTCGGCATGTCTGAAGCTGTCGAACTCGAACCTCCTTATTACCTCCTTCTCGAGTATGGCGTTGAACGATTCTATGTGCGCATCCTCCCTTGGAGTGGCGGGATGGATGCGCTCATGTGCAACGTTCAAGAATGCCAGCATCTCTTCAACCCTCCTGCATATTGTCACGGGCGGTTAGGAATTCTATTCCGGCGAAGTTGGGGAAATCTAAACCGCCATTGACACAGGCTAAGGGCATACGACACGCTTGCATCACAGACAGGTGACAGCCAGCAGTACTGCTGGGCTCACATACTCCTCGATGCCAGAGAGCTGAGCGAATTCTACGGCAATTCTTGAAATCGGAAAATGTCGAGCGACTAGATAATATTCTGCTATCGCATGCAAACAGAGATCATATTGGAGGATTGATTCATTTAATTTCATGCGGAGATTTCGATATAGGTAGTATTTATCTCAATTCGGACGCTCTGAAGACATCCGATTAGTGGGGCGACTTGCTTTATGTTCTCAATTGCGCCGACGTTTCTGGACACATCGAATTCCATATTGGACTGACAAGTAAAATGAATCAAGTGTTCGACAATGGGATAGTACACATCGAAATACTTGCTCCTTCTAAGTACCTTGCGGGATTGGGTCCCGGATCCATTGAAAGAGATGGCAAGCACATTACGTCAAATTCTGTAAGTGCAGTCATCCGCCTTCTCGTGAGCAAACAACCAATCATATTGTTTGCCGGGGACCTTGATGAGACAGGTCTTAACGATATTGAGAGATGGGGTACGGAATTGCAGGCTCCTTTTTTGGTATATCCCCATCACGGTGGTAGAGCCGGGACAGCTATTGCGAGCTCGTTTGCTCGTAGACTGTGTGCATTGGTGACCCCTGAGACCGTTGTTTTCTCTATTGGCAGAGGTTCTTATGGTATGCCGATACCAGATGTGGTGACGGCAATCAAAGAGTCCGACCACTCGCTAGAATTGCATGTACTCAACTGTCGGAGCACTGTGCTGATAAATTGCCAGCAGTTGAACCATCACATCTTAACGGATTGTTTGCTCGAGGCAGAGAGGGGCGTAAATGCTGTGCGGGAAGCATAGAATTGGAAATTAGGGAATCTGTCACGGTTACTTCGCCTCCAAGTCTACACTATGAATTCATAAAGCGGAATGCGCCGACCGCCTTATGCATGAAGAAGCTTGAGTCGTAATATCTGGTAGGAAGCTGCAGCAGAGCTTCTGTACTATCTCGTTGTCTAGCAGTATATGAAGAAATGTAGGTATTCGAACTATTATTTGTTCAAATCTGGGCGGACCCACTGTTTGTGTTGTAGTACGGTTTGATCAGGTCTTGCAATTAATCTGCCCCTCTTCTTGTATTGAGTTGGGCCCAAGGGCACCTCATAATGCAAGCCTCTTTTCAATTGATCATAGGAACAAGCATACTATGAATTAAGGGCTACTGCGGTGCATAAAATTCCTACCTCATAATATTTAATAATGTTGTAGACATACGCCGGCCCCATATGATGGAGACCATCAATGCCAAGAAGTCCTCAGCTTCAGAAGCGAAATGGGTCGGAAAAGGCCTTCCTATGAAGGAAGCAGCCAGATTGGTACAGGGAAAGGGGGAGTTCACGGCAGATCTTCAGCTTCCGGGCATGCTTCATGCAATGGCTCTCAGGAGCCCCTACTCACATGCCAGGATTAAGAAGATAGACCTCTCGGCTGCGAAAGCCGTCAAAGGGGTCCACGCGATTTTCTCATCAGAGGATTTGATTGCAGGTGGTCTGAAAGCCTGGAATTCTGACGGACCTGAGCCAGCTGACAAGCTCGCAGTCTATCCGCTTGCTGTTGAGAAAGTACGGTACTTCGGAGAGCCGGTGTTGATAGTCGTCGCAGAAACGCCCTACATAGCCGAGGATGCTATTTCGCTCATTCAAGTAGACTACGAAGTTCTTCCTTCCGCCCTCGACACCTATGAAGCCATGGGTGAGGAGGCCCCTCTTGTACATGAAGATCTTGGCACAAATGTGGCATGGCACCAGAAGTTCACCTTCGGGAATGTAGATGAGGCCTTCAGCAATGCATACAAGGTGGTGAAACTGGAAAAGCTTCACGTCCACAGGTTCACCTCCTCTCCCCTGGAGCCGTTGAACGTAATTGCGAACTACAACGAGAGGAGGAAGGAATTTCATGTCATATGTTCTCTCCAAGGTTCGCCCTCCAGGAAGCGTGTCATGGCACATGCCCTTGGGGTTCCCACAAGCGCCTTTCACTTCCATCATCCAGATATTGGCGGTGGTTTTGGCATAAAGCAGCACTTCGAGTGGGCAATACTTATGTGCTGGATCGCCAGGGAATTGAAGCGGCCAGTGAAGTGGGTCTCTACTCAGTCTGAGCAGCTGGAGGCAAGCCATCACAGTGAGGAGACGTTGTGGGACGCAGAGTTAGCAGTGGACAATGACGGTCAGATTAGAGGGCTGAGGACAAGATGTGTGCATGATTGCGGAGGTTATCTCTACCTTCGTGGCCTTGTGAACCAACTGCGCAATCCTATGGAACTTTACAACTTCAAAGCCCTCCAAATTGACCTCTATGCAGTGATGACAAACAAATGCCCGTGCGGCGCAAATAGGGGATACGCAAAGGCGAACCATATATTCATGCTCGAAAGGATAATCGATGAAGCAGCAAGACAACTGGGCATGGATCCAGTCGTATTCAGGGAGAAGAATTTCATTCGGCAGGAAGAGATGCCTTATCGGGCACCCAACGGCGCACTATATGACGGTGGGGACTATCCTGAGATAATACGGCGAGGTGCCAAGCTGTTCGGCTACGAAAGCTTCAGGGCAAGACAAAAAGAAGCACTCAGTAGGGGCAGGTATATCGGCTGCGGTGTCTCCGTGGGTATGGAATCCAACCCACCGAACCATGCAAGGGAAAGGATATTAAGAAAAGACTATGAAGGCTCTGGCGACTCTGAACTGGCACGTATAAGGCTTGATGAGGGAGGCAACATTATCGTTGGTGCAGGCGATATCCCTCAGGGACAGGGACATGAGACTGCCAACTCTCAGATAGTGGCAGACGAACTTGGTGTGACCCCAGACGACATAAATATCAATCAGGGGTTCGACTCGTGGAGGGACCCACACACCCCCTATTCAATAACTGGCAGCAGCAGGTGGGCGGTGATGGGCACGGGTGCTCTTGTAGGCGCAAGCAGACTACTCAAAGAGAAACTGCTCAAGATTGCAGCATATAAGATGAACTCCGATATCCGAAGTCTTGTACTTAAGGACAAGTGTGTTGTAGATCAAAGCACCGGCAAGAGGATGACTTTCCTGGAGATAGCCCTGTCTGCATCGCTCGACTCGGCAGCCTATCCAGCTGACTTCGACCTAAACCTGGAGGCTGAGTTTATCTACAGGCCTTCTTACGATTTCTATGGGGCAAACGCAATGCCTGCGCCGGATGGCACCGCGAACCTAGCCTTAGTCTACACATACGAAGTCACCTTTGTGGAGGTGGAAGTCGATCTTGAAACGTTCGAAGTGAAGGTGACTCGAGTGGCCACGGTACACGATTGCGGCAAGATGATAAATCCGGACATTGTAGATGGCTTGACCCATGGTGCAATAGCACACCAGATCGGGGCTGCCTTGTTTGAACAGATGGAGTACGATGAAAATGGACAACTACTAACATCAACTTTCAAAGACTACCTTGTTCCTACTGCGGTCGATCTGCCTTCATACGACATAGATCACTTGGAGGTTCCATCTCTTTTTTCTCCTCTTGGTGTCAGGGGAGTTGCTGAAGGCGCGGGAACACCCATACCCGCAACCATAGCAGCAGTGGAGGATGCGCTGTCTCCGTTCGGGCTGGTTCTAAGAAGGAGCCACGTGAAGTCAAGCGATATCCAGAGTCTTCTCATGGACAGAGAGAAGTGATTGCTTCCAGTATGCGTTTATCGCTCTTATGTAGCAAGTGCCTTGGTTGAACGGGGCCTCATTTCCCGCGAGCCACACATCCAACTCGCACAGTGTTGCTTCTTAGCCCAAGAAGTCTTTTACTGTCCATTATACTGTGAGCTATGACAAGCGATTAAGCTTACCGGAACAATATTTTGCGAATTCACTATCTGACCTCCCGTATTCCTACTCAAGATTTCGGAATACTCTTCTACTGCGGTTGGTTTAGTCGATAGAGCCAGTGGCAGCCTGATGCATTTACATACCAAAACCGTTCAAAAAGGTAAAGGATGCTTCACACTCAGCTACACTTGAAGGGGCACGTGCGGGTTGGGGGGTTTGTAGCATAGTTCGTCAGGCGGGGCAGTCTGTTGCTTACAGTGTCATCTCTTCCAATTTTACCTGTAATTTCAGTAGATTGGCCAAGGTGTACAGGGGACGGCATCATCACCATGGCCACGATTACTGTCGTTTTGGAGTGCCTGTCTAGTCGACAATCTTTGAAGATGCAGTCATTATCTGGCGTTTCAGGAGCGGTCAGGATCCATTTTCCCTTGATGATGTTACAATCTCTTGTTTTCCAGACTCCATGCAAGACCAAGCCACGATATACTCAGACTATTCATCAGGCCTCTTTCCAGACATGTAGTCCTGTTCCAGCACTGCCCTGTACTTCTCCCAGTTTTGGCTGACCCTTTCCTCCCAGGATTTCTTTGGTTCGGGGGGAGCGGCCTTGTAATCCACCTTGAAAGCCAATCTTAGCTGGGTCTTCTTGCGACCAAGTGACTTCAGAACATAGCTTCCTTCATGATTGAAGTCTTCGCCGAAGCCGAAAACGGTCCACTTGCTTGGAGGGCTGAGGGTCACCACCCTGAAATTTTCGGCCATTGTGTCGCCGCTGGGGAGGTGTGTAATCCATGCAACTTTCTTTTTAGATTTCTCTATAAAGTGCCTTCTCGATGCGCTATTGGTGATCAGGTAATCTTCGCTTCTGTAATCAGTACACCATTTGAATACATAACTCATAGGTGCATTTATGACTGTAGACACAGTGTAAGTCTTTACAACCATGTCGGCCGCTTAATGTTTAAGTATTATAAATAAAAATGGCTGCAAAGCGGGGTACTGACCTCGTCCAGGAGCATGGTGAGTCGAACATGATCACCTAAGTTTACTAGTCTTCTACACGCTTCCCTTCTTTTCGGCGGGTGCATCTGTTTGCCCGACCAGTCTTGCCGCTGAAAAGTCAGGATGATGTGCGTACGCTCTCACAACGGGTGCCTTTCTATTTCGGATCGTATTGTCCTGATCGTTATTCGGCTGCCGACCCCTGTCTGCATCCCTTCTTCTTCGTTTACCGCATCCTCTTTGCCAAGTGCTTTGGAATGCGTCCGTGTTTCAAGATGGAGGAGATTGTGGTCGACTTGCACTTTTGTGCAAACAGCTTGGCCTCGTTTTGAAGATCATGAAATCTCGACGGGCCTAAAGGTGCCAGCGTGTGCTACTACGTTCACTCCCTTGCACGTTCCTTGCTGTATCGTTCCCCTTCAGCCTTTAGGCAGGGCGGGTCCGGGCTTTCTTCCGCTCGGCCCGTCTCATGAACATCGATGTGGTGCCCTTTTCCGATTTGGATGTATCCTGTTTCTGCCCTGCGTGCTTGAAGCGGAGCCTTACAGTCGAGGGACCCTTCTGGAAGAGTCTGGCAAAGCCGTCTCTTAGCTCTTCCTTGGCATAAACATCGACTTCCGTATTCTTGAAATGGAATGGCGTGGGATTACCGTCCCATCTTCGTCCTGCTATCAGAATCTCGTTGTACCTCATACTACTGCCATTTGTCCATTATGGCTTTTGTACAGCTTTTTGATTGGGCAGTCATGAAGGGGCTTCGAACGACGGCTGAAGACTTAATTGTTTGCAATCCATACCGTGATAACGGTAAACATGCCTCGGCCGGTAGTCGTCCATGCATCGGCCACAACCGGAACGTTTTCCGCGCAGTCGATCAACCAACAAACAGAATGAGGTGAGTCGTATGGAACTTGCAGCCCACACAGACCAGGTGGTAATTTCTCACTTCGTTGAACCAGGGGTCCTGGAATGGCGTTGGCTCAATCAGTATATCGCCCTTGTGACATGTTGGTCTCGCTGTCAAGTCGTCGCCTCTGCCAGTTGAATCGCAGGTTATGCCTCTCGCTGCCTCAGTACAGTCACGGGTTAATTTTTCGGTCCGTTGAATGTCGCCTGCGAGTTGAGTTTGAACGCTATCAACTTCGAAGAATCGGGAAAAAGGACACCCACCAGGCATGTTTTATCGTATAAAGGGAATGTGCATAAGCTGTTCATACGATTCCTCAATGATGCCACTCTATGAGATTTCATTCAGGATAGATTACGACTGTCCTTTCATTACACTGTCTAGGAAATACTCAGACCTGCGTATTAGTCACTGGTGCCTCGGGGAGAGGGACCTGATAGTCATTCCGGTTGTTGAGGGGCGTACGATCGAAGCATTGGAGGATTCAATGAAGAGTGCAGGCATCGACGCGGGCAAAGGAGTGCGCTCTGATGGTGGCATCGTTTTCACTTTTGCCTGCACTTGCCGAGCTTATGACAATGTCCTGGGACTAGCTGCCGAAAACCAGTTTCTCTCAGAACCGCCCTCTGTTTTCTACGGCGGGTGGGGTTATTACAGACTGGTGACATTTGGCGACGAAAATGTACGCTCGTTTTTCAAGCATCTAAATGACATGGGGCACACTGAAATGCTTAGCAGGAGGACAATAACAGCAGACCTGTTGCCTGGAAGCAGCTGGCCTAGTTGCATGTTTCCCGACCTGACAGACAAGCAGAGAAACGCATTGCTCACAGCACACCGTTACGGTTACTACTCTTCGCCGAGAACGGTCACTACAGATACAATCGCCAGGAGCATGGGCGTCAGCCGTTCGACGTTCGAGGACCATCTCAGGAAGGCCGAGAACAGGATTATCGCAGTGATCGTGCCATATCTTCAGCTCTTGACAAACGGAGATAAGTCCAGGAAGAGGGTAAGCGCACGCAGTCCGGGCATTTCGCCCCTTTAGCGGTCTTTCTTGTTTTTCTTCAGCGTGCTTGTAGCATAATTGTAACCATTTGACAGGAAGCAAAGGATAAAGAATTCCGATTGAGTTAGTGGACAGGGATATAGTCTGTCAGAACCTTGGCGATTCACGACTACAGCGCAGCTCGGCTTCACGCCCTCACTCCATTGGACAAACGAGGCTCCATCACACAGGTCTGGGGCAAATGCCGTCCCTTGCACGGAACCGTGATTGTGTAATGTACGGGAGCAGGTACTTCACTTGGTTTCAGCGCAACATACTGTCCAGTCAGGCAGGAATGTGGGTCGGCATCGGTGTTCTAGTAGGAATTTCGGCTGGTGCGGGCTCACTCCTGCTGTATAACGGGATAATACTCTTTGGTCACCTGATGCTGTACGGCATCGCCGGATTCAGTCCGCCTTTGCCTGTTGGGGAAGGGGGAAGCGCCTCTTACTCATTAGCCAGCTACAACAGGCTCCTGGTTCCGGTCTCAACAACCGCTGGCGGGTTCATCTCTGGATATCTGGTCTACAAACTCACGCCAGGCTCAGAGGGGCTGGGCATCAATGCCGCAATAAACGCATTTCACAATCTTTCCGTCCGAATCCGCAACAGGACCCCTGCAGTCAAGCTCCTAGCGTCTGCGGTCAGCATCGGTTCCGGCGGAAGTGCAGGGAGAGATGGTCCGGTTGCATTGATCTCGGCCGTGTTCGGATCCTTTCTGTCTGACCTCTTCCATCTTGAAGACCATGACAGGAGAATAGTCATGGCATCGGCCATCGGAGCAGGGATCGGAAGCATATTCATGGCTCCCATAGGAGGTGCAATACTCAGCACAGAGATACTATACAGGCGAGATTTCGAAGTGGAGGCACTGATTCCAGCCACGGTTGCCTCGGTGGTGGGCTACGCGATATTCGGCTACCAGTTCCACTACGTTCCACTTTTCGCCTCGTCAGCTTCACTTTTTGCGTTCACAAATCCAGGTGCGATCGTTGTTTATGCCATCGCCGGAGTTCTGGCGGGTGCAGGCTCCGTGTTCTTCGTAAAGACCTTTGAGGTGACACACCTTGCTTTCATGAGGCTCAAGATGCTGCCGCCGTACGTGAAGCCGGCAATCGGTGGCTTCCTAGTCGGGCTCATAGGTATATTCTATCCGCAGGTTCTTGGCCTAGGATACGGCTGGGTCCAGCTGATACTCTCAGGAAACATGATCGCACTGCCGGTTACCCTAATTGTCATCCTTTTTTTTGCAAAAATACTCGCAACATCCCTGACGCTCGGCTCGGGAGGAGCAGGGGGAGCGTTCGCACCTGGAATTGTGAGTGGTGCATTTCTAGGAACGTTGTTGGGTCTCGAGGCACACCCCCTTTTTCCTTATGTGTCTGTGGCCGAGGTGACGGTGGTCACGATGCTTTCATTCTTCGCAGCAGCATCGAAGACGCCCGTTTCCATGCTCATAATCGGGACTGAAATGGTAGGGGGCCTCGACATGTTCCTCCCGCTCATGGTATCGATAACAATCGCCTTCTTCATCAGTGGCAGCGCTTCCGCGATTTACGATGCACAGGTGCTGGACAGGCTGCACTCGCACGCCCATCTCAACGAATACAGGGCTGATATTATGGAACGAATCAGCGCGGAAGATGCCATGAACAGAAAGCATCTTGAAGTCGGGGCGAATGAAAGCGCATACAATGCGTTCTACAGGATGAAGTCCATGAAGGTGAGGGGGGCTGTCATAACAGAGACCGGCCGGGCGATAGGCTACGTTACAATGGAGTCGCTGCGCCCGCATCTGGCAGACGCATCTCCCCTCATCAACTTCAGTGTCGGAAAGCCTCCCATTGTGGGTTCAACCTCGCCGATAAAGGATGTCCTCGCCATGCTCCCTGGCGATCCAGAGCTTGCGGTGGCAGTTGCGGACGCCAAAGGAGGTATCTCGGGCACAATTGGTTTCAGGGATATCGCAGACGCGTACGAAAGACGGCTTCGCGAATATAACGCACAACGAATGGAATCATCCGGCGGCCAATGAACGGAGCGGAGGACAGGGATACTGGAAGCGACTGGGACCTTACTGGCAGATGTGCAATCCTCTCCCTCATGCAAGGAAAAGGTAGAGTGGTGATAGCGTATACATTAATCTACCTCTTCAGATTCATATCTGGTTCTTTGATATGCCTCCTGCCAGCGACATGTGGAAAGCGTGGAAATCCAGTTTTACTGAGTGGCTCGACAGTCATTACAAGCTGTCGTGGGAAATGAGTTCTACCGAGTGGACTGAGGGAGTCATAAATCCATACCTCCTCTTCATTGTGAGGGAAAAACTTGGAATGTGGATCAGGTTTGCCCAGGAGGGCAGCACAGGTGCCATCGTTTTCGACACCGACTCCGCCAGTGAAGTTGCGCACGTCGAGCACGCAAACGACAGGGGGGAGGTCATTGACAGGATGCCGGCACTGCTCAAGTCAGGGCCCGGACTCAAATGTGTCATCACCTACGGTGAGCCCAAAGGAGGCGAACCGGAGGAAAACAGACGGGAAAACAGGGAACTCATGACTGCTTGGAACGACACAGCGATCAAACCGATTATGCTCAAAATACTAGCACGGGAACCTGCCCAGACATGGCTGTTCATAATCGGTCTTGAGTATGATTTCAGGACGGAATCCGACTGGATGGCTTTGCTGTACACAACAGAAGGCGGGAAAGCGGTGATGTCCGAGCTTGAGTAACAGCTCTCCTTCCCACGGTTGCTGAGCTTCCGGACCGCCGCAAGATGCAGCGGGTACTTGTAAGCCGGTTCGGGCGATGCTGCGTCTTCGGCTGTTGACAACCCATTTATACTCCGGCAGAGTGATACACTCTCTGGAAGTGAACAGTGAATATGCTCTGCAAGAACTGCGAGAAATGGTACGGGGCGGATGACGACGGCTTCGGCCCTTGCAGCATCAAGAACAGCAGGGGTGACGGCCGGTACATCACCTTTGCATTCCATCATTGCGATGAGATATACCGCGACGTGCCTGATGAAGCATCCTCCCCCCATGTCGTTCCCTAAGGCGCTCCTTCCACCTCCTTCTCCAGCCCGGAGGGCCCGCAGCATTTCCGTGAGTCGCCAGCTGTTCGTGAGATGAGCAAGCCTGCTTTGTCTAGGATCCGCTATCAGAAAGGCTTGTGCGTTTTTCCCTATATCCAGCGAGTGGATTTTGAACTGGCGGATGAAGGTTCCGTCAGCCAGAAAGCTTTATAGCAGATACCAGTGATACGCATTGCCACACCGGCCCCCCAGGGCAACGGGGGATAGTCTTGAACCAATGGGGCTGGTGTTCCGTGATTGTGGATGTTCCGGCACGAGCCATAAACACTTGCTGCACGCCTTTAATTTTTGCGCAATGTATATAATTGAGGGACGATTACTATCCTATTCAAAGGCTGAAAACGGAGATTCAACTTGAGTATCAAGAGCAACAGAGAAAGGCAGGCCAGGTTCGAGAGCAGGCAGGAGTCAATAGTTGAGGGCGAGGAGGGGACAGACACCTTCATGCGTGTCCCGCTCCCAAGGAGAAACACAGGCGAAATGCTCGCGGTGGCCGACCAGCTTCTGGGAGGATCCAGGATCAGGGTCCAGTGTGCAGACGGTAAGGCGAGAATGGGGCGCATACCAGGCAAGATCAAAAAGAAGATGTGGATCAGGGAGGGAGACCTTGTCATTGTCAGGCCATGGGATTTCCAGGAGGACAAGGCAGACATACTCTATCGCTACACCAAGACGCAATCCTCTTACCTTAGCAGGAGAAACATGATCCCGAAGGGCATAAATGTCTTCTGAAAAAGCCCTGGGCTGATTCAATTGCCGTTCAGGACAGACGAGGAGAACTACCTCAAGCTTCTCGACCCGTACAAGAAGAGGATAAAAGGTGTCGAGGACAGAAAGGTGTTCGACCAGTTCTTCGACAAGCGCACTCTGCTGAACATTTATGAAATGATGAACGACGGCATCATTGCCACAATCGATTTTCCCGTCGCCACCGGAAAGGAGGGCGGCGTGTTCAAATGCACATCGGGGGAAGGAAAGCCCATTGCCCTGAAAATATACAGGGTGTCCAACTCTACCTTCAGATCCCTTGCCCCCTACATTGCGGGCGATGAGCGGTTCAGGGGAATAACAGGCAGCTTCTCGAAGACTGTCAGCATGTGGGTCCAGAGGGAGTACGTGAACCTGGAACGGTACTTCAGCAACCATCTTCCAGTTCCGGCACCGATTGCAAGAAGGGAGAACCTGCTGGCGATGGAATACCTGGGCACAGAGCATGGCCCTGCCCCGCTTCTGAAAGACTACGAGCTTTCTGCCGGTGAGGCAAATCTATTCTACGGCATAATACTTGATTTCATAGTGAGGGGATACAGGGAGGCAGGCCTTGTCCATTCCGACCTAAGCCAGTATAACGTGGTTGTCCATAGTGGAAAGCCTTACGTCATCGACTGCAGCCAGGGCGTCACCGCAAGGCATCCAAACGCGATGGAATATGCGAGAAGGGATGTGAGTAATATCAATAAGTTCTTCAAGCTTAAAGGTGTCCGAGTGAGGGACATAGGGGAGATCATGGCATCCCTGACAGGAGGTGGCTGATGTGCAGTATCTTCGCGTTCCCTCAGACAGGATTGGAGTGCTTCTTGGCAGAAACGGCGATGTGAAGAGGAAGGTTGAGGCAGAGACAGGAGTCGTCATAATCGTGGATTCGATGGAGGGTGATGTCGAGATAGACGGAAGCAACTCCCCCGACCCTGTCATGGAGCTGAAGGTCACTTCTTTCGTGAATGCCATTGCAAGGGGATTTTCACCTGAAAGGGCAAAGAAGCTGCTGATGGAAGACATGTTCCTCGAGACAATTCACATCTCTGACTACACCGGCGGCAGGAAGAACAGGCTTCAGAGGATGAGGGGAAGGCTGATTGGGAAATCCGGCAAGTCGAGGGAGACGCTTGAGGAACTCACTGAAACTTCGATATCTGTTCAGGGCGATACTGTTGCAATAATAGGCGATCCTGTTGAAATCGACCTTGCGAAGTCAGGCGTTGATATGCTTCTCAGAGGCAGTGAGCATTCGGCAGTCTTCCACTTCCTTGAGCACAGGAGAAGGGAGCTGAAGCTGAAAGAACTCATGTACAGCACAGAGCCTGAATGGCCTGGCGGAGACTGAGATTCCTGCTTGGGGATGGTGATGGCATGTCTACAACCACCGGAGAAATGGATGCACCACTCATGGAAGAGCAGGTTTCCGAAGCACTCAAGTCTATATCGGGTTACACGCTTTGCGACAGATGCCTTGGGCGTCTTTTCTCAAAGAAGTTCATTGGAAGAGACAACGGGGTTGTCGGTGAAAGGATAAGGCTGCTCCACGGGAGGGCAGTCATCGATGAAGACACCTGCTACATCTGCCATGGCCTTTTCGGCAAGATGGACGATCTTGCTTCAATACCGGTTGTCGAACTGAGCAGATGGGACTTCGAAACACTCTGGGTCGGGTCGAGGCTGGAGTTTGGAACGAAGCTGAGGGAGGAGGAGGTCCTGTCGCGCCACCAGTTCAATGATGCAGAGCAGCTGAAAGTCGAAGTGAACAGGGAGCTCGGCAAGAAGCTCACCCTCCTCACCGGCAAGGAGGGAAGAATGACGAACCCGGACATGCTAGTCATCATAGACACAGCTTTCAGGACCTTCGAGCTTGAACCTTCACCGCTCTTCATATACGGCCGGTACAGGAAGCTTGTAAGGGGAATACCGCAAACGAAGTGGCCGTGCAGGAAGTGCCACGGAAAGGGCTGTTCACACTGCGGTTTCAAGGGGAAGATGTATGATACGAGCGTGGAGGAGCTCATTGCCGCCCCCTTGGTTCAGGCAACAGGAGCAACAGACCATTTCTTCCATGGAATGGGCAGGGAGGATATCGACGCGGTAATGCTCGGAACGGGAAGGCCTTTTGTGATCGAGCTGTCAAAACCACGTATGAGGAAAGTGGACCTTTCCGCAGCCCAGGAAAGTGTAAACTCTGCAAACATCGGCAAGGTTGAGGTCTCGGAACTGCGCTTCTCCACCAGAGCGGAAGTGAGGGAGCTGAAGGCAGCGAGCCCTGTCAAGAAATACAGGATCACCTTCCGTTCCTTGAGCAAAATTAATAAACAACTACTTTGTGAGGTGATAGCGAAGCTGAGCGGAACGAAGCTTTCGCAGAGAACACCGCTGCGCGTATCTCACAGACGTGCAGACATTGTCCGCGAGAGAACGGTGCTGGTGTGCAGCCTGGTAGGGATGCATGGCGATACCGTCACTCTCGATATAGAAGCCGAGTCGGGGACATATATAAAGGAACTGATTACGGGCGACGGTGGAAGGACGGTGCCCAGCATCTCCGGATTGCTCGGTGTCGAGTGCGAGGTAGTTTCGCTCGATGTTTCGGAAGTGTCAACTGGAGCAGATGGAAGAAGGTGAAATCTTCGAAGGGCCTCAGCCGGAGGTCCAGGTACAGATTGCGGAAGAGCCCAAGAAACAGGGGCAACCCGCCGGTCGCGAGGGTAATCAGAAAATTCGAGATCGGTGAAAGGGTCAGCATAAGGCTCGAGCCCGGAGAACGCTCCGGAGCGCCACATCTCAGATTTCAGGGAAGAACCGGGACGATTATCGGTGTGCAGGGCAGGGCATACCAGGTCAGGATACTTGACGGCGGCAAGGAGAAGATTATATTATCGAATGCCGTTCACTTATTGAAGGCTGAGTGACAAAAATGGCGACTGACCGTTTCGTGAGCCTGTCAGAGGTAAAGCAGCTTTTGACAAAAGAGGGAAAGCAGCGTGAGCTGTCCGCGGAACAGAAGGTCGCACTCGACCATGCCCAGAAATTTTCCAAAATAGAACAGGACAGTGCCAAGAAGCTGCACAAGGAGCTTGGTGCCCTAGGCTTCATAAGCGAGCAGAATGTGGTAAAGATAATCGACCTCCTTCCAGTGACGCCCGAGGATGTTCGACTTGTTTTCTCCAAGGAGCGCCTGACGCCAGAGAAAAAGCAGATTGAACAGATCATCGAGACAGTTCAGAAATTCGTGTAGGCAGGTGTTTTTCTTGGAGGACTATGCCTACATACTGGATTATCTGCCACAGGGCTCACCATCCGAAAGGGGGTTCAAACATGAGCCGGTGGCATACGCCATCGGCGGCGAGGAGTTCAAGCTGTTTGAGCTGATACCCAAGCCCGGCGTTGCTATATCGCCCGGAGACAAGGTGTACATAGGAAAGGATATGGGGCTCAGGCAGCAGATACTGCATGTTAAGAGAAGACTTTCTTACGATGAACTCACGTCGAACGGTCAGTCAGAACTTCCTCATGCTCTGGAGACTGTGGTAATGGATAACGAGCAGAGGTTCGTCCGCTTCTTCAACGAGGCGCAGGCAATAACGACGCGGCTTCACACGCTTGAACTGCTTCCAGGTCTGGGGAAGAAAAGCATGTGGGCGATCATCGAGGAGAGGAGGAAACAGAAATTCACAAGCCTTGACGATGTTCACAAGAGGGTCTCTACGGTGCATCATCCGGCAAAGATAGTTGCCAGACGGATAGTCGACGAGCTTTCAGACCATGAACAGAAGTACAGGCTGTTCGTCGCAAGATAAACGCCGCTGGTTTCAGAATGGATGCCAGGACTGTAAAGGAAATGCTGGCCAATATCGGTGTGTACCCAAGCCGCCGCCTGGGTCAGACTTTCCTGATAGATGACGATGTTGCGAGTCGCGAAGCATCAGCTGCAGGTATAGAACCGGGGGATACTGTTCTTGAAATCGGACCGGGCCTGGGAATTCTTACCGTTGAACTGTGCAGGCTGGCAAGGAGAGTCGTGGCCGTCGAAAAGGACAGGCGCCTGGCCCGTTACCTGGCGGACACCGTTGCTGCCGAAAACCTCGAGATTATTGAGGGCGACCTCCTTCTCATCGACCTCCCTCCGTTCGATATCGCCGTCGGCAACCTCCCGTACTCCGTCTCCTCCCCCGTGATATTCCGACTCGCCGACAGCAAGATGAAAAAGGGCACATTCATGATTCAGAAGGAATTGGCCGAGAGGGCTGTCGCTCCCCCCTGCACGGCAGAATATTCTAGAATGAGCGCCTCGCTGCAGCGCCTCTTTGACGTGCGGCGTCTGTTCGATGTTGGCCATTCCCATTTCTACCCTGCTCCTGATGTTGATTCGTCTGTCATATCACTTCTACGGAAACAGGGCGCGCGGCAATGGCCAGAATTCGACTCGGTCATCGGACTTCTGTTCTCCCAGCGGAGAAAGACAGTGAACTCCGTTCTCAGGAAGTCAGTTGACGGGTACGCCCTGCTTTCAGACAGGGCTCCTTTCTCCGAGAGGCGGGTGGAGGAGCTGACAGTGCTGCAGATGGAGGAGCTGGTCGAATGGCTGTCGGCAAAAGGGCTGGCGTCACCGACGCGAAACTAATAAAGCAGCCTGTTGATTTCAAACCATTCAGTTCCGGAGTTGCACAGATGCAGATCGGTATTGTTGGCAAGCCCAACGTCGGAAAGAGCACCTTCTTTTCTGCCGCCACGATGGCAACCGTGGAGATAGCGCCGTACCCTTTCACCACAATAAAGGCAAACAGGGGAATAGGGTATGTGAGACGTGACTGCCCGGAAAAGCACTTTGGTGTTAAGTGCAATCCTCACAATGCATCATGCTCCAACGGGACGAGGTTCATTCCTGTGGAGCTGCTCGATGTAGCGGGCCTTGTACCGGATGCCTGGCAGGGGAAAGGTCTAGGCAATGCGTTTCTCGATGAGTTGCGGCAGGCAGACGCGCTTATCCACGTTGTGGATGCGAGCGGCGGAACCGATGCCGATGGTAACCAGCTTCCGGTGGGTACGCGGGATCCTCTCGATGACGTACGATTCCTTGAACGCGAAGTATCCATGTGGATAAAGAGCATACTGGACAAGAACTTCCAGAAGACAGCCAAGAGGATTCATCTTGAGAACCTGAAAGTGGAGGCAGTCATACAGGAAAGGTTGAGCGGCCTAGGTGTCACTGTTCCTGACGTGACAGCCGCCATGCGTAGCACCGGCGTTGGTGCAGACCCCACCAGCTGGGGTGACGAAGAGCTTTATTCCCTATCAGACGCCATAAGAAGGATAAGCAAGCCGACGCTAATAGCGGCAAACAAGGTCGACGTGGCACCGAAGGAGAACATAGACAAGCTGTTGTCCCTCGAAGACTACATAGTTGTCCCGTGCGCCGCAGAGTTCGAGCTCGCACTTCGCAAGGCCGACAAGGCGGCCCTCATAAAGTACGTTCCCGGCTCGAATGATTTTACAGGCGCAGGGGAGCAGGCACTGAACGAAAGGCAGTCCAGGGCGCTTGAGAGGATCAGAGCATTCCTCCAGCACAGTGCCACGGGTGTGCAGAATGCGCTCGAGAGCGCCGCCTTCAAGCTGCTCGACCTCGTCTCTGTGTTCCCTGTCGAGGATGAGAACAAGCTCACAAACCATCAGGGGGAGGTGCTTCCTGACGCCTTTCTGGTGAGGAGGGGAAGCGGCCCTCAGGAACTCGCCTACAAGATCCACACCGACATAGGACGAAACTACATAACAGCCATAAATGCCAAGACAAAGAAGCCTGTCGGCCACGATTATAAGCTTAGCGACGGCGACGTAATCAAGATAGTTGCAAAGCGGGCTGCGTGAAGTCTCGCTCCACAGGGTTATGAAAGCTCGCTTTCACCCAGCCGCTCGGAGATCTTTTAAACACGTAGCTGTTTGGATGGAATGATGGAAAGCGCCGGTCACTGGGACGTGAGACTGCTCACCGCCACATACAGAAGAGAAATGGATGAAAGCATAACCGTTGAACTCTACGGAAAGACAAAAGAGGGCAAGTCTGCAGTAATCAGGTACACCGGCAGCAGGCCCTATTTCCAGGTTCTGGGTGACGTCGCGCGTGCAAAGTCAGTGCTTGCGTCCCGGGATGATGTCATCAGCATAGAGGAAAAGACATTCTTCCATCGCGGAGCGGAAGTACCTGGTGCTGTTGTCACTGTCAAGTTTCCCTGGACTGTGCCCGAATTCAGAAACATGCTGCGCAACACGGTGGAAGTTGCGGCAGCGGACATACCGTTTGCCCACAGGTTTGCATATGACATGGACCTTGCCTCCTGCGTACGTGTCAGCGGCGAGCTTCTGCCGAAGGACAAGACGCGCATATACGGCACTGATTTAGTCATACAGGCGGACAGCTTTTCCCCCGCCGAGGATTTCAAGCCCGAACTCAAGGTATTGAGCTTCGATATAGAATCAAGCATAAAGAATTCTCACATATGGTGCATCTGCTTCGCGTACAGAGCCGACGGCATGTTGAAGTTCGAACGCCTTCACGGGGATGAGAAGAGCATACTCACCTCGTTCTTCGATAGGGTGGGCGCAATTGACCCAGATATAATCACGGGCTACAACATTGATGGCTTCGACATACCAAAGATCATTGAACGGTGCCAGCACAACGGCGTCGACAAAAGGTCATGGGGAAGGGACGGCGAGGACGTCAGGCAGGTGAAGAACAGGTTCTGGCGCTGCAACGGTCGAATCATAGCAGATGCCTGGTGGCACATGAAGAAGCAGTTTCATCCAAAGCAGGAGACCCTGAACGCGGTTGCGAAGGAACTACTGAACGAGGAGAAGCTTGATGTTGACAGGCTCAAGATAGATGAGGAATGGGCCAAGGACAGCGCCCGGGTGATGGATTACTGCGAAAAGGATGCAGAGCTGGCGTTGCGCATTCTGGAAAAGACGCGCGTCCTTGCAAGGGGGATGGATATGGCGACCGTCGCAAGGCTGCCTCTTGACGATGCGCTCAACAGCGGCGCATCGCAGCTTGTCGATTCACTCCTCATACGCGCTGCCGACAAGGCGGATGTACCCACACCAATGACAGGCAGGTCGACGGATGCCGAGGAGACAAGCATAGAGGGCGGATACGTCCACAGCATTTCGCCTGGCCTGTATCACTGGGTGGGCGTCCTTGATTTCAAGAGCATGTACCCTTCGCTCATCATTGCAAAGAACATATGCTTCACAACGCTGAGCCCGAAGGGCACAGTTGTCAGTCCGTCGGGCGCCCGGTTCCTTGCGCCTGAAGAGAGGAAGGGACTCATCCCCAAGCTGCTGACAGACCTCATGAATGAGAGGGACAGCATCAAAGCGAGGATGAAGGGCACGAACAACGCGGATGAGTACAACTATCTCGATGGACTGCAGCAGGCGGTCAAGATACTGATGAACTCCTTCTACGGCGTGCTTGCGTCCTCCTTCTACAGGTTCACCAACTTCGCAATCGGCGGAAGCATAACCGCATTTGCGAGGGAAACGACTAAAGGTGTCATTCAGCAGCTCGAAAGCGAAGGCGTCACCGTCATCTATTCGGATACAGATTCCGTTTTCTTCAAGAGCCCTGTCGAAGACCTTCCGGGAACGATAGAATTCGGTGAAAAGCTGAGTGATCGCTTTTCGTCGCAAGGTGTCACCCTCGAGTTTGAGGAGGTGTTTGAACCGCTCTTCTCGCACGGGAAGAAGAAGAGATACGTCGGCAGGCTCGTCTGGCCGGAACAGGGGCTTGTCGTGAGAGGGTACGAGATGAGGCGCACCGACTCGTTCGACTACCAGAGTGAAAGCCTCAGCAGGGTATTCGAGGAGATACTCAACGGAAACAGGGAAGGCGCCGTGAAACTTTCCAGGCAGCTTGTCAACGACGTGATTGCCGGCAAGGTTCCAAAGGAGAAGCTCGTCATATCCAGGACTTGCAGGCAGTTCGACGAGTACAAGGATGAGAAATCCCAGGTGACAGTACAGGCAGCCAAGAAGCTTATGCAGATGGGGGAGGAGTTCATTCCGGGGATGAAGGTCTCGTGGATCGTGGTAAACAGCAAGAAGTCTCCTCAGCAGGTGGAACCTTTCATTGCTGGAAGGGAATTCGAGTTCAGTCCGGACAACACATACTATGCGCTCAGGGTCGCTCAGACCCTCTCCAGAGTTACGGAGGTGTTTGGCGTGGATGAGAACAGCCTCGTCACGGGGTCGAGACAGTCGACGTTGTTCGACGAGGTTAAGGGCGAAAAGGCGATCTCCGGGACCAAGACGTCATCCAGGATGAAACTTGAAGACTATATGTGAAAAGGAAAGGGAAGAGGTTTTCAGCCGGCGTCACGCATCTCATCAGCTCTTTCTGGTCAGCAGGACACCAACCGCAGCGGCGATCGTGACAGCTGCAGCAACGGCGATCAGCGCTATTAGCCACCCGGACTGGTACCAAATCGGATTTCCGCCGTTCGAGTTCATCTGGTCGGGCGGACCGGCGCTGCCGGAAACCGCTTCTAGCTCCCCAGTGCCGATCACGGGGTCATATTGCAGTGTACTGTAGTTGGTGTTCCAGCCTTCCGGGACTGCGAATGTGAAAAGCAGATGGGCTGCTGCTGTGTTGTTGTTGCTGCAGTTGAACATATATGTAGAAACGCTCACATCTGCAGTAGTTGTGTTGCCGTATGTTACAAGAGCGGTGTCGGCCCATGTCAGATAACCCTCGTCGATGAGACCGTAGCCCAGGACCCTCACGCTGTCCCTGTAGTAGGTGTTGTGCACTGTGTACCTTATCTGTGTGTCTGCACCCCTATTGTTGCCTACGAGCTCGCCATCGATTGTCGGCCTCTGTCCGAACGTGTCTGTGATCTCGTGACCGTCAATGGTAAGCATTAGCGCCAGGCTGTCGCCGGACTCGTTTGCCCATGTCCACTGCTCAACTGCCAGGTCGAATTTCACATATCCCGTCATTGCCGATATGTGGAATGTGACGGACACGGTGGCCTGACCGACAACTTCGTACTGCCTTCCGGAGCCGTCAAGCGCCGGTACATGGCTGCTGTTGAAACCTGCGCCCCAGACAAGGAACTCGCTCGCAGTCAGTGTGAACTCAACGTCAACCGTCTGGGTCTCCTGCGAATACTGGACAAGGACGCCTGATGTGTAGTTGAAGAGGCCATCGCTGACCATGTTCTCTATCGGATAGGCCCTGTGCAGGTCCAGCAGGGCCACCGGCATTCCGGAGGCGTCAAGCTCGTAAACACCTTTGATTGCGACGGTAAACCCGAAAGCGGAACCGTTTTCGTCAGTGACGTATATGTGAACCATCGGCTTGTATTCCTGGAACCAGACGGTCACATTTCCGTTATTTACAACAAGTCTGTCTTCTTCTGCAACGTAACCGAGAGGTCCTTCGCCCAGCTGCAGCTCCTCCCCTGCACCCTGGTCTGCCAACGCGTAGGGCGTCACGGATAGCAACAGAAGCGTGCCGAGGCATACTGCAAGGAAGCTTCTTAATGCACCCATTTCTTCACCTCGCTTGACACTACTGTACGCCTGAGACTAAGTATGTTATTTGACATGGTTCGAAAGGTCTGAAATGCGCCTCCTGATGCTTACGCACAGTGGGACATAAGTCCGTTATCGGTTAGTCCTTCAGTATGACGACATAGGCCCTCTTCCCTATGTACTTCTTAGGCACATCGAGCTTGGCCGATGTGCTGAATTTGGTCACAGTCTTCTGGAAGAACGTCTCCACCTCATCCTTCAGTATTATCTGCTTACCGTCAATCAACACTTCCCTGTCGTGCATGCATGCCGTATCTCCCTGCAGGTTAAAGCAGTTTCATATTAACTTCTAGACATATGTATACATATGTCTTTATATGAGCTTTGCCATAAGCCGCACGTGCTCACGAACGAGCAGCTGCAGCGTTTCCGCAACGAGTTCGATTTCCTTGTGAGAAAGTACAGGGAGCGGTATTCCAGGCACACTGTAAGGGACTGGAGAGGATATGAGCTGTCATATGAGCATCGAATAAGACGTGCCGCCATTGAGCTCACCGCCGTTGTCAGGGCTGCATATTCGATCATTGCCTGCGTGGAGACGATGGGCAGGCCGCCCATTGTGTCTCCCGAGCAGAAGGCTGTCATACTGCTGCTCAAGGAGATTTTCCAGCTGAGCAACAGGAAGATGGCCGGGGTGCTGTCGCTGTTTGCTCCGCTGACAGGCATAGACGTCGGATACAAGACGGTGGAGAGGTCATATTCACACTTCGCCGTTTCCCTTATAGTGCACAACATGTTCGTGCTGCTTGCCTCACGTGCGGGAGGCAACCTGACAGGTGACGGCACAGGCTACTCCCTCTCAATCACGAGGCACTACCGCTCCACGAGAGAGGGAGGACAGTGCATGAAGACAAACGGCGACAGCAGGCTGTTTGTCTATGCGTTCGCACTGCTTGATTTGGACACCAGCCTGTATGTTGCCTATGGCGTCAGCATGAAGTCGGAGAAGGAGGCGTACCGTGATGCACTGGCCATGCTGGGCATGACGGAAACGGATGTTGAGAGCATACGCCTGGACCAGTATTATGGCACACAGTCGACGCTCGACGACTTCGGAGAAGGCACCATGGTGTACGTGATTCCAAAGAGAAACACTACCATAAGGGGACCGCCCGCATGGAGGGAACTCATAGAGAGGCTGATCTCCTCCCCTATGGATTTCCTCCATGAATACTACAGAAGGGAGAACTCGGAATCACAGTTCTCCGCCGACAAGAGGACAACAGGATGGCGCATACAGCAGCGGAGGGCTGACAGGATAAGGACGGCCGCCATGTGCAAGGGCACATGGCACAATCTGCTCAACATGGGTGAAAGATAGCAGACTTATGTCCCACAGTGATGCTTACGCATAGTTATTTATAATATAGGCAAATTCGAATTTGAATCAAGCTGACTCTTACTGGCCGGTGTGCTAAAATGAGTGAAGATGAGATAAAAGAAGCCAAGCCCAAAAGGACAAGAAAGACTACGACACGGAAAGCCAAGAAGGATGCTGAAACCGCTGAAACCGCCTCTGAAGGCACTGAAAAGGCGAAGAAGCCAAGGGCAAAACGCACTTCGAAGAGGAGTGTCGCCGGAAAGGTCGGCGCTGCAACAGCTGAAGCTGAGACACCTGCAGTGGAAAAAGCAGAGCAGCCGGAAGCGGAGAAGCACGCGCCGCTTGCTGCTGAGGCAGTGGAACACGTTGAGGCTGCGCCATTAGTCTCACTCAAATACAGGAAGGGGAAGAGCGCATATTCTCACATGGCCTCTTTCAGGAAGAATGCATACAGTGACGCACTTGGCCGGACAGAATGGGAGAGGCTCATAAAGTGGAGAAAGGAGGGGACGATTACACCAGTCGACCATCCGACAAGGCTAGATAGGGCGAGGGCCCTTGGCTACAAGGCGAAGCAGGGCGTCACTCTTGTAAGGGTAAAGGTAAGAAGGGGTGGGCTCAGAAAGCGCAAGATTTCGAAGGGCAGGCGTGCCCGAAGAAAGGGAATACTCAAGATAACGATGAACAAGAACATACAGAGAATCGCTGAGGAGCGCGTCCAGAAACACTATCCGAATATGGAGGTGCTCAACTCCTATGCAGTCGGGCAGGACGGCATGCACAAGTGGTACGAGGTAATACTCGTCGACCCCTACAGCCCGTCTGTCTTGAGTGACAAGAACCTTAACTGGATTTCGGACCCGGCCCATTCAAACAGGGCCTACCGCGGCCTGACCTCTGCCGGGAGGAAAGGAAGGGGGCTCAGATGGAAGGGAAAGGGCGCAGAGAAGGTAAGGCCCTCAATAAGGGCAAACGACAGGAAAGGGAAATAGGTCAGAGGACCTTCTCGAGCAGCTTTTCCTTTTCCCCCTTCGAAAGGCCAGTGAGCGGGTAGAAGTGTGCAAGCCCCTCCTTCGCCTCATTTGAGGCTGCAATCTCGCCATAGTCCAGTGCATATGCAATTCCCTTGCATCCGTTTCTCTTTGCGAGGGCATGAATGCTCTCACCTTCCTTCTTCTGGATGATCTGCAGAGAAGGGTCCCATTCGTGAAGTCCGGCAGCAAGCGCACTGTCTTCGGCAAGGAGCATCACTTTACATCCTCGCCTCATCATCATCCATGCTGCAAGGACGCCATCCGTAGACTGCACCTGGCAGAGAACCGTCCCCTGTGTTCCGAGGGGCAGGCCCCCGGGACCCATCTCCGTTTCAGAATAGAGGTACGCTCCTTTTTCCCTCGCGTCAATGAATATCTCAACTTGAGGCTCCTCAAGGTCGACCTTCAGTTGCAGATTCTTGAGTGCATCGAGTACTGCTTCCCCTGCCCTTCTGGCGAGCTCCATGCTCGTGTATTTCTGCTGCCCGGACCTTCTTGCCCTTATTGCAAAGATGTTTCCGTGCGAGAGTCGCTGTTCGGAGTATGAGACGACGCTACGAATGAGTTCTTCAATATCAGTATCTGCCTCCTCTGCTTCGCTGAATGATACAATCCCGAATGTGTGGGAAAAAACCTTCCTTGCCCTCTCGACATCATCGGACATTACAAAGACCCTTCCCCTGTCCCAGGAAACCAGGCACTCTGCCCCAAGCCTTACAAAGTGGTTCTCAATATTCTCGATCAGCGCCTGCTGGAATCTTCGCCTCACCTTTTCAGACTTGAGCCCCATTTCGGCATATCTCAGAAGGAATAGCGCCATCTGACCTTCTATTGTCCTGCCATAGATAAAGGATGTTGCGGCATCCCTGTACTTTCGCCGCATGCAGACTCTGTCTTCAGGCGACCAGAGGTCCCTTTTCGTCTGCCCGTTGTCTGACTTTCAAGAGTATGTCGGGAAGCGATATATAATCCTTTGAACGTTGTGCGCCTTTCAAGGGATGGGCACTCTGAGGTCACCTCCGGAGAGAAAGACAGGATGGTATTACAGTTTTCTTCTTGCGAATGTGACCAACGGTGCTACCGCGCCCCTGATACCCCTGTTTCTCGTGGTTGCGTTTGCAGGTACATTGATGCAGGTTGGCGTAATAACTGCCGCCACATCTGTCGCTTCAATCCCTGCATTCATAATATGGGGAAACCTGTCAGATCATCTTCACATGCGCAAGCTCTTCATCGTTGAAGGGTTTGCGGGCCTGGCCATTTCCGTTGCGCTCATGTGGCTGAGCGTCGATTTTGTCATGTTCTTCGTAGCCAACTTCCTGCTGGGCTTGCTGTATGCCGCGAGCCCACCTGCCGGCACCGCTCTTCTGATAGAACAGTCGCCAAGGGAACAGTGGGCAAGCCGAATGGGGATGTTCAGCAGGGTGGGTGGCGCAGGGTACCTGCTCGGCCTTGTGTCGGGGGCAGCCTGGTTCACCTTCCTCCCATCAAATCAGTCGACTATGCGCCTGTTTTTCTTCTTCGGGGCATCGGTAGCCACCATCGGTGCAGCCGTCGCAGCCATGCTCATTGATGAGGGACAAGGAGCGCATGCGCTTTCCAATGGCGGACACGAAAGCAGGCGAAACGCAGTCGCCTCATTGCCCATGAACGTCATGGAAAGAGCGAAGTATATTCCATCCAGAATCGGTGCGGTAATCAGACTTGCCGCGCCGACCCAGCAGGAGAGAACCGAGATTGGAAGACACCTCTGGCTCTATTATCTGGTCACAATCCTTTTCTCCACCGGCTTCACGGCATTCTATTCCGTCTTTCCGAATTACCTGTTCGACTATCTCGGAAGAAGGTTCATGATCGACCAGCCTGATGTCTTCATCGTATACATTGGCAGCTCACTTGCATCGACTCTTGCGTTCGGTAAGGTCTCCTCGCTCATAAGGGGCAGGAGCGAAAAGGCAATTCAGCTGGTTGCCGTGTCCGCCCGCATAGCGCTCATCCCCTCTTTCTTTGCCCTACCCCTCTTCCTGACTTCGTCTCTGGATGTAGTCATTGTGATGATCGTGCTGAATTCACTGATGGGCGTCTGCTGGGCGATAATAAGCGTCACGGGCCAGGCGATTGTGGCAGGCATGGCGGGCCAGCACATCAAGGGTGAAGCGATGGGACTTTACAACTCAGCGACAGGAACTGGTGCGATTATGGGTGCATTGCTGGGCGGACTCGCGGCGATCAACGCCGGGTTCATGTACGACTTCCTTCTTTCATCAGTTTTTGTGGGGGCAGGTGCCACTGTCCTCTCCATACTCAACACCGGTTCAGGTCCAACTGAGGCAGTCGAAAAAAGCGCAAGTGGCAGAACAGGCGCGCGTAAGCCCAAGCTCTCTGCAAAATGAACCGCCGCTGCACGGCTCAGCGGAGCAGCGCAATGAGTCCTTCCACCTCTGACCTCAACGCCGCGGTGACGCTGTCAGTTGAAGTCATGCCGAGTTCCCCGAGCACTTCGGACAGTTCGTTCTGGATCGACTCGAGCTGGTTTCTAAGCCGTTCGTAGTCATGCCTGTTTTCTGCAGCCTTTCTCAGCACTTCGGACCTTATTACCTCCATCTCTTCCGGCCCCTCAAGCCTCATGACCTCTTCCTCCTTCCTTTCAACCTCGGCTGCAAGTTCGTCTGCCCTGGTCTGAAGCTTCCTTATTCTGTTGTAATCTGAGATGGCTTCCCTGTTGCCTGCAAGGTGACTTAGTGCATCGACCGCATCCTGTTCCTCTGTCTTGAGCAGGGAGTGCTCTTCAGGAAGCCTCGACCTGAATTTGCCAAAGTTCCTTATCGCAACAGTCACCTCCCAGTCTGTCAGCTCCTCCGAATCGAACTTCACATAGGGGCCCGTAATCTCCCGAATGAGGGGAAGAAGGGTAACCAGCTGGCCAAGATGCCTCCCAGAACTGGCAAGGAACTGCTTGAACCTCTCTCTTGCGAGTGAGAGTTCCCTTCGATCGGCGGAAAGTCGCTTCTTCAGTTCATCAAGTTCAGCAATGCTGCTTTCAACCTGCCGTCTGTGTCTCGATGAAACCTCCGTCTCGATATCCAGATCACCTTCAGGCTGCGGAAGCATCCTGTGCGTGCTCTCCATCTCTCTCCTGACGACATCTCCCTTCCTCATTAGAGAGACAGCGCTTTCGAGCCTGTCCTCGATATTCTCGAGCTGCTCAAGTGCCCTTTCGGCCTTCTTGGAAAGCTTTGCCGACGCGAAGATTGCATCATCTAGGTCCGCAACCGCTTCCTCAAGTCGCGAAATAATCGAGTCCAGCTGTCTCCTCCGTTCCTCCGGACCGGCATATCGTTCGAGTGACTTGCTCAGCCTCTCAGGCAGTTTTGAGGGCTTTATCTTGAGCGTATCCCGCAGAGGAGGAAAGCCGTTTGCCCTCAGGTATGCCTTCGACTCCTTCCACTCAGTGGGGGAGAAATCTGCAAGGAGCAGCTTGTAAAACTGTTGCAGTATCATTATTGATCTTTTCTGCTTCGACTTGACGTCGCCTGCTGATGCGCTTGACTCCTGCACCTCATCGATCGTCCTGGCGATCTGTCTTGAGAGTTCTTCCAGATCCTTTATCTCTACCAGCTCAAATCCCTCTGTGCATCGTCGGGTTCGGTCCTTATTGCAGTCAATTAAATGATTGGTCTATTTCTAATTTGTATCTCTTGCCTGTGTGCGGTGCCCCCATCCTTACTTTCCTTTTCAAAAGTTAGATAAGTCTGCTTCTGCTGCCGGTATCGGGGAGCGATCCTGTCAACAGTCGCCATACTTGGAGGCGCGGGCCTTGTCAGTCAGTGTGTCTCGTACGACCTTGCAATTTCTGATGATGTGGAGGAAATACTGATTGCCGACATAGACACCGAAAAGGCTATGGAAGTTGCCAGACGCACAAACAGGCTGAGCAGGAGCAGGAAGGCAAAGGCAGTGAAGGTTGACGTGCTCAATGTCAGCGACACTTCAAAATCCGTCAAAGGTGCCGACGTTCTTGTGAACGGGGTGCAGTACGATTACAATGAGCACGTAATGAAGGCAGCACTGCGAATTGGTTCTCACTACATTGACTTCGGTGGGCTCTACTGGATGACAAAACGGCAACTTATGTACTCCTCTCAGTTCAGGAAGGCAGGACTGCTTGCTGTGCCGGGAATGGGTGCGGAGCCTGGATTGAGCGGCATAATTGCAGGGGAACTGTGCGGCAGGATGGATGCTGTGGAAACAGTGAAGATCAGGGACGCGTGGCGGGATTACACCAAAGACCTTCCACCTTTCTTCGTTACATGGTCAATCCAGACACTGATGGATGAGTACACAATGCCGGGTGAGGTGCTGGAGAACGGGCGGATCAGGAAATACAAACCGCTCGCACTGAGTGAAGAATACGACTTCCCCGAGCCGGTTGGACGGACCAAAGTCTATTCCACACGCCACAGCGAAATAGCGACCTTCCCCGCCTCGTTCAAGAGCAAGGGTGTGAAAAATGTAAACTGGATGGAGGGCGGACCGGGCTTTATCGAGCAGAAACTGCTCGCCGATGCAGGGTTCGGCGACAATCGTCCTTTGAAGATAAATGGAAATTCGGTCTCCCCGCGTCGATTTCTGGCCAGTCTCCTCAAGTCGAGGGGGTTGCTCGGCTACCCTAAGGGAAGCAAGCCCGACAGCTATGAATGCCTGGCGGTAGAGGTTTCGGGGCAAAGGGGCGGGAAGACAGTCAGCGAAAGAAGGACGTGCGTTTTCCCCTCGAAGCCAGAATGGGGGGTCGGAGCAGCCGAGTACTCTGTGGGCATCCCCGGAGCCGCGGCAGTAAGGTTGATCCTTTCAGGAGAAGTGGGGAGAAGGGGCGTTTATCCGTCCGAAATGCTTTTCGAACCGGCGAAATTCTATCGCGAATTGACAAGAAGGGGGTTTGTACTATCAGGCATAGAAACCCGGGGCAGCCAGCATGCGGGAGACATCATGGAGAGTTGAGTGGTTTAAATATACGGTAGAAGATCATTGGAGCGATCCAAACGCAGCGACTTGTCTGCTAAGCGGAGCTGACGACATGGCTATGCAGGAGATTTCACTGGATAAGGCGAAGGAGATTGCGGTCAGGAAGAAGCTTGTCCCCGGCAGAGTAAAGGGCACATTGGGCATTCAGTTTACCAGGGGAAACAACGAAAGGCTCGAGGTCATAGGCTGGGATGAATTTGATCGTGTGATGCACGACAACAATCTGGCTGTCTATGAGAGCAACGGCTGGATGAAAATAATGAAACGAAGTTGAACTGTCGTTGCCTGTTCGCTGTATTCTTGCCGCTTTGAGGAAGCGTGGTAGTTGAATGTGATGAGAACCTGCTGAGATGAACCGTGCAGCTGCGTCTAAGCGAAGATCGAAACGTCTGATTGCGCTTTGCATTTCTGAAGGACGTCAGAATTGCCGGTGAAGTGTTTCAACGGCCGTGAATGCTGTTCACCAATTCAAGTCAAATCCATGCACACGATGACAGATTATTTATTTGGGAATGATTTAGACGCACTTCCAGCTGCAGGGATAACCAAGCCTGGTCAACGGTGCCAGATTCAGGGTCTGGTTGCGTAGGCATTCGGGGGTTCAAATCCTCCTCCCTGCACCAGCTTCCTCAAGAAACCAGTGAATCGATTGCCATCTGGCTCACAACAAATGAGCCAGTTGAGCAGGACCACACGTGTGTCCAGCCACTTCCTGTTGCGGACGGCTGGGCAAAAGTGCCGTGACCGAGGTTTCAGACGGGCTAACATGTCCCACCCCACCCTGAGCGGCGGTAATATGCTCAACTGTGGCTAGTCGCGTATGTCCTGCAGGAACCATTCGGTCGGAACTTGCATTCCTACACCCGACTCCACAGCCTTCCTGTAGGCTGCGGCCGCAACAGTTTCAAATTGCTGTCCTACCGAGCCCAGGTTCTGGAACCAGGTTGTCTGCCAATCGCTGATCCTGCCCTGGATCTTCCCTGTAAACAGATCGGCCATTGTCGGCATGCTCAGTATGTCATCTCGAGGGGACCTGCGCGGTATTATTGATTTTTCTTCGGGCTGGCCGGCAACGTAAGCGAGGAAGGTGTGCGATGCGTGAAATGTCTCTGGGGACAGAGTCCTCAGCTCCGGCGTAAAATCACCGGCACGTACTGCCACATCCACCTTTGCCCTCAGGCTCTTTTCTGTTTCAGGCGGAATTACGTCAGCTATATGCATCCCTTGTTCCAACCATTCTGTTCTGAAGACAGGTTCCGTGCTGGAGGTGCACAGGGAGACGATATCTACGCCTTCCACGGCCTTCCTTGCTGACCCCGCAACCTCCACCTCCAGTTCGTGTTTATGGGCAATCTCTGCAGCGTACTTTCGCACATGCCCTGGGTTGGGGCTGTAAACCTTGACCTTCCTGATATCCCTCACGAGCGTGAATGCCTCTATGTAGGCGCGAGCCATGCCGCCCGAACCAAGCATACCCACAGTGTGGCTGTCCTTCCTGGAAAGATACTTGACGCCGAGGCCGGCAGAGGCTCCCACTCTCATGTGCTGCAGCGCCCCGTCGTTGATAATTGCCACGGGTGTTCCGTCTCTGACGCTGTAGAGAAACAGCAAGCCGCAGTAGGTGCCTGGTTTTCCGGCATATTTCGTCTCCCGTTGTCCTTCATATTGACTCGGCCAGTTGACCATGTCTGAGAGCATTCTTGCACACACAAAACCGTCTCTCCTGCTTCCGCCTGTCATCACTGACCATCTGTGGAAGGGAGCTTCCGCTTCGCCGGAGGGTACGTACATGTCTATTCTCCCCATTCCAACGGCATCTCCGCGTGCAATTTCTTCGTAAACGCTGTCAATAGCCTGCAGACACATTGGCATCGTGAGAACGGAACTCACGTCCTTGTTATTGAGCCAGAGCACAAGAAGCACCGATCCTGCCATCGGGTGCATTCTGTTCCTACTTTTAACCGTATTGATCCACACTTTGCTGCTTGACGACAGTACGTGGGCGCACTGCGCGGTCACATTCATCCTGCTTGGGCACCGGTACAGTTGATTACGCTACCAACAAAAAGAGGATGAATGACGGAACCGCTGTTTGACTCCCTGTGAAGAGCATGACAGCCGCCAAGATGAATATGGTCCGGGAGCACAGGGCTTATTACAGCGCAGGAACGCACCCGGAGCTTGCGGAATTCAGCAGGAACAAATACATGACGCTTCAGGGAAAGTCAAGACCGGGCGGCAGGAGGTTCAGGGAGGGTATTGATGCATTGTTCACCCTTGCTTACAGGCTGAAATTCGAATATAAGGCAAAGGGCATGAACTTTTCCGTTCCAAGGCTCGAATGCCAGTGGTGGTCCGAGTCGGGTAAGCCGTTCTATGAATCAGGTGTGTCTGACTGGGTATGGAAACTCATGATCATGCTGCCTGATTATGTATCGCCCGCTTCATTCGCCAGGGCGAGGGACGCTCTTGAACCTGGCCCGGGCGCCAGCGGGGTAGCACAAACAAGAATGGAGCTCATCAAAGTGGGCAAGTGCGTCCAGATGATGCACGTGGGGCCATATGAAGGCGAAAGGGAAACTGCCGGAGAAATAGCTAAATTCATCTCTGACCAAGGGTTGGCTTGCAGTGGTCCGTTTCACGAGATCTATATTTCCGACCCTGCGAAGACTTCACCTGACAGGCTCAAGACAATCATAAGGCAGCCAGTTAAAGCGGGATTCGTCCGCTAAGTAGTTATACCGGATGATTGTCAACTGCTTAACCAATATGGTTAATTACAAGTGGGTCGCCCTTTCAAACACGACACTGGGCATCCTGATGGCGATGGTCAACAGCACCATAATACTCATTTCGCTGCCTGCCATATTCAAGGGCATAGGTATAGACCCGCTGACTTCATTCCAGTATCTTCTGTGGATACTCTTCGGCTACAATATCGTGACTGCGACGCTGCTTGTTACATTCGGAAGGCTATCCGACATGTTCGGCCGGGTGAGGCTTTACAATCTTGGTTTCCTCATATTCACTATCGGTTCTGTCGCACTTTGGCTGACCCCGGGAACTGGAGATGCTGCTGCCGACTTCATCATACTTTTCAGAATAGTGCAGGGCATCGGCGCTGCGTTTCTGTTTTCCAACAGCGCCGCCATACTCACAGATGCCTTCCCTCATAATGAACGGGGTAAGGCGCTTGGGGTTAACCAGATTGCTGCACTGGCAGGCTCTCTGGTTGGGCTTGTCCTGGGAGGGATACTTGCGTCAGTCGACTGGAGGTTCGTCTTTCTAGTCAGCGTCCCAGTTGGCATTTTCGGCACTGTATGGTCTTATTCAAGGCTGAAGGAGCTTGTGAGGCCCGCAGAGGACCAGAAGATAGACTTCTGGGGAAATTCCACATTCGCCGCCGGACTGACACTCTTGCTCGTCGGAACAACATACGGCCTGATGCCGTATGGAAGCAGTTCTATGGGCTGGGGAAGTCCGTGGGTGCTGGTTGCGATCGTGGCGGGTGCAGCCCTGCTCATCCTTTTCCCGTTTGTGGAGCTGAGGGCAGAACAGCCAATGTTCAACCTTCGCCTGTTCAGCCGAAGAATATTCTCAATGGCGAATTCAGCCGGTCTGCTTTCCTCGATCGCAAGGGGTGGGGTAATGATTATGATCATAATACTCCTGCAGGGAATATGGCTGCCGCTGCAGGGCTATTCCTATGCCTCGACACCGTTCTGGGCGGGTATTTACATGATGCCCATGATGATCGGCTTCATAATAATGGGCCCGCTGAGCGGCTGGTTATCAGACAGATATGGTTCGCGCGGCCTGGCATCGACAGGGATGATTCTACTCACAGCCTCCTTCCTGTTCATGCTTCTGCTGCCGTACAACTTCCAATACTGGCAGCTCGCGATACTTCTGCTGACGCAGGGAATGGGCATGGGTATGTTTGCCGCACCCAACACGGCATCAATAATGAACTCTGTTCCACCTGAGTCGAGAGGAGCAGCATCGGGCATGACTGCAACCATACAGAACAGCGGGCAGACGATCAGCATAGCGCTCTTCTTCATTATCATCATAGAGTCGCTATCATCCAGCCTGCCGGGAACACTTCATTCCGCCCTAATCGTTGCAGGAGCATCCCCGCAGCTAGCGGCGGCTATTGACACCCTTCCACCAACTGGTGCGCTGTTTTCTGCATTCCTCGGGTACAATCCAGTTCTTGGAATGCTCGCCTCATACCCTTCACTGAGTTCTACCCTTTCACCGGGCACTTATGCTCTCCTGACAGGAAAGTACTGGTTTCCAACCGTAATAGCGGGTCCTTTCATGAATGCACTCGGTAAGGCGTTTATCATTAGCGCTGTGCTGTCAGGTGCTGCAGCCGTAATTTCTTTGCTCAGGGGAAAGGTCTACATATACGGACTTGAGGAAGGGGCATCTCAGTCTAGCACGAGCAGGGAAGACGCGAGGCGCTTGGGTGAAGAATGCGCTTTGCAGGCACCTGGTTTGGAAGGCGCTTCTGACGGAGGAACAGGGCCGGAGGACGGCATGCAAGGGGGAGACTGAAATGGATTCGAAGGCACTGGGCAAATGGAACAGGTTTACTGATGCGGTGAGCCTGATGATGAGAGAATTCGGCCAGAACCTGAAGGAATTCGACCTATCGCTGATGGAGTACAGGACACTGGCCAGGCTGGACGAGTACGGACCGGCTCCCATGACCAGGCTTGCCGATGAACTGTTAATGACACGGGCAGGGACCACAATGCTTACCGACAGGCTCGAGGGGAGAAAGCTAGTGAAGCGTGTGAGAAGGGAAGATGACAGGCGGATGATTTTCATAACACTGACTCCTAAGGGAAGGAAGCTTGTGTCCGCTGCACGCAAGAGCAATAATTCGCTCATTGAAGTCAAGCTGCGAAATCTGAGCGGCGATGAACTCTCCAAATTGGTTGAGATGGTTGAAAAGCTTAGTGGGAAGGGCGGGATTGTCGAACCTGTTCTCTTGAAGTGATGGAGGCAGACCTCCGCTGGATGATATTGACTAGAGACCGGCTGCTCATTCACACGTGTGCCTCCCTGGAATGGCGGTTTGAACCAGATATGTTGCCGCAAGAGTCTGCGACCTGAGCGGCTTTGTCGGTGGCTGCGAAGGTGATTCCGGCAGCACTGTCACAAGTGAATGTGAGCCTATGAGCCGTTGCTACCTCACTTCAGAAACTAGGCCGCACAAATCCAATGCATGCATGTGAGCAACCGGCAGTTCGACATGGCGCAATAGGTAGAAAGAGTTGCAAGAGTGAGGGGAACGGAATATACACACACAGTGCCGGAGTGCGGAGGGCCGGATTCGAACCGGCGAACCCCTGCGAGACGAGACCCTCATTCTCGCGCCGTTGACCGTGCTTGGCTACCTCCGCACGCGATGAATGCGCAAGGCATCGCACATATTAAGTTTTGTGCGCACGTGCTCTTCGATGATTACTCTTTCTTGGTTATGGGTGCAAGGCTCTTGAGCATGTCCTTCACCATCTCTGGAAGCGTGTATCGCGGGTAAAACCCCCACTCCCTGGCTGCAACGCTCGAGTCGAGCGAGCGGGGCCATGAATCGGCTATCGCCTGCCTTTCGTCCGGCGAATAAGTGACCCTGAAGGCGGGAATGAGTTTCCTGATCTCATGTTCAAGACCTGACGGCGAAAGGCTGAAAGCCATCACGTTGAAGTTCGTCCTGTGTCTGAGCGCGGATGAAGGAGCCTCGATCAGCTTTATTATCGCTTCAAGTGCATCTGGCATATACATCATCGGCAGGCTGCTGTCCTCTCTCAGGAAACAGGTGTAGTCATTCCCCTCTGCCGCGGCTCGGAGCATTTCAATCGCGTAGTCCGTCGTTCCCCCGCCGGGGGGAGTCCTGTGGCTCACTATACCCGGAAGACGCAATCCCCTCACATCAAGCCCGTACCGAAGGAAGTAGTAATCTCCCAGCTGCTCGCACAGAAGCTTTGTAATTCCATACATTGTGGTAGGACGTGTAATGGTGTCTATTGGCACATCCTCTTTCGGAGTATCTGGGCCGAATATTCCTATGGTGCTCGGAAAAAACACCCTCGTCCCGATGCTGTTTACGGCCGCCTTCAGCAGGTTCCTCATGCCGTTTACGTTCACATCAAAGGCGAGGTCAGGCATCTTCTCCCCTTTTGCTGAAAGGATTGCCGCAAGATGAACAACAGTGCCGATTCCCTCAGCCTTGACGATTCTGCTGACTTCCTGACCGTCAGTCACATCCAGTGCTGCAGTAGTGCAGTCAGATCTGCCAGGCTTGACTATGTCAGTTGCAACAATGCTCTTTCCACCATAGCGCCTTATGAGCGCTTCTGTGAGTTCGGTGCCAATCTGACCGCACGAACCTGTGATCAAAAATCTGCCCGGCATCTATTGCACCCTGGACTGGCCACGGTATATGGTAAAAGTGATACTGAGAAGTTATTTAAGCATGCTACCGAGTCATGTCTGATTTGGATGACAAAACTGAACTGGATGGGGGAGGAAATCCAGGCACTGAAAGACGCTGGCAGGTACATACCGATAAGGGCACTGGAGAGTTCGCAGGGTGCCTGGGTCACCATAGCCGGAAAGAAGGTGCTCAACCTCTGCAGTAACAATTACCTCGGCTACGCCAACCACCCGGAAGTGAAGAAGGCAGCAGTCGACGCGATAGCGCGGTACGGTGTTGGTGCGGGAGCAGTGAGGAGTATTGCAGGTACTAATGAGATGCACATAAAGCTGGAGGAGAAGGTAGCAGGCTTCAAGCACATGGAGTCGTGCCTCACATTTCAGGGAGGTCTTCTTGCCAATTCCGGGACCTTGCCAGTGCTTGTAGGAAAGGAGGATATCGTCTTCAGCGAAGAGCTGAACCATGCGAGCATAATAGATGGTGTGCGGCTAAGCTCGGCCAAGAGAGCAGTCTTCAGGCATCTTGACACTTCTGACCTGAGGGCGCAGCTGAAACAGCATCGGAGCGAAGGCAGGAGGGCCCTCATAGTCACAGACGGTGTGTTCAGCATGGACGGCGACATCGCCCCCCTTCCAGAGATAGCAGAGCTTGGGGCCGAATTTGATGCAATGGTCTATGTCGACGATGCGCACGGCGAGGGTGTGCTCGGGGACCATGGAAGGGGCATAGTTGATCATTTCCATCTTGCAGGGAAGGTCGACGTTGAAATGGGCACCTTTTCCAAGGCAATCGGAAGCATGGGGGGCTTCGTTGCCGGAGGAGAGCATCTCGCAGATCTCCTGAAGCAAAAGGCAAGGCCGTTCCTGTTCAGCAGCGCACTCAACCCGTGTGATGCGGCTGCGGTGCTCAAGTCGATAGAACTCATGGAGAAGGACGACGCGCCAATAAGAAAACTCTGGGAGAATTCAACGCTGCTCAAGGAAGAGCTGAAAGCGGCAGGGTTCGATACAGGAAGAAGCAAGACGCCAATAACGCCTGTCATGACAAAGGATGAGAAAAAGACGGTTGAATTCAGCAAGATTCTCTATGAGGATGAAAGTATACTTGCATCCCCTATCGTCTACCCGACTGTTCCAAAAGGGACAGCCAGGATAAGGCTGATGCCATCGGCCGTTCATTCCAGGGAGGACATAGGTTATGCTGTCGATGCATTCAAAAGAGCAGGCTCGAGGCTCGGCATTTGAGTAAACTGCCAACCATGCAGAATATCCGCATGTGGTATGGCGCCGTATACGGACAGAACCGTCCATTGACACTGGTTGAACATGTATCAAGGCCGGAGTTTCCGGCTTGCTCCTGCCGGCGCCAATTCGAGGATCAAGCCGATGGGCGGTTGACAGCCCAGCAGCACCAGATCAGCATGGAGGTTATATGGTCGCGTCAATTCAGCACAATTACACCTTCATGATCTGGATCGCCCTGCACCTGCATCTGAAGTAGGAGCCGCAAAGCTTCCCGCATCAATTGGAGCATTCGGCGGCAGCGCACTTCCGACAGCTATCCGTGCAAATGAGACGAATCGGACGCCTGCAGGCAGGATGCCATCACTTCAAACGATACCGGCAGCACCCTTTTGCGTTTCTGGCCCTGCACCCGTATGTTCCGCTGAGCAACTCGGAACGGCATTCACCATTTCGCTCTTGACTGGCGGTCTGTGACGACCATGCAGGGACGGCGGCACTGGAGCCCAAGAGGGTCGCTGACCTGCAAGACGCCTTCGTTGAGGTAAGTTTATTACCGCTTGACTGAATAGCTCATTTGCCAGGAGAAGGAGGGCAGCCGACGGTAGCCGCTTGCGCGGCAGCTGAGGAAAGTCCCCTCTCCAGAGAAAGGTGGTCCGTTTAAACGCGGAGGGGCGAGAGCCCCGGCAAGGGCGCAGAAACGACACAGCCGGAGTCAAGGATGATTCGCTGACGATGACGTTCCTCCGGATTTGGTGAAACGGCGACACCCCACCGGAGCAAGTCCAAACAGCCGGTATTTCTCAAATCTGGCAGGTAGGACGCATTAGTCGAATGCTGCCTGAAACAGAAAGGGGCTTACTACCTTCACCTGGCTTCCCTTTGCCGAGCCAATAGGTTCGTACCTCCATTGCGGCCTGCCCACAATCTGAATGCCAAGGCAGCGCATGGCTGGACAGAAGCTGATGGGGATGGGCCGGGAATCACGCGGGACGTGCTCCTTTTATGGCAACAATATTTATTAAAGAGTCATTAATCATCAGGCAGGTATATTATTTCAACATCGGGGGTGTGTAAATGGATAAATGCTCTGTCTGCAAGAAGAATTTCGATTCGCCGATACGACTGTATGCCCATCTGATTGAAAAGCACGGCATGTCTGAGGCCGAGGCCCGCCTTGCCGCCTGGCCCAAGGGCGCAGTCCTCTGAATCAGCCTGTCACTACCCTGAGGTTCAGGCCCATTCCACGGAACGACTCGATCAACTTGTCAAGGTGCTGGCTGTCCTCGACTTCGATCAGAACGCTTGGATGGAAGCGGTTGAGCGACCCCTCTGAAAGAAGCGGGTTGTCCTGAAGACTAAGCACTGTCGCTCCCCCCTCTGCTATGAGCGTCAGCGCATCCTTCATGGCCCCCGGTCTGTCCGGCAGGTCAAGCTGAACCATCGCTATTCTACGCTGCATGATCAGGCCCCTCATGATCATCTTTCTGACAAGGTTCAGGTCAACATTGCCGCCTGATATGACTAGCCCTACGCGCTTATCCTTAATGTTCAGCTTTCCAGACAGAAGGAGTGCAAGCGGAGCCGCACCGGCGCCCTCGACGAGCTGCTTTGAGCGCTCCAGGAGGAGAAACATCGCCTCTGTGATCTCATCCTCTGTTACGGTGTATACGTCCTCGACCATGGATTTGACTATCTTGAATGCTATTTCACCTGGTTGCTTTATCGCAATGCCGTCTGCTATCGTCTCCCCAGCTGCCGCCCTGACAATGTGCCCCTTCCTCACAGATTCGGCAAAGGAGGGCATTGCGGCTGCCTGCACGCCTATTATCCTTGTTCTAGGGCACAGCTTCTTCATTGCGACGGTGATGCCTGAAATGAGGCCTCCTCCCCCGACTGGGCAGATGAGGTAATCCAAATCCTGGTCTTCGCATATCTCAATCCCGATTGTCCCCTGACCTGCTATGACAAGCGGATCGTTGTAGCCATGGATGAATGTCATGCTTCTCTCTTTCTGCACCTCAAGCGCCCTTGCCAGCGCGTCGTCGAATAGCTGGCCGTGAAGCACGACTTCAGCTCCGTAATTTTTCGTTGCTGCCACCTTTGCAAGAGAAGCGTATTGCGGCATAACAACAACGCTTTTTATCCTGTTCAGAGTGGCCGATAGGGCGACGCCCTGCGCATGGTTGCCCGCCGACGCTGTAATAACACCGTGTGACTTCTGCTCGGCTGTGAGGTTGCTAATCCTGTTGCAGGAACCTCTCATCTTGAATGATCCTGTTCTCTGCAGGTTTTCGAGCTTGAGGAAAACGTTCCCTACGAACATTCTCGAGAATGAAGAGGAATGTTCGAACGGCGTCCTTGCCACCACCCCTTTGATTGTCCTGGCAGCTTCCTCTACATCTGAGTAAGTGACTGGAAAGGTTTCTTCGGCTTTCATTCGGCTGAGTAAGGGGGTGTCGCTGTATTAATATTGCTGGAAAACGAACTGTCGTGCCGAAGATTTCAGCACACGTGCAGGCAATCAGGCAGGATGACAGGCTGTTTTCCGTTCATGGATGGCGGCTCACGCAGTCAAAACAATTATTAATGACCTGAATAGTGCGTGGCGATGGTCATTTGGATGACCGCTACCAGGGCGCTGGCCAGAGACTGAGGCTGCCCGCGCTTAGGAAGGTGTGGCCACGAAGCTTGAAACTTATCTAGTTGGGCTCCAGCCGAGAACAGAGGAGCTGATCGCAGGGACCAGGGACTGGGACAGAAAGAGAATAGGAGACGAAGAGCTTGATGAGCTCAGAAACGCAGCTGCGGCAAGAGACTTCTCGCTTCAGGCGAAGCTCAACTTCGGCTACATATCCGACCCGATGTTCTACTGGCAGGACCTGATCAGGCCGTTCGTCGATTCGCTCGAGGGGCTGGACAGCGGACCGCAGCTTACGAGATGGTTTGACAACAACACTTTTTACAGGAAGCCGAGGATCAACGCATACCCAAACATACTGTACAGGAAACTTCTCAGGTATTACTTCGAACGCCTCTGGGACTTCGGGCCACGGGCGAAGGTAATCATCCCTGCCCCGTACGGGCTTTACAACGCGTCAGACAACAGGTATTTCCCGGACAGGCGATCAGGCGTTCTGTCCTTTGCCCAGGAGATGGAGCGCGTTGCACTGCTGCTTGAGGAGAAGGGAGTCGGGCAGATAGAGTTCGTGGAACCGTTCCTTTTCTTCAGAAGGCCCGAGCAGGCGGACATCGAGCTTGCCATCGACGCCTTCAACCTCACGACACAGCGGCTGAAGTGCGAGGTGATGCTTCATTTTCCCTTCGGGAACCTTGCCGGGCATTTCAGGGAAATACTCGACTTCAATGCATCAGTGATAGGCATAGACTTCTTTTCAACATCACTTTCAGACGTGACCGATTTCGACACCAAGAAGGGGATTGCAATAGGCTGTGTTGACGGGAGGAACAGCCTTGTGGAGGACAGCGAGTGGATATCCTCGTTCATCAGGTCTGTGCTGGACAAGCTGGGAGACGTGAGTCATCTCGCGATCGTCCCCAACTGCGACCTTGAATTCCTTCCCAGGTCGATCGCGGAAGAGAAGATGAAGATAATGGCAGAGGCCAAGCAGAAGGTTGAGAACAATGGTTGATGTTTTTCCATGTCAGGAAATAGGAAGCATGGCCAAGCCCAACTGGCGCGTTCTGGGATACAGGGGCGCGCCGATCACTGACAGCGATTTCAGCGAAGCAAAGTACTGGGGCAGGAAGCTCAGGATTGAGGGATTTGAGAAGCTTCTCGAACTCCTGAAGTCGGAGGACTCGCCGCAGGTCAGGGAAGGCATCAGGCAGTGGTCAGCCATATACGCACTGAGGCTGCAGGAGGCTGCCGGTCTTGACATTGTGTTCGACGGGGAGCAGTGGCGGACTGAGATGTACGAGGCGCTTGTCAGGGAAGTAAACGGCTTCGAGTTCGTCGGGCACGTCCGGTCCTGGGATAACAAGTACTACAGAAAGGCATCGGTTGTCGACGAGATAAGGTGGTCGAAGCCCATTTATCTCAACGAGTATCTCTACACAAAAGAGCACACAGACAGGATGGTGAAGGTTCCGTTCACCGGCCCTTATACCGTCACAGACTGGTCGTTCAATGAATACTACCAGCGGAAGCTGAGGGATACCATTTCCGACCCCAGGGAACTCAGGAAGAGGGCATACACTGACCTCCTCTTCGAAGTATCAAGGAAGCTCATAAGGCCGGAGATAGAATCGCTCGTTTCAAACGGTGTCAAGTGGATACAGATCGACGAGCCTGCCCTGAGCACTCAACCTGGCAAGGAGCAGGTTTCAGCATTCGTTCAGGCAATAAACGAGGCGATAAGCGGGTTTGACTGCAAATTCTCCCTTCATGTATGCTACTCATCCGACTACGAAGCGTTGTTTCCAGAGCTGCTGGAGGCGAAGAACATAAGCCAGTATGCGCTTGAGTTCGCCAACAGGGACAGCAACAGGCTGGGAACGCACAGAAGGATGGGATATGAAGTAATAGGGCTGCTCAACGAGCTCAAGGCTGGAAAGGAAATCGGCCTTGGAGTGATAGATGTGCACAACGACGGCGTTGAGCCGTCTTCGCTCGTGAGGGAAAGGATACTTCACGCGGCCGGGCTGATCGGCGACCCGAGGCTCATCTATGTCAACCCAGACTGCGGTCTCAGGACAAGGAGCTGGAAGGTCACTTATAACAAGCTTGTAAGCATGACACGCGGCGCGCAGATGGCGAGAGAAGCAGTTGTCTGATCAGCCCGGGAGGGCAGTTACGACGCCAACCGATCTCGCAAGCTCGACATGCTCCTCATCGCTTATCCATTCGACTCTGAGGTAATCGAGCAGCTCTGCCTGGCCCATCCCCATTCTCATTCCCTCCCTGACGGCCACTTCGTATGCCTCTATCTCGGTGGCCCTCCTCACGTACTTGTATCTCCTGTCGTATAGGTTCCTGCCATCGTGCAGCTGGAACATGTGCACCAGCTCGTGAAGGAAATCAAGGTAAACTATCCTGGGGTCAGAGGTGCGTATGTGGTTAAGACAGGCCACAAGCCTCTTTTCCTTGTCGTCAACATACATGTAGAAATCCCTGCTGTCATCAACGAGCACCTTCGTCCCGTTCACAAAGCGCTCGTCGAGCCCCCGCTGTGCAAGGAGCTCCCTTATTTCACTGACATCAGGCAGTCCATGGCAGATCTGTCCGAGTTCATACTCTCCCGGCCCAAGATCACTCCTGAACCTTTTTCCTGCCTGGCCCGTTGTCTTCGATGACGAAACATCCCGCATTTAACGACTGTTAGCCTTCCCCTGTTCTTAACCTTTGACCAGCTGTTCCGACAACTGGCCTGCTTGCGCCCTACTTCTCCAGCAGCTTCGTGATCCTGTCCCTGATCCGTCCAAGGTCTGAAGAGAAGACGGAGATCTTGTCCTTGCCCAGGTCCTCGAAGTAGGAAAGGTAGATGCCCATCTCGTCAACCATCTGGTCCACTGTCGTCGGTCCGCCAAGTCTCGGCCAGAACTGGTTCTCGACTTCCTTTGTGCCCTTGTCCGTCAGGTGGTATTTTCCGTCCTGCTGCTTTTCGACGAGGCCATCCCTGCTAAGCGTTTCAAGAAGGGGGTACATTGAACCAGGAGACGGTCTCCAGAAACCGAAGCTCTGTTTCTCTATATCGTCCATGAGTTCAACACCGTTCTTCGGTGACTGCTCCAGGGAGCTCAGGACGAACCTTCTCAACCCCTTCTGGGGTCCCCTTGCAAAGTTTGCAAATTGCCACATATCAATCAGATATCGGATTCGATATCGAATAGATAAACCTTTCCTGCCTAACCTTTGGGACTGCATGTGCCGTGCAGCGTCAGGCGACACATCCGGGCCGCGGAGACAGCAGTCAGAACGGGGCTCGAGATTGCGTTTCGATGTTTCGCCTTGAGCTACGTAAACATGTTATATGAATTGCTTCAATTCTCGAGCCGAGGACAGTAAGAGATGACCGGTCACCCTGCTGGTCCGCCAATGGCGGAATGTGCACTACCTGAAATGTTAGGCAACAAGCTGATAAAGACCCCCGACCTTGTTCTTGTAACGGGCGCTGAGGGAATACTTGGGGGCAGCCTTTTCTACGAGCTGCTCAGGGCTGAATTCAACATAAGGTGCCTGGTGCGTTTCGAGGATGAGGCAAAGATAGACAGGAAGCCCGGCGTCGAGTTCTTCTACTGCGATCCACTTTCAGGCGACATTCCGGAGGCTGCGTTTGAAGGGGTCAAGTTTGTCGTAAACATTGCATCACCGCTGAACAGCGGCAGTCTTCCAGCCGATGATCATGAGTCGCTGGAGAGGCTCAACAATGTGCTTATCACCCGATCAAGGGCTAAGGGCATTTCCAGGTACATCACGCTGAGCTCCGTCAACGTTACCGAAAAGGCGGAGGGGACGAACATCTGGCCGGGGACAAACTGGCATCTGGAGTATTCAGTTATGAACAGCGGTGTCCCGTACACTATTTTCAGGTCGGGGCTGCTGGTGGGAGATGCGAACAGGTCAGTGCTCGGGGCCATCGCCTCGTCCGGGTCGTCTTTTTCACTGTTCGGGAGGAGGAGCGGCTCGCTGTATATGACACCCTTAAAGCTGATTACGGAAGGTGTGGCAAGGGCACTCAAGACGGACCAGGCAGCAAACAGGACATACAATGCGACACTGGACAGCCCCATCGGAAGGAAGGACATTGTGAAGTTCATGCCCTCAGCGTCGAAGCAGCGCGGAATGAGGTCCTGGGAGCCGGATACACAGGTCGTCCTCGCATCCACGGTTCATCAGGGAAACGTTCACTCCCTTGAAGAGCTGGAGATCAGTGCGAAGGACTTTGACATTCTGGCAAACGCAGTGTAAGGCAGGCTGATCACGCTATTCCTTCGAGAGCAGGCATGACGTCGCCTTTTATCAGGGTATCCAGATCCTCTCTGGAGAAGTCGATATTCCAGACATGCTTCGTACTCGAGGACCTTATCTTCCGCTCAGCAAGCCCTGAATGCACCTCTTTCATGCGCTCGCTGTTGAATTCTCCCCCTTCAATGGTGATGGAGAGCCTTGCGTCGAGGGTGGTACTGAGCTTCTGAACACCGAGGAGGATTCTCTCAGCCGCACTCAGCGTCAGCATGCACGCGCCAGCTGTATCCGGCACCCCTTTCCTGGTTGTCCTTGCCTTCGTTGATATCCGTACCTTCGGATCCCTGTAGAAGGATGCTTCCTCCTCGAACACAGGCATCAGGTTTTCTACCTTCACCTCTACCCCCTTGGGCTTCTCCTTCACGTCGATTGTCAGCTCTTTGAGGATCCTTCGACCCATCCTCGCCAGCCTGCTTTCTCCTGTTCCCTGCTCCGTGTAGTAGGCGCTCAAAACCATATCCCCCTGGACCCTGTAGATTGTGTTGAAATGCCCGGAGTAGTAGAGAGCATCATATATCTCGAGGGGCAGTTCTGCGGGACTGGTCGCCTTGATGTACAGTGAGAGCTCGATTTGTATGTTCTCCCTGGCCATAATGTCTCCACTATATACAGGAAAGTAATAATCATTTCACACTCCTGCCGATGCACTGGCATCAGGTGGGTGTGTGTCGGTCGGGCAGGTGAACCGGGTTTGGCTGGAAAGATAGACAGGAGGCTGTTCGAGAAGTACGTCAGGACTTCAACAGGCGCAGTTCGCGGCGATGTCCTGCTTGGTCCTGCATTCGGGATGGACTTCGGGCTGGTAGACATAGGGGGCGGAAGGGTAATGGCCGTAAGCGCAGACCCGATTTGGGTGGACAGGTCATACGGGCTCTGGAAGGCGGCATGGTTTGCCTTCCACACGATAGTGGGGGATGTCGCAGTGAGCGGCCTGAGCCCTTCACACCTGATTCTTGACTGGAACCTCCCCCTCATCTCAGGAAGGGAACTGGGGGTCCTTTTCGGTGCGTTCCATACCGAGGCGAGGAAGATTGGGATGGCAATTGTCGGTGGCCATACCGGTGTCTATGAAGGCTCATCCTTCCCGACGGTGGGGGGAGGCACTGCGATTGCCGTGGGGGAGATGAAGAATGTGATTAGACCAGACGGGGCAAGGACCGGTGATATGGTTATGATGACCAAGGGACCTGCGATAGAGACGGCTGTTGCTCTCTGCTACAGGTTCGGGGATGTGGTGGACGAACTCGTGGGCAGGACCTCCGCCAGGAAACTGCGCTCAATGTTCTTCTCGATGTCCGTCGTCAGGGAGGCGATTGCCGCGTCGTCATTTGGCGGCGTTTCGTCGATGCATGATGCGAGCGAAAGGGGGATAGCAGCTGCACTTAACGAACTCTCCTCTGCCTCAGGCGTACGCTTCGACATCGACCATGAAAAGGTTGTAACAGCCGAGCCGGTAAGTGCCCTCTGCTCCGCTCTGCGGATAAATCCGTACTGCTGCAGCAGCGAGGGGACGCTTCTTCTCACGGTCGGAAAGAGAGAGGCGGAGGGACTGAAGGACGAGCTTGAGAGTGCGGGAATCAGCGCATTCATCATCGGAAGCGCCACGGGCAAGGGAACAGGCGTAAGATTGAAGCGAAAGGGAGGAGTCACGCTGCTTAGGACCCCCTCCGCAGACCATTTGCAGCTCGCCCTTGACCGGGCTTCTGCCATAAGGGGCGGAATGACGAGGGATTAGGCGGACGGTCAACGGGATTTCGCGGGCCAGGCCTGGCTTCCGGGCCTGGAGGGATTTGTCCCTTTTAGTGCATTGCGCCGGATTCCTTCAAGTCCACTTCCTTCTGTCTGTTCCGATGTCTGCCCGCCCGACCAGTCCTTTCTCCCAGACGCATACCGCACTGGACCTGTTCCGGCCGCGATCCTCCCGGGGCAATGGATGTGCACAATGCCGCCGGGCACCACAAACCATGCAGGAGCATGGCCCGGGACAGGTCGGGGACACCACTCGATTGATTGAGTAGAGATTGACGATTTAGCTCGCAAAGCCTTATAACGGCTCCTTCTTACAAGGGCATTGGAGGGCACATGGTATGCACAACGGCACCGTAATCGCTCTGAGGTCGCTCATCATATCTGTCGGAGTCACGGCGGCGACCACATTTGTGGGCGTCTATGGCGTCATACTTGGCGCAACAGCAGCCGAGATGGGATGGCTGCAGTCTTCTGCAAATTCTCTTGCAAATGCAGGCCAGCTTCTCTGGGGCAGACTGAGCGACAGGCTTGGAAGGAGGATGCCGTTCATAGTGATGGCCAGTGCGGTGCTCGCGATCATGTGGTTCCTCATGGCTGTCGTCAACTCTCCGGTGGAGCTCATCGTTGTTTACGCGCTGATTTCACTGATGGGTGCAATGATAACCGTGAACTGGTTCTCTCTGATAGCGGATGTGACCGATTCGAGCACAAGGGGACATTTCCTTGCTGCGATAAACAACATCGGCTCCATCGGCACTCTGGTCTCAGTAGCTGCGATGATATTCGTCCTTCACGGAAGCGGCAGGAGCGAGCTTGAGATCCCGTTCTTTGCCGCCGCTGCCTCGTACGTCGTAAGCGCCGTTATAGTTTCCAGGCTTTCGGAGAAAGAGCACAAAACGAAGCTTACGATGACACTCAGACGGACGTTCATGCAGGTCAGGGACCATCCAATATTCTACAGATACTTCGTCGCGATGAATGTGCAGGGTTTCTTCTGGTCAATGGCATGGCCACTCTTCCCCATAACAATGGTCTCTGTGATGAACTTCGACCTCTCCACCGTTGCGGTTCTGACGGTTACCACACTCATGGCGACTATCCTGGGGCAGTATGCTTTCGGAAGGATAGTCGACAGGGTGGACAGGGCACCGCTGATATTCTACAACAGGATACTTCTCACAGCAATCCCCGTCATGTATGCACTTTTCAACACGTTCCCGCTGTTCCTTGTCCTGGAGGTATACAGCGGCCTTGTCGGCGCGATACAGAGTGTTGTGATGAACTCATACCTGATGGACATCGTGCCGGTCGAAAGCAGGGCTGAATACATTTCCATAATAAACGGGTTCAACGGGGCAGTCTATTTCTTCGGCGCGCTTGCCGGAGGCTACCTCCTAGAGATACTCCTCGGCTCGTTCAGCCTATGGGTCGCTCTTTTCGCAGCATACACTGTTGTCGCTGCAGGAAGGTTTTCCTCCTCTTTCATGTTCCTTCATCTGGAGGAGCCCCAGAGGCGTGAGAGGATGCGGTTCACGCTCTACAGCATACTTTTCAGGACCAAGTACCCCGGACTGCCTTCCGGTTCGACTATAAAGCCACGATGACACGCTGCGGCGTCAGGCCCGAGCCTTGAGCCTTGCGGCCATTCCCCTCGCCCAGGTTCCCAGAATTCCGCCGCATGCGACAAACAGTGCGGTGAAAACAAAGGAGAGGGAGACAAGCAAGCCACCGGGTATCGATGCAAGCGCACCGACTGCGTTCACATATGCTGCTGAGCCCGGAGTCAGAAGCGGCATGAGCCAGACAGCTGTCGCGACTGTTCCCGCTGCCAGTCCTGACGGGAAGACGACGAGGTTTCTGCCTCCTGAGAACATGCCAGCAGCGAAGCCTGCGAGCACCACAAGTGCCCATATGTCTGTGAACAGCAGTGCCCATGCAAGGACAGACGCGATGGCAAAGAACAAAAGGCCGCTCAATGGTGAGCTGAGCTTCATTACACACCTCCATGTCTCAGCGTCCACAACTGAAGAACTTCATTCGCAGGAAACGAGGAAGGCGACGGGTAGTATAGCAGAGGCAGATACTGCCCGCTTGCCCATACGTGGACGTAGTTGTCATACTGGCTGCTGCCAGGGTTTTCCGCCTGTCCTCCCGGGTAGACGCCGTAGGAGTCGGATATGTTGGCGAGGCTGGCGATGTATGTGAAGCTCTGACCACCAGTTGCAGGGTTAGACGGGCCGAAGCCGGATGCGTCGTTCAGCGTGAAGAAGTCTCCTCCAGAAGAGATCGGCCCGTCGCTCAGTGCGCTTGAGCCAGTCAGGCTTGGGAAGTAGAAGTAGTAGAAATGCCCCCATGAGAAGTTGCTTCCGTAACCGCTTATTGAGGCCATTGCCTCCACCATGGAGGTGTAGGCGGCATTCCAAATGCTCCCTTTGCCCAGGAGGCCTGTATAGTTGTAGGCAAGCGTGGCAATCACATCCTCGTCGAGCGATGAGAGCCCGACAGTCCCGGCATAGCTGCCGCTCATACCTGAAAACCTGACCTTCGAGTATGACTGGTAGATGCCGAACCGCTGCATCACCGGGCTTACTGTGTTGTTGAAGAAGCTCATGTAGAAGAACCACCACACTGTTGCAGCATCGGAGCTTGAGTTCATCTCATAGTTCCAATCCTTCAGAAGGCTCAACGCGCGCAGGACGGTGTTGTTTGTGGTGTTGGACAGAAGTGCTACAAGCCTTGGAACACTGACGGCTGCCGCATAGTCTGTGTAGTTGTGCTGTTGAAGCTTCATGAGGTCGGATATGCTCACATTGTTGTGAGTCGACAGGTAACTGTAGACAGTGTCCGCCCTGTTTCCCCCTGAAAAGCTCATTGTATTGCCAAACCAGAATGGATAGGATGGTCCGACAGACCTCTGATTGGAGCTTACGATGAACCCCGATTGAGGGTTGATATCGTGCGGAACGAGCGAGTACGGGATGCTGCCAGAGATGTACTGCTGCCCGTCCCCCGGGAGAAGGGACCCGGGATTGTAAGGCACACCGCCTGACCTTGAGAACACGGGGTAGTAGCCGGGGGATATATCTGCCACCATGGATTCTGAAGCAAATGCGAAGTTCTGATATGGGGCTTTCCAGATGGAAAGTGCCTTGCGGAACTGCGTCCAGTTCTGTGACTGCATCACCTGTAGCAGTGAACCGAGGTCGTTAGTGAAACTGTTTCCCAGCCACTCCATTACAATGGCCAGACCCCCCTGCTCCTCCATGACGGGGCCGATATCTGTCCAGGCAAACCGCTCTCCGAAGAGTGTGTGGAATGATATCTGCCTCCACGTCCCGTTCTGGTAGTATTCGCTTCCATTTACCCTCTGAAGATAGAAGAACGTCCCCCAGCTTATTGCCTGCACATCTGTCAGCGTCCACGCAATCCTGTCATTATGCCCTATCACAACGACGGGTGCGCCCGGGAGAACGACGCCGTAAACATTGAAGTCAGGGTCCACGAGCTGCACCTGGAACCAGATTGGGGGCAATGTGAAAGAAAGCACCGGTCCACCGACGAGCATCGGCTTTCCGGTTGAAGTTCTGTTGCCGGCAACAACAAACTCGTTGCTGTGGTCTGCAGTATTGGAAGGGAATATGTGCGGCATGTCGAAGGCCCTGAACTTGAGCCACAGGGAATATGCCATTGATGCGACTGTTGAGTTCACTGTCCACGTGTTGTTCATTATAGACTCAACGTAAGTGTTCGGCGGACCGCTGTAACCAGCATAGTACACCTGCGGAGTTGGGGCGAAGTCCGGTATGACGTTGCCTGTGAAATTCCCGAGTTTGAAGTGCATTATGGTATAGAGAAGCGCGTCCGGACCGTATTCAAGGTTCTGCACCATGTACTCCTGCACAGCATAGCTGTCCACGGGGGTCCAGAGCGAGGGTGTGTAGCCAAGCAGCTTGAACATGAAAGGCAGGTCATTAGCCCTGGCGGAGTAATTGATGTATGCGTTCACCCCCTGGGCGTATGCCTCCAGTGTCTGCACTGACATCATGTCTGTGGAGTTCACGGATGCATTCGCAAGGACACTCTGCCAGTCCTTCTGTGCGGTGACATAGAGCCCAAGGTTGAGCTGGAAACTGTCATATGACGAATATGAGCTTCCGAGTATTGGAGCGAGCTGACCAATTGCCGCCCTCCTGAACACATCCATCTGCCAGAGCCTTTCCTTGGCCTGGACGAACCCGAGAGAGTAGAACAGGTCGTGGTTGTTTCCGGCGTAGATGTGGTATACGCCCTCGACGTCCTGTAAAACTGTGACGTTTCCCTCTATGCCTGGAAGTGAATAGCTCCTGTTTGCAATCTGGAGATTGCCTGCATTCTTCCATACACCACCGTTGGGATTGAGAATGCCTCCCAGCGGTGTTGCATAACCCACTCCAACAAGTAGTGCTACGAGCAAAAGCGCGGCCAGCGGAGTAAGACGTTTTAGCCGCATGCACCTTAATAATCCAGGCCGTATTTAAATGCTGGAGTCATGAGGCGGCAGGCAGGTCCTGGCGACGCGGCCTTCCTGTTGGAAACCAATATCTATGATACAGCGCCTACAGGGTGCAGTAGGTGATTGGGTGGAGAATGACAGAGGTTTGCACCTGACCATAGGCAATCTCCTCGGGGATGCTGCGCTCCGGCACCCTCAGAAGGAGATAGTGTATGGAACTGAAAGATATTCATACCGCCAGTTCAGCGAGAGGGTGAGGCGAATATCATCTGCGCTGATCAAAAAAGTCGGCGTTCATGAGGGTGACGTCGTGGCAGTTCTTGACTGGGACAGTATGAGATACATGGAGTCATACTTTGCAGTGCCTATGGCGGGCGCCGTTCTGCACACAGTCAACATAAGGTATCCGCCGGAAGTGATATACTACACAATGGCCCACGCGGAGGACAGGTACGTCATAGTAAGGGATGAGTTCCTGCCGATGCTTGAGAAGTACGCGGAGATGTTTGAGTTTGTAAAGGGGTGGATTGTGTTCAGCGAAAGCGGAAAGGAGGTGAACACTACCCTTAAGCCGTTTTTCAACTACACTGACCTTCTGAAGGAGGAGGAAGGAACGCTTCCAGAGGTGTCGGAGGAGAGAATGGCGACAGTGTTCTACACCTCAGGAACGACAGGTATGCCCAAAGGTGTCACGTTCACGCACAAGCAGATAGTGCTGCACGCAATGGCGCTTCAGATGGCCGGAGCAATGCGGCCGTTGAACAATTCGGAGAATGATGTTGTAATGCCGCTCGTGCCCATGTTCCACGTCCATTCATGGGGACTTCCTTACAATTCTCTTTTCACCGGCATGAAATATGTCCTTCCCGGTAGGTACGATTTCCCGAGGCTGCTCGAGACGATAGAGCGGGAGAAGGTGACGTTCACCGCCTCCGTCCCGTCCATCCTATACATGCTCCTGTCCGCCCCGAACCTCAAGGAACATGCAGCTGCCCTGAGGGGGCTGAAGATACTTGTCGGGGGCGCATCTCTGCCGAAGGGGCTTGCAACGAGTGCGCGCGCACTCGGGCTTGTTGTTGTGGGCGCATACGGCCTCTCCGAAACATGTCCTGCACTGACCATCTCGGTGTACAACGAGAGGGTCGCGTCGCTTCCTGAGGAGAAGAGGCAGGAGTTTCTGCTCAAAGCGGGAATCCCCTTCCCTCTCGTGCAGATAAGGATTGTGGATTCCGATTTCAGGGACGTTCCTGCCGACGGTCAGACTGCAGGAGAGGTGGTGACACGAACCCCCTGGTGCACGAGCGGTTACTACAAGGATCCGGAGAGGACGGATGAACTCTGGTCGCGCGGGTGGCTTCACACCGGTGACATAGCGGTCATGGACGAGTACGGCTACATCCAGATAGTCGACAGGGAGAAGGATGCAGTCAAGTCCGGCGGCGAGTTCATACCGAGCCTGCTGCTGGAGAGCGCCATAAGCGAGTGCCCGGGTGTCGGCGAGGTGGCCGTGGTAGGTTTGCCTGACCCGAAGTGGGGCGAGCGGCCATTTGCGGTTGTTACAAGAACGTCAGAGGTTACGGGAGAGAACATAGTGGAGCATTTGAAGAATTACGTCACTACGGGCCGGATCCTGGACTGGTGGATACCTGACGGCTTCGAGTTTGTGGACAGCATTCCAAAGACAAGCACAGGCAAGTCGGACAAGAAGGAGCTGCGCAAGGTTCTGCAGTCGAAGCTGAGCGGCGTCGCATGAAGTCTAGATTGAGGCGCTTCCGTTTCCAAGCATGTGGTGCGCGAGCTCGGTCAGCTCCGCGTTCCTGTTTCCTGCCAGAGACTCGAGAGCCATCGCATCCCTGTAGTATTTCTCAATCTGATACTCCTCGAAGTAACCGTTGCCTCCATGTACCTGCATCGAAAGCTTTGATGCCCTGACTGCTGCGTCGGTGATGAGCAACTTGGCTATTAGCCCCTCCCTTCCTGCAGAGGCTGCATTGGAATACAGGTACTCCCTGAGGACTTCTATCTCCGCCTGCATCGCTGAAATGGAGTATGCCACAGGCTTGTATTCCTCGAGACGCGAGCCGAAGGTTTTCCTCGTCTTTGAATAGTCTACTGCCTTCGCTATCGTCCCCTCGGCTATACCGAGCGCAACGGCGGCGACTGCAGCCGAGCTGCGCTTCATCGCCGCGGCAACCGGGTTGTTTGCCTGCCCGTCGCACAGTCTGACCACATCTCCCCCTGTCGAGGAATATTCGACCTGAGCAAAACCGAGCCCCCTGAAACCGAGCCGCCTCCTTCCCCCGGCCTGGCTGATACCTCCGCTCACCATCAGAACGGTTCCATCTCCTGTGGACACAACGTGCACTGATGCAGCCGGGTGGACTACGAACTCAGCCCTCCCTGCGAGCTGATGCAGTGCACTGTTGAACAGTAGCGAATTCATGCCCCTGTTTGAGATAAGGTCATCCGCCACAACTGTCCCGCTTGCTGCCCCAGACGCGATTGCGAGCATTCTTTCGGCTGCGTCTTCCTCCCCGCAGGCTGCAAGTGAGCCGAGGACAAGCGAATTCTGCAGGTAGGTGTAGAACGAAAGGGACGGTGAATGCATCGCAAGCGTTTCAAGAAGGAGAAGATATGAAAGGCTATCGAGGCCGGCTCCCCCCAGCTTCTCAGGAAGGGTGGCTGCAAGAAATCCGCTCCCTGCCATCTTTGAAAGAAGCGTCTGCGGAATCCCGTTCCTCTCAATCTCCAGCGAATGCTCCTTGACTTCCTTCGATGCGAACTCTCGCGCAAGGCTGAGTATGAGCTCGTTCTCCTCCGTCAGCTTCAATTCAGTCCCCTCCGCCGTCCAGCATCCTGGCTATTATGAGCTTCTCCACCTCGCTTGTCCCCTCCCATATTTCCATGATCTTTGCATCCCTGTAGAACCTTTCGAGATCGCCGGTGATGCCGTCGACGCCCATGAATTCGAGTATCCTTGTCACTGCGTACGTTGCGGTTTCGGCAGCGTAGTACTTCGCAATGCTCGTAGCCACGGGGTCCGGCTTGAAACTGAAAAGGTATGATGCCGCCCTGTAGGTAAGAAGCCTTGCTGCCTCTATCCTGCTCGCCAATTCCGCAACAAGGAACTGTGTGCTCTCGGAACTGCAGAGATCGTTCTTCTCCTCTCTTAGGGATGCCGTGTAATTCTTCAGTCGATCGAAGGCGCCCTTCGCTATGCCGAGCGCCTGCGCGGCCACGTATATCCTGGATATGTTGAAGAAGGTCATGACATAGTAGAATGCCCTCCCCTCCTCGCCTATGACGTTTTCCGCGGGTATGTGCACGTTGTCGAATGTGAGTTCTGCCGTGTTCGTTGCCCTCATGCCGAGCTTGCCCTTGAGCTGTGTCGAACTGAAACCGGGCATGGACGATTCCACAATGACCATAGTCAGCCCCCTGTGCCTCTTCTCAGCTGTTCCCGGCGATGAGCGGGCAAGCAGGTAGAAATGGTCGGCAATCGCCCCGTTTGTAATGAATATCTTCTGCCCGTTCAGGACGTAATTCCCGTCATCCCCTTTCTGAAGTGTGGCGCTGATGCCCGCCACGTCGCTGCCAGCGCCCGAATCAGTCACGGCGAACCCGCTTATCTTCTCCCCTCTCATCACAGGTTCAAGGTACTTCTTCCTCTGCAGGTCGTTTCCGAACAGCAGAAGGATCTCGCTCCCGAAGGCAGGTACGATCGCAGACAGTCCGAGGCCCGGATCGATGCTGCAGAATTCCTCCATCGCCACAAGCATTCCCCAGGGGTTTGACATGTCGAGGAACCCCTCGCTGTATGCCCTCTTCCTGATCTCCTCAGGGTACTTCTCCTCGCTGTCGTACTTCGACGCGACCTCGGGTGTGAACTCCCTTGTGGCGAACTCCCTAGCCCTCAGTTTCATTGCCTTGACATCTTCAGGCAGCTCAAAGTCCACTTCTACGCACTCTCCAGAAGAAGCGAGAATCCCTGCCCCCCGCCGACGCATAATGTCGCAATTCCGCGCTCCTTTCCCTTTTCAAGCAGCTCTCTCGCAAGCGTCCCTGTTATCCTGGAACCAGTGGCGCCCAGCGGATGGCCGATAGCAACGCCTCCGCCGTGTATGTTCACCCTCTCCTCCTCTATGCCCAGCTCTCTCATGGCGTACAGAGCCACAATCGAGAATGCCTCATTGATCTCCCAGAGGTCTACATCCGAAGGTTTGAGCTTAAGCCTGTCAAGCGCCTTCAGCGATGCTGGAACGGGCCCCTTTCCCATCAGGCTGGGTTCGACTCCTGCCCAGCCCATGCTGGCGATCCTGGCCATGGGCCTGGCGCCTGTTTCCCTGACTTTCCTGGCGGACATGAGCATCACTACCGACGCACCGGCATTGAGAGGCGCCGAGTTGCCCGCTGTTATCACGCCGTCCTGCTTGAATGCTGGAGGAAGGCGCTGCATCTGTTCCATGGATGCGTCGCTTCTGATACTCTGATCCCTCTCCACCGAAATTGTGGTGCCGTTCTGCTCCACCGTCACAGGCAATATCTCCCGGCTGAACCAGCCATCCTCAACTGCAGCCGATGCAAGCGAGTGACTCCTCAACGCGAACCTGTCCATATCTTCCCTCCGTATGCCGCTCTCCTCGGCGAGCTTTTCAGCCGTAAGGCCCATTGAATAGCCTATGTTCATCTGGTACCTCATGTACTCCGGTCTTGCGATGAGCTTCATGTTCGGAGCAATGTGCTGGTTGTTTGCCATTGGCACATGTGTCATGTGCTCGAACCCGCCTGCAAGCACTATGTCGGAGTAACCATCCCTGATCTCAAGCGCTCCCATCATTATCGCGTTCAGCGACGATGAGCATGCCCTGTCGATCGCTGCAGCAGGTACCTCGACAGGAAGGCCGGCCAGCAGGACAGGGTGCCTGCCGCCATAAAGCCAGTTTTCATCAACCTGAAGTGCGCAGCCTGTGATGACATCCCCTATTTCGGCCGGTTTGATGCCTGTTCTGGCTACAACAGTCCTGATCAGCGAGGCGAGAACGTCATCCATCCTCACGCTGTTGAACAGATCCTTTTCAGGCTGGGAGGGCCTGGACCTCGAGAAGGCGCTCCTGAGGTAATCGACAATGAACACTTCCTCCACCGCTCTCACTTCCCCTTGAACTCCGGCTTCCTTTTCTGAAGGAAAGCACCTATGCCCTCCTTCAGGTCCTCGGTGCCAAATACCATACCCGCCGCGAACGACTCCATTTCAAGCCCCACATCCGAGCTTCCCTCTGCCGCCCTGTTTACAAGTCTCTTTGCCAGAACCGATGCTACAGGCGCAGCAGACGCTGCTATCTTGCTCGCGAATTCGATCGAACCTGCATCGACATCCTTGAGTATGCTTGTGACAATGCCGTACGCTTTTGCCTCCTCTGCCGTTATCCTCTCGGCCGTGAGTATCATGCTCAGTGCCCTGGACGGCCCGACCATCCTGGTCAAAAGCTGGGTTCCGCCCCAGGCAGGGATCAGCCCCCTTGTCACTTCCGGAAAGGCAAGACGTGCATCCTCTGAAGAAACGCGTATATCGCATGCGAGTGCAAGTTCAAGGGCACCGCCCAGCACATATCCCTTGAGCGCTGCAATCGTTATCTTGGGAATCTCCGAGAGTCTCCGCAGCGTCCTTTCACCCTTTCTCGCATATTCCATGAACTCGTAAGCACCGGGGATGAATGCAGAGAGTTCAGCACCCGTCGAGAAGTTCTGACCAGTCCCGGTAACCACTATGACTCTTATGTCCTTCCTGTCCCAGAGCTCATCAACGGCACTGTCAAGGTCACTGAGAACTTCGCCGTTGATCATATTGTACTTTGGTCTGTTTATCGATATGCGGGCGACCGGGCCGAACTCCTCGACAGTCAGCGTCCCTCCTCTCACGCCTTCAGCTGTTCCGACCTCGGCCTTCCCCATCTCCTCCTTTGCTGCGGTCAGCCTTCCTTCTACAGCATCCCTCAGCTTCCCCTCGGCTATTGACCTGGCAGGTGAAAAAAGCGTGGTTCCAAACCTGTCCGCCAGGCGTTCAAGTGTCTCCCTCACCTCAGCATTGGTCATGCTTTTTGCGACTGTTATCGGACCGAATGGCCTGTTCATCCCCAGACGAACGGCTGTCTCTATCTCTTCAGGCTGTGCGACGCCTTCCTCAAGAAGTTTTACAGCCTCGTTGATTTCAACCGCGAAGATGTCCATGAGTGCAACCTTGTCCGTTGCCTTCGAATTGTCTATCTTTGGTCTTCCCGAACTCCAGTCGTGGAAACCCCGCCCCGTCTTCTTTCCGAGATTGCCGGATGCGACCATATCCCCAAAGACCTTGCACCTGCCGTACTCAGGCGAGAGCTCGCTGGCGTAGTAGTCGAGTGAGTTCTTTACGACATCTATGCCCACGTAGTCAATAAGTTCGTAAGGTCCCATAGGAAGTCCCTGCATCCTGCCGAACGCATCAACTTCTTCAGGAGTTGCTATCTGCCTGTCCTGAAGCAGCCCGAACAGTAGCAGTTCTGCTGCATTGATCCTGTTCACCACAAAACCCGGGGTGTCCCTTCTGACGATCACCGGCACCTTCTGCAGGCCCACCAGCAGCTTCCTCACTGCCTCCACCGTCTCGTCGCTTGTCTGCTCCCCCTTGACGACCTCCACCAGCTTCATTACTACTGCAGGGTTGAAAAAATGAATTCCAACAACTCTCGAGGGATCACTTACGTTCTTCGCTATCTCCGTGATCCGTATGTTGGATGTGTTGCTTCCAAGTATTGCCCCCGGGGGTGCTGAGCCCTCTGCCTGCCTGAAGACGTTCCTCTTGAGCTCGGGCAGTTCGGGGACAGCCTCGATGACAAGCTCCGCATCCGCAAGTGACTTGGCGAGGTCTGTCGATGGAGTTATGCGGGCAAGCACCTCCCCCATTGCTTCCGCAGTGAGATCGCCCTTCCTGACAAGCCTTTCCAGGCTGGAGCGTATCCTCCCCATACCTGTATCGAGAAAGTCCTGCTTCACATCAACGAGATTGACGGCATGCCCGCCCAGCGCAAAGACCTCTGCAATTCCATGCCCCATCTCACCAGCACCTATGACAGCAACTCTCTTCATCGGTGTTCCTCCTCTTCGATTGGAGTGCCTGACTTCAGGCTACTTTGCCTTCTCGAGCGCACTGACGAGTTTCTGCGCGGCCATTATGTTTCCAGAGAGCTTCAGTTTCCCGGTGATGAATGCCTGGATGCCGTTCAACCTGCCCGTCAGGACGTCATCCATCACTGCATCCGACGCCGTTATAGTGACTGCCGGGGAACCGTCTGTTCCCTGCCTGAGCTCGGCGCTCCCGTCCTCATTGATCTGCAGGAAGAAACTGTCGCCATCGATAAGGAACTGCACAAGTCTCTTCTCACCCTTCAGCTGCTGTTTCAGGTCTGCGGAAGCATTCAGCCTCCGCACAAGTTCATCCAGTGTCGCGTAGCTCGGCATGCATGTTAAGCTGAATGCTGCCTATAAAATGTTGCCTGACTGGCGGCTGCAATCATCTTCAGAGCATGTCACATGGAATCATCGGACACATCATACGACAGGAGCAACTTTCCTTTCTGCCGCGTCGCATGTTCCATGTTTCAGGTGCGCATGTTCCAGGAAGTTATAACGCCTGGAAGCTGAAGGAGCGATGAAAGCGTCAGGACATCTGCGTGCGTACTCCTTCCGTTCCTGTCGATGAGCAACGGGACCATGCTGGCGTTCCTTGCGCCGAGCACATCGTACTCGTAAGCATCGCCCACATGGCACAGACGCTGAGCCTCGATGCCTATCGCGTTGCTGGCGAACCTGAAAAGCTTCGGGTCTGGTTTATCAAAGCCGGTGCTCTCTGAAGTGACGACGCAGGTGAAATGGTGCCTGATGCCAAAATGTTCCAGTTTGGCGGCCAGTTCCTCCGAAGTCTGTAGTGTCTGGCTCACGACCCCCATCCTGTAGCCGCTTGAATGCAGGACATCGAGTGCTTCCACCACGTCGTCGAAGGTCCTGAGGTCGGAGAAGTCGTCCCATCGTCTTCCAATCTCCTCAGCCACCTCGCCCGGTCTGCTTATGCCCGAGATCGTCGAGAGGGCATACCTGTTGCATTCCGCCTCGATTTCCCTGTCCCACCTTCTTCCTCTGGGCATCGAGGAGTAATGCTCCTTCCAGTACAGCCGCACCAGGCGCTCGAGCCTGTTCGACTCCTCCTCACTTATCCTGAGGCCAAGCCTTGCCAGGTTGTTTGTGAAAATTTCGGCCGGGCTCTCTCCCGCCACAAGCGTTCCGCCGTAGTCGAACAGTATACCCTTCAGTCCATCATTGTGAGGCATAGGACCACGATAGCCAGTCTGACCTGGCGCATCAGTAGCCATCGGCCATTGATCGCTGCGTGCCAGCCTGACATCTTTACAGTATCCCCCTCCCTTCCATTTACCTCTTTGCCTCCTGGGGCATTCCCTTCATCTCGCCCAGCGTGCTCCTGATTACGTCAACAGCTGCAGCAATGTCGTTTTGATTGACCCAGCCCATGTGACCGACCCTGAAGTACCTTCCCCTGAGCTCAGGATGAACGCCGGTAGCGAATTCAACCCCCTTCACGGCGCACCTCCTGACAAACTCATCGGCATCGACGCCACTAACCTTCAAACCGGTGACCGTGCTGCTCCTGAGCCCTTCCCCTGCGACCACTGCGAGGCCAAGTCCCTCCGCAGCCTCCCTGAGCGACCTGGCTGCCTCCGAATGCCTGCTGAAGCGTGCCTCGAGCCCCTCTTCCTTCGCCATCCTTATAGCCTCCCTGAGCGAGAATATGGTTGAAATGGGAGGAGTTGCAAAGTACCCGCCCTTGAGCCCGGTCATCCCCTCCATCACTGGTGCCCAGTTGTTCAGGTCGAGAAAGTAGCTGCATATGCGCTCTCCTCCGGCCGGACCCAGCAGCCCCCTCCTTGCGACAAGCAGGCCGAGGCCTGGAGGGGCGCCGATTGCCTTCTGACTCGCCGTCAGGACTATGTCGGCATCCCACTTACTAGCCTCCACAGCCTCCCCTCCCACGCTCGCGACTCCATCCACCGCCACGATGTCCGAGTTCTGCCTCACGGCTGCTATGAGTTCGCTGACAGGTGCTCTGACTCCTGTGCTTGTCTCGACATGCGTCATTACAGCAAGCCTGTACCTGTTTCCGGCGGCCTGCCGGGCAGCGTCATCCGGGGTGACTGTCTTTCCTGCGCCGGCGGAAAGATAATCGACCTTCAGAGGATACCTTTCCAGTATTCGCGACCATCGATCCCCGAATACACCGTTGCTCATCACAAGGACCCTGTCCCCCTTGTGGAGGAATGTGACAACACTTTCCATTGCAGCTGTCCCGCTGCCAGGAATGGCGAACGGCATATAATCGCCGGAGGCCCCTGTCAACTCAAGCAGACCCTCCAGGCACTCCTTCATCGCGGAAATAAACTCGGCAGAGGCAAAGCCGACATTCTCCATCACGCCCGCGAGCATGACCCTGTAGTTTCCCACTGAGGGCCCCATGTGCATCAGTATTCTTCGCTTCATTGGCCGGTTTATCCTGACTGCGGATTTATCTCTTGCGAGGCGATGGCACGGAATGGCCAGGCCCCTTCTGAGTTGTGATGCCCGTCACACTGGAAGAAACAATTATAAGCTAAGGAGTAAAATCTCAACGAAGATGGTTTCTGCAAACAGAATGCAGATTTCGGTTCAGGTCGTAACCGAGGACGAGGCAAAGTACAGGCACGACATCGAGAGCCTTTCTTCCGTGCAGGGCATGAGCGCCACGGCTGCATCCCCGCTGTCCTTCGTACTCAACCTTCATTCAGTCGGGTTCGGGACGGTCGCAGTCCTCGAGCTCCCTTTTGTGCAGGAGAACGAAAAGGAGCTGATGCAACTGCTCCTGTCATCCGGCAGCCTTCCGGTTGTAATAATCACCGACGAACCGATGAGATACCTGGGCTATGCCGGGAAGGGCACGGTCCAGATTGTTGTCAGGGAACCGGGGTACACCAAGCACCTTCCCGATGCCGTGGCTGCAGCTTATGAAGGGTCCAGGCTGATACTTGAGAGGGACACGCTCGAAAGGAGGCTGCAGGAATACACACAGTACCTTGAGACAATAAACAAGATCATGGAGCACGACATAGGCGACATGAACCAGGCCATACTCACCTTTTCAGAGCTGCTGAAGGGGTCGGCGACACCGCTCAACAGGAAAATCATCGACAACATACTGGGCCAGTCGAAGACAGTTGGAAACCTTATCAACTCGTTTTCAAAGCTCGCGCAGCTGGCCAAGGGAAGCGTCGAGGAGATGACTGTCAAGCCTCAGGACCTCGGTGCATCCGCAAAGGAGGGGATTGCCAAGTTCAGAAGCGAGGATGGAAGGAACTCCATCTCTTCCGACCAGGTTCAGGCAGGTATTACTGTCATGGCGGATGCGCACCTTCCAGACTTGTTTGAGCACGCTGCATCATTCGTTGCCGGAATGAACCCTTCAGTCAGCAGGTTCGATGTCAGCGCCAAGGAGGGGCTGACTCTCAACAGCTCTGTCATTGTCACCATTGCTCCCGAGGGGTTGCCTGCAGGCAGTATGCCGAAATCGATATCGAGCGCGGACGACATGGACACACTGCTGAGGGGAAATGCGGACCTCATGGCCGTCATTATGCTGAGCAGGCGTTACGGCGGAAGCGTTTCAATCCATGTGACGGAGCATGTTGGGAAGACATTCAACTTTGTGACAATACTCCTTCCGTCAGCAACGTGAGCGCATCAGGCTTCCTGGTGCTCCTCCAGATACTTCTGGGCATCGATCGCTGAAACGCATCCCCAACCTGCGGCTGTTATCGCCTGCCTGTACCTGTGGTCATGGACGTCGCCGGATGCGAATATCCCCTCAACTTCTGTCCTGCTCCCTTCCTTCAGCTTTATGTATCCCTTCTCGTCAAGCGGAAGCTGACCCTTGAATATCTCTGTGTTAGGCCTGTGGCCGATAGCTACAAACACGCCTTTGACGTCAAGCGTCCTCTCCTCTCCTGTCTTGACGTTCCTGATCTGAACACCGCTGACAGTCTTGTCGCCAACTATCTCCTTGACGACTGAGTCCCAGACAAACGTAATCTTCCCGTTTTCCCTTGCCTTCTTTGCCATAATCTTCGACGCACGCAGCTCATCCCTCCTGTGAATGACTGTAATGCTCGAGGCGAACCTCGTCAGGAAAAGAGCCTCCTCCATCGCAGAATCGCCTCCGCCAATAACCGCAAGGGGCATATTCCTGAAGAAAGCGCCATCGCATGTTGCGCAGCCAGAGACACCTTTGCCCATGAACCTCTTTTCAGATTCAATCCCGAGCCAGAGTGCGCTTGCGCCAGTTGCGACTATTACAGTCTTTGCCTTGAGCGTGCGCTCCCCCACCTTGAGTTCGAAAGGTCTCCTTCCGAAGTCGACGGAAGTGACGTCATCATCCAGAAAATCTGTTCCAAACTTGGTTGCCTGTTCCCTCATCTTGACCATCAGGTCAGGGCCCATAACTCCTTCGGGAAAACCTGGAAAGTTTTCCACTTCGCTCGTTATCATGAGCTGGCCGCCAGGCGTTCTTCCAGCTATCACTAGCGGATTTAGGAGCGCTCTAGAGGCGTATATCGCAGCAGTCAGTCCAGCGGGTCCCGAGCCTATGATAATCAGATTCCTGACATTCTCAGCCATCGGTATCGTTGATACTATTGCTGCTGATTTTAATATGTTTTCCCAGCTGACTTGCGCTGATTTCGGCGGCAGCAAGCGGTAGCGATGCTTCCCGAAGGCTCAAAGGTCCGGCCTGGTGATAACATTCTGATGGTTCAGTGCCCTTCTCCTCGGAACCTGATACTTCATTATCCTGTCCATCGGGCATCCCGTGAACTCGGACAGTGTCATCAGGCGCTGGTACGTGAACGGCTGTGCGCCCGTGAGCAGTTGTCTGACGCTCCAGCCAGGGTGCACCCTTGATCTGTATCCGAGGACCCTTCCAAGCTGGTTTATGCTCCCTGCCTTCTCGATAGCGTCGTTGAGAAGCTCTGTCCTGAAATCGGCAGAGAGCCAAATCTTGCCCTCCCCAAACCATTCCGTCGAGAATTTTCCGGGGTACTCCTCTCCGTTCATCACCGGGGTAGAATTTGCCCACTTTATATCCTCGTTTTGGTTCAAGCATTGAACAGCAATTCGATTCCGGTAATAAATTCTGATCAAATTTAGCATGACTGCCTGCACAATATCAAAGTACGGCAAGGGGCAATTCAGGTCGCATGGAAGCGCACACAGGAGGCAGGACAATGAGGGCTGTCGCCTTCCGACGCCACGGCTCTTCAGACGTGCTAAGCATGGAAGAGCTTCAGTTGCCCGCGGTGGGCCACAACGATGTGCTCGTCAAGGTGAAGGGAACGTCGCTCAACCATCTGGACATAACAGTCCGCGATGGTTCGGCAGGAATAAAAGTTGCCTTTCCACACATAGGCGGGTGTGACGCAGCGGGAGTTGTTGAAGAGGTCGGAAGTGACGTAAGGGGCATTGTGGTCGGGGACAGCGTTGTCGTCAACCCGGGGTTCGGATGCGGCGGATGCCCTGCGTGCAGGAGAGGTGAAGAACCACTCTGCACCGATTTCAAGATCATAGGCGAACACCGCTCTGGTGCTTTCGCTGAATTTGTTTCTGTCCCTGCGAGGAACATCAAGATCGCGCCCACCGGGTTCCCACTGGTGAAGGCTGCCGCCGCACCACTCGTGTACCTCACAGCATGGCATGCTCTCGTCGGCAGGGCTCAAATCGGATTTGGTGATTCTGTGCTCGTGACTGGAGGGAGCGGCGGTGTGTCGACGGCAGCCATACAGATAGCAAGACTGTTTGATTCCAGGGTTGTTGCAACAACAAGGGACGAAAAAAAGGTGGACAGGCTGATAAGCATCGGGGCCGACGACGTTGTTGTGACAAAAGGGGAAGGATGGGCAAAGAGGTACCTGGAGGACAAGCGCTTGGATGGGTTTGACATAGTTGTGGATTCCGTAGGCTCTGCCCTGTGGAAGGACAGCCTGCGCTCGTTGAGGAAGGGGGGCAGGCTGGTGAACTACGGCAGGACATCGGGCGGGTCGGTAAGCGCCGACCTCAGCTTCATCTTCTGGAAGCAGCTGCAGGTGGTGGGATCGACGATGGGGAATGCTGCTGAGTTTGAAACAGTGATGAACCTCGTATTCACCAGGAAGCTTGATCCTGTAGTTGACCGTGTCTTCTCACTTCGGGAAGCGGGAAAAGCGCAGGATTACCTCGAGGCAGCGGACCAGGTCGGCAAAGTGGTGCTACTCGTGGGGGAGAGATGAAGTTCATGCGATACCCGTTTCGGGGTTTCGTTCTCAAAATATAAATATTAAATGTGGCACTTAAGACAGACAGGATCGGTTACGAAGATGTTCGATGTCATATTCACAGACAGGGCGATGGCAAAGGTCAAAGCACTCATGCCTGCAGAGCAGAAAACTCCTGCACTCAGGGTATACGTGGCGGGCGGAGGCTGCGGTGGCTTCAAGTATGGCCTCACATTCGACAGCAAGCTGGATGTGCTGAACGATTACCAGATGGATAAGGACGGAGTGAAGGTCATAGTCGACAGGGAGAGTGCCACATATCTGGAGGGGACGGAGATCGACTACGTGGACAGCCTCCAGGGCTCGGGTTTCACTTTCAGCAACCCGAACGCAAAAACAACGTGCAGTTGCGGCCAGTCGTTCACAGCCTGATCAGTGCTCCAGGCCCAACCTGCCGAACAGTAATTTCTTCCCTTCTTCTATATCGTCCACGCCCACGACAAACTCGACCTTTCCCCCCTTCCTGTTTATTATGTAGACGGACCTGACGCCGATGGACGATCGCTTCAGTTTTTTCAGAAGCTTTGCAAGTGAGCCCGGTTTGTCATCTATTGTGACTGTGAGGATTTCCTCCTCAACAAACTGAAATTTCATCTGTTTCAGCAGCTGCCTGCATGTGGATTCGTCGGACGTGATAAGGCGAACATGCAGCCGGTCATTTCCATCAGAACTCATGGCGAGGGTGACTATGTTCACGCCGTTGCTTCCGAGAACTTCTGTCAGCTCTGCAAGCCCACTGTCTTTGGCATTGACAAGAACTCCGAATTCTTTCGTTGTCTCCCCTTTTTTGAAGGGGCGTTCTAAATATTTCAATCTTGGCTATTGCCCGGCCGGAGGCTTCCAGTTCTCGCCCATTGCAATCCTCTCAAGTGTGGACGGGTGTGTGGCGAAGAAGATTCGCCTCAGCCTGCTCACCGACTCATCCATCATGTTGATGTCACACAGCCTCTTTTCACCGGATATGAATGCAGCTGGGTCACAAGTAAGGTTCAGTGAGAACAAGTCTGCCTTCGCCTCTCTCCTTCTTGAAAGCAGGTTCATGAGCGGGGAGAGGGCGAATTCGAACACGCTTACGGACAGGACAAACCAGAGCAGCAGGCCGGGGTCCAGGATCGAATGCACCAGCCCTCCTCTGAGCACCATCCCGGCGGTGAGGTACATTATGAACGAGGCAGCGTAGGCCGTGGCAAAGCCGATGAGCATTGAAACACTTGTATCCTTCCTGACGTAGTGGCCAAGCTCGTGCGCCACGATAGAATCAACCTCTTGAGGGACGAAGGTGCTCAGCAGGTTGTCAAACAGCACCACTTTCTTGCCCTTTCCTATCCCTGTGACGAACGCGTTAGCGCTCCGCGACCTTGTGCTTTCGTTGAGTGTGAAGACCTGTAGCCTCTCCAGCCCCAGCTTTGACAGCAGCTTCATGACCCTCTCGAGCGCATCCCCCTCTGGCAGCGGACGTATCCTGTAGAAGAACCTCGCAAACAGAAGAGGGAAGAGCGTGGAATAGCAGACGCCGAGGGCGATAAATGCAGTCGCGATTATCAGCCACCACAGGCCAGGTTCGACGTCTATCACGAGGAAAAGAAACTCGACTGCTGCTGTCGAGAGCGCAACGGTGGCAAGATACCCCTTTGCCTGATCCTCGAGCCAGCGGCCTCTGCTCTGTGTCGAGACACCATACTTCCTCCTGAGAGAGAGCCGCATGTACGAGAAACAAGCCTCGAGGATGAAGAAGGCGGTGATAAGCGTTGATGTGTATATCGCCGCCGCAAACGGCCAGGGAAGCATGCCCAGCAGGAGAGAGTAGCGTTCTGATGCACCAGTAAGGAGAATGAGAAGTATCAGGAATGCACCCGACAGGGTAGAGGCAACGTTCAGCCTGAAATAGGTGCGTGAGAGTTCCTTCGACCTCGCCCTTTTTTCCGGGTCGAATTCATACGGGTAGACTGGCTTTCCACTCCCTTCCATGGCAACCTTCCCCAGGACCTGACAGAAAAGGACCCTCTGGGATCAGCAGTTCAGACGGCGCCCGTTTCAACTGCTGTCTGTCGCCTTTCCTGTTTCTCCTTTGGTGCTTTTTCCGTAAAATGGCGGAGATTGAGCGTGACTGAATCCTTGACCGTTGACAGAGCTATTATCGTCTTGGTTCTGCTGAAATGGCCTGACTTCGAGAGCCTGAGTATTATGTCCTCAAGCGTCGTCATGTTCTTTGTCCTTATTTTTATGATCAGGTCCTCATCTCCTGCCAGATGGAAGCATTCCTGGATGTCCTCTATGCTGCTTATCAGTTCTATGACCTTTGGATCGCCAAGAGAGCCGCCTGTCTTGAAGTAGAGCATCATAAACGCCGTTATGTCGAGGTTGACCTTCTTGGGGTCCACAAGCGTCGTGAAACCGGATATCACGTTCTGTCTTAGCATTGCCTGTATCCGCTCGTGGACGGTGGGCGCAGCCAGCCCCACGTTCTCCCCTATTTCCTTGAGCGGCATCCTAGCGTCCTTCTGGAGCAGTTCGAGAATCGAGATGTCTTTTTCGTCCATTTCAGCAATGCATCTGCATTTATTCGGTTAAAGCTTTTCATTGTCAAACAAAATGATCCGCTTGTTTTCAGTATCTGGAATTCATTCAATAGGATTATATAGTAAATAATATTCAGTTATTATTGGAAATAAACTAACGAAGTGATGTAATATGTTGCAATATGACATAATATATTCAACAAATGTATCTGCAAGGTCAGCCCAGGATTACCTGAACATGGTGGCAATCGAGGAGAGCAAGGCGCTCAACGGGAGAAGGCACGGGCATAACAGGTTCGTCACCCTCTTCAAGAGAATTGTCCACAGCAGGGCCTGAAGCAGGCACATCGCATCCAAACACTTTTCTCAAATCATTTCACTGCACAACTGTTTTCTCTTCCATCTGCTATTGCCGGCAGGGTGTTCGAAATTGTTAGAAGCAATAAAGAGCGATGCCGCACCGGCAGCCATCGGACCGTACTCGCAGGCGATCAGGACAGGCAATATTGTTTTCTGCTCGGGGCAGCTTGGCCTTGACACCGCAACCGGGAAGCTCGTGTCCGATGATGCAGCCGTACAGGCAGAGGCATGCCTCAGGAACCTGGGGAATGTTCTTGCTGCTGCCGGACTGACGCTTCATCATGTGGCAAAGACAACGATATTCCTTGCAAACATGCAAGACTTCGAGAAGGTAAACGCCGTATATGCGAGGGCGTTCGGGGAGAGCAGGCCCGCCAGGTCCACCGTCCAGGTCGCAGCGCTGCCGAAGGGAGCTATGGTGGAAATTGAGGCAATTGCTGTCTCCGACAGCTGATTGCCAAGGGGCGTCCGCCCCCTTTCACTGTGCCGACGGCTGGGAACAAATCATATTATAATTGCTTTCATATTTATCCCCGGTGGATATGGCTGGTGAAAACGGCGGCAGAGTCAGGAGGCCAATAATAACACTTCTTACCGATTTCGGTTTTGCAGGCGGTTATGTAGGGTCGATGAAAGGTGTCATTCTGGGAAGGACAGATGCTGAGGTCGTGGACATAACTCACGACGTTCCGCCCCAGTCGATACACGCGGGTGCATTCATACTCAGGAGCGTCATACCTTTCTTTCCCGAGGGAACAATACACACCGTGGTAATTGACCCCGGGGTCGGTACGCCAAGAAAGCCTATAGCCATCAGGTCCGGCAAGTTCTTCTTCGTCGGTCCAGACAACGGTGTGCTTGTGCCCGCAGCAAAGTCGTGCGGCAGGCCCGAGGCGAGGGAAATAAATGTCGGCAAGATCCAGAAGGAGGCAGTTTCCAACACATTCCACGGGAGGGATGTCTTTGCCCCGGCAGCCGCTTATCTCGCGGGTGGCGGCGCGTTTGAAAAAATAGGACCTGCAGTGAGAAGCTACAATGACCTGAACTTCGGGGAAATGAGGAAGGTCACCATGGGCCTCTCGGGCATATGCGTTTACTCCGACAGCTTCGGCAACATGATAACCAACATTCAGGCTTCTGAGTTCCTGAAGCTTTTCAAAACGGGCGACAGGGTGTCAGTCTCGGTAGGTGAAATAAGACAGGTGGTGGAGTTCAGGAAGACCTACTCGGATGTGCATCCTGGAAACCCGGTTGTCCTGGAAGGGTCACATGGAAACATAGAGCTCGCGGTGGCCCGCGGCAGTGCACAGCAGCTGTTCGGCGCACAGTTTGGGACCGAGGTGTTGTTCAAGAAGCTCAAATTCTGATTCGGTCGAGTGCTGCCATGCATTGAGTTCCATACTGAATATTTGTCTGAATACATATCTGAATACAAATATGATAACTTAGATGAATAAAGTCATGATAAGAATACCCATACAGAATGAGTTCAAATACCAATATATACGAACCTCTCCATGACCTAAGTTTCACCAAGTAGTGTGGGGTGCAGGGCCCCTCCATACGGAGCGACCCTTTTGTAGTCTGGAGTGAATCGGATAGATTGTATCATTATTGGTACGTCAGAAACAGATTACCGTTTTCCGGGAAAGCGGGGAAAAAATTAATGATGGGAGGCTGTGCTAGTAATGGAAACCGAGAAGATAATTGATGTCGAACCCAACAGGCAAATGTATGCCGAGAGCGATGGCAGTAAGGGTGATGAGCACATGATGGATCGTGCTGCTGAGGTGCAAGCTGGAACAAGGAATATGAGATTCGATAGGCGGTTCACCGCGCCTGGCGAAGATCCTTTCTCGACAGTGAGGTGGATGACACGCAGTTCCAGGATCACAGAACCTGACGGCACGGTGATATTCAGCATGGAGAACATTGAAGCTCCTGATGACTGGAGCCAGCTTGCTGTAGACATAGCAGCGTCGAAGTACTTCAGAAAGGCAGGCATCCCGAAGGACGGGTCCGAGAGAAGCGTAAGACAGCTCGTCTACAGGGTCGCGCACACAATAAGGGCTGCTGGCGAGTCATACGGTTACGTTGCCGGCGAGGACGCGGTCAACTTCGAGTCCGAACTGACGTATATGCTTGTTCACCAGCTCGCCGCATTCAACTCACCCGTCTGGTTCAACGTCGGCCTCAGCCACCAGTACGGCATCGGTGGAAGCGGCGGGAACTGGGCATGGGATTTCAAGGCAGGGGAGGCCGGGGCCACGGTCGACGCATACAGCAGGCCGCAGTGCTCCGCCTGCTTCATACAGGCGGTGGGCGACGACCTAATGTCCATCTTCGACCTCGTCAAGAACGAGGCACGCCTTTTCAAATATGGTTCAGGCACGGGGACGAACTTCTCGAGGATAAGGGCTTCAGACGAGAAGCTCTCGGGCGGAGGCACTTCATCGGGCCTGATGTCATTCCTCAAGGTCCTTGACGCCGGTGCGGGAGCCACAAAGTCGGGTGGCACGACAAGGCGCGCAGCCAAGATGGTGATACTCGACATAGACCATCCAGAGATCATGCAATTCATCAACTGGAAGGTCAGGGAGGAAGAGAAGGTCCGTGCCCTGATCAGGGAGGGATATCCTTCCGACTTCAACGGCGAGGCATACCTTACAGTCTCAGGCCAGAACTCCAACAACTCTGTCCGTGTCACGGACAATTTCATGAACGCCTACCTGAACGACGGCACATGGAATACAGTCTACCGGACAACGGGCGAGGTGGCACATACCTACAGGGCCCGTGAGCTCATGAACGATATAAGCAAGGCCGCTTGGGCATCTGCTGACCCTGGACTGCAGTTCGACACAACGATTAACAGGTGGCACACCTGCCCTAATTCAGGCAGGATAAACGCCTCCAATCCCTGCTCGGAGTACATGTTTCTTGACGACACGGCGTGCAACCTTGCATCCATCAATCTCGTCAAGTTCGTAGATGAGAACGGAAAGTTCGATATTGAAGGGTTCAGGCATACGATAAGGGTGTTCACGACAGCCATGGACATCATTGTGGACCTGGCATCGTATCCCACAAAGACGATAGCGACCAACAGCCACACCTACAGGACGCTCGGTCTTGGATTTGCGAACCTTGGAACGACTGTGATGCTTCTGGGCTACCCATACGACAGCGAGGAATCGAGGGCGTTCGCCTCGGCTGTGGCCGCGGTCATAACGGGCCACTGCTACAGGACATCCTCTGAAATAGCCTCTGTCCTTGGTCCTTTCGCAGCGTTCGAGGTAAACAGGGAACCGATGCTGAATGTAATGAGGATGCACAGGGACTCGCTCTACAAGGTTGACAGCAGGTATGCTGATGGCCAGCTTCTCAAGGCTGCAATGGATGACTGGAACGAGTGCATAAAGCTGGGAGAGAAGTACGGTTACAGGAACGCTCAGGCGTCCAACGTTGCTCCGACAGGCACAATAGGGCTCCTGATGGACTGCGATACAACAGGCATTGAGCCTGACTTTGCGATCGTCAAGTGGAAGAAGCTCGCCGGCGGCGGTTATTTCAAGATCGTGAACAAGTCCGTCGAAATTGCACTCGGGCGGCTGGGCTACGGGGCCGAGAAGGTTGACAGGATAATCAGGACGCTTGTCGGAAACGGAACACTTGACGGGTGCCCGTTCATAAACAAGGAGAGCCTGCGCGGCAGGGGAATGACGGAGGACCAGATCGAGGCTGCCGTCGCATACGTGGAGAGGACACACTCCCTTGACGAAATGACGCCCCACCTTTCTGAACAGGCCCTTCTTGACATGGGGTTCGACTCGGAGCAGATAGACGCTGCAAGGGATTTCGTCAACGGCATACAGGCGATGGAGCTTGTACCAGAGGTGAAGAGGGAACACGTGCAGATATTCGACTGCGCGAACAGGAGTGGAAAGGGGACGCGCTACATCGCGCCCATGGGACATGTGAAGATGATGGCAGCTGTTCAGCCGTTCATGTCTGGTGCGATATCGAAGACAGTGAACCTCCCTTCTCATGTTACGTGGGAAAACGTCGGGGAAGTATACCTTGATGCATGGAAGCTCGGACTGAAGGCCATAGCAATATACAGGGACGGATCCAAGGCATCGCAGCCGCTGAGTTCCGGTGCTGCGTCGGCGGAGGAGGCGGAAAAACTGCCGCGCGGTGTGAAGCAGGAGCTTCCAAAGATGCGCGGGGGGTTCACTCTCGAGTCGACAATTTCCGGGCACAAGCTGTTCCTTAGAACGGGCGAATACGAGACAGGGGACCTTGGCGAGATATTCATAGACATGTACAAGGAGGGCTCATCCTACAGGAGCATTCTCAACGGTTTTGCGATTGCAGTCTCTATCGGACTTCAGTACGGCGTCCCGCTTGAGAAATATGTGAATTCGTTCACATTCACGAGGTTTGAGCCGCAGGGCATAACAGACCACCCGAACATAAGGAGCTGCACCTCGGTGCTCGACTTCATATTCAGGGTGCTCGGCATGGAGTATCTCGGCAGGACTGACTTCGTGCAGGTCAAGAAAGCGGTGGACGAGAACAGGCACGAGGAAGCGGGCAGGCCATCCTTCATACACCCTGCAACGAGGTCGCTTGATGAGTTCTCAAGAGAGCCGAAGACGCCGGCCGCAGGCGACGTGATGGACAGGAGCCTGATGTTCGACCAGGATGCGCCGTTCTGCTCTGTGTGCGGTCATGTGACTGTCAGGAACGGAAGCTGCTACAAGTGCCTGAACTGCGGCAGCACTACGGGGTGCTCCTGAGCGACAGGTTCATACTGCCGGACCTGAAGCCCTCGAGGTCAAGGGTAACGTAGCTGAACCCGATTGCCCTGAACCTCTCAACTATTTCCTTCCTCGCTTTTTCCTCCACCAGCAGGTGAAGCGCATCGGCATCGACCTCTATCCTCGCCATGTTGCCGTGTACCCTCACCCGAACGTTCCTGAACCCGAGTGAGCGCAGTATCTCCTCAGCCTGTTCAACCATCTGCAGCACCCTCATGTCTATCTTCTGTCCATACTGTATCCTGGATGAGAGGCACGAGTTTGATGGGCGATCGTGGGCACTCAGTCCGAGCGACTTTGCCATCTCCCTCACCTCATCCTTTGTTATTCCGCACTCCTTCAACGGAAAGCAGATGCCGCTTTCGGCGGCCGCCCTTATGCCCGGCCTGTAGTCATCCCCGTCGGATGCATTCACACCGAGAGCAACCGAGGATATACCCTCCCTGCCTGCAAAGGACCAGAGCTCGGCTGCAAGCTCCGCCTTGCAGTGGAAGCAGCGCATTGCGTCGTTCGCAGTATACCGGGCATTGTCCATTTCCCTCGTCTCGAGAAAGACGTGCCGCACCCCTATCTCCTTGGCATTCTGAGCTGCCTGCGTCCTGTCGTGGAGGGAAAGCGAGGGAGAGACGGCAGTCACTGCAACTGCCTGTTCCCCAAGCTCCATGTGTGAAACTTTTGCCAAAAGCGCGCTGTCTACGCCCGCCGACAGCCCTACGACAATGCTTCCCTTTCCCCTGACGTATTCGCGCAGGACGTTGAGCTTGACAGAAAGCGCATCCTGGATTATGAAAACACCTGAAGGCCCGCCTCGAGCTGTAACCATGCTTTTCAAATCGCAGCCTGACAATTAAACACTTTCTCCGCGCGGTGAGCCCGACAGGCGGGCGGTACAGTCCCTTCAGAAGCGATCCTTCCGCTCCCTGAGCTTCTTCACCTGTGAAAGAATCCTTTCCACCTTCAACTCTGTAATCGCAGACAGCCGTTCGTACTTCTCCCTGGTAATGAGATCATTCTTCAGCTTCTTCTTCAGATCCTGAAGATCATCTTCGTATTCGGCCCTTATCGCGTTCAGCCTTTTTATTTTTCGTTCTATGCTGCTGGGACTGGCTCCTAGCATCGCTTACAACCGCTCCCTGCAGAGAAAGCTGCAGACAGACCCGATAGGGGATCCGGATATAAAAAACTTTGAAGACTCCAGCGGACCATGCTCATCTTCATACGCGGCGCGTCAGAATTCCTGACAGGATCGCGTGGTCCCTCTCAAACCTTGAAATGTCGGTCATCGACACACTGCATTTCATGCTGGAGACAAGCTCGTTCATCGTTTTCTCATATATGGCACCTGGCTGAGAGGATGAGTCTATGCTTCTCGCCTTAACCGACAGATAGAAACGGCGGACTGCCGGGAAAGCGTGTATGTTGCGCAGGAGTATCTCCAGGAGGTTCTTCTGGGCCACATCCTCGATGATCACTTCGGGTGCGCTTACCATTGCCGAATACCTCTCAGGATGGAATGCATCTTCGAGAATTGGCACTATCCCTCTATGGGTCCTGGCAACATCCTGCAGACCAATGAACGGCCCTCTGGAGACCTCAACGCAGTATATCGTTGCCTCCGGCAGTATGTCCGCCAGATGACTGACGGTCGTTCCGTAAGACGCGCCAAGGTAGAGAACGCTACTTGTGCCGTTGAGCGGCCTGAGCGTTCCTCCGGACATCAGGTAAGCGGAAAGCTTGCTTGTAAATGGGCTCCAGCTTCTGTATTCCCTTCCGGCAATCGTTATTACGGGCTGCCCCTTGAGGCGCCAGCCGGGGGAGCTGTTGAGCGTATATATCCTGCTCTCTGAGAGCACTGTGTTTGCGGGCAGCGCTTCCTGCGCAGGGCCCGGCACGTCCCGTTCACGCATGTCGACCGGTAGGCAGCTTGTCCATAATCTAGCTTGCCTGCATGAGGTTAGTTTCTCCCGGGACACAAACATTTAACATCCCCCGCACTTCGGACAGCCTGTGATTGAGGGAATGTCCCCCAAGTCTATCGTGGTCTTCAGCGGCTCTCCAGCCGATGCGGACCTGCTCATTCAGCACAGACAGAGGCTCTGGCAGGAGGTGAGCTCCAGGAGCGAGGAGGAGATATGTTCGCGCCTTCAGTCGTACAGGGAATGGCTCATGGCAGGTCTCGGGAAGGGCGATGTCCACGCGTTCGTCGCGAAGACAGGCGAGAGTATTGCAGGAAGCTGCTGCGTGTGGGTACGAAGCGTGGAACCAAAGCTGGGCCTGACACTGTTCGCCGAAGGTTATCTCATGGCTATGTACACGGAGCCAGCCTTCAGGAGAATGGGTGTTGCCTCTGCTCTGCTGAAAAAGTCGATCGATTTCTGCAGGGAGAGGGGTGTGGAGAGGATTGTCCTGCATTCATCCGAGTACGGGAAGCCGCTTTACGAGAAGTTCGGTTTCACAGACACAACTGAAATGCGCCTGGACCTTGCATGAGGCAAGCGGGCTCTGCACGCGCATCAGGCAGGGAAGAAGCCTTTAAGCCCGGTTGACATGTCATTCATGTGAAAGCGGAGTTAACCGAAATTGCTTCGGCCGTCAGGAGCGCAGTGCTTCCTGTCGCCGGCCGGGAGAGTGCAGGAGAGATAGTGGGCCACGGGGTAGACGGCGCTCCAAGCTATGCTGTCGACATGATTGCCGAGAAGGCGGCACTCGAGGCGGTGGACAGGCTTGGCCTCAAGCTGAACATATTGAGCGAGGAATCAAGCTACGTCGACAACGGCGCACCCGATACGCTTGTGATGGACCCCGTCGACGGAAGCAGGAACGCGATTAACAATCTCCCTTTTTTCTCCGTGTCGCTAGCAGTCGGATCAAGAAGCCTGACAGGGGTGAAGAGCGGTCTTGTGATGAACCTGATAACGGGAGACACCTACTACGCCGAAAAGGGAAAGGGAGCGACTCTCAACGATGCACCCATAAGGACAAGGAGACTTGACGAGAAGAAATCCGTATTCCTCGTCTACGTGGGCGCTCATGCCTCAGCAAACGCGTACGACATAATGAGGAAAAGCTCGATGGTGAGGTCATACGGCTCCGCAGCGCTCGAAATGTGCCTTGTCGCTTCAGGATGCGCTGACGTATTCTACATGAGGAGTGTCGATACAGCACATGCGCTCCGGATTGTCGACATAGCGGCGTCGTCGCTCGTGCTCAGGGAAGCGGGGGGAGAAGTGTATGACATAACAGGCAACATCATGGACATGCGCTTCGACATGACCGACAGAAAGAGCGTGATCGCTGTTGGTGACAAGGCGATGCGGAGGCTCTCGCTTTGAGGATAGGCGTTTACGCAAACATGGAGCTTCCAGGCTCGCTGAAAATAGCGAGATCGTGCTCAAGGCTGCTCAGGAGGGGGGACTGCTTCGAGGAGAGGACTGCTCGGGAGCTGGGGAAGAAGGGGGTCCCGCTCGGCGAAATGGAGGCGGATGTGCTCATTGTTATAGGGGGAGACGGCACGATGCTGAAGACGTTCATGGAGACGGGCCTTCCCCTCCTCGGTATCAATTCGGGCAACGTCGGCTTCCTGACGGAGTCGAGAAAGGACAGCCTTCAGGATGTTTTCAGGAGACTGAGGACAGGCAGGTTCAGGATAGAGGAGAAGCTGAAGATAGCGACCACGGTTGAAGGGAGGCGTGTCCAGGATGCGGTTAACGAGGCTGTCGTCCACAGCTCATCCATCGGGAAGGTAAGGCACTTCGACATATCCATAAGCAGGAACAGGGTCGGCCTCGTCCGCTCCGACGGCATAATCGTTTCGACGCCGACGGGTTCAACCTCCTATTCCCTCTCAGCCGGCGGTCCTATTGTAGACCCCACCGCATCTGTTATCGTTGTCTCTCCCCTCGCACCATACGGCATTTCATCTAGACCAATAGTCTGCGGCCCTGATTCGCAGGTAAGGGTGAAGGTAGTCGGTGAGAGGGCATGCATGCTTGTCATCGACGGACAGGTTGAAATCGGGCTGACAGGAAGCGAGAAACTGGAGTTTTCATCTTCTGAGACAAGGGCCCGGTTCGTAAGGTTCGACTTCGATTTCTACAGGAGAATACATTCCAAGCTGACAGGGTGAACCAGATGCCTGTTTTCAGCAGAAGGCGTGTCGGGGGGCGTGCCGGTATTGAGATAAGGTGCATCAGGCTCCAGGTGCTGGAAGCAGTAATGGAGGCATCCAAATCTTCCATTCCAAACGAGTTTGCGGCAGGCCTGAGGGCGAGCGGTGACACGATTTACGAGCTGACGATCATACCAGGCACAAAAAGCAATTTCCACTCGGCGAATTTCAATTACCACGGAATACTCGGTGATTTCAGCACCGTGGGCACGGTACATTCACATCCTTCGGGAAACAGGACGCCTAGCGTCCCTGACCTGAGGCTCTTCAGCTCGGTGGGGAGGGTGCACATAATCGTCGGATACCCTTTCGATGTGACAAGCTGGACGGCCTACGACAAGAGGGGATCACAGATTGCCCTCACTGTTGCCTGAGAGCAGCCGGGTGTATATTGAGAGCATCGTGTCCGCCACGGATGAGCTTGAGAATCCTTCCGCCCTTTTCACCCCGTTTTCGCCCATGCGTCTCCTGCCGGCCTCGTCTGAAAGAAGCTGCCTGAGCCTGGCTGCAATGTCATGCGCATCCATCGGTTCGCTCCTCAGCCCGTGAATTCCGTCCTCTATGACCTCACGGACGCCCGGTATGTTGCTCACGAGGACAGGTGTGCCGCTTGCCATCGCCTCTATCGCAGCAATGCTGAATGCCTCCAGCCTCGACGTGGACGGCACGACAACAATGTCTGCCGCCCTGTAGATCGAGGGGAGAACTGCATCCGGGACATCTCCGAGCATGAAGACCCTTCCGCTGAGCCCGCGCACCCGGATGATCCTCCTGAGCCTGCCTGCGTACTCGCCGTCGCCAACGATGAGCAGGACGCAGTCATCGTCCAGGTACCTCATTGCATCTATCAGGAACTGAACCCCCTTGTGCCTGACAAGCCTCCCGACGAAGAGTATTGCCCTCTTTCCTTCAAGGCTGAATTTCTTCCTCATCTTCGCCCTGTCCGATCCGTCTGGATAGAAACGCCCTGTGTCCGCGCTGACAGGAACTATCTCGGGAGTGATTGTCCAGACATTGGATGATGTCGATGAGTAGGTCTTGGTGGTCACAAGCACCTTTGTGGCACTACGTATTATGGTGCGTGTGACGAACCTGTCCACAAGCTTCACAAAGGGGGAGATCAGCCTCGATGGTATGTCAGAATCGCAATGGTAGGTGACGACTGTCGGGATCCCCTGTTTCTTAAGCTTCCTCGAAGGCACGTATGCAAAGCTCGGGGGCGGTGTGTGAGAGTGGATTATATCAAAATCCATGCCCGCCAGCACTCGGTTGAGCCCCCTTGGAACGGGTGTTCTGAGCAGTGTTGCGATCACCGGGACCCTGAGAATATGCAGCCCGTCCACGTCCTCGCTCTGTGGCAGCGACCTGTCGTACCTTGATGTGACCACAGTAACATCGTGCCCCCTTCTCGACAGTTCGAGCGAGATATCACGCACAAAGCTTTCCACACCGCCGTGGTGCGGAGCATAATAAGGTGTGAGCTGTGCTATCCTCAACTGCCCATGCTCCCTTCACCGGGGCGGCTTGTCCGTCTGGAACTCCTTCTGACTTCGGTATTTGCCATCCGGACTCCCTTCAAACAGGGCAGCCACCCTTTTCAGGAACAATTCGTCCCTTCTTCCGAACGCAGCTATCTCATCACCGTCTATGTCTATTTCGCCTACGACGATTCCGGACGAGAATATGGGGACGACTATTTCCGACTTTGTTCGAAGGAAGCAAGCAAGGTATCTGCCGTCCCTGCTCACATCGGGCACATTCTCTATCGTGCCGCTGGATGCGGCCGACCCGCACACACCCTGCCCCACAGGTATTCTTGTGTGTTCAGTCGCCTCAGGCCCCTTCCAGGGCCCGAGCTCTAGCATTCCGTTTCTTAGCCAGTAGATTCCGGTCCAGCTGTAATGAGGGAAGAGCTCGTGAAGCAGCTCCACCGTCCTGGAGGCAAGCTCCTCCACGCCGACGGCGCCTGAAACACGGTCGAAGAAATCTGATTCTGCCATGCGGAAGCTTTCATCACCGATCGTGCCATCACCTGCCGAGCTTCGTGAACAATGAGCCCACAAGTATAGGCAGCGTGATAGTCGCATCACCCTCGACTGTTATGTGCCTGGCCCCCGACTTGACTTTCCCCCATGAAATGGCCTCCCTGACCGGTGCGCCGGAAAGGCTTCCGTCATACTCCTGCGCTGTCGTGAGATAGACAACATAGTCAAGCCCTCCCCTGAACTGGTTCCACCAAATAGTATGGTGCTTTGAAATCCCCCCGCCTATCATCAGTGCACCTGTCTTCTTGGCTGAAAACACGATGTCAGACAGCATGTGCTCATCCTTCAGCATGTCGACCTGGAAATCCTTGTGCTCCTGCCAGAACATCCACAGCTGAGAGCCAACCGAGCCGTCCGTGATGCCCGGAACAAAAACGGGAATTGAGTTCTTGTGCGCCCAGTAGAGCAGGCTTTCCTCGTTGTTCACGTATTCACCAAGCCTGTCTGTAAGCTCGAATGTGGCGAGCCTCCTGCTTCCCTCATCGTACAGCTTTTTCAGGAAGGGCCTCATCTTGCTCTCAAGTATGGTTCCGTAGCTTGTATCTGGGATGAGTATGTTTCCCAGCCTGTTTATCCTCTTCTTCCTCAGAGAGGCATCGTCAAGAAGAAAATCGCCGTGATAGTACGGCTTCCAGCTCCGAGCAAGGTCGTGGTCGAGTGTGCCGCAGGTGGTGATTATGGCAGATACTATCTTCCTCCTTACCAGATCCCTGATTATGCCCCTGGCGCCTGTGGAAATTATGTCTGCAGGAAAGGAGAGAAAGATGTATGCCTGCTCACTCACCATCTTCTCCATGATGCGGACCGCTTCTCCGAGCTTCTTGGCCGTGAAGCCTCCTGAGGCGTACATCTGCTCCGTGAGCTCCCACAGATCCTTGCACTCTTCCAGCTTGATGTCCACGACTTTTCGCGAGCGACCGTTGAAAGCCATGCTTTCACATATGCGAACATTAGAAATAACTTGTCCCGTTTAATATCCACGTCTGCCGGAACAGGGCCGCTCCTGCCGCCCAGTGGCTATCCGGCAGAAAGCGCTCACAGGAAGTAGATCGCATGCCGGACAGAATACCGCCGCACAGGCACTGCAAGGAGTGCGGTAAGCCCATCTCACTTGACCAGACTTACTGCTCCAACCAGTGCGAATCTGCAAGCAGAGCGAAGCTCAGGAGAAGGAGAAATCAGCTGTACACCTACTACCTGCTCATGGTCATTCTTCTACTCGCCGCCCTCATATACCTGGGGTACTTCAGATGAAGTCCGGAGTATGCCTTGGAGGCACATTCAACAGGCTGCACGAGGGACACATGTCGATGCTCAGGCTGGCTTTTGCGATCGGCTCAAAGGTTTACATAGGCCTGACATCTGACGGTATGGCTTCTGCGGGGAGGAAGCACGTTCGCCCGTACAAAGCAAGGGCAGCGGCCCTCACCCGCGCCTGTTCTGCACTGGGAAGGAACTTCGAGATATCGGAACTTGACGATCCGTACGGCTATTCCACGAGGCTGGGCGAACTGAAGGGGATCGTTGTCTCGGAGGCCACTGCCTTCAGGGTCGTTGAGATAAACAGGATAAGGCAGGAGAGTGGATTTCGTCCGCTGATATCCTACGTGGTGCCACTCATAAGGTCGTTCAACGGCATCCCGCTCAGCTCAACGCGCGTGATCGCCGGAGAGTGTGACAGGAAGGGCAGGCTGAAGCATCCTCTCGTTGTCGGAATAGGATCGAAGAACGGGGTGAAGGTGGGAGCGGTGAGGGATGCTTTCAGGCTCTACACCAGGCAGACGGGACAGGCAGTGTTCAGGACTTATGAGCCTGCATCAGGAGTACCGGAGCAGCCGTTCAACGCTGAAACAATAAGGGGTGCGGTGTCCAGGGCAAGGGAGGCGCTCAAGAATAACGACCTGGGCATTGGAATCGAGGCGGGCCTTTTTTCGGCAGAGGAGCTGCACTCGGTCTACGATGTCCAGTACTGTGTGATAATAGACCGGGGTGGAAGGGTCACAAGCGGACACGGAATGGGCTTCACCTATCCCACTTCGGTGCTGGAAGAGGTGGCAAAGGGAAGGACGGTAGGCGAGGTGATGTCAGAGCTGAGCGGCATCAGCGAAGTGGGGAGAAAAGGGGGGGCGATTGGCTTCCTCTCGCACGGAAAGGTGAGCAGGAGAAAGCTCACCGAACAGGCAGTGATTTCGGCTCTTCTCCCCAGAATCAACCCCTCTCTCTACAACTGGAGACTGCCCGAGACAGGCACCTGGCCAGCCGGGTGTGAAGAAGAGCATTTGAACCATGGCCCCGGTGTTCGCACACCGGGGAGAAGGACGCACGCACCACTCTGAAAGGGGGATGGCGCTGAGGGGGAGATTTGAACTCCCGAGTCGCAGAGCGACACCGGCTTTCCTGTACCAAACTCAAGGCCGGCGCCTTGAACCGGGCTTAGCTACCTCAGCCTGAATGCTTTCTGCATGTCAAATTCGAGTGCGACAATGGGATTATAGAGATTAAAGTTTGTAATCACTTCAGGATGCAGCTCACCGAGTATGCCCACGTGCTCGCCGTCCAGCAGCATTGCCATCTGCCTTCCCTCTATGAACCTCGGATCGCTTGAACTCTCCATCCTCATACCGAGCTTCATGTCCCTGATGAGCGCATCTGCAAGGGACCTGCATTCGGCGAAAGTCGCCTTCGGATGAATGCTCATCGCTGCGAAATGCCTGCCCAGTCCTGGGGTGTGGACATCGCCAATCTCGAATATCTTCTGAGGGAGCTCGTTGTGCTTGTTTGCCTCGAGGAGAAGAAGCATCCCGGGCAGCAGTGACGTTCGCAGCATGTTGTTCTCCTCAAGTACGGGGTTCAACAGTTCCACCGACGGTGAGGCGTCAGTCCTCATCCTTCCGAACTCGGCCTGACGGCCTGATATCATGAAAGTGATGACCTGCGAATAACCGTAGCCGATCATCAGTTCCGACATGAGGTCGGACAGGTTGGTCATCTCGCCCAGACTGCCCACAGTCTGCGTCCGCGGCGCTGTTGAACCGAAGTTGCCGAAGCCGTAGCTGATTGCCGCGTCCTCCATCAAGTCGACAGGATGCATCACGTCCATCCTGAACGGCTGAACGAGCGCATCTATCCTGTTTCCCTGCAATGTGCATGAATGCCCCATCCTGGAAAGGAGTTCAATCGCCATTTCACCACTGACATTAACACCGAGGAGCGCGTTCATGGAAGGAAGGCTCAGGCGCAGCCGCCTCCTTTCAAGATCTGGTGTCTCTGTCCGTCCGGAACCGTCGACGATCATGACAGAATTGATGCGCCCTCCCCTGTCTGCGAGTGCGGTGCTTATTATGTTGAGCACACCGCTGCATGCAGAGAAACTCAGTCCCGTAACATCGACAAACACATCCCTTGTGCCTGCTGTGAGCTGGGTGATGTTGCCGTTTATGATCGGCGGCATTGAAAGCACATTGCCGTTTGAGTCCGTGATCAGGGGGTAGGGACCGTCTCCGACGATCCAGCCGAATTCCCTGCCTTTCTCATGCTCTTCAATAATGCGGGATAGCGTCATCTCCTCCGAAAACCCGAGCGGGGAAAAGGCGTATCCGGAGCCGGGATATGCTGCGTACTTCAGCGGAAAAGCGATTCTGTCCACGTCGTGTATGCCTATGGCAACCTTCCTTCGTTTCCTTCCCACCGTGAGATGAAGCTTCTCCTGCAGTTCTATGAGTGATTTCAGCATCCTGTCGCTGAACTCCAGGCCGGTTATTACGGCGCCGACAATGACAGGTCTCACCTTCTTCACCGACCGGTCCACGTGCACCTCAAACCCCTGCGAAAGGGCACTGTATTCAGTGATACGGGCTGGAGAGGAATAGAGTGTCCTGAGCGTTCTCGCCACACCTTCAACCGAATAGTGGTCTGGCCTGTTGGGAAAGAATTCAAACCTGAGTGTGTCCCCATCAGAGCCTTCGAAGCTGGCGCCAGTCATCGGTATGTTGTCAATGAACCAGTCTGCGGGCCGCTCCAGGCCGGAAAGGCGCCTGAGCTCCTCATACACCAGGTCGATTACAGGCATCAGATGCGTCCATTGGGGGAACATTATATATGCATATTGCAGTGGAATGCCGTCAAGTAGGCATGCACCTCAGACGATGATGGACAGGTCGCCGAATTCATGCCACTGGTATCCGAGTGCTGATGCGGTTGCGTACGCCGACCTGAGGAGCGAATCGTCCATGAATGCAGATATCATCTCAACATGTGAGCTATCTGGATCATGGAGGCCTGTAATGATGCCGTCGACCGTCTCAAACGTGTGACCGGGTCTTATGAAAAGATCTGTTCTGGAAGCACCGCGGACTACCTTCCCTCTGTACGAGGACTCCAGCGCTCTGACCACAGAGGTACCGACGGCAATCACCCTCCCTCCCTTCTCTCTCGTTCCTTCGACAGCTGCGGCTGTCTCCTCCGGCATGTTGTACCATTCCTCAAGCAAGGAGGGAGAAGAGCTGAATTCATGGGGTTCCAGCGGACTGAGGTTGCAGTGGAGCGTCAGATATGCCATCGAGGCGCCCTTTGCTTCAAGAGCACGCAGAAGTGCCGGGCTGAACGGCCTGGAAGCCGAGGGAAATTCGGCGGAGCCCGGGACGGCAGAGCAGAAGGTTGTGTAATAACTCATCGGCAGCTTGAACGGAATATGGTCATAGCTCACAGGAGCACCAAATCTGTCCAGCAGGCTCCTCAGCTTGTCTTCACCACCAGCTGTTGCCCAGAAGAACCTGTTGAACTGCTCATTCCTCCTGACAAGACGGATGCGGCTTCCATCGCCTAGCACTGTCAGACCCCCGCCTGAATTTTGCAGCGTTGCATTGAACCTTTTTGGTCTTGCCTCCACAATGATCATTCCGTTCTCCCTTGATGTTCCCACATTGAGCCAACCGCTCAGGCCGCTTGCAGCATCATACACTGGCAACGATGATGGGACGATTGCGCTGTTGTTGAACACCAGAAGGTCGCCCCGCCTGATGAAACAGGTCAGCTCCCTGAAGGGGGTGGAGGAATAGACGCCAGCGGACCGGTCGACTGCCAGGAGGTTTACATCATCCCTGCTCCTCCCGTAGAATTCAGGAGGCATGCGGGAATCCCAGACATCGTACTTGTGTCTTGCACCGCCAAGGGGGGTGGACACCATGTCACCCCAGCTCCGCCGTTATCAAGCCGAAGAGCTCCTCCGCTACCTCTGCCGGCCTCCTCAGCGTGCTCTTGTCTGCGTCAGGGACAGCTAGTGCGTGCATCGCTGTGTCGACATCGCCCGGGTCGTAGTTCAGCGCCTTCAGGCCTGTGCCTGCGCTCTCCGCTCCGAGCGTTTCCACCAGATGCTTCATCGCAGCCTTGGACGAACCGTATATCCCCCATCCTGGGTAGGGGTGTACGGCAGCATCAGACGTTATGTGGACTATCACACCTGGCGATTTCATGACTTCCAGTGCCCTCTGCATGACGTTGAAATTGGCGAAGAGGTTGGTCTCAAATGTCTTCCTCATGTCCATCAGGATTGTATCTTTCACGGCAGGGAGGGGAGAGGGGCCGAGCGTTCCAGCATTGAGCACACATGCATCCAATCTGCCGAATTTGCCTGTCGAGCCCTCAATGACTGCGGCCACGTTGTTCTCCAGCCTCAGGTCCGCGGCGATTCCGAGAAAGTGGCTGCTCCCGAACTCAGACTGGAGGCTGTTCACCGCACCTGCATTCCTTCCGCATGTCACAACATTCCACTGGCCGGCAACGAACCGGCGCACGAGCGCATTGCCTATGCCCGATGTTCCGCCGGTGATCAGAACTGTCCTTCCTTCTGCCATCTGCATCATTGCCACGAGATCCGTTCTGAATTATTAAGGTTAATGGTTTACAAATATTGTTAATTTACAGGTCCACCAGTTTGCCATGAATATCCTATTATCCATTCAGAACATCCCTCGCGACCGGGCACACAATAGAGGGGCATAATGGCTGAAGGGGCGCCTTTCAGGGTTTTCAAAATCGAAGGTGGGGGGAGCATCAGCCTGCACCTCGGCGACTCCATAAAGGGGATGGAAGGGGCAAGATCCGCGGACGTGGATGTGATGGTTACATCTCCACCGTACAATATAGGAAAGAAGTATGGCGTGCACATGGACAGCATGCCCAGGGATGCATACCTCAGCTGGATGGAGGACTTCGGCAGTGCCGCCTCGCATGTACTGAAGGAAGACGGCTCGCTCTTCCTCAACCTGGGCGGCAGACCAGGAGATCCGTGGATTCCGTGGGACGTCGCAAAAGCTGTCTCCCGAAGCATGAAACTGCAGAATGTTATACACTGGGTGAAATCAATCTCCATAGATGGAACTGCGTCTGGCGGAAAGGGCTCAACAGTCACAGCTGGCCATTTCAAGCCCATTGTAAGCGATCGTTTCATTAATGACTGCCAGGAGTATGTTTTCCATTTCACGCATGACGGCAGGAAGGCGCTCGACAAGCTTGCAGTTGGCGTGCCGTACAAGGACAAGTCCAACATAGGAAGGTGGAAGTCGGCTGCGCGGGATATCAGGGACCGGGGAAACGTCTGGTTCATACCGTATGAGACAATAAAGAGCAGGTCTCAGAGGCCGCATCCAGCGACCTTTCCTGTAAGGCTCCCGGAGATGTGCATCCTCATCCACGGCATCAAGGGCGCCACGAAGGTAATGGATCCCTTCATGGGCATTGGTGCAACTGCGCTCGCATGCGCAAGGCTTGGGGTTTCGTTCACAGGTTTTGAGATAGAAAAGGCGTATGTTGAGGAGGCCTGCTGCAGGCTTGACGCATTTTTCTCTGGGCACAAGCATGCCACTGCCGGACAGTGAGGATCGCATATTGGGCGAAACGCTCGCTTTACACAAGATTGCATGCAGTGGATGACCTCACTGCATCCGTCTCCAGCTCCACGGCAGGGTTGAGAATGGCTTTCCCTCCTCCAGTTCACATGGCAGTCCTGCAGTATATGTAAAGGTCGCTCACATTCGTACCCGTCATGCCTGTGACTATCCCGGTCCCTGCTTCTCTGAAGAATTCCTCGCTGCTGAACTCACCCAGATATCTTTCTGTTCCGGAAGAGCAGCCAAGCCAGACAGCACCGGCATAGTTGCTGTTCCCGTCCTTGCCGTCGGTGCCCAGTGCAATCAGTGCCTCATTGTTTCTCAGGTGCCTGGAGCCGGAAAGAACGAAGTGCTGGCATCTCCCTCCTCTGGAACCTGATGGCACTCTTAGCGATGTTTCGCCTCCGGCAACCAGTGCGCCCTTTCCACCAAGCCTCTCTCTGCCCTCCTGCACAAGTCCGATAGCGGCCTTCCCGGGGTCGCCCTCAAGTGTGGAGCGTGATGCAATCGCAGCAACGCCGTGCTTCCTGCTCTCTGCAACAAACCGGGCGACTGCATCACTGTTGCCTGCAATTTCGTGCACAAATGAATGTGAAATCTCCTTTCGGCCCGGTTTGATTGATTCCAATTTCCCGTCTGAAAGCAGCCTCCTGGTTGCCGGAGACAGCATTCCTGAGACGCGGTATTTCTTCAGCACATTCAGCGCATCAGCGCATGTTGTCCTGTCAGCCAATGTAGGACCGGAGCCAATGTCCTCCCGCATGCCTGTCGGAACATCGGATATGGCGAACGTGTGAACCACCCTCGGAAAGAGGGAAGCGGCAAATCTCCCGCCCTTTACAGCAGAAATGTGTCTTCTGACACAATTCAGCTCGGATATGCTGGTTCCACGTCTCATGAGTTCTCCGCATATCTCCCGTTTTTCAGAAAGACTTGAATGCTCTCCAGGAACTGCGAACATGGAAGAAGCACCGCCTGTAAGCAGGAATACGATCGCATCTCCTTCGCCGGTATCCCCGGCTTTTTCAACCAGCCTGAGGGTGTTGCTCACTGTCGACTCGTCCGGCAGCGGGTGAGAGCTCTTCCTTATGCAGATACGGCCTTCACGGTATTGCTGCGGGCCATTCAGCTCACACATGTCGACCGTGTCTACAAGCCTGACGAACGACGAAGCGAATTCGAAAGATGCCTTCCCTGCGCCAAGTACATGCATCTGGGAGCGGAGCCCGCTGATTTCCTTCTTAAGCCGCTTTCCCTCCGCTGTCCTGAAGTACCTCTGAAGGCTCTGCAGCGGAGAGACGAAGCGCAGGCTTCCTTCCAGGCAGCTGTCAAGCCAGCCCATATCAAGCTTCGGAACTGCCTCCTGGATGAGCTCTGCGTTCCGTATGAGCAGCAAATCACCCGCTCATCTTGCAAGCCTTCGGTGCGCGGAGGCAAGTTCCCCCTTCGCCTGCGCTGCAAGGGTCGACAGTTCGCCTGCCAGGAAAAGAGCTGCTGCTATCTCAGCGAATTTGCCTGCTTTGCCCTGACCCGAACACCCCATAAGCTCGAGCGCCTCATGCTGCGTCGGAAGAGCCGTCCCCCCTCCAACCGTTCCCACCTCGAGTGCAGGCACGCTAACCGAGAAGTACAGGCCGCCGTCGCCTGATTCCGCTGTCGATATTCCCATGCTTGCCTCTACCACCTGCGCTGCGTCCTGCCCGGTGGCGATGAAGAGCGCCGCGGCCATGTTGGCGAAGTGGGAATTGAACCCCATCGAGAGCGACATTGCGCTGCCGACCAGGTTTTTCCTCGTGGCAGTTTCGACAACCTCTGCTGTGGTTGAATGGAGTCTTTCCTCAACCGTCTTTTCAGGGACAGTAACTTCGGCAAGGACGCTTTTCCCCCTCCCCTGCAGGTAGTTGATTGCAGCTGCTTTTTTGTCTGTACACATGTTTCCGGAGACGGACACCGTCTTTGCGCCTGTCCTTTTCTCAATCAGCTCACACATCTGCTGGGATGCGATGGTTGCCATGTTCATTCCCATCGCATCCCCAGTTTCGAAGCTGAACCTAACAAACAGGTTCCTTCCTGTCAGGAAGGGAACGGCTGACTTCAGCTTGCCGTGGCTCGTGGTTCTTGCAGTCTCCTCCTTGAGCCTGTCAATGTTCTTCCCTATCCACTCAGCGACCTTGATGCCATGCTCTATCCCGCTGACGCGCAAAACCGGCGCCCTTGTCATCTCATCCTTCATAATTCTGCACACAGCGCCGCCCGCCTCGGTTATGACCGAGCAGCCCCGGTTCACAGTGGCGAGAAGTGCTCCCTCAGTCGTTGACATGGGAACATAGAACTGCCCCTTTGCATGTCTGCCCCTGACTGTCAGCGGCCCAACCACACCCATCGGGACCTGTGCCACGCCTATGAAATTCTCGATATTCTTTGATGCGATACCTGCGTTGAATGAATAGTCAGTGATGTGGCTCAACTTCATGCCGGTCGCTCGTTCCAGTATCTCCCTTCGCTCACGAACTTCATCCTGGCTCTTGCCCCTTGGCAGAGGTGGAAACCGCATGTGGACAGTATCCGCAGTCATGTTTAAAATATACCGCATTGACCACCATGCCTGAATGAATTGCTCCGACTCTGCGTGCGTATCCTGGCAAGATATCGTCACACAGACAGACTGCGCGTGCCGTTCTGCCAAAGGTTTTAATTAGTGCCGACTTTTCGGTTTTGAGGGCCCGTAGCTTAGCCAGGCTGGAGCGCCCGGCTGATAACCGGGAGGTCAAGAGTCCAAATCTCTTCGGGCCCATATCCTGTTCCGGCTGGTGAGCCTGCAGTGCTATAACAACAGTCCTGCAGCCGCTTAGTGCTGACAGGTATGGGTGCTTGGCGCTCCGGGACATGCTCCCATGACTGAATACGATTATCGGAACTGTTTCCCTTTTATACCAGATTTGGTC